>CAYRLG010000001.1:0-238976 GCA_964425195.1 uncultured Desulfobacterales bacterium
AATTCGATATCAGAGAACTCGTCACCCTCTCCGATAGCAAATGAGCCGAACATCAGCGCCGCGATTATTCGTGCATCCTCATGGCAAGCTTCCTTGAAGCGTTCGATCATTTTCTGCTGAAGCATTGAAACATCCTTTTGTTGAAGCCACTGATTCTGCGGAAAGGTATACGCAGCTTTTGTTTTATTCTTACGCACAACCATTTATTATCAGGTAACTTTGCCCTGATAATACCTTAAAATTAATGTTATCAGTGCAGATTTGCATTGATAACCCCCTAAAACACCAATTATCAATGCAATTTTACCTGATAAGTTGATTTTAGCACTAATATCAGGTAAAAATAACCTTGATAATTTATTATCAAGTCAATTTATAAAAAAGTTTATTAACATTGATAAGTAACTTTCACGTATCATATAAAATCTAAATATGTCAACAAATCAAAACAAAAAAATAATGGATGAAATTCATGATGTCATGCGTATCAACCATTACTCAATTCATACAGAACGTTCATATTGTGATTGGATTAAAAGGTATATTCAGTTTCACAAAATGAAATCAAGAGAAGATTTGAATGGAGGAGAAGTAAAAATTGAGCATTTTTGACTCATCTTGCAGTGAATGATAATGTTTATACAACAATCACGCAACCTTCTGAAAATAGAGACCAACGAGTTCATCTATTGATAAAGATGACTTTTTTTCCAATGCTGCACTACGGACATGATCAAGCAAAATCAATGAATCTTTACGGCTTACATTAATACCAGACCCTGATAAAAGGTGGCGGAGAATTGTGCTTCCAGACTGCTCTCCTATTCCAAATGAGACATTGCTTGAACCAACCACTGATGGGTGAAATGGCTGATAGGAGAGTGGATTCTTCACCATTCCCATGCAGTGGATACCTGACTCATGCCTGAACACATCAGAACCAGTTATTGGTTTATTTGCATGAATTGATCGTCCCGAAGCATCAGAGACTAAGCGGCACAATCTTTCAAGATGGTCAAGACGAATCCTGCTATTTTCAAATGATTCAGAACCCACTCCAAAAAGAGCTACAGCTACCTCTTCTAAAGGGGCGTTACCAGCCCGTTCACCAAGCCCATTTACTGTAACGCTTAAGGCATCTGCACCAGCTTCAGCAGCACATACGGCATTGGCGGTTGCCATTCCCAAATCGTTATGAGCATGAAACTCAAGGGCAAGTTTAGGGGCAGCCATTTTGATCTTTTTTATAAGATCAGCCGCGAAAAATGGGCGGGCAACGCCAACTGTATCAGCAAGGCGGAGGCGGTCAACCCTTAATTCTTCACAACGAACAGCAAAATTTTCAAGAAATTGCGGGTTTGTTCGTGTGGCATCCTGTGCACCAACATATATTTTGTCAAAATATCTGCCCGCAAGTGATACCATCTTTAAAAGAGTCTCCATTACCCACTCTTCATCTTTTCCAAAGGTATTTAGAAGAATAGAGGATGTGGGGAAACTTATGGAGACTCCGTTAGTGCCGGTTTTAGCCGCTGCCTCAATGTCGCTCTGTTTTGCCCTGCACCAAGAGATGAGATCACAGGGCAGGTTCATACATGCAATCTCATGGACAGCCTTTTGAGCATCTGCACCCATTGCAGGGATTCCAGCCTCTATCTCATCAACACCGGCTTGGGCAAGTGCTATGGCTATAGCTTTACGCTCTTTTATCCCAAACACAACACCGGGAGCTTGAGCACCATCTCGCAAAGTGCTATCCATGAGTTTTATCTGTTTTAACATGCCGTTGTTCATATCTACATCTCTTCTAATTTGCTCTATTTACAACTTGTCCATTTTAAAGCATTAAAATTCCTGCGAACAACTTATCGCAATGATAGTCAGATTGTCATCCATCTTTGTACAGAAGATATTGTTCTGCAACACTTCCTGCTTCTAACGAATCAAGGATTTCATCAATAATATCCTCACTCTCAACTCCGCCGTACCATGTGTTTTGAGGATATACAACCATGACAGGACCTTGATCACACATCTTAAGGCAGCAGGTACTTGACACAATTACATCTAAAAGCCCCCTGTCAATAATCTCATTTTCCAAATATGGCAGAAAATCCACAGAACCTTTTTTATGGCATTTTCCTTTAAGTTCGCCAGAAGGTCTAAAGCTGGCACAAACTAAAATATGATGTTTGGGTACGCCCATTTTTTTTATATCTCCTTTACATGCAGCCCGTTCCTGTACCAGAACAGCTCATGCGGCATTCTGTTCTTTCACGTTTTAATAGATGATTTATAGATGAACCATTAGCAATACGAGGAACAATATCTTCTATCAATCCATTGACTACTAATATCTCCAACCCCTTGCTATAAAGAATTTTTCTTGGATTTGAACCGATTCCGCTCACTAAAAGCGTGCTGCAATCGGAAATCAGTTCTGCCATATCAAGCCATCTAAGTTCCACTCCTCCTGGATCAGGAGTTTTTCTTTTCTCTATAAATTTTGGTTCTCCATTTGCTGCATCATAGATATACAGATAGCGAGCCTCCCCAAGATGCTGATTTACTAAAACCCCTTCTCGTGATGCTGCGGCAACATATCCTGTTTTATCTGATTTTGGTCTTATTAGGGGCAGAATCTTCTGATCAATCCCTTCAATCCCTTCACTTTCTATCCGCAACGGTATTACATTCTGATCAACGCTCATCTTTTCTATCCACAAAGGCGTTGAATCTTCTCTTTTAAAAGGAATGGGCGATATCGTTGCTAATTCAGGCTTTGATGCACACTCTCTTAATTGATTCATAAGAGTTATATCTTCAGGCTCATCAAGAAGACCGACAGCATCAGCACGACACCGTTTGCAATGAAGCATCTGCGGAATATACTTCACAGCTTTTGTCCTGATAGCTCCAATCTCCTCTTTTGAAGGTTCTGGAAGATGTGCCAAATTTGAACCCTCATTTGGATAGTACGGCATGCAGTTGAGAATATCGACTCCCATACTGCCCATTTTGGCTGCTATCTCTTCAACATGGTGGTCGTTTATGCCGGGCAGAACAATAGTATTGACTTTTACGATAATATTACGCTCCTTTAAGCCTTTAATTGCCTCAATCTGCCTCTCTAACAAGATTTCGGCCCCTTTTTCAGCTCCAAGAAGTTTTTTCCCATAACGAACCCATGAGTAAACCTTTGCTCCGATTTCAGGATCTACCGCATTTACAGTAATGCTTATATGGCTTACTCCGATATTTTTAATATCATCTAACCACGGAGCGAGATTAAGCCCATTGGTTGCAATGCAAAGCAGAACATCTGGATATTTCTGACGTGTCAGTTCAAGAGTTTTAAGGGTCTCATCTGCATTGGCAAACGGGTCTCCTGGTCCTGCTATTCCAACAACCGAAATATTCCCCTTTTTTTCAAATACCTTATCAAGATAGTCCATTGCCTGAAGTGGTGTCAAAATCCCGCTCGTTACACCTGGTCTGCTTTCATTTACGCAGTCAAATTTGCGGTTGCAAAAATTACACTGAATATTGCAGCGTGGTGCTACAGGAAGATGAACTCTGCCGTAAGAGCGACATGCCCCGGGATTAAAACAGGGGTGATTTTCAATATTCATACAGATACCTCATAAGCAGATTAACAACTTAAATTGCTAACCGACAAATCTGAATCAGGATATCCAAAATCAAGTCTATCCTGATTCATAAAATTGATAATAATAAAAAATCATTCAAACAGATGACTATCTAAAAAATTACATATAAGAATAGCCGATATCTGATCTCTCCTGGCGTCTTTCAAGTAAAGTATTGACTATCTGATCAATAAGCCTCTGTGCCCCGCGATATCCGATATGCAGTATTCTTGATCCTCCAACTCTGTCATGGATAGGAAATCCAACTCTGACAAGAGGTATCTTAAGCCTTCTTGAAGTTGCGTAACCCTTGCTTGAACCAATCAGAAAATCAGGAGAGCACTCTCTTGCCTCATGTTCGATCTCCATAAAATCAACCCCATCTCGGACTCTAATTTGCTTGAAAAGTGCAGATGGCAAAACCGTCTCCATAACTGATTGCAGCGAGCCGCTCTTTCCGCCAGATGCACACAGGACAGGCACAACTCCGATTTCACTTAAAAATGATGCAGCTCCTACAACTAAATCCTCTTCGCCGTAAACCACAGCTCTCTTGCCTGACAGATATTTATTGCAGTCAATGTATGAGTCTATGAGTCTGCCCCTTTCGCTCATAAAAGCATCTGGTACAGCCCTGCCTGTAAGTTTTTCAAGAGCATCAAAAAAACGATCTGTCTCTTTAACGCCTATTGGAAACCCAACTCCCATATATGGAACAGCAAATCTATCAAATAAAAGCTGCCCCGCACTCTGTTTTGAGTTCTGTTTTGCAGCAAGTATCCTTCCCAACTCTATACTTCCAGCAGAGTTGTGCATGGTTCGGATTGCTGACACTTTAGTCCCCCCTTTCTGGATAAACTGATACTCAAGCCAAGGTTCTCCATCAAGACGCTCACAATAGTCAGGCAGAATAACAGCGTTGATGGACATTGCAGAAAATATCTCCTTAAGGTGGCGAATATCTTCATTAGAGAGCATACCCGGAAAACAGTTCAAAGATATCTTATCTCCATCAGATGCTGCACAATCTCCATTTGATATTGTCTGTTTTGTACAAGGTATGAGAGACTCAGGATTAAACTTATCAACCACTGCCTTCACAGCTTGATGAAATCCATCTATATGAGTTCCTGTGTAGCTTGCTGTTGAAACATGGACAAGCTCAGGAACGCCCTCTGCATTTTTCATGCTGTCAATAAGCATGGGGACATCATCGCCTATTGTTTCGCTTAAGCAGGTTGTGGCAATTCCGATCACAGACGGTGAATATTGGCGTGTTATATTTTCAACTGCCAATTTTAAGTTTGCACCGCCTCCAAAAATAGCTGTCTCTTCGGTAAAGTTTGAAGATGCAATATCGACAGGCTCTTTAAAGTGGCTGATCAGATAACGCCTCATATATGTTGAACACCCCTGTGAACCATGAAGCAGAGGAACACACCCTTCAATCCCCTGAAAGGCTAAAGCAGCACCCAAAGGAGTACAGAGCTTACAGGCATTCTGAGTTGCTGTGTAGTTGTGAGGTAATGACCTTTCAATAACTAATGCACTTTTCATCAACTGCTCCTCCCTTTTGCTCCTGCTGCCTCTTGTTTCATTCGTCTTGGAACAAGCTCCCAAACCGGACTCATAACAGTCTCATGCACCTCTTTTGCAAAATTTTTCATCCCTATAAAACCTGCAAGAGGAATCTTGCGTTCATGGTTATGGTCACAAAAGCCGATTCCTAACTTGTAAGCAATGGGACGCTCTTTAACTCCGCCGATAAACAGATCAGCATCTTTTTCAATACAGTATTTTGCAAGCTCTAACGGATTGGCATCGTCTAAAATCACGGTTCCTTCATCACACATCTCTTTGAGCATAAGATAATCCTCTTTTGTACCTGTCTGCGAACCTGCAAGAACAACTGTCATTCCAAGATGCTTTAATGCCTTTATAAGCGAAAAAGCCTTGAACGCACCGCCAACATAAATGGCTGCTTTTTTGCCGTTTAAGTCGTTTTTAATTCTGACAAGTTCAGGCATAACCGCCTTTATCTCGTCTCTTACCAATCTCTCTGTCTGTCTCATTATTTGAGGAACATTGCCGAAAAATTTAGCAACATCGTAAAGAGCATCAGCCATATCCTCAATGCCAAAGTAGGAGACTCGTATAAACGGTATTTTGTATTTCTCTTTCATCATCGCAGCAAGATGGGTCATTGATCCAGAACACTGCACAACATTTAATGATGCCCTGTGTGCAGCACCTATCTCATCAACTCTTCCATCTCCTGTCATTATAGAGACCACCTGAACACCCATAGATTTGTAGTACTCTCGGATTATCCAAGCCTCTCCGCCGATATTGAATTCGCCTAAAATATTGATACTTTGGGCAGATACAGGAGTATGCTCATTTGTGCCGATTAGTTTGAACAGAGCTTCACACGCTGCCTTGTATCCATCTTTTTTAGTGCCTTTAAATCCAGCAGAGTGTACTGGCAGCACGGGTATATTCTTATTTTTTGATACACGTTTACATACTGCCTCAACATCATCACCAATTATTCCTACAATACATGTGGAATAGACAAACGCTGCATTTGGAGAATATAGATCAATCAGTTCTAACAGAGCCTGTTCTAACTTTTTTTCTCCGCCGTAGATGGTATCTGTCTCTGAAAGATCAGTTGAGAAACTCATTCTGTGCAGCTCAGGTCCAGATGAGAGAGCACCTCTTATATCCCATGTATAGGCAGCACACCCGATAGGTCCGTGAATAAGATGCAGTGCATCTGCAATTGGATAGAGAACCACCCGCGAGCCACAGAATACACACGCTCTTTGACTTACTGAGCCGGCAATGCTTTTAGTTTCGCATTTGATATCAAAATTATCGATACCTTTACGAAATATCTGCCTCTCTCTTGATTTTAGAACTGATATAGATTCCATGATAGTCTCTTTAACTATTTAAATTTATTGTATTTTTTACCAATCCGTTGAAAATCTTGTTTAAACACTTCCATTTTAAAACTTTTGCAAACAAGTTACATTACCAGCTCAAAACTCTCTTCTGGAGCATCTCTATCCAGTCTGTCCATAAGTGCATTTAGAATTTTTTCCATAAGTCTGATTGCACCTTTGTATCCAACAATCGGAAAATAGCTATGCCCGATTCTATCTAAAATCGGAAAACCCATGCGTACAAAAGGAATATCATCATCTCGGGCAATATATTTGCCGTAGGTGTTAGCTATAAGCAGATCAACTGGATCGTTTTTAATCCACTGATGGAGCATATACATATCTCCTGCTGCCATCACATTTACCTTACAAGGAACATCTGCTGTAAGTTCAATTATTTTAGTTTCAAACGCTTTGCCCGGAGTTCCAGTAATAATGTGCACAGGGTGCATATCTAAAGCGACTAAAAATTCCACCAAAGGGATCAGATGATCAGGATCGCCTGCTAAAGCAACACGCTTTCCGTAGAAATATTGGTTCATATCAGTGATAACATCGACCATCTGTCCTCTCTCAAGGTTGATAGATGCAGGAACATTAACGCCTGCAACCTTTCTGAGAACATCTATAAACCTGTCAGTAGCACCAAGACCAATAGGAAGGTCAAGAACTTGGCATGGAACCTTAAACTGGCTGTCAAGTGCACGGGCTGCTAAAGCAGAAGCCATTGGTCCTAAGGCAATTGTGCCTAAGCTGTCTCCGATGCTTTTAAGCTCTTCTATGGTTACGCCGCCTTGAGGATACATCTTAAATTTTCCTGTCTGAGGAGTGTTTAGTACATTTGAGGTATCTGGAAACATAATTGAATTAATGCCCATCTCTTTTACTAAACGCTTGATCTCACTCATATCTGAAGGCTCTACATATCCCGGAATGATATTGTACTTTCCGTTCTTTTTTCCTGTTGACTCTGCAATTTGGCTTGCCATTGATTTGGTCATATTGGCAAATCCTGTTACATGAGAGCCTACATAGCTTGGCGTACTTGCATGAATTACCCTTTTCCCCTTTGGAATCTTGCCGTCATTAAGTGCCTTGGTTGCAATCTGTGAAACATCATCACCAATAGTTTCAGATAGACACGTTGTATGAACCGCAATCAGATCAGGCTCATAGGTTGTAAATATGGTGTCAATTGCCTGAATAAGGTTTGCCTGTCCTCCAAATACTGACGATCCTTCTGTAAAAGAGCTTGTGGCTGCCATAACAGGCTCGCGGTAATGACGCGTAAGCGTGCTTCTGTGATAAGCACAGCACCCCTGCGAGCCATGGCTGTGGGGCAGACAGCCGTGAATCCCTAAAGATGCGTACATGGCACCTATTGGCTGACATGTTTTTGCAGGATTTACCGTCAAAGCGGTTCTTGGTTTTATCTCCTTGTTTGTGTGTCTAAGCAGCATTGTCTCTTAATCTCCTGTTTATATTTATCTTTTGACGGTCATTTACATGTTTCTTTATTTATCGTTTGACAGATTTACATGTTTTACATGTAGTAATTTTATTTATGCTTACGCATGGTCTATCTTTAATCTTTTATAAGTATAGAGCAAAAGTATCTATTCCCATACATAAGTTGCCGAAAGTTCAGGGCTTGACTGCCACGGGGCATCTATATATTTCCACACTTTGCTGTTCACCATGCGGTCTATCTCTTTGTAAAAATTGACAGCCCCTTTAAATCCTGCATAAGGTCCGCCTGAGTCGTAACTATGAAGCTGTTTCATTGGAATACCTGATTTCTGGATAACATACTTCTCTTTAATGCCTGCACAGTAGATATCTGGCTTGTAAATCTCTAAAAGTTTTTCTGTTTCATATTGACTGACATCATCAATAACTAAAGCTCCGTTATCCATATCGTTCATCATTCCGTCATAATTTTTGAACTTAAAGCCTTCTGCTTCAAGAGCTGCAATCTGTTCAGCACTTTTTCTGGGGGAATATCTTGCAGTGTCTGCCTCTACCTCTAACTCCTCAATATTTCTGCTGTCAGCATCAACCTTGATATCAGGAATAATATCCCTGCCTTCATAGTCGTCTCTGTGTGCAAACTCATATCCTGCCGAGACAACACGCATTCCTATCTCTTTAAACAGCTCCTGATAGTGATGGGCACGAGAACCACCTACAAACAGCATTGCAAGTTTTCCTTCGCATCTTGCCTTTGCCTTCTCTCTTGCCTCGATAATTTCAGGCATCTCTTTGGCTATAACCTTTTCCACACGGTCAATTAACTTCTTATCACCAAAATATTTGGCAATCTTTCTTAACGATTTGGCTGTTGCCTCTGCTCCGATAAAGTTTATCTTTATCCAGGGTATTCCATACTTTTTCTCCATCATGTCAGCCACGTAGTTTATTGATCTGTGACACATGACAGTATTTAAGTCTGCTGTATGAGAATTTGCAAACTGGTCATAAGTGGAGTTACCACTGAATGTTGAAACAACACTTATGCCACACTCACTTAAAATTCTATCAATCTCAAAACCATCACCACCTATGTTGTATTCACCCAAAAGGTTTATTGAGTATTCTGACTCCCTGACAGTGTCATCTTTTCCAACTACATGCTGAAAAATACCGTTATTAGCAATATGGTGTCCTGCTGACTGGCTTACTCCTCTGTAACCTTCACAACTAAAACCAAAAACATTGATGCCGAGCTTCTCTTTCATTTCACGGGCAACGGCATGGACATCGTCTCCTATAAGCCCTACAGGACAGGTAGAGAAGATGCTGATTGCCTTAGGTTTAAAGTTGTCATAAGCCTCTTGTATTGCAGCACGGAGTTTTTTTTCACCTCCAAACACAATATCTTTATCCTGCATATCAGTTGAAAAGCAGTAGGTCATAAAATTGTGGTCAGTTTCAGACATTGGCTTTGTCTGATTCCTACGAGTCAGCCAACTGTAGAAACCGCACCCGATAGGTCCGTGAGTTATATTTACAATATCTCGTGTAGGTCCAAGGATAACGCCTTTACATCCTGCATAACTGCAACCACGCTGGGTAATTATCCCGGGAATTGTTCTGATATTTGCACCCATAACAGGGTGCTTACCACTACTATCTTTAGTGTTGATGGCGATCTGAGATGATCTTTTTCGAGCCACTTTGGGTGGATATTTTGCCAATAACTCCTGTTTCACCTCTTTTGAATCAATATATTCAACAGTGTTGTTGATCTCATAAGTCATGGTTGCAATTTCCTATATTTATGTGTGCACTTGAGGTTAAAAATAGTCTTGAACTTATCATTAAAATGCCTTTAAGAACGTCTTGCGATTTTCATTGAAAACTATCCATCTGTTTTTGTTAAAAATCGTCTAAAACAGAATTACCGCTCTCTGCTGTTCTTACACTTATTGCATCTGCTACTGGAAGTACCCACACTACTCCATCTCCTGATTTTCCTGTCTTGTTAGCAGCGATAATTGTCTTTACAGTCTTTTTTACCAACTTTTCAGGCACCACAATTGAGATGACTCTTTTAGGTATCAGCCTCTGACTTGAACCTAACTGTGCAATTGCCTCCTCATAACCCTGCTCTGCACCTTTCAAAAGAGAGACATCAACAAGACCTTTGCCCCTTCCAAGTGCCTCCATTGCTGTCATTGATGAGACTCCAGCATTAATAAGAGCCTTTTTAGTAGCGTTGATCATGTTCATTCTGATAACTGCCATCACCTCTTTCATGCTGCCACCTCACTTAAACTATCTGCCCCCGTCTCTTTAATGCCTGAACTTATTGTATAAACCTCCTCAACAGGACTTACAAATATCTTACCATCTCCAAAAGCACCTTTGTCCCCTGTTCTTGCTGATTTCATAACAGTGCTGATTACAAAATCTTTATCTTTTGCATCTACAACTGTAATTAGCATCTCCTTTGGGATCTCATCATAGGTAATCTCTCCAATCCTTATTCCCCGCTGCTTGCCACGTCCTGCAACATTCATTCGTGTTACAGCTGGAAATCCAGCTTCCATCAAAGCTGCCATAACGTTGTTTACCTTATCTGGTCTTACTATAGAGCGAATCATTATTTTCATTGATATTGTTCCTTTTTAAAGTAGTTTGTTCTGTGTTAACTAATTAAAATTATGCTGCAATCCCGTATTGAATAAGAAGAGATTCAAGCTCGTCCATAGCCAACGGTGTCGGGATAACAAACTTTTCGTTTAAATCTATCTTTTTTGCCAATGTTCTATATTCGTCAGCCTGAGTATGTTCAGGAGCATATTCAATAACGGTCTTTCTGTTAATCTCAGCTCTCTGAACCATATTATCTCTTGGAACAAAGTGAATCATCTGAGTACCAAGTTTTTGGGCAAGCACTTCAATCATCTGGCGTTCGTTATCAACATTTCTGCTATTGCAAATAAGTCCTCCTAACCTTACACCTCCTGCATTGGCAAATTTAACAATACCTTTGCAGATGTTGTTGGCTGCATACATTGCCATCATCTCACCTGACACCACTATATATATCTCTTCTGCCTTGCCTTCGCGGATAGGCATGGCAAAACCTCCGCACACAACATCGCCTAAAACATCGTAAAAAACATAATCTAAATTTTCGTCTTCAGCGTAAGCACCAAGCTGCTCCAAAAGATTTATAGATGTTATAATTCCACGACCAGCGCACCCAACTCCAGGTTCAGGTCCACCAGATTCAGTACACAATGTTGAACCAAAACCAAGTTTTCTTACGTCATCGAGCATTACATCTTCACCCTCTTCCCTGAGAGTGTCTAAAACTGTTCTCTGTGCAAGTCCGCCAAGCAGAAGGCGGGTAGAGTCTGCTTTTGGATCACAACCTACAACCATGATCTTTTTACCAGCTTCTGCAAGTCCTGCTACTGTGTTTTGGGTTGTTGTCGATTTACCGATACCACCTTTTCCGTAAATTGCTATTTTTCGCATGAGCTGTTCCTTTTTACTGTTATGATAATTGTTTTATGAAACCCTCAGAGTATAGATACTTATCTGACAGTTTATGTATTGATTTATATTAATGCAATAAAAATTCCATCATTATTTAAATTATGATTTTAATTTAATAAAAATTATAATATATTGAAATAATATTATTAATTCACATTAACTGCGGTTGGCAATATAGATACAATATTTAGATATCAATCTATATTATATATTCCTAATAAAATATAATAACATTTTTGTTATTCAATATTATAATAATAACAAAATCGTTATTATTATCAGACACAATAATAGCAACATGATATTTGCAATTAAGTAGAGTATAGTTTAAATCAATTGTATGAAGATTAACGAGACTGGAGTCATTGGATTTTGTTTTAAGTCATAGTTTGTTACATTCTAACCCCTCTATCTCTTACGAATTAATTAGAATCAGATAGAGATCGTTGACAATTTACTGCAAGTCACAATACAATTGGCACAACACTTATTAATCTATAAATTTGAAACTTGAACAGAAAATATAAGATATGAAGACAACTAAACAAACAACAATACTATTTACTTCTATATTCATCCTATTTATCTCTAAAAATCTCATTTTAAGTGATAATGCAGTTTATGCAGGCAGTTCAGCAAGTGTTAAAAAAGGAATAGAGGCATACGAGCAGGGTAAATACGAAGAGTCTATGAAAAATTTCATTGATGCCCAGCTTGCACGTCCGGAACTTCCTGAATTATATTTCAATATTGGCAGTGCAGCGTACAAAAAACAGGATTATGAATCTGCTTTGAATAATTTTACACGGGCAAAAGAGATTGCCTCAAAAGCCAGTAAAAATAATGATAATAGGGATAATTTGCTGCGAGATAAGAGCATTTTCAATCTTGGGAATACAAAATATCGAATCGGAGACCTTCAAGGAGCTATTAAAGAGTTTGAACAGATTCCACAGACATCCCAGCTTTATAAAGAGGCAAAAGAGAATCTTGAGTTTGTGAAAAAAAAGATGGAAGAGCAACAAAAGCAGAAGGAGCAGCAGAAAAACGATAACAAAGATCAAGATAAAAACAACGAAGATAAAAATAGAGATAGTCAAAATCAAAATAGGGATAATCAAGACAAAAGCGATCAACCAAACAAAGAAAATGGGAACGATAAAAGCAGTCAGAATAGCGATGATGAAAAGAGGCAGAGCCAAGATAAACAAGAGCCTAAAAATAGAGAAGAGCAAGAGACTTCACCTCAGCAACAACAACCATCTCCTGAGCAAAAAGCTAAGCAACAACAAAAAGAGGAGCAAGGTCAATCTGGAGAGTCTTCTGAGCAAAAACAAAATAACCAACAATATGATAACCAGAAGCAGAATCAGCAGAGTCGCCAACACCTTCTAAATAGGCTTGAAGATAAACCCGGCAGTGCCATGATGCCTGTATATAAAGAACAGCCTGTTTTGAAAGATTGGTAAAATTTAAAACTATGATACACAAATGAACGTTATAGCTACTGACAGATTACTATACTGTGAAGGGCATAAATTGAGTTTTACCCAATAAACCGTAGAGATTCACAGCCACCAGCCTCTACTTTGGCTCGCTTTTGCCTTATTACAGTGTAGAAGATATTTGTATAAGATTAAGGATATATAAGGTATGAATTTCAACTCATCATTAAAGTTGTGGAAGTTATTAAGGTTAGCATCTCTATTTATTGTAACCATATCACTATTAGAGCTTATTCCAACAAAAGGGTTCTGCTTTAATGTTAGAACAGAGGTTGATAGAGATAGAATATCAATCAATGATTCGGTTGTTATGTCAGTTGTGTTTGAAGATGGTGAAGGTGAGGTTGATACAGCACAATTGACTGACTTTACCATAGTCTCGAAAAGCAGCAGTAGTAGTATTTCAATTATAAACGGCAAATATTCCAAATCTGTAACCGCCATTTACACCATGATTCCTAAGAGAGCAGGAACGTTGAAAATTCCTCCATTAAAGGTTAAGCATGATAATAAAATTTACACAACCCAAGAGATAACTATTGAAGTATCAAAACAGTCTCTAAACAGTACTTCTAATGACTCTAAAGATATTTTTGTAGAGTCAGGTATCTCATCTACAGCACTTTTTTTCGGACAACAGGCTGTTTATCAATTGAGGTTTTATAGTGCTATAAAGTTCTCCAATGCCACACTTCAGCCCCCATCTTTTAAAGGATTTACTGCAAAAGAGGCGGGGGAGAGAAAAAACTACACAGAAACGATTAACGGAAGAGCTTATCACGTTTCTGAGGTAAACTATATCCTTATACCCGAAACAGAAGGAGAGCTTGAGATTGAGCCAGCAGTTATAGTCTGTGAAGTTGCTGTAAGACAAAACAAAAGAAATGCTTTTCCCAACCCTTTTGATGATCCATTTTTTTCTAATGGACTCTTCTCTTTTGGTAGAGCTGAAACACGCCAATTTTCAACTGACCCTGTTTTAGTTAATGTTGAAAAACTACCCCAATATCCTGTTAATACTTCAGACAGTGTTCCATTTTCAGGACTTGTAGGCAAATTCTCTATTGAGGCAAATCTTGACAATAATAAACTTAAAATAGGCGATTCTGCAACTTTGACAATCACTATTTCAGGAGATGGAAACATTATGGATGCACAAGTTCAATCTGTCTTTATTCCTTCTGAGTTTAAAGTTTATGATGATACTCCAGAGGAGACTATTAAACTTAGTCATGAGGGTTATAGTGGTAAAAAGGTCTTTAAAAAGGCAATTGTCCCTGTAAAAGGTGGTAGATATACTATTAAACCAATTAAAATATCGTTTTTTAACCTCTTAAGCCGTAAGTATGAAACTATCTCAACAAACCCTATTGAGGTTGAAGTTGGTAGCTTAGAAGATACATATCAAGAGAATGAGAATGGTTTAAAACAGGGTATTAACAATCTAAATGGTTCTGATAATGAAAATGGAAAACAAACTCTGTTAAATGAGAAAAAAGTAGTTAAGAAGAGAGAAGTTGAGTTTACAGGAAAAGATATTTTATCAATAAAAGAGGATGCAGATATTCTTATAAACAAAGAAAGCCTCTCCTTTTCAATGTTTCTTTCTCTACTTTTTCTGCCACCTATTCTCTTTTTTCTTTTCAAATTAGCAACTATAGTCTCTAAAAAAGATATATCTGCATCAGAAGTAATGGTTAAAAAAGCAAAGATGAGCTTAAAATCAGCAGCAGATATTTTAACAACGAAAAGTGTTAAAACAGAACTGATAAATTCAAAAACAAGCGGAAAATCAGAAGAGGATAGAGAAAATTTTCTCAAATTGCTCTATGATGCCTTGATTGGTCTGGTTTTATCTAAAAACTTTAGAAAAGGTTCTACAGAAAAATTCATAGATTTTACGGGTAAATCAAGTAAAGAGATTAACGCTACCTCTACGCTTACTTCAACAGCCATTACTGCTATTACAGCAGATGAAATAGTGCAAATTTTGACTGATGCTGGTTACTCTGTAGATATTGCAAAAGAGGTTAATTCTATTTTGAATGAGATTGACTCTGCAAGATATGGCAGGTTAGAAAATAAGCCTGATTATGAAAAGAGTCTATTTGAGAAGGTGCAAAAACTTTTTCAAACTCTTTGTGTTTTAATTATCTTTATCTCTGCTTTTCTGTTCTGTTTTTCATATCCTTTAAAAGTGTGGGCGAATGAATCAGGAGATTTAAAACCAGAAGTAACCTTTGTTGAAGGTATAAAAGCCTATCACAATGGTGATTTTGAAGATGCAGCCAAGAAATTTTCTGCACTTACCCAAGGCTGCAATTTAAATGATAACCTCAAATCTGTTGAAAGTTATAAGAGTGAAACCATTGCTGATCTACAGTATAAAAATAGAGATTGTATTAAAAATCCCTATCTCTACTACAATATTGGCAATGCCTATATTAAAGCTGGAGATGTGGGTCGTGCTATTTTATGGTATGAACGGGCAAAAAAGGGGATTCCACTTGATCCAGATTTAAGATTCAATCTTGATTATGCAAGGGGATTTGTAACAGATAAGGTTGAATTAAGCACAGTAGGAGCTGTTGACTCAAGTGAAGGTGTTGAAAGTGAAATTGATATTTCAGAGATTCTATTTTTTTGGACAGAACACTTTTCGTCTCAAACAGTACAATATAGTGCAATCATACTCTCTTTTATATTTTTTTCATATTCTGGAGTAAGGGCATTTCGTAACAAAAAAATATTTACTCCTGCTGGAGTTGCTCTTTTCTCAGCACTTATTATTGCAGGTTCTGCATCTTTTTATACTTACTATAATGACTACTCAAACCACTTTGCTGTAATTATATCAAAAGAGGCTCCTATAAGGTCTGGCAATTGGGAAAATGCAACCCAGCTTTTTATTCTCCATTCAGGTACAAAGGTTAAAGTAGAGGAGATAAAGGAAGGCTATCTTAAAATATACTTTTCCAAAGATAAAATTGGATGGGTCAGTAAAGATGATGCTGAAATTATTTGATATAGCTTATTCTATAATACCATTTCTATTTTAGATTAACCCAAGTTAGGGTCAACTGACCTCAGTCGAAAATAGTAAACACGAAAGTGAGTATTATCCAGCCATTTTTAACATAGTTGTTTTATAATAACTATAATATGGCAGTAATAATTTTCCTATGTTTTTGCTACACCTGCTCTCTTCATTTTATATCTAAGAACTCTCTCGCTTATCCCCAAAATTTGGGCAGCTTTTGTCTGAACCCAGTCTGTTTTTTCTAAAGCTGCTCTTATCATCTCATTTTCAACTGCCATCAGCCTATCATCAAGAGTTCCGCTGCTTCCTACAACTTGATGATGCCTTACTTCGTCAGGAAGGTCAGAAGGCTGCACCACTGTTGTTCTTGCAAAAGTTACTGTTCTTTGGACAATATGCTCAAGCTCCCGGACATTTCCGGGAAAAGGGTATTTTATAAGGGTGTTGATCGCATCAGAAGAGAATGAGACTCTCTTTTTGCTGTATTTTTCTATGAAATAGTTCAAAAGTATCGGAATATCAAACTTTCTCTCTCTTAGAGGAGGAATTGTTATCTCAAGAACCTTTATTCTATAATATAAATCTTCTCTAAACTCTCCTCGTTCAACCATAAGTTTCAAATCTCTGTTAGTTGCAGAAATAAGCCTTGCATCAACCTTTACATCTGTCTCTGCCCCTACCTTTCTGATTCTCTGCTCTTGTATGGTTCTTAAGAGTTTAGGCTGGAGATTTACAGGCATCTCTCCGATTTCGTCCATAAAAAGAGTGCCCTTATCTGCCATTTCAAATGCACCTTTACGGTTATTAACAGCACCTGTAAATGCCCCTTTTATATGCCCGAACAGCTCGCTTTCAAAGAGATTATCAGGAATAGCAGCACAGTTTATATCAACAAACGGCTCATTATATCTTGTGCCAGTAAGGTGGATAAGTTTTGATATAAGCTCCTTTCCTGTTCCAGTCTCCCCTGAAACCAGCACAGGCCAGTCGCTTTGGGCAACTCTTGCCACTAAAGAGAGAACCTCTTTCATTGCATCGCTTTGAGCAACTATCTTTAATGGAAGCTCCCTTGTTTGGATATCTTTTTCAATCTCTAAAGCGTCTTGATCACGAAAAATTTTAAGTTCTATCTCTTTAATCTTTTCAAGCAGAAGAGACAAATCAACTGGTTTTTCTAAAAACTCCACTGCTCCAAGTTTCATGGTTTTAATTACAGTAGAGATATCGCCGTAAGCTGTTATCATAATTGCGTTGACAAGAGGATTTATGAGCTTCATCTGTTCAAGCAGCTCTTCGCCGGTCATTCTTGGCATACGATTATCTAAAAGTGCAAGATTAACTGGTTTTTCTTTAAAAATTTTCAAGGCTTCCTCACCGTTGGCAGCAGTCAAAGCTGAGTAGCCTTGATTTTCAAGAAAGCCCTGAAGCATATCTCTTTGAGTTGGATCATCATCAACAATCAGAATTAACATTAAAATCACCTCTTCTTATTTGATCGGCAGACAGATGGTTGTTAAAATCTCTTTTGACTCTGTTATCTGAATCGTTATTCCACCATCAAGAGATTTTATGATATTTTTTACAATTGCCATTCCAAGTCCTGTCCCTTCTGGACGAGTAGTGAAATACGGCTCAAAAATTTTATCGGCATTTTCAGGCTCAATCGGGCAGTTTCCATTTTTAAACGCTAAAATCAAACAGTTATTATCCAAATTAATGTATGTGTTTATCCTGATAAATCCGCCGTATATCTGTGCCTCTACACTATTTTTGATTATATTTTCAATTACCTGCCCCATAAGCTCAGGATCGCTTTTAATCTCCCCATGATATTTAAAATCAAGCGTAATATCAATTTTCTGCTCTGAACATATTCTGCGGTATAGATTTAAAATATCAACTACAAGTGCCTCAAGGCTGACAGATTTAATTTTAGGGACTCTGGGACGGGCATAGTTGAGAAGTCCGGTAACGCTGCTGTTTGCACGCTTTACAGCTTCTGACATCTGGCTGATAAGTTTTATATGAGGCTCTGACGGACAGCCCTTTTCAATAGCAAGTCGTTGAAGCCCCATACTCAGCGAGTTAAGAGGATTTCTTATCTCATGTGCAATTGCAGCCGCAGATTTGCCCAAAGTTGCGTTTTCCCGCTCTGCTGCAAGTTCCCGCTCAAACTCTTTTACCCGGTTAATAGCAGCAGTCTGATATCTGTGAAGCACAAACGACAGGATAATACCAGCCGTAATCAGAAAAAAGCCAAACAGATAAAAGTGGAGAGTAAGCTGCTGTATTGAGCTGTTAAGCTCGCTTGAATCAACATCAACATCTATCTTAACTCCTTCAACATTTACACTCTTTATTCCGGGTACGGTTGAAACAGCTTTTATGATATTGTTTAAACTTAAACTTTCTGTAATTGCAGATATTTTATCATCGTTGATACCAAGTACAATGCAGTCAGGATAAGCAGGTTCTCTCCAAACAAGCAGGTATAGCTGGTATTGGGGCAGATGCTCAAGATGTGTAAGATTACTTTTTATCTCTTTAGACGGACAATAGTTTGATGATCGAAAAAAATCGTCCGGCAGCCACTTTTCAGAAGGGGCATGTACAGAAGCATAACCTTCTCTTATAATACTTATTCCGGCAAGCCCGCTCTCACGCGTAAAAGCTGTCAGCTCTTCTATGCTGAAAGGCTCAACCATATCAAGATAGGCAACAAAACGTGCTGTATTTTCAAGCAGATTCTGCAAAATATTTTCAATAGATTTTTCTGCTTCAATTGAGGCAGATGCGTTTAATCTTACAACTTTAGATACAACATCAGCATGCTGCTCTGCATGAAATCTAAATGAGTTCTTTACAAGATGAATCTGCCACGAAAAATAGGCACACACAGCAGCAAACAGCAGAAGAAAAACAAAAGCATTTGCAATCCATAATGGACGCTGTCTCTTATCTTCCACCAGACGCACCTCCTCTTGATGGCGGCGGACGAGAATTTATCCCCCGTTTTAAACGCCTGCGGACACCAGTTGGATCATCTTTTCCGCCGGCTCTGCCCAAAGGCGGGTAAATTTTCCCTTTAATTATAGATTGGGCTTTTAAATTACTATCTCCTTTGTCTATCGCACCCCATATTCTTATTAAATCTCCCTCTCTGAGTTCCTTAGAGATAGATTCAAAATTGTAAATAAGATTCTTATCTTCATTAAAACCATTTTCAATAATATCCCTGCTGTTGAGGTTCTCTAAAAACATAATTTTTTTTTCATTATCAATAGCAATAATGCGAACTAAAAAAAGCTCTTCTTTCTCCTCGTCTGAGTGTGCAGAAGAATTGATGCACAAAGCGGCAGCTATGTTTATAATGGTTAGAATGACCAAGAAAAACCGCATTGTATCACCTTTTGATTATAGGACTCTCTGTTTAGGGGATATTCGCCATGCTCAACTAAAAAATCTGTAAAAATCTCAACATTATTCCAAAAGTAAGCTGCTCTTAAATTAAGCGAGGCTGTATAGTTTATCTCTCTTATCTCTTGTTGAGGATTTGTACCGCTGCCGATAGTGATGTTCTGATAATTAGATGCGTTTTGTTGAAGCTGATTACCATTGGCATTGGCAGATTGATTACCATTACAGAGAACCTTATCAATATCAAAATAGTTTCTCCGCTCTACTTGAGTCAATGCCGTAAACTGCCAATTTTGTGCAAAATCCCATACAACTTTAATATTAGGAGTTATCTGCCAAAATGATTCAGCATCAAGAGAGGAGACTAAATAGTCATAATTTAAACCTACAGATGCAGTAAGAGCTGGTAAAAGAAAAATATCAAGACGGGTTTTCAGCATCATATTCACATCATCTTTTGCACTGTAGATCATGTTTAAAGATTCGTCATACGTTAGTGTGTTAGGATTTGGCAGGTTATTAAAATTCTGCGTTTCTCTAAAAAAAATAGGAGCATCTTTAAGATAGCTGATACACTGCCATGCACTCTCAAATGCAAAAGTATATCTGCCGGAAAGAATTATCTCTGCACCTGCTCCTAAAGTAAATTCGTCCCTCTGATCCGGCTCAACCAGATCATCTCTGTAAAGCAGAGCATTGGCAAAAATGTAAGGAGAAAATCGTGATCTTGATGCAGCAGGAGAGAGCGATAAACCAACGTTAACTTGATGGTTATCAGGAAGTTCCCATAAATTTTGGTAGGTTATAGACGGCGAAAAATCAACTGCAAACTTTTCGCCAATTTTAAAACGCTCTTCTAATAAAAGTGTGTGCGTGGAAAATGGAGAGTCTTTAATTTTTGTATCAAGGCGATCAGGTTCAAGAGCAGGGTTTGAGCTATAGCCCGCAGAGGAGCTGAAAGTTATCTCTGCTGCATAAACAGCGGAGGCAGACACCCGAAATGGTGTTGCAGCTATGAAGTCAAGGATAAAAAGAGATAAAACTATAATTAACCAAATACTTCTATTACAAGACTTCATAATAACCTCATACAATTCTGAAAATTTATCTTTTTCGCCGATAAGCTCCCTTTATGAGCCTATCAAAGGGGAAGAAGCAGTTACGACTCCTTATAATACTCAAAATCAGAAAAAAATAAAGACGTTCCCAACTTTCTGGAACGTCTTTATTTGATGAAGGTATTAATGAAATATAATTGTACCGTACAATCTAAGAATTGCTATCTTCATCACTGCTGTCTGCTCTGCCGTTGCCTCTACCCTCAGGCCGGCTCCAGAGCGGTCTGCCCTCATCGTCAAGCAGATTTACAGTATCATCACCTATTGTTACAGTAGAAGCAAAATATATCAGAACATCATTAATTGTAAGAGCATATCCTGTTACAGTAACATAATCTCCCACAACGGGCCGGGCTATACCAAGAGATTCCCAATACTGCGGGGGACCTATTCTTACAGATATCTCTTCACCAGCGTCAGTTGTAATAACCATAGGTGTTCTAAAACCAGCTTCTGCTGTAGTAACCACTCCAGAGTATTCAAATGGAGTTCCTTCTGTCAGTATGATCTGACCTATTCCGCTGGATTCTGGAGGATTACCAGCACCTCTTCCACCAATTCCATCTCCGTTTTCTGCTGCCTCCGGAGGTGCTCCAAAACCGTTGCTGCCCATTCCATTGCCTCGTCCTGCAAAGGCTGAACCTGCAAACAGCACAACAGAGATCAATCCCAATGCCACAACCCTTACAACATTCTTTCTAACCGCACTTTTTCTCATTTTACACCTCTTTCCGTTTAAATGTTTTTTAGTTATCAACTTGATAATAAACCAATATTCTTGAATATATTGACCAGTATCTGAAACTACTTCAGACAACAATCATATACTTTACGTTAAATATAATAATCAAAAACCGTGCCATTGAATTTAAGATGATAACTAATTGATATTAAAGGATTTTATAGGTATGATTTAATACGTTCTTTCGACATTTAGAGCAAAGCCTCGACAATATTGTCGAAAGTTTATATTTTTACCCCCGATTGAGCAGTTGAATTTTGTGAAAGAAAGAATGATATAGGTTGAAAAAAATAAATCGGCTTATCTTCTATAGCAAGCATAATATCCTGGTATTAGAACGGTTTTTCTTAATCGGTGTTATTCTTAGAAACTACTTCAACAAAAAATCTCAGCTCCTGCCGAAGGCTTAATATAACCATTGATTATCAGGTATTTTTGCCCTGATAATACCTTAAAATTAATGTTATCAGTGCACATCTGCATTGATAACGCCTTAAAACACAATTTATCAGTGCGATTTTACCTGATAAGTTGATTTAAACCCTAATATCAGGTAAGAATAGCCTCGATATTTTATTATCAGGTCAACTTATAAAAAAGTTTATTAGCATTAATAAGTAACTTTTATTTACTATATAAATTATAAATATGTCAAGCATTCGTCAAAATCAAAATAAAAAGATAATGGAAGAAGTGCATGAACTACTACAGATTGAGCAGTTTCTGACCTATCTTGCAGTAAATGAGAATGTTGAACCATCAATGCAGAATTAAGCCATGAACGCTTTAGCTTTTTATACAACAAAGTTTGGTAGCTTTTTCTAATTTTGGAGTACAAATAGAATGATTCACCGTATCAAACAGATGCTTATAAAGGAGTTTTTGCAGATGCTTCGTGATCCTCGCATGAGAATCGTGATCTTTGGCATTCCAGTAATACAGATGATGATCATGGCATTTGCGTTGACAACAGATGTTATGAATATCCGCACAGCCCTTCTTGATATGGACAAAACTTCAAAGTCAAGAGATTTAATAAGTAACTTTACTGCTGGAGGATATTTCACAATATCGCAAAATCTAAACTCCATGAGTGAAATATCTCCTGTTTTAGATAAGTCAGATGTTAGGGCTGTTATCCATATTCCAGCAGGATTTGCAGAGGAGATCGCAGCAGGACGAACTGCAAAAGTGCAGATGATTACAGATGGAACAGACAATAACAGCACGGCAATTGTTCTTGGATACGCTAACACAATTATCAGTCGCTACAGCAACAACATTATGATGGAGAGACTCAATAGAAAAGGGATAACTGAAAATCCTATAAAAATTGAAACTATAACCCGTGCCTGGTTTAATACTAACCAAGAGAGCAAATATTACTTTGTCCCTTCATTAATAGCTGTAATGCTCTTTATTTTTAGCCTTCTTTTAACAAGTATAGGAATTGTAAAAGAAAAAGAGATAGGGACAATAGAGCAGGTTATGGTAACACCAATAAGGGGAATTGAGTTTATTCTTGGGAAGACAATTCCTTACATGATTACAGGCTATATCTCTATGACCATAATGCTCTGTGTTGCTTTTATTGTATTTGGGGTGCATGTAAAGGGGAGTATTTTACTTCTCTATCTTTTGGCAGGGGTTTATCTATGCGGTAATATGGGTCTTGCCCTTATTATCAGTGCAGGCTCAACAACCCAACAACAGGCAATGTTGACAAGTTTTTTGATCTTGATGCCGTGCGTAATGTTAAGCGGCTTTATGTTTCCAATTCACAACATGCCTGAAGTGGTTCAATACGCAACATTTTTTAACCCTATGCGGTGGTTTCTCTATATTTTGAGAGGAATTGTTATGAAAGATGTAGGTTTAATAAATCTATTACCTGAAATTGTGGCTCAAACAGCTCTTTCGACCATTTTTATTGTAACTGCATCTATAAAATTCAAAAAGACTATATCTTGAGCTTAGCTATTTTGACGGAAGTAAGATTCTAAATGTAGTACCTTTAGAAGATGTCTCCATAACAGATATCTCTCCTTGATGATCTTTTATAATTCCATAACTTATCGAAAGCCCAAGACCAGTTCCTTTTCCTACCTCCTTTGTTGTGAAAAAAGGATCAAAAAGTTTACTTAGATTTTCTAAAGCAATACCAATACCGTTATCTTTAAACAAAATTTCCACTATTTTATCTTTATTAGATAAAATTTTAGTAGAGATCGTAAGTTTTCCTGCAAAACTGTTTCTGCTTGTAAGATCGTCAAAGGCTTCCATCTTTTCAATAATAGAATCGCGTGAATTTAAGATCACATTTAAAAATACCTGTTCAAGTTGATTTGGGTTGCCGTAGCAGATAAGCAAATTTGGATCCAAATTTTTTTCAATAACTATATTTCGCACACGAAACTGCTCATCAAGCATAAAAAAAGCATCCTCTATAATGCTATTTATATCTACTTCAATTTTTTCTAATGGATTTTGTCTGGCAAACATTCTCAAATGGTTGATAATATTTATCATTCTCGTTGTATTTCGCTCAATGTTGCTAAGTTGCTCTCCTATCTGTTCAGAAGAGAGCTTTTTAAAATTTCTAACCATCACTTGAGATATAGAACGAATAACCATAAGAGGTTGATTTAATTCGTGTGCCACCCCTGCTGACAACTCTCCTAAGGATGCCAATTTTGCAGCCTGTATCAACTGGATATGCTTATCGCTCAACTCCTTATTTGCTTTTCTAAGCTCCTCTTCTGTCTGCTTATGCTTTTCAAGAAGTTGAGAAAGAGACTCTGTTTCAATTAATCGACTGTTTCCAACCCGTCTTGCAATATTTTGATAATAAATAGACTGTTGTTGAGACTCTTTTAGTTGACTCTCTAACTCCCTACACCGCTTTTCAAGTTGTTTACACTTTTCAATAGCCATTTTTCTACTCTGCAATCACCATTAAAACCCCTGTCCAATCAAGCCCTTTATTTTTTCCGATAAACGGTGCAACTTCTACTCCTGAGTAGAAACCGAGCAGGGGAGTATTGTATTGATTAAAAGTATAAATTAATTCAGAAGCCTCTTCTGTCAGTGTATCAGATTGATTCGCAACTCTACCAGCACAATCAATGTATAAACCAAACATCGGCTTTTTTCCGTCAGAAAATATCTGATCCATTAGCTCCAAAGAGTTGTGTTTAACTGAGTCAACTATTCTATCTGTCAAATCTCTTATCATAAACTGAATCTCCATACCCTCATACAGATCAGGCTCAAACAGCACAATACCACTATTGTCTGGTGTAATTCCCACTATCAATCTGTTGATATAATTACTTTCAAGAAAATCGCCATACTTCTCTCCCATATTCACACCAATTGCCAAACGTTTGACAGGAAGCTGTTGTCTCCACTGTTGATTTCCATACTGTTGATCGATCACATTGACAATTGGCATTCCATCTATCTCATAAATTACCGCCCCCTCCATTTTGGTAATAGTATGATATATTCCATCCATAGGGGTAAATCCATGCATTATCTTGATATAGGGGGTAAAGTTGCCTGATAACAATGCTCCAACCACACTTTGTGTTCCAATATGAGAGCCGCAAAACTGAACTGTAGGCTGAAACATATAGTCACCTAACAGCCCTGCTCCAACAATTGGAAACCCATCTCTTTTCAACCCAATTGTAAGACCCTCTATCAGAGGTGGTGAAGCGTTCATAATTGGAGGTGAAACCTTAGTGGCAGGATATTTTATGGAGTCGTAAAATATAACGACAATTTTGCTATCTACGTCATAAGTGAACTCATTTCCAAGCATTATACCAGCCTCTTTCTCATCTATATTTAGATTGCTTGCAAAAGCAATATCAAAACGGATAGTATCAGATTCAATTATTGCAACTCCTACTGGATAGCCTTCATAGGATAAAAATGTATTACTTATAATGCCAATTGCAGAGCCTCCAATCACAGGAACGAGATCGCCAACTACTGATCTTATACCTTTTATGAACAGCGTTGCATCGCTTTTACTGCTGCAAAAAGCTAAAACCAGATCAGCACGAACGATATCTGCATTATTGATAGCCAATTTAGTAGCATTTATACCAGATAACAGAGAGTTTGATTCATTTTGAACCCCAATTCCAACTTTCATATACCCTCCAAAACAGAAGGCAGAATAATTTTAAATTCTGTTGATTTTCCTGACTCTGAACTTACAAATATCGCTCCATTATGATTTTTTATAATACCATATACAGCAGCAAGCCCCATCCCTCTGCCAAGAAACTTTGTAGTAAAAAAAGGCTCAAATATTCGATCTTTTATAGAGATATCAATACCTCCTCCACTATCTTTTACTGTAACTGTGGTGTAGATATCTTTTTGGGGAACAATCGATTCTCTTAAATATAGCTGATTATAGTAAGTTAGCATAATATCCTCATGACTACTATTTTTAGAGCTTATATTTATAGTTCCAGAATTTTCCCCTATTGCCTCAACACCATTTATAATAAGTTCGTAAATTACCATCTGCATTTGCGACGGATCAGCTTTTATCATCTTAAGATCATTTGATAAATCTAACACTATCTCTATCTTGGAGGAGAGGATATTTTCAATTAGAGGGAAAGTATCTTCAATAACTTCATTTAAAGAGACAGCTCTATTTTCATATTTTCCCTGCTCAGAAAAGGCGATAAGCTTCTTTGTAAGTGCAATCATGTTCTCTGAAGAGGATTGCATAAGAGAGAGCCACTCTTGGGCTTCTTCATCAAATAGAGACATTTTTAAAAGCTCTGTAAAACCAGTAATAGCGGTCAAAGAGTTGTTGAACTTGTGTGCAATACCTCCGGCAAGAGTTACTACTGCCTGCATTTTGTGGTTATGAATCAAATTTTTCTCCATCAACTTACGCTCTGTAATATCTTCGGCAACCTTTACAAAGTGTGTAATTTGACCATCTGCATCTTTCAACGCTTTTATTGAGGCTCGTTCCCAATAAATCTCTCCAGATTTTTTTCTATTGCATAAATCACCACGCCACTCTCTACCATCCAAAATTGTATTCCACATATCAGTTATCATATCTTTAGAATTATTTGGACTTCCCAATGTATTAGAATGTTTACTATAAACTTCGTCAGCTCTATATCCAGTAATAGCAGTAAATTTAGGATTGACGTACTCTACCTCCCCTTTTTTGTTCGTAATAATAACAATATTAGGACTTTGCTCCACAGCAGCTGATAACTTGCTAATTTGGGCAATAAGTTCTCTGTTTTGCTGACAAAGCTGTTTATGCTTCAGTGCTTTTTTTATGGTTAAAAAGAGTTGGTTAACATCTTCCAAAGGTTTTAGTAAAAAATCAAATGCACCACCATTTTTCATCACGTCAACTGCTATATCTACAGTTGCATATCCTGTAAGTACAATAATTTCTATCTCATTACCAAACTCCCTCTCCCGAATATGCCGAATCAGCTCTACACCACTCATAACAGGCATCTTAATATCTGTAATAACTAAAGCTATATCGTTATGGCTAATTATCTCAAGGGCATCACGTCCATTAGTTACAGTAACAGGATCGTAATTTTCAATAGTTAGGGCAAATTTCAATGTTTTTAGTACATCAATGTCATCATCAACAATCAAAATCCTCTCTTGCATAGATTAGATTCTCCATTTCCATTTAGGAATTAGCGTATAACGATCCTCAGATAAAAAGGGGTAACCATAGTGAACTGCATTATATTTTGGTAATATAGATCTTCCACAAAACAGATTTACTATCTTTGGAACTGAGACTATCTTTATTAAAAGCATCTTTAATCGATCTGCTTGCCTGATCTTCTCTTATTACAACAGCCTTTACACTCGATTTTACTGTCTCTTGGGCATATTTTCCATAAACATGGGTTCCAGCCATAATATGATCTTCAACCTTTACTATTGGAATACCAGGATTTTTTTCTATCCAATCAATAAGGGCATCTCGCTCTTTTAAAATAGATTCTGCTTCAAATTCACTATCTTTTATCTGCTGCGATTTATCTACCAACTTCTCTCTAATTGATCGCACACTCTCATGGCATAAAGCAAGTTTACGACTATTTTCTGTCCTATTTGCTATAACACGATCAAGTTCAGATTCCATCTGTTTTAACTTTAACTGCTCTGTTTTACCATCAATTAAAGTGATTGAAGAGAGAATATCCATCCGTCTATCTTCAAGCTGCTCTTTTATATCTGTTAAACGAAAGATTTTATCTTCTCCATCTTTTATCTCTTGTTGTAAAGAGTCGAACTTTTCTTGCAAAGTTCTCTTGTTTTTACGATTCTCTTCAAGATTTCGCTCAAGTTGTTCAAGAGTTCTTAAAGCAAAGATGTCTATCCCAACCCTTATGGTGCAAGCAGAAGATTTTTGCATTCCAATCTGTTTTGCATAAAGCCCCATTTTTGCAGCAATTTTTGAGGATATTATAATACCTTTAATAGTGCATGTACCACTACACTCTATATTGGATTCTACAACTTCTCTCTCTGTTTTTACATCACCAACAGATGAGATAGTTGAATTTTGAATAAATTTTGCAGTAAGTGAGCCTTGTGACGATATTTTTGATTCATTGACACCTTGTGCAACTATCACATTTCCCTGTGCAATAACAGTTGCACCATCTATCTCTTCTGCACGTATATTGTGAGCTTTTACCTTAAAGCCCGTTTTTATAGCACCTCTGACAGTAACATCCCCTTGGTAGTCAATATTACCAGTATTGAAATCGACATCACCTTGCACAACAAAGATATCATATACGTAGATAGTCCCATCTGAGCCAAGTTTTGGATGACCTGCTACATCAGCAATAACTTTCAGTTTATCAGGGGAAAGAGTAGTGCCCTTACCAGCTTTAAGCCTGATATCTCTTGTAGGCTTAACCCTTATTGTATCATTAAAAATATTTTTCCCAACCTGCCCTTCAACAGCACTCTTCTTGATTGCCAACACAGCTCCCCTTTCAACCTGTGGAATATTGCCACGCTCCCTAAAATCGATAGTGCCATCTTCTCTTATAGTTCCAGCTTTTAAACGATTTTTAGTAAAAAAATATTGAATTGCAGCATTTTGTCCCTCTATTGGTGCGTTACCCTCAGCAACTTTAAACGGTTTTGTAAGATATATATCAGAGTCTATAAATTGCTGAATAAGGCTGTTTTTAACAATGCCGTGGATAATATTACGAGATGCTAACAGCTCCTTTATCTGCCCTATACTCATCTCTTTATTAAAATGTTCGTTTTTTAGCATATAGGCTGAATTACCATCTCCTTTAATGATTAACCTGATACCAGACGGAAAAGTTTCAGATTGGGCAAAATTTTTGTGCATACTACCTAAGGTAAACCCCTGTTTACTATTCTCGCCAATATCAGAATGTTGCAGATTACTAACAGAATATTGTTCTTCTCTATCTGAATGGTAACGATTCTGCTCTGTTAAAATAAGTTCTCTTTGCTGAGATGAGAGCATCCCAGCTTCAACAAGAATATCGCCAAGAAGAGTATATTTTTTTCTGTTTTTTAATAAAGATACCTGTTCATCTAAAGCTAACTCAAGCATTGATTGTGTTATAAAGCCCTTTTTAATGGCAATAGTACCAAACTTTATATCTTGACCTCTTGCAGCCATAGCCTTTGCAAGTGATAATAGCCTGTCGCAATCCTTTTGCTCAATAAGGTTTTGAGCAACCAAATATTCAGGTATAGCATCATGACCATTATCAAGCTCTGCACAGATTTGCATCGCTCGTTCAAGATCAGTTACAGTAATAAGAGCATGTTTTACTGCAAGCTCCCCCACTGCAAAACCTAAGCTGGATATGGTGTTTATATCAGACATAGATATTCCATTGAAATTTAAAGGGTGATATTATTCAAAAAGGTGTTATTCGAGTAATTTAAAAAATGTTATCACAGGCAAGATAGAATTTAAAGAGTATCGTTGGACAAATAAATTGAATATCTAATTTAGAAACCTGATTCAATGACATTTATCTTGACATCAATCCATAGCGTGGCTTAGATTCAACAAAAATTGAACAAATGTGTTTTAGAGATTTCTACTCTATTTCTTACGGTACAAATCTTGCTAAATTCAGTTTTTTTTAGTTTTCTTTGATTAAATATTTATAATTTTATTTTTATAATACTCTATTTTAATAGAACAAAATGGCAATATTTTTAATATCTTTTAGGAGCGATAAAAAACAATGGATTACAAAAATACCCTGAATCTGCCAATAACAAAATTTGCAATGAAGGCAAATTTAGCAGCACGGGAACCAGAACAGTTAAAAGCGTGGGAAGAGTCTGGTCTATACCAGAAAATAAGAGAATCTTCAGCAGGGAAAGAGACATTTATTCTCCATGATGGACCTCCTTATGCCAATGGTCATCTTCACATGGGACATGCCATTAACAAGATATTAAAAGATATTATTATCCGTTCAAGGCAGATGGCTGGATTTGATGCCCCATACGTTCCGGGTTGGGATTGTCATGGCTTGCCGATTGAGCATAATGTTGATCAAAAACTTGGCTCAAAGAAAAAGGAGATGACACCGGTTGAGGTGCGTCAAGCGTGCCGCAAATATGCTGAAGGTTTTGTAGATATACAAAGAGACGAGTTTAAACGTTTTGGAGTCAGCGGAGATTGGGCAAATCCATATTTAACAATGCACAATGAATACGAGGCAAGAATTGCAAAAGAGTGCGGTGAATTTGCTTTAAGCGGAGATATGTTTCTTGGCAAAAAGCCGATCTATTGGTGTTGCAGTTGCGAAACAGCGTTAGCAGAGGCAGAGATTGAGTACAAAGATCACGGCTCTCCATCAATTTATGTAAAGTTTCCTTTAAAAGATGATATCTCTGATCTTGTGCCTGCATTAAAATCTCTACCCGAAACTATCTGCACGACAGAAGATGGCTGCGGCTGTAAAAAAGGTTCATGCAGCTCACAACAAGATATCTCAATTGTAATATGGACAACAACGCCTTGGACAATTCCGGCTAACCTTGCAATATGCCTCCACCCTGAATTTGACTACTGTGCAGTAAAAACCTCTAATCAAGGAGTTATGATCATTGCAAAAGAGCTGGTTGAACGTGTCATGGCTCAATTTTCAATTCAAGATTACACGATTATCGGTGATATTGCTGCAACTTCTCTTGAGAATAGAAAATGCGCCCACCCGCTTTACGGCAGAGATTCGTTGATTATTCTTGGAACTCATGTAACTCTTGAGGCTGGAACAGGCTGCGTTCATACAGCCCCGGGTCATGGTGCTGATGACCATATTGTAGCACTTCGCTACGGTCTTGAACCATATTCACCGGTTAATGACAAAGGATGTTTTACAGACGAGGTTGAAGGGTTTGCCGGGCAGTTTATAATGAAGGCAAACGCAAATATTGTTGAAGAGCTTAAAAACCGCAATGCCTTGCTAAAACACGAAAACATGACCCACTCATATCCTCACTGCTGGAGATGCAAAAAGCCTGTAATATTTAGGGCAACGCCTCAGTGGTTTATCTCTATGGACGCACAAGGTCTAAGACAGAAGAGCCTTGAAGCAATAGATCAGGTTGAGTGGATACCATCTTGGGGCAAGGCAAGAATCTACTCAATGATTGAACACAGACCAGATTGGTGCTTATCCAGACAACGCTCTTGGGGGGTTCCGATTCCTGTTTTCCACTGCAATAAGTGTTCAGAAGTTTATGTAACAAGAGAGTCTGTTGATAAAATCCACGCCCTTTTTACAGAGCACAGCTCTGATATCTGGTTTGACAAAGAGGCAGATTTTTTAATGCCAGAAGGAGCTGTATGCAAAAAGTGCGGAAGCAGAGATTTTAAAAAAGATCAAAATATCTTAGATGTCTGGTTTGATTCTGGTGTAAGTCACGCTGCTGTGCTTGAAGAGAGAGAGGGGTTAAAAAGACCCGCTGATCTTTATCTTGAGGGAAGTGATCAGCACAGAGGCTGGTTTCACAGCTCTCTTTTAACAGCAGTCGGAAGAACAGGTAAAGCCCCATACAAAGCTGTATTGACTCATGGATTTGTTGTTGATTCTCAAGGCAAAAAGATGTCAAAATCTGTAGGAAATGTTGTTGCTCCAGAAAAAATTATTAAACAACATGGAGCAGATATTCTAAGGCTCTGGGCAGCATCAGCAGATTATCGGGACGATGTGAGAATTTCAGACAACATCATCACTCAGCTTTCTGATGCTTACCGCCGTATCAGAAATACTTGCAGGTTCATGCTTGGAAATCTTTTTGATTTTAATCCTGCAGCCGATATTCAGACTGTTGAAGGCATGTCAGATATGGACAGATTTATGCTCCATAAACTTGGATTTGTGCTCAATAAAGCACTAAAGGCTTACGATACTTACGAGTTTCACACTGTCTATCATACGGTCTATAATTTTTGCACAGTTGACCTTTCAGCGTTTTATCTTGATATTATTAAAGACAGGCTCTACACCTTTCCTGCAAAAGATAAGGCAAGACGTGATGCCCAGACAGTTATGTATCTAACTCTTGATGCAATTACACGCCTTCTTGCCCCGATTCTGCCGTTTACAACCGAAGAGGTGTGGAAAGAGATGCCGTCTTTTAAGAAACCAGCAGATGACGGACAAATAGCTGATCAAAAGTTGGAAAGCGTCCATCTCACTTTACGTCCAGCGGCTGACCCTGAGTGGCAGGATGATAATCTTGCAGCAAAATGGGAAAAGATCATAAATGTCCGTTCAGATGTTACCAAAGCGCTTGAAGAGGCAAGGGTTGCCAAAGAGATTGGACATTCGCTTGATGCAAGCATTGGAATATATGTTGATGATGCTGATGTTAAGGAGATTTTATCTTCGTTCGGAAAAGATTTAAGAGATGTGTTTATTGTCTCTGATGCCTATCTGCTTGCTCAGCCGATACAATCTATTTCAGATAAAGATTCGGCTGATAACGAGTCAGAGAACAAAGAGAGTATCAAGACACTTCAGATTACTGTGAAAAAAGCTCAGGGAGAGAAGTGCGATCGCTGCTGGAAATACGACACCACAACAGGAGCAAGAGCTGATCACCCTGGAACCTGCTCCAGATGTGCAGGAGCGTTGGATAAAATATTGTAAACTATATTTTTAAAAACAACGGAGGTTACATTATGGGAGAAAAAGGAAGTAAAGATAAAGGAACTAAAGAGCAGAAGAAAAAACCAGAGAAAACTTTAAAAGAGAAGAGAAAACTAAAACAGGAAAAGAAAAACAAAGCTTAAAATCAGACAGCATATTGTAATAAGCATTAAAATAGAGGAGAGCAGAATAATAAAGCTGCTCTCCTCTATTTTTTTAATGTATTCAGCTTGATGGTATCCATCTTGGGTAAAACCTCGTTCAATTTTATTGTATCCTAAAATCGAGGCGAGCAGGATTCCAGAGGCAAATCCTCCTCCATGACCCCAGTTGTTGATATTTGGAATTGCAAGCCCGAAAATCACAAGGCTGAAAATCCAGCCCGAAGCCATTTTAGAGACTGCTTTTCCCGTTAAACTCCCCTTTTGCGATCTGCCGAAATAGAAGCCTGCACCTAAAAGCCCGCATATTGCTGCTGATGCCCCTATTGTTACAGATACGCCTGCAATTAAAGAGATATAAAATCCAGCTATGCCGCTCAATGTGTAGATGATAAACATTCTATTAAATCCATATATTGCAGATACAAGAGAGCCTATCTGAAATAGGGCAATCATGTTGAATACAATATGCAGAAGAGAGCCGTGAAGCCAGTTTGCACATACGAGCGTAATTGCCCACCAATAATCTACGGCTGAATGGGCAATGACAATAGGCGTGCCTCCTAAATGGCTTATATATCTATTTATCGCAATTTCGCCGGTTGCTCCAAGAGATATTAAAGCATCTATTGAAGGGGATAGTGCTGTAAATGGATTTATGGAGAGTTGGAGATTTTTCCCGCTTAAAAAAAGGCTTATTGCAAAAACAGCGATATTTATGAATATCATCAACTTTATAAATATTAAATATTTTGGCTGATTACGATTATATTCCATATTAAATTCTATTTTATAACGTAACTTTAATTAAAGGCTGCAATTATATGATTTCAACCGCATTTAGATACTCTTTTACAGATCCAAGTGTGAGTGTAAACATCTTTGTTCCAACAAGTATAACAGCACTATTATCCGTACACCGGCACATATCTGCAAAGGCAGGTCCCATAATATGTGATGGATCACTTACATTGTCAGAGTTTTGTTGAATCACCTTTAGATAGTCATCTAAACGGTTTCGTAAAATATTAAAGTAGTCAATCTGCTCTCCTGTAGCTGTTCCGGTAAGTGTTGATATGTTTCTTGCTATCTCTTGAATATGTTGCCAAAATATCTTTGTAAGGAACTTTTTTTTCTCTCCTTCTGACATATAAAAGGCTATTCCCCATCCTACACTTAAGATTTTGAGTATCTGAAGTTCATATTCAATTGTTGTAAGATGCCCCTTTTCAGTTTCAGGAACTGTTGTTAAAAGCATCTTTAAATCATCACGATTAATGGCAAATGTTACCAAATTCTCTCCAAGCTGTTCTACTGACAATGGCTCTATTTTGGTCTGTCCCATCTATACCCCATCTTATCTGATCTAAAAATTACTGTTGCAGAGTCTAAAAAACGTGTCATAATAGTTCTTACGATCTCTTATCTTAAGCAGTTTAATTTTCAACAAATTTTTTAGTGTATTTAAATATCAGCATAACCTTAAAGTGTAAATAACTTATGATCAAAATTGAACTCAAACTTTTTGCCACTATTGCCAAATATCTGCCACACTCTCCTGATAACTTTACTGTTGAAGATGGAACAACTATCCATGAAATTATCGCTAAACTTGGTATCCCAGAGGTTGAAGTTAAACTCACCTTTGTAAATGGAGTACAGCAACCTCTTGATTATCTCCTTAATGATGGAGATAGGCTCGGCATTTTTCCACCAGTAGGGGGTGGTTGATCTCTTAAATTAACTCTTTTCTAATGCTCAAGCTCTTCATCCCTTACGACTCTATCTTAAATAGTATATAATCTTCATATCCAATGGTATTGAGCACTTTGGCACCCTCTTCAGTAACTTGTACCATATTTTCAAGCCGTATTCCTCCCCATTCAGGAATATATATTCCGGGTTCAACCGTTACAACTGCTCCTGCTTTAAGTGTAGTGTCATCAAGCCTTGAGAGCCGTGGTGGTTCATGAATAGCAATTCCAACGCCATGCCCTAAAGCGTGGTTAAATTTGCCGCTGAACTTTGAGCTATCAATATATTCTCTTGCAATCTTATCAATATCACAACATTTCACTCCGGGTTTTATAGCATCTATAGCCATTTTTTGTGCATTAACAAGGGTTTGGTATGCCTCTTTAAATGTGCTATCTGGCTCTCCAATAACAAGTGTTCTTGAGATGTCACTGCAATATCCATTCAGTTTTGCCCCAAAATCAAAGAGCAGAGGTTCATTTTTGTTAAATCTTCTCTCCTCTGGTATAGCGTGAGGCAAAGCAGAGTTACTACCTGAAGCTGCAATAACAGGAAATGATAGTGAATCTGCTCCGTTTTCTCTAATAAGTTTCTCAAGCAGCCAAGCAGCCTCTTTTTCAGCCATTTCAGGGTGAATACGCTCTTTTAGCTGTAAAAAAGCAGTCTCAGCAATTTTTAAACTTGCTTTTATAACCGCTATCTCTTCAGTATCTTTTACCACTCTGAAATATTTAAGAGCATTTTCAGCAGAAAGAAGTTCAACTTTTAACCCTTTCTCATCAATCTTATCTTTTATTTTTTTATATAGCTCTAAGGTTATTCTTGATGCTTCTATACCAATGGTTGCTGGTTTTTGAGTCAAAGATTTTAATATCTCAGGCAGTTCTAATGACAATCCTTTTTCATAACAGTAAATAGAATAGAGTTTAGCCTCGTTTTCTGCTTGAAGTTTATATCTTGAATCTGTGGCAAGTATAAGCTCTTTATCTGTTATTATTAATATGCCAGCACTCTCATCATAGTTACCATCTTCACCTGTAAAGCCGCTTAAATACCGTCTATTTTCATCTGAAAAAATGATAATCACATCAAGTTTGCTTTGAATCATTAACTCTCTTAATCTATCTATTCTCTTTGTCAAAAACATCTCATCTCCTATTAAAGTTTTTGTATTATCTAATTTATCTTAATATTATCAAAGTGTTATCTTATCGAACAAAAATAAAATTAAAGCTGCATATCCTGCTGAAATAACATCATCAAAGACAATTCCGGTTGAGCCTTTTACATTTTTATCTACGTAATTTGCAGGAAATATTTTTATCATATCCAAAATCCTAAATAGGATAAAACCCACTAACGCTGTTCTGTTAAAGTCATGAGCACCATAATAGATAGGAACACATAAAAATCCTATAATTTCATCAAGAACAAACTCAGATGGATCTTTTGATCTCCAGTATCGGATTGCCCAAGGGGTTAGATAGTAGTTAAGCAAAATTAGAGCAACCACAGCAACAAAAAGTGAAATCCTAAGAAAGTCAGAAGGCACAATCTTCCACAATAGAAAATAGATTAAAATACCCGGAAGTGCACCAAAAGTTCCCGGCATGATTGGTAAATAACCTAAATAGCAGGCAGAACCAGCCATAACCTTAACTGTTTCAAAAATAGAACTATTTTTAATATCTGTGTAGGGTTGATGATTTTTAGTTTTCATTAAAGTCAATCTCTTTTAATTTAAATGAACTTTTATCTGCTTATAAAAAAACAATATGCTAAAGAAGAGTTGTCTCTATTATCAACTGGAAAAGCAAGGAACAAGTTAAAAATTGGTAAGTATGAAAAAAACAAAAAAGGAGGATTATCTTAAAATTGCAATTTAACAGATGTAAGGAGAATCAGAGATATAAGCAGTTGACATGATATAACATGCTCTATATATAAACCTTTCTGTCAACATAACTTGCACAAGAGAAAGATAGTTTTTAAAAATTGCTTATTTTGCAAAACAAAATAATTATAACTACAGGATTATTATAACTAATTGATAAACTCATCAATATTTAAAAACGTAATTGAACTTAATTTAAATATATTTATTTCAATATACAGACATCATCAACTACTTAAAGAGTTTGTTCTAAGAGATATAAAGGGGCGTTTTGCAGGCTCTTTTGCTGGAATATTATGGACAATTATTAACCCTTTAGCCAATATTATTGCCTATTTTTTTGTCTTCTCTCTTGTGTTAAGGATAAATGTGACTATCGAAGATGTTGGAACAGATAAGTTTATACTGTTTTTCCTTTCTGGCTTTTTTCCTTGGATAATGTTTGCAGAAAGCCTTACAAAATCGGCAAGTTCTGTAGTTGCTCAGGCAGGACTTGTTACTAAGGTGATTTTTCCTGTTGAACTTATACCTATAAGCTCTATTGTCTCTGCATTTATCATTAATGGTACTGGATTTATAATCTTTCTTATCTATCTTTCCTTTACAGGATATGCCAATATATCATGGTTTGCTATTCCTCTTTTGATCTTTATAGAGTTGCTCTTTGCACTTGGGATATCCATGTTTCTTGCCGCTTTTTGTGTCTTTATAAGAGATACAACAGAGATATTGAGCATTATGATGATGCTCTGGTTTTACGCAACACCTGTACTATATCCCAACTCAATGATACCAAAAGAGCTTATAGAGATACTATCATTTAACCCTATGTCCGTATTTGTAGAGTGTATGAGAGATATTCTTTTGAGAAATCAGATTGACGGGATTTTGATGCTCAAACTTTTTGTCATCTCTATTACCATTTTTATTCCATGTTCATATTTTTTTATGAGATCCAAATCTGCATTTGGAGATGTTTTATAATTTATGTTTGCAATTGAGGCGATAAATATTTCCAAAATTTACAGATTGTATGCAAAACCTTCTGATAGACTTAAGGAAATTTTAGTAAGAAAACCCCTTCATACCCAATTTTCAAGTCTCTCTGATGTCTCTTTTTCAGTGCCATTCGGAGAGTCACTCGGAATCATAGGAGATAACGGTGCAGGAAAAAGCACTATGCTTAAAATTGTTGCTGGAACCCTTACCCCCTCATCAGGGATATTAAAGACAAAGGGCAGAGTCGCGGCTCTTTTAGAACTTGGAGCAGGATTTCATTATGAGTTTACAGGCAGACAAAATATCTGGATTAACGCATCATTAATGGGTCTTGCAAGAGATGAGATAAGAGCAAAAGAGAAGAGCATAGTTGATTTTTCAGAACTTGGAGATTTTATAGATAGACCCATAAAGACCTACTCGTCAGGCATGGTTGTAAGACTTGCGTTCTCAATAGCCACAAGCGTTGATCCTGAAATTCTCATTATTGATGAAGCATTAAGTGTAGGAGATCACTATTTCCAGAAAAAATGTATTGATAGAATGGTGGAATTTAAGAACAGCAACAAAACCATTCTTTTTTGTAGCCATGCCATGTTTACTGTAAATCAGCTCTGTGACAGGGTTCTATGGTTTGACAAGGGGCGGATTCGTGAAGCTGGAAGAGCTACTTATATAACAGCAAACTATGAAAATTATAATCGTGAAAAGGAAAAATCTAACGCTTTAAATCAAGAAAAAAATCTCTCTTTAGAACTTCAACAAAACTCTATTCCAGTTATGGTAAAATCAATACATCTTAATGGTTCTGCTAACCCAATAAATATTAATCAAGACGACTCTCTTAATGTAGAGATTGAGTATGAAAATATTAAAGGAATCCCATTTTTTATTGCTGCTGGCATTCGGCGTAATGATGAACTTATCTGCCATGCTGCAAATATGGCAAAAAAAGTTGCCACTCCATTAAAGGAAAAAGGGTGTGGTAAAGTTATGTTAAAGTATAAGAATTTACCTTTTCTACATGGTCAATTCTATGTAGTTGTATGTATTATGGATGATTCAGGACTTCAGTGCTTTCATAAAAAAGAGTCTTGTGCTTTTGCGGTTCTTCCAGAAGATAAGTGGGAAAATGAGATAGGGCTTCTAAAACTTGATCATGAGTGGGATATTGATTGTAGTGGAGAATAACTTTGAATAAAATAGACCAAGCAAATAGTTCCAAATTGTGGAAGAATCTGATTATAGAACTTTCCAAGATAGATTATGGCGATAAAATTCCAGAACTTGATGACGATTTTCTTAAAATGTGGTCAGCTCACTATTACGCTATTAGCAAGATATTAATGCCAAACTCAGACTTTCTTGAGATTGGAACAGGGTTTGGTGTGCTTGCTACTGGCATTTCAAGGCTTTCTGGTCAGAGATGCTTTACAGTAGAACATCCATCACGCTCCTATTTTTCAAGCAAAAGCTATATTAATTTTTTAACTTCCAATTTAGTACATATTACAGGTAGTGATCTAACTGAAGGACTGCCTTTTAAAACAGGGTCATTTTCTTTTATTTACCTTTGCGATGTTATTGAGCATCTCCTTTTTTACGATGTCAAAACGCTGTTAAATGAGATCGCAAGAGTTCTTAAACCAGAGGGCAAACTTATTATTTCAACCCCCAATTTAAACCGACTCGGTAATATTATTCGTATTTTTTGCGGATACTCTCCTAACCCTCAGCTCTATGCAGAGTCATCTGGAAAAACATTTGGACACATAAGAGAATTTGCACCAAAAGAGCTTTCTCACATCTTGTCACTTCACGGATTAAAGACTCAAAATATCTATTTAGGGTTAAATCCCTCATTCTCTTCAGAGGCATTTGGAGCTGAAAATATCTTTTCCAAAAATCAGAGTAAGTGGATTCACAGATTAAATAGGATATTTTCAAAAATCTTTCCAACATTAGGGGATGAAATCTATCTATTAGCACAAAAATAGCATAAAAAGTCTCCTAATTATGATAGTTAATAAAATATTCTAATTCTGATTGCTATGTAAAATAAAGTTTAGGATTTGATTACAATTTTATGATGAACGTTATGAAAAGTTATCGATGGCTTATTTTTACCCTTTTATCTACAAGCTATATTTTAGTCTATTTTCATCGTATCTGTACCTCTGTACTTGCTGTTGACCTGATGCGAGACCTAAACGCCACACCATCTTTAATAGGGGTTTTAGGTTCTGCCTACTTTTATCCTTATGCTCTAATGCAAATTCCAGCAGGAGTGTTATCTGATTCATGGGGAGCACGTAAAACAGTTACGCTCTTTTTTAGTGTTGCATCCATAGGTTCCGCTATAATGGCTATCTCATCTACAATATTATGGGCTATTATTGGTCGTACAGTGGTTGGCATAGGGGTTTCTATGCTTTTTGTGCCAACATTAAAAATATTATCTGAATGGTTTGAACCAAAAGAGTTTGCTTATATGACGGGCATCTTGCTTGCAATGGGAGGTGTTGGTTCATTGATTGCAGCCACACCATTGGTGTGGCTTAGTAACTGGATTGGATGGAGAAACTCTTTTTTAGCAGTTGGTATTATAACCCTTCTACTTGCCATATTGGTGTGGATATTTGTACGAAATAGTCCAAAAGACAAAGGTTGGGAATTGTATAATGATAGTATTGGAAAAGAGTCTAAAAGCAGTGCTGATATTGGTATTTCCAACGTTAGTTTATCTGTTTCCATTAAACAGGTACTAACTTCAATATATTTTTGGCCTTTGGCTATATGGTTTTTCTGTGATTTTGCAATTGCCTTCTCATTTGGAGGTCTTTGGGGAGGACCTTATCTTATGCACGTTTATGGGATGACAAGAAGTGAAGCTGGCCATATCCTCTCTATAATGTCATTTGCATTAGTGATAGGAGCACCTTTTTTAACTTGGTTATCTGATAAGGTATTTAAGCAGAGAAAGCCTGTATTGATAATAACCTCTACTGGTATGATATTTGCTACTGCTCTACTTGCATTTGCTGATTCAATTCCTGTTTGGGGATTGTACATATTCTTTTTTATGATAACTATCTGCGGTAATTCAATTGCAGCAGTTGCTTTTACAATGAGCAAAGAGTTATTTCCAATTACAATCGCTGGAACAGCTACTGGTATTGCAAATCTATTTCCTTTTATTGGAGGAGCTCTTTTTCAACCTTTTGTAGGATATATCTTAGAAGAAAATCGACAGACAAATGGTCTGTTTGACATCTCTGCCTACCATTCTGCTTTTCTACCCCTTTTTATCTGTGCTCTAATTGCCTTTGGTGCAGCTATCTGTTCTCGTGAGACTATGAGGTATGAGTAGTTATTCATAAGCTCTTTAAAGATAGTATAAACAATAAGAAAAAACATAGTAACGGAGAAAATTTGTTGAAAATATTGATGATAGCATCTGAGATGGATGGAGTTGTTAAAACTGGAGGTCTTGCAGATTTTGTAGCAGCACTGCCAAAAGCATTAATAGCCAGAGGAGATGAGGTAAGAGTTATACTTCCTAAATATAAAAACGCTATTTTCCCCTCATCTTTTAAATCAGAGTCTTTATACTTTAATTTGAACCACTCGACATATTATGGCTGCCTTGTTCACTACGCAAATATGCCTGTTCACTATGACAATGGTGTTGATTCTGAAGTTTTAACGTCAAACAAGAAAACAAATTTATTAAAGTCTTGCACCATTCCTGTAAGGCTTGTTGAGCATAACGACTTTTTTAGCCGAGATGGTATATATGATGATGGAGTCAATCCTTACCAAGACAATCCACTCCGTTACGCATTTTTTTGTAAGGCTGCATTAGAACAGTGTATTAATGAACAGTGGATACCTGACATTATCCATTGCAATGATTGGCAGACAGCACTTTTGCCATACTATCTAAAAGAGCACTATACATATAACCATTCTGAATTTCAAAAGACAAAAACAGTTCTAACTATACACAATGGAGAATATCAGGGGATTACAGATAAAAAATGGCTTGATTCCATTGGTATTTTGCCAGAGCGTTTTACAAGTGAGCTTATGGAAGAGTATGGGCTTTTAAATATTCTTAAGTGCGGCATAATGTATGCTGATGCTATAAATGCTGTAAGTCCTGGCTACGCTCAAGAGCTTCTCCAACCAGAGAGTTCTCACAAAAATTTGTGGCTCTATTTGAACAAAAGAAGAGATAACTTTACAGGAATAATAAACGGTTGCGATTACACATTGTGGAATCCCAATAAAGACCCTTTTATCCCTCATCACTTTTCTGCTAAAAATTTAGCTGGAAAAAATCTTTGCAAGATAGCTCTTAAATCTCGAATGGGGCTTCAATCTAATATAGAATTTTCTGAAACTTATAATTTATATAATAATAGTAGTGCCTTTAAACAAAGAGATATTCCACTATTTGGACTTGTAAGCAGACTTGTTACACAAAAAGGTTTTGATTATCTGCTTCCTGCTCTTGAAAAACTGTTGTATGAAAATGCACCAATTCAGATTGCAATGTTAGGCTCTGGAGAGCACTATTATGGCTCATGGATTCACCATTTAGAGAAGCGTTACCCAAATAAAATGAGCTTTGTAAATGGATACGATAATACTCTTTCTCACCTAATTGAGGCTGGTTCTGATTTTTTTTTAATGCCATCCCTGTTTGAACCTTGTGGGCTAAATCAGCTTTATAGCCTTGTCTATGGCACAATCCCAATTATAAGAGAGACTGGTGGTTTAAAAGATACAGTAATTCCACTTACAGCAGAGGATATGCTCTCAAGCAAAGTTAGGAAAAAGAAAAAAACAGCCTTCACTCAAGCTACGGGAATAAGTTTTATCTATCCAGATATTAGCAGTTGTTATGAGGCAATAAAACAGGCAATTACACTCTATTTTGACTATAGAACTTTATATTTAGAGATGCAAAAACGGGCAATGCAACAGCGTTTTACTTGGGATGAGAGTGCTAAACAGTACAAAATTCTATATAAAACTACGAGCAGATATTAATCGTTTAGAGTATTTCTTAGAGGTTCGCTCCAAAATTTTCAGAGCTATATTTTACAATATGAGGGTGGGATTTTTTAACTCACGATTTTGATAAGAAGTTGATAATTTTTATTAACTCCATGTATTCAATATTGTTCACAGACCCATCTTTAATAAATATCACAAGCTCAGAACAAGGACGTTTCCGTTTAGCTCTATCTATGAAGTTTTGTGCAATGTAAATAATTGATTCTGTTGTTTTATTAAATGCTCTGGATACTCCCGAGCCAAATGGCGTGATATGCAAAATACCATTATCAATTTCTATCTCTGCTTTATTCCACAAATTATCAAGAGCTTCATGGATATAAGAGATATTGCTTTCAACATGAATATCATGGTTTTCAGTTATTTTTGTAATGGCTATCAAAAATGCTTTTTTGTTTGTTGGAGTTTTAAATGTTGCTATGCTGCATAATGGATAAGAGATACTCTTCCCTCTCCTGACGTTTGCAACCTCACTTTCAATATGAGCAAGAGAATTTTTAATATCTGCATCTATCTCTTTGGATATTTTTACACTGTCATTGTTGTAATGTTTTTTTAAATATTGTCCCAATAAGGTGTTTGGTGCAACAATAGCAGGGTCAGTATTAAAAAAGTTACTTGTAGGGATTACAATATTTTCATCAAATAACAGGATATCACCAATACGTATAGAGATATAAGCATCTGTTCCGCTTATCCTAAATCTTGCATTTTTGCGGGGGTAGTACCTGTAAATTGAATATGATAAAGAGCAGATAATCAATATTACAAAAACTAAATTAGATTGCAGCCACAATAATTTGTTAGGGAAGAAAAACTCTATCAATTTAATTGCAGTAAGAAAAAGTCCTATTGATGGAAGGAAGCCAGATAACAACTCTTTGATAAAATATATGTTCATTTAGAAGCATCTCCTAATATTTTTTTCAGAGATATAGTCAACAAAACCCATTTCTGTCAAACAAAAAAGCCTTCTGACGATTTTTGCAATATTGCAATACGATTCAACAATATGCTACTGTTATCTATTTGAAATTCCCTTCAAATCCCAAAAATCAGGAGACTTGGTTATGACACATCAATTCACATCAGTTGATTCAAATGAGTGTTCCAAACCTTACGGCGATCTTAAAGATAATATCTGCCGTCATATTCTTGCAACACTTGGTGCAGACCCTTCACGTCCAAGCAAATACAACTGCTTTACTGGTCTTGCATTTAGTGTAAGAGAGAGGCTTATCAGACAATGGATTGATACCCAAAGAGCATGTTACGACAACCTTGCAAAACGAGTCTATTATCTGTCATTGGAGTTTCTGCCCGGCAGATTTCTTAAAAATTATCTGATAAGTCTTGGCATGGAAGAGGAGGCAAAACAGACTCTTGATGAAATGGGATTTGATATTAACGAAATTGAGGAAGAGGAGTGGGACGCGGGTCTTGGAAACGGTGGACTTGGACGGCTTGCATCTTGTTACATGGACTCAATGGCACGACTTAAACTACCTGGTTATGGTTACGGAATACGTTATGATTACGGAATATTCCATCAAGTTATCAAAAATGGATATCAAACTGAAGAGAGCGATAACTGGATGCGGCGTGGTAACCCATGGGAGATAAAACGGCGTGATAATGTCTATAAAGTCTCATTTTATGGAAGGACAGAGACTTATACAGATGAAAATGGACGCACTCGTCACAGATGGGTTGGAACAGATAGTGTAATGGCAATGCCTTGCGATATCTTTATACCCGGATATACTCCAAAACAGAATTCTAACTCTAAAGATGAGTCAGAGTTCTGTTTTGTTACCAATATGAGACTTTGGGTTGCCAAATCGAGCCGTGAGTTTGAGCTTGATTACTTTAATCAAGGTAACTATATAGGAGCTGTAGAGAATAAAGTTTTAAGCGAAACAATCTCTAAGGTTCTATATCCAAGTGATGAACAGGAGAAAGGAAGAGAGCTAAGATTGAGGCAGCAATATTTTTTTGTCTCTGCAACTCTTCAAGATATATTTAGACGGTATAAAAAACAGAACCGCACATTTACAAGTTTTCCTGAATTTGTAGCAATTCAGCTCAATGATACCCATCCCGCAATTGCCATTCCTGATCTTATGAGACTTTTGGTTGATGAAGAGGGATTAGAGTGGAAAGAGGCTTGGGATATCTGTGTAAACACATTTGCATACACAAATCACACTGTTTTACCAGAAGCTCTTGAGACATGGTCAGTTGATCTAATTGGGCGTATTTTACCACGTCACCTTGAGATTATTTTTGAAATCAACCAGTACTTTCTTGAAGAGGTCAAAAAAGTATTCCCAAACGAACCAGAGCTTGCCTCATATATGTCTATAATTAAAGATGGGGATAGAAAAGTGGTCAGAATGGCACATCTTGCAATTGTTGGCAGCCACTCTGTAAATGGCGTTGCAGCACTTCACACCCAGATTATTAAGCAGGGGATGTTTAAACCGTTTGACCGCATGTTTCCTGGCAAAATAAAAAATATCACCAACGGCATCACACCAAGACGTTGGCTATATCAGGCAAATCCTGCTCTTTCTGAGCTTATCACATCTGCTATTGGCTCTTCATGGATAGAGAATCTTGACCATTTAAAGCAGCTAACTTTACTTGCAGATGATTCCAATTTTAGAACTGAATGGATAGCAGTAAAACATGAGAATAAGAAACGACTTGCCCATTATATTTTAAGAAAAACAGGTCTTATAGTAAATGTAAACAGCCTAATTGATGTTCATGTTAAGAGAATACACGAATATAAGCGTCAACTGCTTAATGTTCTTCATGTAATTACACTCTATAACCGGATAAAGTCTGGCTCTTTGATAAATGTTAGCGATAGCAATGGGGCAGATAAATTTAAAAGCGTGCCAAGAACAGTTATATTTGGGGGTAAAGCTGCCCCTGCATATTTTCAGGCAAAACTTATCATTAAACTTATCAACTCTGTTGGAGAGAAGATAAACCGAGATACTCAAGTTCAAAAACATCTTAAAGTTATATTTCTGCCAAACTACTGTATCTCTCAAGCTGAAAAGGTGATTCCAGCAGCAGACCTTTCAGAGCAGATTTCAACTGCCGGAATGGAGGCATCTGGTACAGGCAACATGAAGTTTGCCCTTAACGGTGCTCTTACTATTGGTACTCTTGACGGTGCAAATATTGAGATTATGCAGGAGGTGGGAAAGGATAATATCTTTATTTTTGGACTTAATGCGGACGAGGTAACTTCATTACGTCATAGTGGCTACAATCCTCGCAAATTTTATGAAGAAGACCCAGAACTGAAGCAGGTAATTGACATGATTGGAAGCGGATTTTTCTATCCTGAAAATCGTGATATCTTTGCTCCGATTGTTCGCTCTCTTCTGGATCAAGGTGATTACTATATGCTTCTTGCGGACTACCGCTCATACGTTGAAGCACAAGATGCAGTCCGCAAGGCTTATAATGATCCTCACGATTGGGCAAAAAAATCTATATTAAATACAGCAAATATGGGTAAGTTTTCCAGCGATAGGTCAGTTATGCAATATGCAGAAGATATATGGAATATTGCTCCACTGAAGGTGTGATAATAGCACACATATTTCACAACTATTGTATGGAGCAACAAGTTGCTGCATCAAACCCTAAGTTGAAAGCCTTAATGTTCATATCTATAAAACCTTTTTTAGCTCTAAATTTTATTGCCTCTTCCACACTCTCTCGTGTAAGAGGCAAAACATTAGATTGAACTAAAGCACCTACAAGTACAATATTTAGCGTCATTGAGCTTCCAGCCTCTTTGGCAAGTTTCATTGCATCAAATGCAATTAAAGATGGAGTTCTCTGACGTATAAGCGTTACCATATCATCAATTTCAGGATAGACTCCTTTTCCAATTGCAGCGGTAAATGGCGGAACAGGCGACAGGCTTGTAATAACCTTTGTGTTGGCATTGCATCTATTCATCGCACGAAGAGTTTCAGACGGTTCAAAACCCAACAGAACATCAGCCTCTCCATCAGAAATAATTGTGCTTTGTGCATCTCCAAATATAATTGCAGACTCAACAACTCCACCCCTCTGTGCCATTCCGTGAATTTCACTCATACGCACAGGCACGCCGGCTAAAAGTGCAGCCTCACCAAGCACTTTGGAGGCTAATAAATTTCCCTGTCCTCCAACTGCTACTATAATCAATCTTTTAGTATCCATATTGTAAAAATCCTTTTGATTTACTCTCTATTTTTCAACGGCATAATGGCATTTTCAGGGCATATCTGGGCACAGACAGCACACCCGACACAGGTATCAGGATCAATTTTAACACGCCCATTTTCAATGTAAAAAGATGGGCAGGCAATCTTATCAATGCAATCTCTATGATCCACACATTTGGCTGTAACGTGAAATGGTCTTGGTTTTAGAATTTTGATGCTCTTAGCAAATAGTGTACAAGGCTCTTGAGAGATAATAACTGAAACCCCTTTGAATGCTAAAGCCTCTTTAATTGCCTCAATACTCTTTCTAACCTTAAATGGCTTTATTATAGTAACATGCTCAACACCAATTGCCCTTACTAAATTCTCTATTGAGATAGGTTTGTATCCTTCAAAGTTCATTCGGGTCATGTCAACCCCTGGGTTTGGCTGATGCCCTGTCATTGCTGTAATTCCATTATCTAAAATCACTAATGTAAAATTGTGATTGTTAAATACAGCATTTACAAGACCAGTGATTCCAGAGTGGAAAAATGTGGAGTCTCCGATAAATGAGACAACTTTATGATCAGTTGCCTTTGAAAAACCGCAAGAGCTACTAACAGACGCACCCATGCAGATTACAAAATCACCAGTTGAGAGCGGAGGAAGAAAGCCCAAAGTGTAGCAGCCGATATCTGAAGGGTAGATAACATCCATACCTTCAGCAGCCTTTTTAACCTCATAAAATGTTGCCCTGTGAGAACAGCCAGAACATAAGTTTGGTGGACGCTGTGGAATATCAGGTAATCCTTTTGTATCTACTGGTTTGACAGGCATATAACCAGTTTTGCAATCTCCTGATTGTGATGCATTATAATCAATACCAAAGAAAGAGGCTATTTTTTGACGCACCATTGCAGGATCAAACTCATAGAGTCTTGAGAATAGTATATCCTGCTCTGCTGGTAAAAGGCATCCATCTGTCTGTTCACTTGAAGAGGAGATACAAGGAGGGGCAACCTCATCAACATTTTTTCCTTTTATTGGAATTACAATGCCAACCTCTTGAGCAAACGCCTTTACAGCCTCCTCCATAAATGGCTCGCCCTCTTCAATTATAAGAATTTTTTCGCAATCTTTTGCAAACGCTTTGATAAGATTTCCCGGCATTGGATTTGAAAAACCGATACGCAGAATTTTAGTTTTATCTCCAATTCCTAAATCTTTCACTGCATCTGAAGCATAAAGATAGCTTACTCCGTTGCAGATAATTCCAAATTTTCCCTTATCAGTTTGTGAGGCTTCAGAGCTGCAAGGAGCATTGCTGTTACAAGAGCTTTTTGACTCAACAATAAAGTTATGGATTGATGACTCTGAAAGTTCTGATGCTTTTTTTAGATTTGCAAGAAGTTTTACATGAAGTTTACGAGAAACTGCCGGTACAGTTACATAACCCATAGGATTTCTTATAAAATTTCCCTTTGTCTCTCTTGGTTTTATACTACCTGTTTTTACAAAAGCAGTTGAGTGGTTTATTCTTGTAGTTGTTCTTAAAATAACTGGCTCTTGTAAAAGCTCTGAAAGCTCAAACGCCGCAACAGTCATCTCTTTTGCCTCACTTACAGAAGATGGCTCAAGCATGGGAAGTCCTGCAAGTTTAGCGTAATAGCGGTTATCTTGCTCATTCTGGCTTGAAAACATAGCTGGATCATCAGCCGTTAAAATCACCATACCAGCTTTGACTCCAATGTAAGCCAAAGTCATCAAAGGGTCTGCTGCAACATTAAGTCCAACATGCTTCATAATGCACATTGTTCTCAATCCTGAATTTGCTGCTGCTGCTGCAACCTCCATTGCAACTTTTTCGTTTGTGCTGTATTCAAAGTAGAGGTCTGTCTCTTTGGAAATTTGAAAAAGATTTAAAGATAGCTCAGAAGATGGCGTTCCGGGATAAGTTGTAGCAAAAGCAACACCAGCCTCAACTGCACCTCTTGCAATTGCTTCGTTACCCAAAAGCATTATCTCTTCACCTGTTTTATCGCTCAATAGTTTATGCATATTGTTTTTATAGTTCCCTGTTTTATTTATTAAAATTGAACCGTTCTCTAATCGCTCTCTCTTTAAAATTTAACAAAATTATCACCAACAGTAGTTTAAGTCAAATCGAAACGCACCACTTAAAGAACCATACATTTATATAAAAATATCTATACACTTCTTGAGATGCGTTTGAAAAAGTGAGAATATAAAGAGGTTAAGTTAAACAAAATGGCAATGTCCCTTTTATTGATATGAACATTAATTAGAGATACAGTATAGTATTGAAGAAAACAGGAGTGTAGATAAACAGATGCAGGATATAAAGGAGCTAACAAGAGACGAGCTTGCTATATGGTTTGAAGACCATAACATGAAGAGTTTTCGTGCTGGACAGGTTTTTAAATGGATATATTTACGGCAGGCAAACTCATTTGATGAGATGACAGACCTTGCAAAAGATGCAAGAGCTTTACTTAAAGAGCACTTTTATATTCCAAGACTTAACATAGAGTCAACCGAGTTTTCTGCTGATGGAACAGAAAAATTGCTATTTAAACTTACAGACAATAACTACATTGAAGCAGTACTTATTCCACAAAAAGATCACTTTACACTGTGCATATCATCTCAAGTTGGTTGTGCTCAAGGGTGTAGATTCTGCCTTACAGCAAAGGGGGGATTTATACGAAATCTTACCTCTGCAGAAATAATATCTCAAGTTAGAGATGCAAAACTGCATCTTGAACTTAGACATAAAATGGAAGAACAAAGCTTAGATAAACTCAATGAAAATGCTATTAAAATAAAGCCCAAACGGGGAGAACCAACTGGAAATGCTGGCAGTTTAGCCAATATTGTATTTATGGGAATGGGTGAGCCTCTTGCCAATTATGATGCTCTAGTAAAGGCTTTGGATACTATTACAGAAACTGATTTTGGGCTTAAATTTTCTCCAAGGCGTGTTACTGTATCAACCTGCGGGCTTATACCTGAGATAAACCGTCTCTGCATGGATACTGATGCCAATCTTGCCATATCGCTTAATGCCACAGATGATGCTACCAGATCGATGCTTATGCCAATCAACAGAAAATATCCAATAAAAGAGCTTTTAAATGCCTGCCGCTCATATAAACTTAAATCACGAGACAAGATAACTTTTGAATATATTTTGATAAAAGGGATAAATGATAGTGATGCAGATGCAAAAAGATTGGTAAGTATGTTAGGTCCAATAAAGTCTAAGGTGAACATAATTCCATTTAACCAGCATGACAGAAGCGATTTCAAACGACCATCGTCTGAAGATGTAAGCCGCTTTGTTCAAATACTTCTTGATAGGCAGGTTACAGCAATTGTACGAAAGAGCAAGGGGGACGATATTTCAGCAGCATGCGGACAGTTGCGGGCAAAGTTGGTATCTTAAGAATCTAAACATCTATTCCTAAGTATGCTCTTGCTAATATCATCTCATATCATAAAATTCTGAAAATCCTTGGGATCAAGAGCATATACGCTCATTTCCTCTTGTTTATATTCTGCCATTACAACTATTTCTGCATCTTCTCCAGCTTTTGTTTTTGTATAAGATACACAAATTGAGCCAGCTTGCCTGATAATATCAATATTTGCTGCAGAACCGTTAATCAGCCCATCAGGAATCAGCACAAGAGGTCCTGCTAAAAAGGCGTGACGAATCAAAATATCTCGGTCAGGATTGTAGAGCTTCTCTATTCTATTGTTCTCCCCTTCCGATTTTCCAACAATGATTTTAACTTTATCATTAAGCCTTAGATGGCGACCATGTTTAAGCAGATATAAATCCCTTTTGTTATAGCTCTTTTGCAAGTCCATCAAATCTTTTAATCTTCTTGAAAAATTGGCATCGGTCAAAAGACAACCACCAGCAGGAGGAGGATAATCTGTTACTCCGAACTCTTTTGCCATCTCAATCTGAACTTTTCTTGATCTTCCTGATATGCTTCCAAGTTTTTCTCTATCAACAACTCCCTGCTGCTCCATAACTGTTTCAGGCAGAATCTTTGCACTTAATGGGCGTAGTATCTGACCTTTAAAGCCAGAGTGCTTTTCAACGTAGTTCATTGAGTTTTTCTTCTGAGACATTGGACGCTGCCCAACAACCTCTCCGCTGAATAGAAAATCATACCCATTTTCACGCATAACAAGACCAGCCTGATTAAACATAAGAGCATGGCAATCCATACATGGATTCATATTTTTGCCATACCCTGCTGGCGGTGATTTTAACATCTCCATGTATATCTCTGTAATATCTTTCACAATTAGAGGAATACCAGTCTGTTTTGATGCCTTAATAGAGGAGTCTGGTGAAAAGAAGGGGGTTTTAAAAGTAATCCATGCAACCTCAATTCCCTGTTTTTGCAGAATCAACGCTGAGAGGATACTATCAAGCCCCCCTGAAGAGAGTCCTAAAGCTCTTATTTTTTTGCGATTGTTCATCTGTCCCAAACTATTATTAAATTATAACGCTGCCGCATGTTCATAAGCCTCATCAAGCCTTGTCTTGATATACTCAACGGCTGACTCATCGTACTCTTCAAGATCAAAACAGTATCCATCAGAACCGAGAAGCCCGCCTGGTATAAGGTCACCCATCTCATCTGGATCGTTTATCATATCTCCGTAAAAGCATACAGAAAGCCAGCGATGCTCGGGATCATCATCAATAACATCTGCCATTGCAAATAGGGTTCTATCTTTCTGGTTATTATGTTTAGGTCTAAGCGAATAGCTAACCCCTGACCTTGCGTTAAATTCAAATGATATGTTATCCATTGATTGAAGATGCGCCATAATCTCCATGAAAGCTCGTTTTGTTCCGTTTTCACTCTCTTGCCACTCTCTAACGAATTTTTTTAGCTCTTCCATTTTTTACCTTATTATCTCATTGTTCTTATTACATAGTTGTTGTATAAAAAAAAATCATATTGATTATATAATGTTAAATTTTATTCTATTTAATAATAGAGGATAAAATTTAGTGGTTAACTCTATTTTTACTCTGCAATATGCTTCATAATATGCCCAAGCTCCGGAAAAATCAGAGAGTTGCAGGCAAGTTTACAGGCATTAAGGCTGCCCGGCATACAGAACACAACTGTTTTACCGATTATGCCGGCTGTTGCTCTGGACATAATAGCTGCTGAATCGATCTCTTCAAAGCTCAACTGTGCAAAAAGAACTCCAAATGAGGTTAAAGCCTTATCAAACATAGGTGATAGAGCCTCAATAGTTACATCTTTTGAGCTAATACCGGTGCCTCCTGACATCAATATTGCATCAGGGGATATCTGTTCAACAACATGTTGTACCATTGATTGAATAGCATCAATATCATCTGTTACAACATGGTGGACAACTGGTTCGTGCCCCTCTTTTTTTATCTGCTGTTTAATCCATGCTCCGCTCTTATCTTCAGCGATTCCTCTTGTTGTGGATACTGAAATAATAGCAATCTTGAAGTTTTTTGGGGTGTTATGTTTATGTGGAACTATTCCCATTAGTCATCTTCCTGTTAATATGAATTAGAAGTTAAAATTTATTAACAATACAAATTATATCATCAGCAGTCTCTAATCATTACTCTTCTTGTTCAATAAAAACACTATCTTTACCATCGCACTCAACTAAAGAGACATTTACAGTCTCAGCATGGCGTGTATCAACAACCACTCCCTTATAATCAGCTTGAATTGGTAACTCCCTGTGCCCTCTGTCAACCAAAACAGCAAGCTCAATAATGGATGGTCTGCCAAAATCCATAAGAGCTTCTAAAGCCGCTCTTATAGTTCTTCCTGTAAAGAGGACATCATCAACAAGAATTATCTTCTTGTTATCAACAGAAAATGATATTTTTGACGGTCTGACAGTCGGTTGGTGACTTATCCTTGTCCAATCATCTCTATAAAGATTGATATCCATTGCACCTACAGGGATACTCTCTCCCTCTATCTGTTCGATTTTTTTCTGAATCCTTTTGGCAATAAAGTCTCCACGTGTAATGATTCCTGCAAGAGCAAGATTTTTAACTCCTCGATGAGCCTCTATAATCTCATAGGACATTCTGGTAAGTGCTCTATCCATATCCTCAGCGTCAAAAATAATTTTTTGTTTCATTATTTATCCTGTTCAGAGTGTCAAAATTATAATATTTATTGTTAAAAAATATAAAGTTGTTATCATTTTTTTTGGGAAGGAGCAATCTTTGATTTTAATGTTCATACAACAAATTTTTACTTGATTTTTTAACGCTCTTTCTTATATCCATTGTCTTCATTTATTATTCTATGAGAATAAAAAGATATATCTATAAGCCTTTTACAATTTTCATTGTTGTGCCTGTGAGGGCATAATAGTTATAAGAAATTACTTATTTCTGTTAGACAAACACCTAAGGAGAAGTTTTCATGCCAACATTAGAAGAGAGAGAAGCAGAAAGCCCTGCCGAATTAAAAAAAAGATTAAAGGCAAGAGCAAAGGCTTTAAGTATCAATTGTGCCTTTGCAGAGTACATAGAGATGATGGAAAAATACCTTCTTACCCTTGAAAGAAGAGTAAAAAGGATTGAACGAAGGCACAACTACAGCAGTGATGATCTGCTCGGCATGGATGGTGAAGAGCTTGACTAACCGATCTACCGCAAACGAACTGAACACCATTACAATTAAGGGAGCAAGAGAGCATAATCTCAAAAATATTGATCTTGTTTTGCCAAAAAAGAGATTAATTGTATTTACAGGTGTCTCAGGTTCAGGAAAATCAAGCCTTGCATTTGACACAATATTTGCAGAGGGACAACGCCGTTATGTTGAGTCCCTCTCTGCTTATGCAAGGCAATTTATCGGGCAGATGGTTAAGCCTAAGTATGACACTATAAGAGGGTTGTCTCCAACAATTTCCATTGAACAAAAGGCTGCAAGCAAAAATCCACGCTCAACTGTTGGTACAATCACTGAAATTTATGACTATCTAAGAGTTCTTTTTGCCCGTGTTGGAGAGCAGTTTTGCATAAAATGCGGAAAGGCTGTGGGCACAGGAGATGCTCAAAGCATGGTCTCCCAGATATTATCTCTTCCTCTATCTTCAAAAATATTGATTCTTGCCCCGCTTGTCGAAAACCGTAAAGGAGAACATAAAGATGTTTTAGATAGGCTGAAAAAAGATGGTTTTGCAAGAGTACGTATTGATGGTGTAGTTAATAATCTTGAAGATGTTCAATCTCTTGCAAAAAACAAGAAGCACAATATTGATGTAGTTGTTGATAGGCTTGTAATAAATGAGAGCGACACATTTCGTAGTCGTGTCACAGATTCAGTTGAAACAGCACTAAAAGCTGGAAATGGTCAACTTATTGTCCATGTTATGGGAGCAAATCAGGTTAACAGACTAACAGAACAATCTGACAAATCAGTTATAGAAGATAGTATTGGGTATAAGCCAGAAGATATTAGGATGAGCGAAGCTCGTTCCTGTTGTGGCATTGCATATCCTGAGCTTGAACCAACTCTTTTTTCATTCAACTCTCCATTGGGTATGTGTCCTGAATGTAATGGAATCGGCACATTTCTCTACATGGATCCTGATAAGATTGTGCCAGATAAATCTCTTACAATACGTCAAGGAGCAGTTCTGCTTTGGAAAAACTATTTTATTTCTAAAGGCTCTTTTTATAAAAACGATTCAGAAGAGAATGAAAATCAAGATAGTGAACAGAGCCAAAACTCGTGGGGAATGGGTCAACTTATTGCTATGGAAGAGCAGTGGGGAATTAATTTTGATACTCCATGGAGAGACCTGCCACCAGAGCATAAAGATATAATTCTAAACGGAGGAAACGGCAAAAAACTTGTAGTCAACTGGCAATCAGCCAAAATAAGAGGGGAGTTTCAACACGAACATGAAGGTGTAATTCACACCCTTATGAGGCGTTATAAAAATACTCAATCGGAATGGCAAAAGAGATATTATGCAAGTTTTATGAGTGAGCAGCCCTGCTCTGCCTGCGGTGGGAAAAGACTTAAGCCAGAAGTACTTAATGTTCTTATTGGTGAAAAGTCAATAATTGACATAACAGAGATGAGCATTAGAAAGTGCCATGATTTTATAAGCAATCTGAAACTTGAAGGAAATCGCCAACTTATTGCTTCTGAGTTGATAAAGGAGATATCAGGCAGGCTTGGATTTTTAATAAACGTGGGGCTTGATTATCTATCTCTTGATCGAAAAGGTCCTACGCTTTCAGGTGGAGAGTCTCAGCGTATAAGACTTGCATCTCAGGTAGGCTCTGAATTAACCGGAGTTTTATATATTTTAGATGAACCATCAATAGGGCTTCATCAAAGAGATAATGAGAAACTTATAAAAACACTTTGCCATTTAAGGGATATTGGTAACACTTTGATTGTTGTTGAACATGATGAAGAGACCATGAATCAGGCTGACTGGATTATTGATATTGGTCCGGGAGCAGGACATTTAGGAGGAGAGATAATTGCTCAAGGCACACCAGAAGAGATAAAAAAAAGCCTTACATCTTTAACTGGAAAGTTTCTAAGTGGCTTAGAAAAGATTGAGATTCCCCTAAATAGAAAGATTCCTGCTGATATACCTACCAATTTAGCAACCAAAGAGTCTTATACAAAAAGTGGTAAAATAAATCCAACTTATACCGACAAAAAAAATCCATCAGATATTGGTAGCGGTTGGATAACTATAAAAAAGGCATCTGAAAATAATCTTCAAAATATTGATGTGAATATCCCTCTTGGGTTAATGGTTGCAGTTACTGGTGTTTCTGGTGCTGGCAAATCAACCCTTATTAACCAGATTCTATATCCTGCTGTAGCAAGAGAGCTTCACGGCTCTACCCTTGAGATTGGAAAACACGAGGCAATTGAAGGTCTTAATCAGATAAATAAAATAATCAACATTGACCAAAAGCCAATTGGTAGAACCCCAAGAAGCAACCCTGCAACATATACAAAGGTTTTTGACCCAATACGAGAACTCTTTGAAATGTTGCCAGAATCCAAGGCACGAGGCTATAAAAAGGGTCGATACTCATTTAATGTTAAAGGCGGAAGGTGTGAAGCGTGCAGTGGAGATGGCTACATAAAGGTTGAGATGCACTTTTTACCTGATGTTTTTGTTCCATGCGAGATGTGCAAAGGCAAGCGATTTAACAGCTCTACACTTGAGATAAAATATAAAAATCACTCAATATCAGATATTCTCGATCTTTCTGTCATGCAGGCGTGTGATCTTTTTGCAAACCACCCGCAGATCATAAACATCCTCAGTACACTTATGGATGTAGGACTCTCATACATAAAACTTGGTCAGGCAGCGACCACCCTTTCTGGTGGTGAGGCACAGAGAATCAAACTTGCAAAAGAGCTTGCCAGACGAGATACAGGTAAAACTCTCTACATTTTAGACGAACCAACAACTGGGCTGCACTTTCAAGATATCAGGCTTCTGTTAAATGTGTTAAAGAGGCTTACAGATGGTGGCAATACAGTTATTGTAATTGAGCACAACCTTGATGTGATAAAAACAGCAGACTGGATTATTGATCTCGGTCCCGAAGGTGGCAGCCGTGGAGGGTGCATTATAGCACAAGGCTCACCTGAACAGGTGGCAACAAAATCAGATGAGAGTTATACTGGATACTATCTGAATCAGACAATATCAAAGTATAAAGAGCAAGCTGCTCTGATAGGAGTGTAAAACTCTCTATTTATAAGAGAATTTCTTTAAACATGCCCGTATAGCACAAACAGTTGTGCAAACTATATAGAAATCACTAACCTGTGGTGTCTCTACTTAAATCTTACCCTTGGATCAACAAGGGCAACGCAGAGATCAGAGAGAATATTTCCGATCATAAATAGAAGCGATGAGATAACAAGAATACCCATCACAACTGGATAATCACGATCGACAACAGATTCATAACCTAAGAGTCCCATTCCATTGATATTAAACACCTTTTCAATTAAAAATGAACCAGTCAAAACAACTGAGATATTGTTGCCAAAACTTGTTGCAATAGGTATTAGGCTGTTTCTTAAAGCGTGACGAAACACTGCCTGTTTAAACGAAAGACCCTTTGCAATTGCGGTTCTTACATAATCAGAAGATAGTTGATCCATAAGGGTATTTTTCATAAGAAGAGTCATTACAGAAAACGATCCAATTACATAAGCAACCAGAGGTAAAGCAGTATGCCATGCAATATCTCTTATCTTTTCAATAAAAGAGAGAGCGGAGAACATGTCAGATGTAAAACCGCCTAATGGAAAGATATCCATGCGTGAAGAGAAAATTACCAGCAAAATAACCCCTGCTACCCACCCGGGAATTGCATAGCCCACAAAAATAACAATTGAAGTTATATTATCAAAACCTGTTCGATGCCTTATAGCTTTTGCAATCCCAAGAGGTATGCACACTCCATACACAATCAACATTGTAAGGGTGCCAAAATAGAGCGAAATTGGAATCCGCTCTTTTACCATATCCCAGACAGGATCGTAATATCTTGTGGATGTTCCAAGATCACCTTGTAAAACCTTTAGTAGCCACAACCAATAGCTCGTCACTATTGGTTTATCAAAACCGTAATACTCTTTAAGCTGCTGAATTTGCTCCTCAGAAAGAGGTTGTGCTGAACTCTCCCTTCCCGCTCCACCTGAAAAACCACTTCCAAAACCCTCGGTCTGCATCTGCCGAGCTGCTGAGATCATCCTCTCAACAGGTCCACCCGGAACAAAACGGGTAATGGCAAAAACCATGATTGTAATGCCCACAAATGTGGGAACAATCAGCAAAAATCTTCTTATAAAATATGCTGTCATTATTATCTCTTCTGCTCTATCTTTATCAGGGGTGATTAATAACTGTACTCTTTCTTCCTGACAGTGGATATGATAGGGTTTTATCTAAAAAGTTAAATTTATGAGATCTAACAGTTAAGGTTAAAGTCTCACACTATTCATACTCTATTGGCATTCTCCGATTAAATGAACAGACAACTTCATAATTGATTGTATCAATATGGCTGGCAATCTCATCTGCTAAAATCTCTTCATCTCCCTGCCTACCCATAATGATAACATCATCCCCAACTGCAACATCAATAACAGCTCCTACATCAATCATAGTGTAATCCATACATACCCGTCCAACAACCTTGCACCTTTTGCCCCGAACTAACATCTCACCTTTTGAAGATAAAAGTCTATTATACCCATCAGCATAACCAATTGGTACGGTAGCTATTTTTGTAGGCAATGGTGTAATGTAAGTACTACCGTAACTTACACTAAAACCTGAAGGAACATCTTTAAGATAGATAATTTTTGATAAAACAGACATTACTGGTTCAAGAGATATAGCTTTACGACTCACCTCGTCTGAGGGGAAAAGACCATACATTGAAATACCTGCACGCACCATATTAAAATGGCCTTCTTTAGTTTCCATAATTGCAGCACTATTGGATGCGTGGCAGATTTCTGGTTTAAATCCACGCTTTGCAAGAGCATAAAGAAGTTTTTTGAATCTATCAATCTGCTTATTAACATGGCTCTTATCAGCAATATCTGCATTTGCAAAATGGGTGTAAATCCCCTCCACATAAAGTCCGCCAAGCGTAGTTATCTTTATTATCTCATCTGCAATTTTATCTATCTCACCTGCAAAGTGATTGTCCACAACAAATCCAAGCCTTCCCATACCTGTGTCAACTTTAACATGACATTTGACTCTTTGACCGCAAACAATAGCAGCATCAGAAATCTCTTTTGCACAGTCCAGTGACGAGACAGTTATACGAACACCATTTATAGCAAGCCACTCTACTTGAGAAGGTAAAACATCTCCAAACAGAAGAGTTGGCAAATCAATATCACTCTCACGCAGTTCAACAGCCTCATGAATACGGGCAACAGCAAGAAACGATGCACCATTTTCAAAAGCTGTTTTTGCAACAGAAACAGCTCCATGACCATAACCATTTGCTTTGACTACTGCCATAAATGCAACATCAGAAGAACATCTTGCCTTCAACAATCTTATATTATTGGCAAGTGCACTAAGATTTATTTTGACTCTACTTTGTGGAAGCAGATTATGATCAATATTTTTAAAAAGTCCCATAATTTTAGCAATACTCTTTCAAATATTCAGATAAAGCCGCATCAATTGGAGGCTTAGAGTAATTTTTAAGTAGCAACTCTACCCTTTCAGATGCTTGCTCTATGAGTGTTTTTCCCTTTGCCTCCCACTTATCGTAATTTGTTCTCCAAAATAGTGCGGGGTGATGCAACTCCTTTTTGAAATTACTAAAAGTGTGTGGCAATGTGATAAAGTTTGATTTTGGATCAACTGTTTTTATCAACTCCACAAGACTGTCAATATTATTTGTAGATACTGGCTCAAGAAAATGTTTAGTATATGCTGCAAGGTCTGCATCCATAACCATTTTTTCTAAGGATGCTGCTGCAAAACTTGATAAAATACCGCAACCCGGAAGAAAATTTATTTTATTTTGTAAGGCATTTATAAAGCAGAACATAGATTCTGCACCAGCATGAAAATCGCACCCCTGAGCATCATTCATCCCAACATTGCCGCGAGTAAGCAAACCATAGCCTTTGCCCATAAGAGCAGCAGCAGACTCCATCATTCTGCTTTCAGGTCCACCATAAGTTATACTCATAGATTTCATATCACAAGAACATGGAAAAGCACCATAAAACAGCGGTAACCCGGGCTTTATAAGCTGAGTAAGAACAAGGATACTTAACACTTCACAGTTATTTAAGATAACATTGCCAAGCACTGAACAAGGACCTGTCATACCAGCAGAGGGGCAAGGAGAGATGCTTATGGCTACCCCATGTTCTGCCATAGCTATAAGAAAATCTCCCTGATCTCCTGCAAGAATCAAAGGAGAAATACAGTTTACAGTGGATTGAGCATAAGCTATATTTGATGCCTTTCTTAGTTCTGTAGTAGTTATATCAAATGCCCTACAGAGCATTTTAAGGTCTGAAATTGATGAAATGTTATATGGTTTGTCAGAATAGAGTATCTGATTTGCCATCATAAACTGATATAGCTTATCATTAGGAATATCGTTAGGATAGACAAGATTTCCCTGTATTTGCACTGCATCTAAAACCTGACCAAGTTTTATGGCTGCTATATAATCTTTGCCATCTGCCTGCCGTCTCTTACCTGACGGATCAAATATAAAAGGGGCGGATCTGCCGACTCCTGTTGCACTGTAATCCATATTAAAATTGATATTGTACTGTGGATTTCTGGCAAGAAGTGTAAAATTATTCGATTTTGATGCAGTTGTAATTGCATTTTCTACATCTGATTGAGTAAAAAAGACCTTATTTCCGTCGGTTTTAAGTCCATGATATTTTGCTATAGCCACAAGAGCTTCAGAACCAACCCAAAGACCTCGTTGGCTTAAAATCTCTAAGGTTGCCTGATGAATCTGCTCAAAACCGTTATAGTCAATAATTGTTTTAGGGCTAAATGCCTCTTTAGCCTTGGGGTGCAGACAAAAATGAGTGTTGTTAATATTGGTCATTTCTTTTAAAGACTCCACATAAAAAATATGATTTAAAAAATGGAGAGAGTTGATTTTTTTCTAAAATCTGTCAACTCTCAAACTATTAGGAATCTGACATACAGGAATTGGCTCCATCTTATGGCGATTCATCTTATTAAGTTTTTTGTAAATGGAGAGTACCTCCTTCTGCCGTAAGGATAACAGATTTTTATCCTCTTCATCAGATTCAACTATAAAGTTATCTGGATTAAAATCTCTATATTCATCCATAATATAACTTTTACGTTGTTCATATCTCATAGCCCACTCAAGCTCTGGATAGCTTGCCCCAATTTGGGCTTCATCTGTTCTGTTGTCCTCCCAAAGCCCGTCAGTTGGAGGGGCTTTGATTATATCATCACTTACTCCAAGGTATTTTCCAAGAGCAAAAACTTCAGTTTTAAACAGATCAGCAATAGGTGAGATATCAACACCTCCGTCACCATATTTGGTATAAAAACCTACACCAAAGTCTTCAACTTTGTTACCGGTTCCAGCTACCAAAAGTTTATGGTGGCTTGCAAATGCATAAAGGGTTAGCATTCTAAGGCGTGAACGTGTGTTTGCCATAGTCAGTTGATCCTGAATCTCTTGTGGAATAGTATTTTCAATGGTCTGAAAAGATGGGGTCAGATCAACTGTCACTCCCTTTACATTAGAAAAATTGCTTTCAAGCCATTTAATGTGGCTCTCTGATAAGCTGACTTGCTTCTTAGATTGATATATTGGCATGTTTAAGGCAAAAACTTTAAGAGCTGTCTTAGCACAAAGGGTTGATGTTACAGCAGAGTCAATACCACCTGACACCCCAACTACAAATCCTTTTAATCCAGAATTTATGCAATAATCTTTCAGCCATATTTCTATATGTTTGGCTATTTTTTCCATATTGTATCCCTCTTAAGTTTGATCTGATAAGTTGAATAAAGTAAGAGACGCAAAAGCCTTGAGTCTCTATATTTTCGTTATTCATTGTGCCGTTTACAAGATTTTTATCATAATAATAGAAAACCTTTTGAATTGCTATATCTTCTATTATTGATTTGACAAACTGGTTGGAATGGCAATCATATCAAGATAATTATATACCTTTTTTATACAAAAGTAAGAGATAAGTAATCCTTTTATCTCTTCCCACAACTTGAGCGTTCACTATACCTAAATTTAGGGGATGGACGCTATTAATAAGACATTATTTATAAATAGCGGAGGCTTATTATGAATAGCCATATATATAATACATTACCCTCATTAAACTTTGACAACACCTTTACCCGTGAGTTACCTGCCGATCCTGAAACTTCAAACTATCGCCGTCAAGTTGTTGGTGCATGTTACTCTAAAGTAAAACCTACTCCTGTTTCTGCACCAAAGTTGATTGCATACTCCAAAGAGGCTGCTAAGCTGTTGGATCTTTCTGATGAAGCCTGTAAAAGTGAACAGTTCAAAGAGGTATTTGCAGGTAACAGATTGCTCTCTGGTATGGAACCTTATGCTGCATGTTATGGAGGACACCAGTTTGGAAACTGGGCAGGTCAGCTTGGGGATGGAAGGGCTATAAATCTTGGTGAGATTGTTAATAAAAGAGCAGAGCGATGGGTACTACAGCTTAAAGGAGCGGGAGCTACACCATACTCCAGAAATGCAGATGGACTTGCTGTATTAAGATCATCTGTAAGGGAATTTTTATGCAGTGAAGCGATGTTTCACCTTGGTATTCCAACAACACGAGCACTGAGTCTTATCTCCACCGGCGAGATGGTAGAGCGAGACATGTTTTACGATGGAAATCCAAAAGAAGAACCAGGTGCGGTTATATGTAGGCTTGCACAATCATTCATAAGATTTGGAAATTTTGAAATTTTTACATTTAGAGATGATATCCAAACACTTCAAAAACTTTTAGACTACACAATAGCTTACGACTTTGCTTTTATGAGTCAAATATATCAAGAAGAGTTTTCTGACATCAAACTATCTTCTCGTACAAAAGAGTCTGTTAATATTCTAAAATTTTCTTCCAAAATTTATATTAAATGGTTTGAAGAGGTATGCAAACGAACTGCTAATATGGTTGTAGAGTGGATGCGTGTAGGATTTGTTCATGGTGTTATGAACACTGATAATATGTCTGTTCTTGGTCTTACAATAGATTATGGTCCTTACGGCTGGATTGAAAATTATGATCCAAACTGGACACCAAATACAACAGATGCAAATGGGAGGCGTTACTGTTTTGGTAATCAGCCTAAAATTGCACATTGGAATCTTGTTCAGCTTGCAAATGCACTATATCCTCTTATTAAAGATGTTGAACCTTTACAGCAGGCATTGGCTCTATATTCAGATATACTTAACAATAAGTGGCAGCAGATGATAGCATCAAAATTGGGGTTTAGAACTTTTGAGCCTAAAAGCGATGTAAATATTACAGGTGAGCTATTTAATCTGCTATCTATGGTAGAGACTGATATGACTATATTTTTTAGACGGATTGCTCTTATTGATTTTAAAAAAGAGAAATTTAGACTTAAAGAAGATGAACTAAGAAATCTTGAACCTTTTATGGACTCATATTATGTTCTATCCCAGTTGACAAAAGACTATATATCCCGTATCTCAAATTGGCTGAGGCTTTATGTAGAGAGGCTTAAAAAAGATAACCTGCCTTATGAGATAAGACGAACACAGATGGATTTGGTCAATCCAAAGTACATTTTGCGTAACTACTTATCGCAACTTGCAATTGATAGGGCACAAGAGGGAGATTTTTCTATGGTTCAGCAGTTGCTTGAACTACTTCGTTACCCATACAGCGAACAGGTAGAACATGAAAAATTTGCAGTTAAACGACCAGATTGGGCACGCCATAAACCGGGTTGTTCAATGCTCTCATGCAGCTCTTAAATGGATAAATATGTTTATAAAACCAAAATATTGCAATACTAAAAGGGTAAAAAATAGACGGTTATGACAAAACAAAATATTATTCTCACTGGATTTATGGGTACAGGAAAAAGCACTGTTGGCAAAATGTTAGCTAAAAAATTGGGATATAGCTTTATAGATACTGACGAAACCATAATGTCACGATGCGGCATTACTATAGCTGAAATATTTAAGAGTCAAGGGGAAGCAGCATTTCGTAAAATGGAGCGTTCCCTTGCCTTAGAGCTATCTAATCAGGAGGGACTTGTTATCTCTACAGGTGGAGGAATGCTGCTTGATAGTGTGAATGCGGAACTATTAGAAGGTACAATAGAGAGTGAAATGGAAGGATTTAAAACAGATAACTTAACTAACAATAAAGAGCCAATCAATTCTAACCATAGAGGTACCGCAAAGACTAAAGGTAAAATATTCTGTCTTGTTGCATCTACTGACGAGATTATAGCCCGTATCTCAAGTGATACAAATATTGAGCGACCTCTTCTTAAAGTTGATGACACAAAAATAAGAGTAACTCAACTGATACAAGAGCGTAAAGAACAATATGCAAGGTTTATTGAAGTAGACACTACAACCAAAACTCCTGAAGTAGTTTGCAACACTATTATTAAACTTTTTCAAAATTCAGAAGATTGAATAGCTACCTTATTAAATATCAGATTTAAAAAAGTCTTCTGTCTCTGTAACTGGTATATCATCTTCCTCTATTTCACCTGAGGATTGCATTACCCTTCTTGTTGGCAATACCCCTTCTTTAAAGCACTCTTTTATCACCCCATAAGAGTTATCGGAGAGAAGACCAGTATTGAGATCAACATTGTGAAACACAACTCCTTCAGGAACATTAAAGGACATTACAGATTTTCCCTCTAATGCCTTTTTCATATAACTTAACCATATAGGTATGGCTGATTTTGCACCGCTCTCTCCCTTACCAAGAGATTTTTTCTTATCAAATCCTACCCATACACCAGTTGTATATTGTGGGGTATAGCCTACAAAAAGAGCGTCATTCATCTCATTAGTAGTACCGGTTTTACAGGCTGCCGGACGTCCAAGCTCTTTGGCTTTAGTTGCAGTGCCTGATTGTACTACACTCTCCATCATATTGGTCATAATATAAGCGGTACTCATATCAATAACTTTTTTCTTTATAGATTTGGACTCCTCTATTATATTGTTATCCCTATCAATAACTTTTGTAATAAATATAGGCTCAACTAAATAGCCAAGATTTGAAAATACAGTATAGGCTTTAACCAGCTCTAACAGAGATATTCCACACGATCCAAGTGCTATAGATAGATTTTTTTCAATTGGAGATGTTATTCCAAGTTTTTTTGCATATTCGATAACATAATTTACACCTATATCTTGCACAATTTTTACAGTAACAACATTACGTGATTTAACCAAAGCCTCACGAAGCCTTGTTGGTCCATAAAAAGTTGAACTATAGTTTTGAGGCTTCCACACTTTGTTGCTGCCGTCTCTAAAAGCAATTGGAGAGTCAATAATTATGGAAGATGTTGTGTATCCCTTATCAAGGGCAGCAGCATATATAATAGGTTTGAACGCAGAGCCTGGTTGGCGTCTTGATTGAATTGCCCTATTAAACTGGCTTGTATTATAATTTCTACCCCCAACCATTGCCTTTACATGTCCGCTCTCAGCCTCAATACTTATCAGGGCACCTTCAACCTCTGGTTCTAATTCTAATGCAAATCTCCACTCTTTTGTTGCCACTCTATCCAGAGTTTTTACCATTACCACATCCCCAGTTTTCAGTATTTTTTGAGTCAACTCTTTTTTAGTGTTAGCTTCAGCATCATCAATCTGCTGAATATCCTCTCTACGATTTTTAGACCAGGCACTACCCTGAAGGTTTATAATACCTTTATTATCACCAACTTTAACTGAAGCAACATCACTATCAGTATCAACATTAACAATAACCCCTTTATAGACCTTATTTTCCTCTAAAACTCCGTTGTTTGGAAGAGAGCCAGCCACTTTTCTGCTAAATGAGTCAATTCCAAGAGACGAAACATTTTTAAATGCTGCTCCATATCCGTGACGTTTCTCCAGTGCTTGAAGTCCGCTCTCAACAGCATTTTCAGCAATCTTTTGAAATTCAACATTAACAGCAGTATAAATGTTAAGTCCTTGATTATACAACATATCCTCTCCATATTTTTCAATCAAGTAACGCCGTATATATTCGGTGTACCATGGAACTGTCTCTATAAACCAATTTTTTCTTGGTTGAATATCAAGGTTGGCAGCCATAGCTTGATTCATCTCGTCATTAGATATATATCCATCCTCTTGCATTCTTTTTAATACATAAAGTTGCCGCTGTTTTGCAAGTTCAGGGTTTTTAAAAGGTGAATAACGGCTTGGAGCCTGAGGAAGTCCAGCTAACATGGCACACTCTGCTAAATTCAAATCTTTTGCATGTTTGCCAAAATAGTTTTGTGCAGCAGCTTCAACACCATAAGCTCCATGTCCAAGATATATCTGGTTTAGATAGAGAAAAAGAATATCATCTTTGGAAAATGTTTTATCAATACGATAAGCAAGTATAGCCTCTTTTATTTTTCGCTTATAAGTTCTTTCTGGTGTCAGTAGAAACGATTTGGTGACTTGCTGAGTAATTGTACTTCCGCCTTGAACTATTGAACCAGCCTGCATGTTTTTAATAAATGCCCTTACAATACCTATAAGATCAATTCCTACGTGCTCTCTAAATCTTGAATCTTCGGCAGCTACAAAGGCATTGATCAAAGATGAGGGTATTTCAGAAATTTCAAGCACAATACGCCTCTCTTTATAGAACTCTCCAATTTTAGTACCATTATCTGAAAACACATTGGTAACAGTAGGGGGTCTGTAATCAGCTAACTTATTGATTTTAGGAAGATCGTTACTGATATGAAGGTATAGTAAAGTAATAGCTGCCAATATGGTAAAAACAGAGAGAAAAGCAAAGCCAAATGACCACTTAATTAAAGTGAAGAGAAAAGTTCTCTTCTGTTTCTTGGGTCTATTGATACGAGACAGTTTATCATCAAAGTAACCATTATTTGAAAAAATAGTCTCATCATATCGTTCATATTCATTTTCATTAATGGAAAAGTCATTAATGAAATCGTCCTGAACATCTATCCTATCTTCTACATTTATAAAATCTTGGTCTAACTTACTTTTTTTAAATCTTTTTTTATCATCTCTATCTTTATTAAAAAGTAGTTTGACAAAACGCTTAAATATACTATCACCAGATCGTTTTGGCTGAAAGGCTCTTTCCTGAAAATCGAAATCGTCTTTTAATGTTTTCATATATTTTATATAAATATCCTGTATATTGTTAGAGTTACTAAATCTCTTTAGTTATTTTGTAGTAACAGATAAAGAGCGACATGGCAAGAATCTTGATTATTCATAACATCCTTGACTTAAACAAAAACCTAAAAATAATTTGATATTTACTCTGTAGAAAGTTATAAAATAGCACTTGTAAAGGTTATGAAAAGAGAGAATTTTTTATAATTTAAGTTTTTTTAAAGCTCTGTTTTTGTTGTTTTAGCTTGTGATTTGTATTGTAAATAGAAACAAAGGAAAAAAATATTAATGACAGACATTGTTATAAAATCTGATATAAAACCTGATTTTGAAAAAACAGGAGGGCTTATACCTGCAATTGCTCAAGATTTTGCCACAGGAGAGGTTTTAATGCTTGCCTATATGAATGAAGATTCTTGGAGTGAAACATTGCATTCAGGAATGGCAACATACTACAGCAGATCCAGAAAAGAGTTGTGGAAAAAAGGTGAAACTTCGGGTAATCTCCAGCTTATCAAGGAGATAAGGCTTGACTGCGATAAAGATACTGTACTGCTAAAAGTAGAACAGATTGGTAACGCAGCTTGCCATCTTGGATATAAGAGCTGTTTTTTCAGAAAAGTTGATAAAGATGGACAGCTTACTATTGTTGGAAATAGAATCTTTGACCCTGAAAAAGTATATGGTAAGTAACCAATAATCCATAGTTTCTGACGTTGATCAGTTGACTTTAAGGACCTGAAATTTAAATGAAAAAAATATTGAAACTTGGTATTCCAAAGGGAAGCCTTCAAGATGCTACCATTGCACTATTCAAACGATCTGGATGGAAAATAAATGTAAATGGCAGAAGCTATTTTCCAGATATTAATGACGATGATATTGAGTGTGCTCTCTGCCGTGCACAGGAGATGTCTATTAACGTAGAGAGCGGCATTATAGATGCAGGACTTACGGGAAAGGATTGGATTGCTGAACATGAATCTGATGTTCATGTAGTATCAGACCTTATATATTCAAAGGTAAGTGCAAGACCTGCAAGATGGGTGCTTGCAGTTGCAGGAGACTCTCCTATAAATCGCCTTGAAGACCTCGAAGGAAAGACTATCTCAACTGAGATTGTGAAATTTACAAAACGTTATTTTCAAGAACGTGGTATAAATGTTAATGTTAAATTTTCATGGGGGGCAACAGAGGCAAAGATCGTCTCTGGTCTTGCTGATGCAATTGTTGAAATAACAGAGACAGAAAGCACTATTCGTGCCCACAACCTTAAAGTTATCCATGAGATAATGCAAACCAATACACAGCTTATTGCCAATAAAACAGCATGGCAAAATCCTGAAAAGAGAAAAAAAATTGAACAGATAGCACTACTTCTTCAGAGTGCTCTTGTTGCAGAACGACTTGTTGGGCTTAAAATGAATGTGCCTCAATCAAAAATGGAAAATATTATCGCACTACTTCCAAGCCTTAATGGTCCAACGGTCTCACCTCTATACCAATCAGATTGGTTTGCCATTGAGACTGTTGTCGATAATAATGTTGTAAGGGATTTGATTCCTGAACTTATAACGGCTGGTGCAGAAGGGATAATAGAATACTCTTTAAACAAGGTTATATGATGTTTTTATAAGCTCGTCCCATTATCTCATTAATGTTATATCCATTTAAAACTGCCTAAGGTGGGGCAGGTTGTTAAACCTATAGCAACAAACAGCCCGCCCCATTTTTATCTATTATTGTATAACTGTATAAATTACCTGTTTTCCATCAACAGTCCACATCTTTAGATCTACAGCACCATCACCGTTGTAATCGCCGGTTTCCCATGCAATGCCATAACTATCTTTATTGGCTCTGAACCAAATTTCATCATTTGGGGTAATGTTATCTATCAGGTAGCTCGGTTTGAAACGTGCTCCTAAAACGGTAAAGATACCTGTTTCTCTATCAAGTGTATAGCTTCCGGCAGCCAAGGTATCTAAAACCTGCACTAATTGCTCAAGTGCTGAGACAGATGGAGAAAGCTGTTGGGTGTAACCATCATTATATACTACCAATACTGAATAGGCTTCACTTGCTGGGTCTGTTCCATGAAGTTCAAAACTTGATGTCCCAGCATCAAAATTTCCATCTCCCTCTTTTACTGTAGCATATCCAAAAGAACCTGAGAATTTACTGCCGTCTTTAAATTTCAGATTAAGAGTACCATTGTTGTCAACTTTTGCATCAAAAATCTCTTTTTTAGCAGAACCAAATATTGTATCAAGATTGAGCAGAGCATCTGCAGATAAGAGTGTATCTACAGCGTCCTTAGGTGCAGGAGTTAGTATTCCGGCAATACCGTTGTGTACCAAAATGATTGCACCTTCTGGCAAAAAATGCAAACCTTGTGGAATAAGAGAAGATATTATACGAGCATCCTGAATATAAAGAGGCATATCTAATCCAACGGAAGGATTTTTTAGCAGTAGCATAAGCTGAAGCGATTTTGTAGAGCTTACCTGAACAGTGCTACCAGGTAGCTGTTTCTCAAGCTCTTTGCTTAAAAGCTCAACTAAAGAGAGCATATCATTTCCTGAGTGTATTATATCTTGATCATATATGGGTAACTCAGGCAATCCATTTATTAGTCTATCTTTCTCTTTTTGAGTGAAAGATTGATTATTTTTAATAATCTGCTCAATATCGGATTTTGTAATAAGCATCCCCTGTGTTAAATTAACAGATGCAATATTAATTACCTCATTGAGCAACTGAGGATAATCTTTTAGAAGTTTTTGGATATCGCTATCATTTTGAGCTGCTGCAAGTCTGTTGGCAGAGATTCCAGAAACAAACGCGGGGAGAATATTTTTCATGGTTTCACGGCTTAAGCTCTGCATTGTTCCAGATAGCTTTGAGTTAATAGCAGATTTTGCCTTAATTATGGATGTAGTCAATCCAGATACATTATCCATCAAATAAACAAAATCACTCAACTTATAAGTATTACTTGGAGTTGCAGCAAAAGTGTTAGATGCAAATTGGTTATTCCCAACAAACTTATCTTTAACATTAAAAGCAGTTTGCCCAACCATCTCACTTAATTCAATTTGTAGTTGTTCTAAAGTATTGTTGACTATTGACGTATCTGTAGTAGCTGTCTGCAAAACTTTTACAGTATTGTTAATAATACCTTCTGCACTATTGATTATCTTCCCTGTATCTACAACAATATCTGCCTCTGATGCCTTTTGTAAGCCTTTAACAACAATTGGACCCAAAGCATCAACTGTTTTTGAAGGCTCATTTTTGCCAGTAACCGCAGATTTTATACCTGCACTTGTTAAGTTTTTAATAGGTTCAAGGAATTTGATAACGTCAAGTGTATTTAGCAAAGTTCTCATAATATCAGGCATATTGCCTAACATATTGTTTATATTAACTGAACTACTCTTCATCTGCAAATCTGTTACACCTTTAGAGATGGCTTCATCTATAACTCCTTCAACAGACTCTATACTTTTTGAAACCTTTTCTGTACTTATTGCACCACCTGATTTAGCTGTTTTTGCTCCAAGATCAATTATGTCATCAAGTAACTCTAATGGTTTAAGTGCTTGTTCTACTTCTATTTTTCCATTTTTGAAGAGTTCAAAAGATTTTTCAACTATATTTCCAACATTAACAATAGTGGTATTTATTGCCTCAACAAGTTCATTAGAAGGCGTGATGTTATCTTCTGGTATGTTTTCCTGAATAATATTAATATCGTCTGTTAATCTACCCGTTATCATTGTTGCTTCAGATGCACTATCAATTGTATTAACACTATCATTAATATCTTTAATATCACTTACCTCTTTAGGCTTGCTGTCGTCTGGATTAACCGGAGGAGTTGTTGGTTCATTATCAACAGGTGGTTGTGGTGGGGTACTGCCATCATCTACTGGTAAAAGATTGTAATAGCCTGATATACTATTCCCTCCCTCTTGAATTGTCACACTTTGACTTGCAGGAGTTGTCCAGCCACTTATATCGTGAAAATCTACTGTATGCTCTCCAACATTCAAATTTGAAATAGTTACTCCGCTATGTTGCCACGCTCCTCCATCTACTCTCCACAATCCACCTGCATTTACAGCTTCTAATGGGAGAATAGTAACTGTTATAGCTCCATATTGTGGAGCTATGGCGTTCATCTGAAAATTTATATTGCTGAGGCTCTGTCCAGTAGTGAGATTTAAAGATTCAGTTCCAGTGCAAGCTGCTGAACTACCTTTAGATGACCACCATACAGTCTTATTATGAGAAGAACTCCAAGCTGATAGGTAAATTATAGTATTTGTTGGAACTCCCTTTATAACGTAGTTACCAGTATGATTATCAACATTCACATTATTTATAGGTTGATAAATACCGCATGGTTCACCAGAAAATACCTGTACATAAGATGAATCACATATTAATGGTTCGCCACCTTCACCGAATATTGTACCAGATATTAAACCACCAATATCAATCTGGAAGTTTTTGTTACTTATCTCTTCTTGACCCACTATAGAAATAGTCTCTGCACTACTACACTGATAGTTACCTCCCTGCGAGTTCCACCATTCATTAATATAAAATTGGTCATTAGTATTATCTCCATCCTTTGAGTTATAAGAATAAGTTTTTATATAGTATGTACCAGAAGGTAATCCATTAACACTATATGTGCCATCAGATATATTTGTATTACTATTTTTTATATACATTCTATTCCCACATGGATCACCACTCCATACTTCAACAATAATCGGAGTTGTTACTATAGCTGTACCATCGTTATTATATACTGTACCTGATACTTTTCCTCCTCGTTCAAATCTAAAATTTTTATCTAAGTAGTTCTGCCCAGTACTAACAACAATTGGTTGGGCAGCATCACAAGATACGCTGCTACCAGATAATGCCCACCAACCATCTATATAATCTGAGTTGTTATAATGCACAGCTCTAATATAGTATTGACCTTGAGGAACACCATTAATAGTGTAACTACTATTTGTAGCATCAATATTTACTGAATAGGTAGATAGTTTGAATTGCCCACAAGGTTCTCCAGAGATAACTTCAAGATGTAAATTAGCTATTGGAATAGGTGTAATACCATCAGATTCATACAGTTTTCCAGATATTGTTGAACCTCTATCCAACTGAAAATTAATTTTTGTAAAAGAACCTCCTATATTCATAATCAGGGATTGAGCACTATTTTGCTCTATTTGGCTTGAGTCTTGTGCCCACCACTCTTTAAGATAATTTGCATTATAAGGATCTGCTTTAACATAGTAGGTTCCCGGAGAAACTTCTATAAATATATAAGTCCCATCTAAGGTATTAGTAGAAACACTTTTGACCCACTCTTTACCACCACATATATCTTGTCTGTAAAGAGAAACAGATATACTTGTACCTGTAATCGGTGTACTACCGTCCTCTTCATAGAGAGTTCCTGAGATAGTATTTTCTCGATTAGTAGGAGGTAGCTGGTTATCATCATCTGTGATGGAGAGTACAGCACCTGCTGGTGCTCCGATTGAAGCCCCTCCAGTTGGATTTATAAGATACAGATGAACTGTTTCATTAGCTTCATCTATAGTATCGTTAATTATAGGAATGCTAAAAGTCTTATCTCCTCCCTCTCGTGCTGCCCATGTTATGAGGGTTGAATTTATATTGAAATCTGAATCCTTTATAGCAGTTCCTCCATAAGTGATACATTCAACAGATACAGCATTGGTAGTATCTCCAACACGCCGTACAGTTATATTAGCAAATCCATCTGGCTCACCGGCTGTGAAAGAGTTTGAAACAAACTCAATAGAAGTTAATGGAGAGGCTAATTCTGACTGACGCACACAACGAACATAACCAGTATCGGTTTTAATAACATTGTCAGCCTGTCCATAGTTTACAAAATCCAATACCCAGCCATTTTCAGTAGATTCAACATAAGTAGTTCCAGACCAATATCTATACTCTTGTATATCAAAAACATTTGTATCAATAGCAGGATAAAAACGATCCATTGCTACGATAGAATCTAACTCCTTTATAGTTGGAAGCCTCCAGTCACTGTAATCTGCAAAAACAAGATTTTCGGCATATATTAGAGCATCTTCCCAACCCATAGAGTCTTCAGAACTTAGCTTTTGCCACATTAGCCCTGTATTTACATCTATAACTGTCTGGTTATCACTATTTACAATAAAATTACCATTAGTGACTAAACTACTATAGATACGAGACTGTCCGCCACGAACAGCTCTAACATGATAGCTTACTCCGTCTAACTTAGAGTGATATGAATGTGTACCTGAATAAAAATCTATTTTCCATGCGTGATCAGGATAAGCAGCAACACTATTTGCTGTCCAATAGTATGATGCAACTGTATTTGCAAAATATAGAGTATTAACCGCAGGGTTATATGCTCCAAAATTTACAATAGAGTTAAGTTCTTGTTTTGTTGGTATCCTCCAATCTGCAAATCCGCCAAGTTTTTCAGTATTCATAGCATTAATAAAATCAAGCGTATCACTTTTGTCTCCAGATGTACCAACAACTCCCCCATTTGTATCTGAATTTAGATCATACCACGTATAGGTGTTATCAGCGTCATGGATATTATCATAATTAGCAATACCATCATTAGCCTGTTTAATTTCCCAGATAAGACCAGTGACATTATCTTTTACCATTGCCCAGTTAGCAGCACTATCAGAAAGAGGATTACCAGAGGCATCTAATTTGGTAAAAGAGGTGGGATTTATATTGTAATGAGAATCTTGCCCAAATGTTGTCGAATACTCTTGAGTTTGCCCTGTATCTGGAACAGGGCTTTGAATATTCGGATTCATAAGAGCAAATGTTGGCGTTGCAAAACAGTTTGTTATTACAATAGAAATTATCCAAAACCTGATACGATTAACCAAACAGCGATTAATGAGAGACATAGCTACCTCCTGTGCTAAAAATTATCTATACTTTAATGTTTATATGTTTAAAATTTTAAATAGGTATCAATTACTAAAAATTCCATCGCAATCCAATAGTTGCTAATGAACCTTGCCACGGAAGCTGAGAAACCTCAGTGGTATCAGAGATGAGATATGTATATTTTTTATTAAAAATATTTTCCCATTTGGCAACAAGAAGGAGTTTTTTATCCAAAAGAGATTTTTCTGCAGAGATGCTGGCTATTATAAAATCTTCATCAACAGGATTTTTATAACCGCTCTTCTCATCTTGATTCATATACCACCAAGTGTTCTGTATTCTGACACCAGATGGGTGAACCCATGTGAAAATAGCACTAAGATCGTTATCCACTCGATTTCTATCATCTCCACTCTCTGTGTTATGATCAGTAAATTGATATGCAAGTGCCATTGCAAAACGGTCTGTTATCAAATATTCAAGTGAAACTCTTCCAATTTCCTGAGAATCTTCTTTCCATCGGAGATCGACTTGGGTTTTAGAGGTAGTAGCATGAGATGTAAATACATTGGGGAAAAATCGTTCTTTATGTAATAACTCTGTCCGTGTAAAGATTTGTGAAGACCATTGCCTGTCCCAAGCCAATCCATAGAAATCAATTAGTGTACCTTGTTCAGAACCAAATATTTTAGAAAAACCAGCCATTTCTGATGGATACAAAGTGGCGTTTATATAATCAGGTTCAATTTCTCTAAAATATCCCCCTCTTATTATATCTAAAGATGATACCTGCCACATAAAACCAAGATGAGGTAGCCATTTATCTTCAGATATAACTTTTTCGTCATAGTCTAAAACAATATTGTCAAGTTGACACCAACCTACCCCCATATCTAATTTAAGATTATCTGAAATTGACCAGATATCTCTTGAAAAAAATCGATTCTCTTCTTTCTTAGGATTATTACCATTAATTAAATCCCTATTTTCATTAATAGCAGGAGGCTCATAGAATAACCTCGATTCTAAATTCCAAGAATAGTCATTTGTTGAATATCCAATACCAGTAGAAAATTTGTGATCTCCAAATCTGAAAAGTTGAACTATTTCAGAATGTACTTTATCGCTATCATCTGACCAGTTTCGTTGTTTGAATTCAGAGGTATCAATGGATGAAATATATTTTTCAGATAGTGTAATTAAATTTTCTTCTCTTTTTTGAGTTTGTAAAAGGACCATCATATCCCTACCCGCTCCCTGATGCCAATGGTAACCAAACGAGCCAGAAAATAGATCATAATCTCTATTAACATCAGATGGTTTAAGGTTTAAATCCCTCCAAGGCAACATATCCTCCATATCTCCCTCAATAACTCTTGCATCTGCTACAATCTCATGCCCAGAAGCAATTACCTGCTTTACAGTTACATTACCTTCAGAAGAGGATTTACCAGTATCTGCAACGGGCCCGTCAGTTGTGGTATAGTGTCCTGAAGCGTTAAACGCTGTTCGTGTATTCCCACCGGTTAAGTTTAAAGAGCTGTTCCCAGTATCGTCATTACCAGCATTTAGAGTAATAGAGCCTTTAATTTGAGGAGTTTCAAGAAGGTTTTGATAATCATTATAGCTTGTATAAGTATTGGCATTGACGGGCTTTAAAAGTTCTGCTCGTTTCATATCGCCGATTGTGTCAGCATCAAATTGTCCCAAGATTTGTGCCCGAGATGCTCTAAAAAGATACGCACTGCTGTTTGCTTCATCATCCCATACTGCCTGATCTCCCTTTGAATCTGCCCACTCATAAAGCCCCATTGTTGTTAATGACCACGCAAGTGAGATATTTTTAGAAGCTCTATCTTGATCAAGAAGATAACGAGAGCGGCTCATCAATTTATTATCATTAAGGGCGATTGCTTTTTCTAATGATTTGATGCCCTCACCATGTCTGTAGTTATCTGCAAAAATAGTTGCAAGGTACATGTGAGGAGTTGGATCATAAGGATCGAGTATCACAGCACGCTTAAGCTCAACTTCTGCCTCATATCGTTCTCCAAGTTCATACTGAGCTTTAGCAAGGTAGATGTGAGGATAAGCTGCTAATGGCTCAAGCAGACACGCTTTTTCCATATTCTCAAGACCTTCTGCATTTCTTTTCTGGTGGTACAAAGCAAGCCCAAGCCCAAGATAGGCTGAAGCAAGATTGCTCTTTTTAACAACCACCTGTTTAAACAATCTTTCAGCATTTTGTGAATCAAGTTTTATGAGATAAATATAACCTTTTAACATATCAACTCTTACATCACTTACAGCTTGTGGTCTAAATGAAAATATCTTCTTTTCAGCTTTAGAGATATTATCAAGACCTAAAAGGAGCTCAACCTCTCTTATCAGAGCTGGCACAGAGATAGGATCAAGAGAGGTTGCCTTTTCTGCCTCTTGTAAAGCCTCTTTAAATTTTCCTGTTGATTGCAAAACCGTTGCTAATGCAACGTGAGTTGAGGCTCTATTAGGTGCAAGTTTAACAGCGTTATGTGCTGTTTCAAGAGCCACACTTTCTCCCTGAACAAGAAGCTCCATAGCTTTTTGAGCAATCTTTATAGCATCTCTCTCAATCTTACTACTTTTTAAATATCTGTTTGAGTTCTCATTAATGCTATTTTTAGTTAGATCAGTATGGTTCACAAGAGCAGCATCAGCAGGACCAATTATATCAGGTGTCAATAGCAACCATTGAACACGCTTCTCAGGTTTGAGAAGTTTTGTTATTATAGGAGATTTGCCTCTTTGTGCTGTTACACCTTCACCTCTTGCAATGATTGCCTCTCCCTGTGCATTGTAGCATTGTACCCGCCCTTCAAGCACTGTAATATCGGAAGTTCCGTCATCTGCAACAGAGATAGCCATCTCTGTTCCCCTTATACTTGCAGAGACAACAGGTGTTGCAAATACAGGCTTTGAACCTTTACGTTTATTCCTAAACCAAAGTTTTCCTGAAAATATCTCAAGAATACCCTGTTTGTTCACCTCTTCACCAGGTGCAGAACCAGTTTTTTTCAAAAATAGTACGGAACCTTCAGAGAGTCGTATTTGAGATCTATCATTTAACATTAAAGCAGCTTCACCATTAGATTCTACTTTGATATATGCCCCTTCAGGAAACTCCATTAATGGAGTTACTGGTGACCAAGATTCACCCTTGTCAAGAGAGAAAAGGACACTACCTTTTGAAAAAACTAACTTACCTGCAAACTCTTCTGCAGTAGAGATAGCAACTCCAATAAAAGAGAAGTGAAAAAATATAATACAAAGTATTATAAGATTATATAAGGCAATAGAATAAGTATAGATAATTGGCTTCTTAGGGTAAGGTATAGAGAAACTTTGTGGCTCTATTTTTTTTTGCATAAGAGGCTCCTTATATGAAAGGTTTACATCTGTTGCTGCAATTTATCTACAGAGTAACACTATTTTTTTTTAAATTCAATTTTTTATACTCAATTTATGTTTGATTTTATATCAAATTATGAACTATCTCATAAGTGCGTTTTTTTAAAAAAAAGATTGTGAATTTATTAAAAAAACAATAACATTATCTAATTTTTTTCTCTGAATAAAAAGAGACAACTTTTTTGCTTAAATTTAATCTATAAATGTATCTCAAAATTATAATTATTAAATTAATATAAGGTTATATAATGTCCCAAGAAAAAATGCTTCAAGAAGAAAATGCTCAGATTACAAACGCTACTGATAGCATACTCTCTGCTAATGAGATAGCTCTTGCAGGTTTTGATGGTATGAGCTTATCAAAATCGGTATTAAAAGCCCTTGATGATATAGGGTATGAAACTCCAACTTCAATCCAGTCTTTAATTATTCCTCATGTTTTAGCAGGAAGAGATGTTGTAGGGCAAGCTCAAACTGGAACTGGTAAGACAGCAGCTTTTGCTTTGCCTCTTCTGTCTCGAATAGAGCTTAAAAAGAAAAATCCACAGGTACTTGTAATCACTCCAACAAGAGAACTTGCTATTCAGGTAGCAGAATCTTTTAAAGGCTATGCAGCCCGTATGAAGGATTTTCATGTTCTTCCGATCTATGGTGGACAATCTTATGAAATACAATTACGACAACTTAAGCGAGGTCTTCATGTAGTAGTAGGTACTCCAGGAAGACTTATGGATCATATCAAACGTGAAACTCTAAATTTAAGTGAGCTGACCTGTTTAGTTCTTGATGAAGCAGATGAGATGCTAAGGATGGGGTTTATTGATGACGTAAAATGGATTCTTGAGCAGACCCCTCCAAACCGCCAGATGGCTCTTTTTTCAGCAACTATGCCTCCAGCAATTAGAGCTATAGCTCGTCAATATCTAAAAAATCCTGAAGAAGTAACAATTCAGGTTAAAACTATGACCGCAGATACAATCCGTCAACGATTTTGGATGGTCAAAGGAACTGATAAACTTGAGGCACTTACACGAATTCTTGAGGCAGAGGATTTTGATGCAATTCTTGTTTTTGTTCGTACAAAAACCGCAACTGTAGAACTTGCTGAGAAACTTGAAGCTCGTGGGTATGCAACAGAGGCATTAAATGGAGATATTGCCCAGAAATCTCGTGAAAGGACAATTGAGAGATTCAAAAATGGTAAGATTGATATTGTTGTCGCAACTGATGTAGCAGCCAGAGGCTTAGATGTGGATCGTATTAGCCATGTTATAAACTACGATATCCCTACAGAAGCAGAATCTTATATTCACCGTATTGGCAGAACAGGAAGAGCTGGTAGAAATGGAGATGCTATTTTATTTGTAGCTCCAAGAGAGATGTGGATGCTAAAAGTAATTGAAAAGACTACTCGTAAAAAGATTGAGATGATGCATCTACCGACAACAAGAGCCATTACAGATAAGCGAATTGCTGATTTCAAGCAACGCATCACTGGGGCATTGGCTTCTTCTTCTGAATCTCTCTCCCAATTTCGTGAACTTATGGAGGAGTATCGTCAGGAGAGTGGGGTAGAATCATTGGATATTGCTGCTGCTCTTGCAATTTTATTTAATGGTGGAAAACCGCTATTTCTTACTGAGTCAGAAATGAATATTGATGAAGCTATTGAACTTGATAAGAAAAAAACATCCTCTTCCAGAAAAAAAGAGGGAGAAAAATCTAAAAAAGAGCTATATCGTGATTCAGCTTTGGAAAACAAATCACAAAAGAGAAAAATAGAAACAAAATCAGAAGAGAAAACATTTAGGAAAATTGATCCAGAGTCCCCAAAGAGTAAAGTTGGTTCAAAGAAGAGAGAAGATGTATCTAAAAAAACTGCAATACGTTCAAAACATGATAATAGAGCAATACCCGTCTCTAAAGGAATGGAGAGATTTAGACTGGATGTTGGGCATACACACGGTATAAAAGCCGGAGATATTGTTGGTGCAATTGCAAATGAAGCTGGCTTGGATGGCAAATTTATAAATAATATTGTTATACACGATGAATATAGTACAGTTGATCTGCCAGAAGGAATGCCCGCACCAATATTTAAAATACTCAAACGGGTTCGGATTGGTGGAAACAAACTAAATATTACAAAAATCGAATAAGATATTTAGAACAGCTCTATAATAAAAGTTAAGATATGACTAAAATGGTTAAACCTAAAATTCTTGCTCCAGCAGGCGATAAATATTCATTTCTTGCTGCTATTGCTGCTGGAGCAGATGCAATTTATTGCGGACTTAAAAATTTTTCTGCCCGTATGGAGGCAGATAATTTCACTATTGAGGAGCTTTCAAGGCTAAATGCTCTTGCAAGAAGTAAAAATATCCAAGTTTATGTAGCATTCAACTCTCTTGTCAAGCAAGACGAAATTGAAAAGATCGCTCGAGTTATCGCAAAACTTGCGAAATATGTTCGTCCTTATGCCCTTATTATACAAGACCCTGGACTTATTGATATTGCTCGCAATTCAGGTTTTAAAGGGGAATTTCACCTGTCAACTTTAGGTAACTGCTCTTTGCCAATTGGGCTTGATTCTGTTGAGCAGGCAGGATTTAGTCGTGTAGTACTTCCTCGAGAACTCTCAATTGACGAAATAAAGCTCATGGCACAAAGCAAACCAGTCAACCTTGAACTTGAAGTTTTTATTCACGGTGCTCTTTGCTACGCTGTATCTGGAAGATGCTACTGGAGCAGTTGGTTTGGTGGGAAAAGTGGTCTTAGGGGACGATGTGTTCAGCCATGTAGGCGTCTTTATAGACAGAATAGTAATGAAAAAAGGTTCTTTTCATGCCTCGATTTTTCCGCAGATGTGCTTGTAAAGGTACTTAAAGAGATACCATCTATAACTACATGGAAAATAGAGGGGAGAAAAAAGAGCTCACACTATGTTTTTTACACTGTTAAAGCATATAAGATATTAAGAGATCATGGACACGATCCATCACACAAAAAAATCGCCCTATCATTTTTAGATTATGCTCTTGGAAGACCTTCAACTCATTACAATCTACTGACTCAAAACCCTATCAACCCACTCAAAAAAGATAAAAACACAGAGACTGGCTCGGGTCTTTTTGTAGGAAGAGTCCGGTATGGCGGAGAAAATTTAAAACCAGATATTCCCAATTTTATTACCCAAGAAGAGCTTTTGGTAGATGATCTACTACGAATTGGATATGAAGATAACTTTTTTCACTCTATTCAGCGAATAACAAGGGGATTACCTAAAAAAGGCAGATTTGTTATAAACCAAAAAAGTAGAGGAGATATCATTAAAAAAAGCAAAAATCTCGCTATAAACAAACCTTATAAAAACATAAAGTTCAGAAAAGGCTCACCAATATTTCTTGTTGATAGGAGAGAAAAAGAGGTATGGTTGCTTATTAAAGAACTTGAATCAGAACTTGCTAAGTACAGCTCTCCTGATATCAGACCACAAGATATTTCTGAAATAAATATAGGTCGTGAACAAAATCAATTATCACACAGCTTTGTTGGTAATGAACCATCAAATAGTTTTAGTAAATATTTTGAACTCACTCTTTATGGTTACGGTTATGAATCAAAAATAAAGAACTCAAATAAATCACCAGCGGAAATTGCTGCTCTATGGTTGTCCCAAAATTCAATAAAACGCTGCTCTCCAAAGAGAATCAAAGATATCTGGTGGTTTTTGCCACCAGTAATTTGGCCATCCAATGAAGAGATACTTCATGATACTATTCACAGAATTTTATCCGCAGGTGGTAAAAATTTTGTACTAAATATGCCATGGCAAATAGGTTGTTTTAATAAAAATTCTCTTAAACATTGTCGTTCTAACCTTAATTTATGGGCAGGTCCATTTTGCAATGTTGCTAACGTAGCTTATATAGATTTTCTAAAAAAATCTGGTTTCACTGGAGCTTTTGTATCCCCAGAGCTTGGTCAGGACGATTTTTTTTCAATTCCCTCTAAATCTCCTCTACCTTTAGGAATTGTTATAAAAGGCAACTGGCCTTTGGCAATATCCAGAATACTTTCTGATGAAATTACTCCTAATGAGATGTTTATAAGTCCAAAAGAAGAGTGTGGATGGGTTGAAAAGAGAGAGAAAGATTTTTGGGTCTTTCCCAACTGGCAACTTGATCTCTATTCTAAAAAAGAGCTTCTCAAAAAGGCGGGATATCAATTTTTTCTAAATATTGATGAGCCTATTCCACAAGGAGTTTCTATGAAGTTAAGACAAGGTGTGTGGAATTGGGATCTCAATCTTCTATAAATGTCTATAATCTATAGCACTCTTTGGATTTTGAAATATGCACACTTAATAATAAAATATGAAAACAAATATATTATTCTGTATCTACATAAGAGTAGAGAGAGAGTTTTTATTTAGAAAAATTGAAGTAATTTTTAAATAAATTTAAAATAAATATTGACCTTTCCATTTTTTTTTACTATGTCAACACTCCAGAAAAATGCAGATAAGATAATGTCTTATCTGTTTCACTATAGCATATCATATATTTGTTTATCTTCAGTAGTTTCTTTTTTTCGCATCAGTAGAGCAGTAAAATATAAAATGTAGCTATTAGAGCTATACGCAGTTGTCTTCAGCTTCAGGAAAAACTTAAACCTTATGGATGGAGTTTATATTGAAAACACGACAGCGAATTATAACTTTTTGTCTCACCTTTTCATTTCTTTTTATATTCTGGATTATATTTTCCGGAAAATTTGATATCTTCCACATTGCTTTTGGTGTGATTTCGTGTCTTTTAGTGTCATGGCTCACATCGGATCTTCTTATCGTAACCCCTGATATTAGAAAATTTATAAGGCTTTGTATTGGATTTACTACTGTCTATATCCCGTGGTTACTATGGCAAATCGTTCTTTCAAGTATTCACATACTTAAAATTGTATTAAGCCCCGACATGAATGCAAAAATAAATCCTAAAATTATAAAGATAAAAAGCAGAGTTAAAGATCATGTAGGGCTTGTCACGTTTGCTAACTCAATTACTCTTACACCAGGTACAATAACTGTTGCCGTTACTACTTATGGAGATATGGCAGTTTACGCAATTGATGATGAATCTGCAGATGCCCTTCCCGGTGATATGGCAAAAAAAGTTGAAAAACTATTTAAAGAATAGGATATAAACTTAAAATGGAGAATTTAATTTTTTATTCATCAATTATTTTATCTTTGTTAATGGGCATTCCTCTCTACAGAGCTGTTATAGGACCTACTGTGCTTGATCGCTTTATGGGGGTAAACTCTATCGGTACACAGACTACCGTCCTCTTAATTATGATTGGTTTTATATACAAAAGAGTTGATATGTTTATTGATATTGCTCTTGCATACGCTCTGCTTAACTTTATTGCTGTACTTGCAGCCTCTCGATATTTTCATAAACGAAAAGGTTTGACAGAAGAGATGGAAGAGTCGTAGGCACAAAAAGCGATAGATAAAGCGATATTAGTAATTATATTTAGGAGAGGAGATAAAACTTATGATAGTTTATATTTCAGGTTTGTTGATTGCAGGAGGTCTATTTTTCTTTCTTGGAGGCTCGATTGGGATGATACGGTTACCAGATTTTTACTCAAGACTTCATGCTGCTGGTGTTATTGATACAATGGGACTTCTGCTAACAATGTCTGGAATGGCACTTCTTATTCTTAATGAATTTACTCTTGGAAATTTTCTTTCCGCTCTAAAAATCGTACTCATAGTTATATTTGTATTTCTCACAAGCCCTACAGCTACTCATGCTATTGTTGATGCTGGTATAAGAGCTGGGCTTAAACCGTGGCAGAAACAAAGTACTAAATAGTATCTCTCTGTTAAATTCGCATTAATTACAAGTAGGGTAAAATAATGAAGGTGAATATAAAATGATACTTCCTATTGATTTAATTATTCTTGTATTGATTATTATAAGTGCTATTGCTGCTCTAACGGTTAGAGATCTTCTAAGTGCATCTTTACTTTTAGGTGCTTATAGTTTCCTTCTATGCCTATTGTGGACTGTTATGGGTGCTGTTGATGTTGCATTTACAGAGGCAACTGTTGGAGCTGGTGTAAGTACCGTATTTTGCGTTGCTGCAATTTTTCATACAACAAGAAGAACAAAAGATTAGATTAGCATATACAAAAACTATAGCTGTATATTTATAGTAATTTTTATGAATATAACAAAAGAGAGCTGAGACAAATGAAAATCTTTGGACAAATAACCATTTTATTGTGTGGTGGATTACTTCTGTTTTTCACGTCAGACTTTCCTGATTTTGGAAGTAACGACTCTCCTGCTTCAACTCATATCGCCTCATATTTTATTGAACATACAGTAGAAGATACTGCTGTTCCCAACATTGTTACATCAGTCTTGGCTGATTACAGGGGATATGACACTATGTTTGAAACAACTGTTATTCTTACCGCTGGATTGGCATGTTTTTTACTTTTAAGGATTCCTAAAAAAAATGTAAAACATCGTTATTACCTTCATGAACCTACAGGAGTCACATTAAGGTTTGAAGGAGACAAATACCCTGAAGGTTCAAATATTTTCAAACGCATTGACTCTGCTTGGGTACCACACGATCTTATAATTAATTTCACATGCCGTTTGCTAATTCACTTTATCCAAATATTTGCTCTATATGTTGTAGTGCATGGACACCACAGCCCAGGTGGAGGCTTTCAAGGTGGTGTAGTTTTAGGAGCATCAATAATTTTATTCGCAATTTCAGGAAATCTTAGAGCCTCAATTAATAGATTTAGTGAAAAAACAGCGGCTTTGCTCAGTGCTACAGGTGTTTTTATATACGCTGGAGCAGGTGCTCTTTGCATGGTTATAGGAGAGCATTTTCTCAACTACAGTTTTTTAGCACCCTTACTTGGAACAGATAGAATAATGGCAAGATCACATGGCATTTTTATTGTTGAGATCGGAGTTGCTATAGCGGTTATGGCTGTAATGATATGGATTTATTATAATCTATCTTCTTCGGGAAGACAGGACGAAGGGTTGTAGAAAAAGATTTAGATGTAATATAAAAAGAGTCTGGAGATTCTTTTACTAATGCTACATGACTAAGGACTATAGATATAGGGGTTATAAAATAATGGAACTGCTTGAGACTATAAAACATATTCTTTCATTCGTTGCAGCAAAAGCCAATTACTGGGCTTATGTAGTTTTGCTTATGGTCGGTCTATATGGAATGATTGCAAAGAATAATCTTGTTAAAAAAATTGTTGGAATGGTTATCTTTCAGACAGCGGTTATCCTCTTTTATGTATCTATCGGCTATAAAACAGGCGGGACAATTCCTATCATTATTCATGGACATAACCATGGTGTTGAATCTGCAATTAAAGCAGTTGATTATATAAACCCTCTTCCCCATGTACTTATGCTTACTGCAATTGTAGTAGGTGTTGCAACTCTTGGTGTTGCCCTCTCTCTTGCTATTAAGGTGTATCAGGAGTACGGCACTCTTGAGGAAGATGAGATTAACAAAAAGATAAGAAGTTGATAAAACTTAAGGTATCCATAAAGTCTAAGGAGTTAATAATATTATGACCTTTTTTAATACTGCTTCCACTTTGCTTCCCGATCTTCCTGCAATAGTAATTATTATCCCTCTTCTTGCATCTCTTCTTGCAGCAGCATCTGGATGGATTAACCGCAAAGCACCTTTTCCAATTGCTGCGATTGCTCTATTTCTATCTTTTATATCCTCTGTGATACTTCTTATGCAGGTTGTAGGAACAGGAACTACTATTGAATATAGAATGGCGGGCTGGGCAGCTCCTATTGGTATAGTCTATATTATTGATCATCTAAGTGCCTTGATTTTAGTAGTTATCACATCAGTCTCTTTTATAAATTTTATCGCAAACAAAAAGAACATTGACACAGAATTTAGGAATAAGGAAGGGGCATTTAACTCTCTATATCTTTTATTTACGGCTGGTCTGATTGGTATGACAGCAACTGGAGATGCTTTTAACCTTTACGTGTTGATGGAAATTGCATCGTTGTCAGGCTATGCTCTTATAGGTCTTGGCAGTAATAGGGCGCACTTAAGTACACTTAACTACCTCTTTTTAGGTACAATAGGTGCAACTTTTTATCTTTTAGGTATAGGTTACTTATACATTGCTACCGGCTCTTTAAATATGACAGATATTGCCTCCATAATACATGGTATGATGGACTCTTCCATGATTCTATTTGCCTTTATAATATGTATGGCAGGTCTTTTAGTCAAAATGGCTACCTTTCCGGTACATGGATGGCTTCCCAATGCCTATTCAAATGCTTCAACTGTTGCCACAGGACTTATTGCCCCCCTTACCACAAAAGTCACAATATACATTATGATTAGAATCTGCCTCACGGTTTTTTTACCAGACTATACATTTGAATATCTCAAAACTAATGAAATTATGGTGTGGTTGGCAATTATAACTATATTTTTTGGTTCACTATCTGCCCTTGCTCAAAAAGACTATAAACGAATGTTGTGCTATATAATTATTGCTGAAGTAGGCTATATGCTCGGGGGTTTTTTTCTTGGAAACAGAGTCGGTATTTCTGGTGCAATTCTCCATATAATAAATGATGCAGCAATGACACTTGCTCTGTTTATGGCTGCTGGGATATTCCTGTGGAAAACAGGTGATGATTCACGAGATAGCCTAAAAGGACTGTTTGCAAAAATGCCATTTACAATGGCGGGCTTCACTATTGCCGGACTCTCTGTAGTGGGAGTACCCCCAACTTGCGGTTTTTTTAGCAAATGGTATCTGCTTTCAGGAGGAATTGCTGCTGGTCAATATATCTTTGTTGCAGCATTGATATTCAGTTCACTTGTTAATGCTGTGCTATTTTTTAGATTATTTGAGATTGCTCATTTTGAACCATTTAAAGAGCATCACCATGAACATAACAGTGATAATCATGAACATCATCACAGTCATAACACTCTTCTCCATCATCATCACGATCATGACTACCATTACGAAAATCATGTTGAACACCATGGCGAAACTGCAGAAAATAGTACTTTTAAAGAGGCTCCTCTTGAGATGCTTATACCTTTTCTTGCAGTTTCTATCATGTTAGTTATTTTAGGTCTCTATTCAGGTAGAATTGTAAGCAATATTATTGACTTTGTCATTCCAACAGTAATTATTTAGTATTTTAAAATCTCAGGAAATCATTTAACATTTTAAATGGTTTATTAGCGTTTTGAAGGGGTTATTAACATGTTAATGGAAACTGTATTCTCTATCAAACCTGTTTTAGCTGTTCTCATCTCTCTTGTAGCAATTCCCGGTATTATTTCAAGCAGAACCCAAAATATCAGGGAAACATGGACATTAGTTGCGGCAGGAATCAAACTGTTAATTATTCTCTCAATTCTGCCTACTATCTTGGATGGCAAAATGGTAAGCTTTACCCTTTTTCAGGTATTCCCTGATGTTGGTATAAGTTTCAGGGTAGATGCCTTAGGAATGCTATTTGCTTTAGTTGCATCATCTTTATGGATTGTGACCTCTTTATACTCTGTAGGATATATGCGATCCTTAGATGAACATAGCCAAACCCGATATTTCTCCTTTTTTGCGGTGGCTATTTCAGCAACTATAGGCGTTGCATTTTCTGCTAACCTTCTTACACTCTATATTTTTTATGAAATGCTCTCTCTTGCAACCTATCCTTTGGTTACTCATCATCAGGACAGGGAGGCAAGAAGCTCTGGAAGAAAATATCTGCTATATATACTTGGAGGCTCAATAGGCTTTGCTCTTCCTGCAATGTTGATAACATATCACTTTACAGGGACGCTTGATTTCACTCCTAATGGAGTTATGGCGGGTCAAATAAATTCTGGACTTGCAATGCTTCTTTCAATGATGTTTTTATTCGGGTTTGCCAAAGTTGGAATAATGCCTATGCACTCATGGCTTCCTGCTGCAATGGTTGCTCCAACTCCTGTAAGTGCTCTTCTTCATGCTGTGGCTGTTGTAAAAGTTGGTGCTTTTAGCGTGGTAAGAGTTTTGACTGGAATTGTTGGAACTGGCGTACTTTCAGATTTTAAAATTAGCGGAATAATATGTGTTATAGCATCAATTACAATTATTGTTGCATCTTTAATAGCTCTTTCACAAGATGAGCTGAAAAGGCGGCTTGCATTTTCAACAATTGGGCAACTCTCCTACATAGTTCTTGGAGTGGCTCTTTTATCAAAATCTGGTATGACAGGTGGAATACTTCATATTGCAATGCACGCATTTGGCAAAATTACCCTCTTTTTTTGTGCCGGTGCAATTTTTTGTGCCACTGGAATCAAGTATATAAGTCAAATGAAGGGCATAGGAAGACGACTTCCTATTACAATGACAGCGTTTCTTATAGGCTCTTTAAGCGTTGTAGGCTTACCTCCTTGCGGTGGATTTATCAGCAAATGGTACCTTGTTCTTGGTACAGTTGAATCTGGAAATCTTCTTTTTCTATTTGTCCTTTTGGGCAGTTCATTTTTAAATGCAGCTTACTTTTTCCCTGTGTTTTACAATGCTTTCTTTTGCAGTGAAGATCAGATGATGTTTGAAGACAAAGTAGAAGAGGCTCCTTTATGGTGTGTTGTACCTTTAATTATAACCGCTTTAATCTCTATATTACTTTTTTTCTATCCTGATCCATTTTTGAATCTTGCCTCTCTTGCCGTTCGTTCAATAATGGGAGGTTGATAGATAATAACAAAACGATTATTGTAACAATAATAGCTTAATTATTAAAAATAGATAATAAATGTGTGATTATGGGAGAAAACTATAATGAAAGAAGAGAAGTACGAACTGTCGCACGAAGCTGTTCCTGGATATAAACCACTGTTTATTATTGTGTTTATCGTAAGTCTTATTTACCTTACTATTGTTTTCACCAGTTCATTATAAAGCTCAACTTTTTATTTATCCTCTTTTAAGTTCTCTTATTTAAAGTTAATTAAATTAATGATTGAAGAAATATATAAATAGTTGTGGATAAGGTTGATTACAAATCCTATTATGATGGAATTAGAAACTATGAAACAAGAAAAAGATCATATATCAGATGATGGCGGAACACACATATTCGATAATCCTAAAAATGTGAAACGGCTGCTTGCACTTTTTTTCAGTTCAGTTGTTCTGCTCTTTATTCTTGACTTTTTTGTCCATAAACATGGACATTTTCCGTGGGAAAACTGGCCTGTTTTTTATGCGATATTTGGATTTGTTGCGTGTGTGCTGCTTGTTTTAGTCTCACGGTTTATTTTGCGCCCTCTGGTTAAAAGGAAGGAGAATTACTATGAGTAAAGTGGAAAAGGAGTATTAATACCATGACTAACAGTTGCTTTCCCCCTGCATTTATTTTCATACTTGGTGCACTTATAATTCCATTCCTGACGGGACGCACTCGTTCAGCTTATGTAATACTGCTGCCAATTGTAGGCTTTTTAAATCTTTTATCAATTCCTGTGGGAACAATGATGTCAGTCTCTTTTATGGATTATAGTTTAACGCTTGTGAGGATAGATAGGTTAAGCCTTGCGTTTGGTTATATTTTCCATATTATCTCTTTTATAACCATAATTTATATTCTTCATGTAAAAAAGCCACTTGAATATGTAGCAGGTTTTATTTATGCAGGTGCTGCTATTGGTGTAATTTTTGCTGGTGATCTTTTTACCTTTTTTGTATTTTGGGAAACATTAACAATTGGTTCAGTAATGCTAATTTGGGCAAGAGGCACCCAAGCATCAACATCTGCTGGATTCCGCTATCTTATGATACATGCTACCGGTGGTCTGCTTCTTTTGGCTGGAATCGTGATGATGGTAACAAAAAGTGGCTCAATTGAATTTGGTTTTATTGGGCTTACAGATACTGCATCGTGGTTTATATTTATTGGTATAGGTATTAACTGTGCATGGCCATTTTTACACACATGGCTTACTGATGCCTATCCAGAAGCAACCATCGGTGGAACAGTTTTTTTAAGTGCATTTACTACTAAAACAGCCGTTTACGCTTTGGCAAGAGCTTTCCCGGGGACAGAGTTACTAATTTGGATTGGTGTTGTAATGGCAGCATTCCCAATATTTTACGCTGTTATTGAGAACGATTTGAGAAGAGTTCTTGCCTACAGCCTTGTAAACCAGGTAGGATTTATGGTTGTAGGTATTGGAATCGGTACCGAGCTTGCTATTAATGGAGCGGTTGCCCATGCTTTTAATGATATTTTGTTTAAAGGGCTTCTTTTCATGTCTATGGGAGCAGTAATGTATCGTACTGGCAAGATAAATGCTACAGACCTTGGTGGACTTTACAAATCTATGCCATTGACAGCGGCATTCTGTATTGTAGGTGCAGCATCAATATCAGCCTTTCCTCTGTTCAGTGGATTTGTTAGCAAGTCAATGGTAATGTCCGCTGCTGGAGACAAACATCTGGTTATTGTTTGGTTGGTTTTACTTTTTGCCTCTGCTGGTGTATTCCACCATGCAGGTATTAAGATTCCATTTTTTGCATTTTTTGGGCATGATGCTGGACACAGAGTTAAAGAGGCGCCTATTCACATGCTAATTGCAATGGGTATGGCAGCGTTTCTATGTATATTTAATGGCACATTTTACAAACCTCTTTACAGCATTCTTCCATATCCGGCAATGTATGAACCCTATACACTTTCGCATGTTATGACTCAAACAGAACTTCTATTCTATTCCGCACTTGCTTTTACACTTCTTCTTCTTTCTGGAATATATCCTGCTGAAATGAGAGCAATTAATATTGATTTTGACTGGTTTTATCGTAAGCCTTTGAATGCACTTGAGTTGATAGTTGCAACCATTTTAAATGGATTGAATCGTGCTCTTGATCAAATTATTGTAAAAGATTTTACAGGAGCTGTGAACAGATTTGGAGTGAAGCCAATCACAAATTTAACACTCTTTGCTCTATCTCCGATTTTAAGTAATTTAGATAGAAAAGACAGATATGAGCAATCAATAGTCTCTGCATTTAGAACTGGAACGTCTCCAGTAGGAGTTTATGCAGCTTGTGCAGGTCTATTTATTGTTATGTTATATATGTTATTATAAGCATCAAGTTTTATTGTTAATAATACGCTTTTTTATTTAACACTTAACTTCTTCCTGTGTCCTACTTTAACCCCGCTCTTTTTAAAGTGGCATTTGGAGGAGATTGTAAAATAAACTTATAAGGATCAACTTGAGATGCTAAGAAAATCAGATTTGAAAAAAAATGAGTTTATGCACTTCCTTACCGATGAGATGTTGGAAAAAATTATTCCTATCACAAATGTGCTGGAAGTTGAAAGTCGTGAGATTATATTCAATGAAGGAGATCCTGCTGAAGATTTTTATTTAGTCAAATCGGGGCAAGTTCTTCTCGAGCAGAAAATTTCAAAAGATATTATGGTTAATGTAAGTGCTATAGGAGCTGGAGAAGCATTTGGTCTCTCTGTTTTGTTAAATAAAGATGAGCGTTCAATGGGAGCTATTTGCAATGAAGCTGCAACTCTTTTTGTAATCCACAGAAATGACCTGTTAAACCTAATGGAACACGATATGACTATGGGATATTTGATTATGCAACATACTGCAAAAGAACTCAACAAAAGGTGGGTTAAAAGAACAGAACAGTTTCTAAGGGCTCTGAAATGCCACCCTGATATTAGTGCGCTTGATATCCTTTAAATTAAATTATAAACAACTCAATATGTAGATTAAATACAAATAATATTTTTTTATAAACTGTGCATAAGGTGAGTACAAATTTACTACTTGTACTCACCTTATATTTTTTAATACTTTTTGGATTATGATAACCTACTGTTCTGATTCTTAAATTTAGCTTTTAAATCTATTGTACAATAATCTTTTTTTGTTTCGCCATTTTCTGTTACAACGTGATCGATAAGCTCAAGGTCAATAAGGTCATGAGAGTGTCGTGTAATAGGAAAGTAGCAGTTTGCAGTATTTGTGTTTCCCTCTTCAGAGTAGATATATTGATCTGTAGCTGTTCTATGCGAATAGTGTAAAGTGTTTGCAAAAAGATGGACTTTAATATTATTAAGATGGCATAGACTTACAGTACCAGAAGTACCTGAAGGTGCAACAATCTTATGATCTGAAGTGATTGTTAGAGCACCAAGAAACATCTTATTTGCCTGCTCAACATAGTGACTAACATCGTGTGCTGGTGTTACATGATAATCGATATCATGCTGTCTAAAAGCCTGAACTAATTGACGAGTTCTCTCCTTGTTCTGTTCTAACACTATAACACGGAACATCATATTAAGAGAGTGTTTTGCCCGTATAAGGATGTTTGTAACCACAGAGCTTGCAGAGTGGACAATAATTACATCCCCATTTTTCACATATTGCAGACCATGTTCCGTAACTTTAGCTGCATTACTCTTAAAAAGCTCTATCTGCTTATTAAGACTTTTTTCTGCATTATTCCTCATCTCTTCAATAGAAGGTTCATTTTTCATCAACTGGCGCATATCGTTTTCAAAACGCTCAATCAGGTGAATTAACGGTATAACCTTAGGTTGTGAATTTTTTATAGCAGTAGCAAGCTCAATATAGAGGTCAGCAACCTCTTCACGAGAGCATTGAAGCTCTCTGATAGCTTCAATAAAACTGTTAAGTGCCAATATGGTTGTTCTGGCAATACCTTGTATATCGCCAATATCTCTTAGCAATTTATACATAGTGGCTGAGGTGTTATTATTCTCTTTCATAGCGATACCCATAAATATAGACAAAGATAGATAGATGAGATGATAAGCGTCATAATGGTAATCATGGCACTTGATTTCATAAACTCAAAGAAACTGATATGAACTCCATTCTGTTTTGCAATACCAACAGATACAATATTTGCAGAAGCACCTATCATAGTAAGGTTACCTCCAAAGCAGGCACCAAGTGCCAAAGCCCACCATAAAATATTGTTTGGCACAGGAGAGGCTTCTAACATAACTCTTACAATTGGAATCATGGTGATGGTAAAAGGGATGTTGTCCAAAAAACCTGAAGCAATACCTGAAACCCACAAAACTGTAAGCACCATAATGTATGGATTACCACCAATCTTTAAGAAAATATTATGTGCTATCCACTCAATAACACCTTTATGTTCAAGAACTCCAACTAAAATAAACAGTCCTGCAAAAAAGAGTAAAGTACTCCACTCTACCTCCTGAAGAATATGTTCAACATCAACTTTTGCTATGCAAAGAAGAAACATTGCCATCATAAGAGCAACAACTCCCGGAGATAACTTTGTTATAGTTTGCGTTACAAATAGCAACAAGGTAATTACAAGACAGCTCAATGCTTTAACCAAAAGTTTTTTATCAATGGTTGTGTTCAAGAACTCCATTCGTATCTTTTCAAGAAGTAGTTGAACTGTAAATAATTTTGCTAAGTTTGTGTTGATAGGCTTAAATTTTTCCCTATTAGTTGCCCAGATAAGCAGCAACGTTGCAAATACTGATAACACTACTGGAATAAAGAGATTGATTACAAATTGGTTAAAAGTAAGAGCCACTTTTGATCCAATTATAATGTTTGGAGGATCTCCAATTAGTGTAGAAGTCCCTCCTATGTTGGAGATTACAGCTTGAGAAATTACATACAGTTTAGCATCAAGTCCCATACCACGAGCAAGTTCAATAATAATAGGAATAATAATCAGTACTGTAGTAACATTATCGAGAAAAGCAGATACTACAGCAGTTACAACAGAGAAAAGAATTAAAATTTTTAAGGGATTTCCCTTTGTCATCTGTGCAATTTTTACTGAAAGCATGGCAAAAAAACCAGATTTCCTTAAAACTGCAACTATGACCATCATACCTAAAAGCAGCATAATGGTCTCAAAATCAATCAGCGATGCTGCTGTATGTTCATCAATAACATGAATCATCAGAAGCACCATAACACCAAGAAGTGCTGACACAGCTTTGTTTACTAACTCAAAGGTTATGACAGCATAGACAATCAGAAAAACAATAATTGGCAGCAATGCACCTTCCATAACTTTTCCTTTTTCCCCTTAAAAGCCCATCTTAATCTTATTTGCATAAAAGTAGTTGGGAGTTAAATATAAAACAGAGAAATTTCCAATGAACTTATCTCTATCTCTTATAAGGTTTATAATCCTTACTTAAAATTTACAATAAATTCAAATAGATCATTTACTCTGTCGGCTTACTCGATTCAAGTCGGCTCAAATATATTAATCTATTTTAAGAGTCAAGAAGAAAATTATAAATGTATCAATACCACACAATTAGTAAATAATCTCATTATAATCACTTGATAGATAATTTCCAGTAATTATAAAGAGTTATAATAATATAATAGATAAAAGAGCTATTAGATAAGCAATAGTGGAGAGAAGATAGATAAGGAGCAACATCTCTAATCTGTGTAGAGTTTATGCTCTCTAACTACTTATTCAGTGTTTAGAGAGCATAGTATAGTTACTATTTTGCTGGACAATAATCTTTTTTTGTTTCGCCATTTTCTGTTACAACGTGATCGATAAGCTCAAGGTCAATAAGGTCATGAGAGTGTCGTGTAATAGGAAAGTAGCAGTTTGCAGTATTTGTGTTTCCCTCTTCAGAGTAGATATATTGATCTGTAGCTGTTCTATGCGAATAGTGTAAAGTGTTTGCAAAAAGATGGACTTTAATATTATTAAGATGGCATAGACTTACAGTACCAGAAGTACCTGAAGGTGCAACAATCTTATGATCTGAAGTGATTGTTAGAGCACCAAGAAACATCTTATTTGCCTGCTCAACATAGTGACTAACATCGTGTGCTGGTGTTACATGATAATCGATATCATGCTGTCTAAAAGCCTGAACTAATTGACGAGTTCTCTCCTTGTTCTGTTCTAACACTATAACACGGAACATCATATTAAGAGAGTGTTTTGCCCGTATAAGGATGTTTGTAACCACAGAGCTTGCAGAGTGGACAATAATTACATCCCCATTTTTCACATATTGCAGACCATGTTCCGTAACTTTAGCTGCATTACTCTTAAAAAGCTCTATCTGCTTATTAAGACTTTTTTCTGCATTATTCCTCATCTCTTCAATAGAAGGTTCATTTTTCATCAACTGGCGCATATCGTTTTCAAAACGCTCAATCAGGTGAATTAACGGTATAACCTTAGGTTGTGAATTTTTTATAGCAGTAGCAAGCTCAATATAGAGGTCAGCAACCTCTTCACGAGAGCATTGAAGCTCTCTGATAGCTTCAATAAAACTGTTAAGTGCCAATATGGTTGTTCTGGCAATACCTTGTATATCGCCAATATCTCTTAGCAATTTATACATAGTGGCTGAGGTGTTATTATTCTCTTTCATAGCGATACCCATAAATATAGACAAAGATAGATAGATGAGATGATAAGCGTCATAATGGTAATCATGGCACTTGATTTCATAAACTCAAAGAAACTGATATGAACTCCATTCTGTTTTGCAATACCAACAGATACAATATTTGCAGAAGCACCTATCATAGTAAGGTTACCTCCAAAGCAGGCACCAAGTGCCAAAGCCCACCATAAAATATTGTTTGGCACAGGAGAGGCTTCTAACATAACTCTTACAATTGGAATCATGGTGATGGTAAAAGGGATGTTGTCCAAAAAACCTGAAGCAATACCTGAAACCCACAAAACTGTAAGCACCATAATGTATGGATTACCACCAATCTTTAAGAAAATATTATGTGCTATCCACTCAATAACACCTTTATGTTCAAGAACTCCAACTAAAATAAACAGTCCTGCAAAAAAGAGTAAAGTACTCCACTCTACCTCCTGAAGAATATGTTCAACATCAACTTTTGCTATGCAAAGAAGAAACATTGCCATCATAAGAGCAACAACTCCCGGAGATAACTTTGTTATAGTTTGCGTTACAAATAGCAACAAGGTAATTACAAGACAGCTCAATGCTTTAACCAAAAGTTTTTTATCAATGGTTGTGTTCAAGAACTCCATTCGTATCTTTTCAAGAAGTAGCTGAACTGTAAATAATTTTGTAAAGTTCGTATTAATGGATTTAAATTTTTCCCTATTAGTTGCCCAAATAAGCAACAAGGTACAAAGTAGAGATATTATTACGGGAGTAATCAGATTGGCTATAAACTGATTAAAGGTAAGAGCCACTTTTGATCCAATTATGATGTTTGGGGGATCTCCAATCAAAGTTGCAGTTCCTCCAATGTTGGATATCACGGCTTGAGAAATTACGTATAATTTAACATCAAGCCCCATACCACGGGCAAGCTCAATCACAATAGGGATAATGATAAGTACTGTAGTAACATTATCTAAAAAAGCTGAGAGAACAGCAGTTACAATAGAGAATAGTATTAAAATCTTCAGTGGATTGCCCTTTGTCATCTGTGCAATTTTCACTGAAAGCATTGCAAAAAAACCAGATTTCCTTAAAACTGAAACAATAATCATCATACCCAAAAGCAGCATAATGGTCTCAAAATCAATCAGCGATGCTGCTGTGTGTTCATCAATAACATGAACCATCAGAAGCACCATAACACCAAGAAGTGCTGACACAGCTTTGTTTACAATCTCAAAAGAGATAACAGCATAAACAACTACAAAAACAATAATTGGCAATAATGCCCCTTCCATAACTTTTCCTTTTTCCATAAAGTTCATCCGCCTATTTTTTTAAAAAGATACGGATGAGAGTTAATAAAGTGAACAAAGAAACAGAATAAAAAAGGCTATACTCAAACGAGTTTAGCCTTTTTTATTCTGTTTCTTTATTTATGAGCACCGGCTCATCTATAAGTAAGTTTGAAAAACTTATTATATCAGTTACACCAGAAACTACGACTAACCTCCAATCAACTTAGGTGGGCTTCCAATATAATAATAGACCGATACAGTCAAGTATAAAAGAGAGAGATTGACACCATCACCTTATCTAAAAAACAATAAGTTACCCTTTTGAATTTGTATATGAATAAGCTCTCTTTGAGGATTTAGGTGATTTTTTATCACTTCTTGTACATATTCTATGTATAGTCTGAGCATGCCACACTCCTCTTCCTGAAAAGGTTGGTTGTCCAAGATTAATAAGGTGCTGTGCCACCTCATCAAAAGTTTTTCCCTTATTACGCATAGAGTTAATAATATCAAGAATCTCTTCTCTTGAGAGAAGTGTTTTTTGTGATGATACTTCAATTTTATCTGATGGCTCATCTTTGTCTGGCGGGTGATAATTACTTTTTACATCATCTTTACTCTCTTTTGAATCTTCTATCTCAGAGATAAATGTTTTTGTATTATCTAATTTTCTTCGTCTGATCACTTTTGGAGCTTCTTTTTTATCATTATCACTCTCGTCAGCAAACTCTTTGGAGCTTTTCATGGAATACTCAACATCTTGAGTATAACTACCACTCTCTTTATTTGTATGTATGCTATCTATATAGTCTGAATTAGCCTTGTTGTTAATATAGTCGTCATCATCAACAACTTCACCTTCAATAGGTTCAATCTCAACCACTTCAGTTTTTAAAGCATCATCTATATTTAAATTAGTAGCAATATCAGTATTACTACTCTTTTTTAGAGAAAAATCATGTTTAGAATTTTCATCATAATTATCTGATGGATCTATAAAATTTGATGAGATTGGCTCTTGAGAGTCGCTCTCTTCTTCTTTAAATGATGAGAATTTTTCATGAAAAGATGGCATTGTGATTACCCTAAGATATTCTGCTATCTCCTCAAGAGCAATAGCTTTACGCTCTTCAGCCAATACTCTCTTTTCTTGAACTGCAACCATCATATCTTGACTCTTTGTGTATAGAGAGATAAGCTCCTGTAATATATCAAAAGTTTCTATCGAAGTAGAGTAGGATGGTTGGATATCATCTGGAGCCATCTGAGTATGAACTGTTGCTCTTGTTGCTCCGGGTCTTTTGATATTTCCCGTTCGTGTTGACTGATAATTAACCTGGTTCTGAAAATTTGAGCTACTATTAAAATTGCTATTATCAAAACTTCTTCTGGTTTTTGGCAGACGTTTATCTTTCTGGTTGCCCCTAATGCTTTGAAGAAAATCGTTCATTGATTCTTCTCCTTAATTTTTTAGTTTATAGTATTGTTATAAAATGTATATAATTTTGTACTTTATGAAAACTGATTTCCAGGCAGAATTATCCACCGAATCAGGAATTTTAAAAAAATTTAAAAAAAGAAAATAAACCCTCTACTTTATTTGACAGGTTTATTTTCTTTATAATTTTTAATTCTGTTTTTTAAGGTGTTAATAATAAGGAATGTAAATAACTATAACTCATTTAGGTATTCTACTTATGAATGTGGTGATTTGTAAACTCAGGAATTTACTTTATCTGCAATTTATCGTATTCTGTCAAGGATTTTTGTAAACAGGATATATCACTATTTTGTTATAAATATTTTATCAGAACTATTTTAAAGAGCTTTTAAGATGCTTTTTATAAACATTTTATCTTTTTTGAGGAAAAATAATGAAACCTTCTTATGAATACAAAATTAATTATACTATCGAATCCCCAGATAGCATAAAAAAAGAGATGCTTGACCCTATAGATTATGGTTATAAATCTAAAAGAAGTATTGATATAACTATTAAACAACCTGAATTTACATCGGTGTGTCCCATGACAGGACTTCCTGACGTTGGCACTATTATAATAAAATATAGACCTGACCAAAAGATAGTTGAGCTTAAATCTCTTAAATTCTATCTATTACAGTATCGCAATGTTGGAATGTTCTATGAACATGTTGTCAATAGAGTTTTAGATGATTTGGTTGATATGGTTGCCCCTCTACAGATGGAGGTCATTGGAGAATTTACTCCAAGAGGTGGGATTAGTTCTATGGCATCTGCTATCTATAAAAAGCAATGAATAGTGTAAAATATTAGTCTGTTATATATAACTTAACTCTCTATTGGCTAAAAATTCTTGATAATTATTTATAATATCAAGAGCATCACTCATTGAGTTGATATTGGTTAAGGCTTGTCTGAATTTACTACACTCAGGATATCCTTTCACAAACCATACAAGCCGGCTTCGCATCATCTTGCAAGCCGGTAACTCCCCAAAATAATCTACCGAACTTTTCAGTAACTCTTTCATCATAGCGAAAATTTCGTCTGAAGAGCGATTTTGGTAACTTTTTGTTAGGGAGTCAGAAAATGATTGAGAATCAGAAGAGTTTGGCGATTTATCTTCGGACTGATATTCAGATAAAAGCCTTTCGATATCAGAAAGGATAAAAGGGTTGGACATAGCTGCTCTGCCAACCATCACAGCATCACACCCTGTCTCCTTAATCATTCTAACTCCATCTTCGGCAGAAGAGATATCTCCATTTCCAATAAGAGGAATGGAGATATTAGCTTTAAGTCGTTTTATTAATGACCAGTCTGCTTTTCCCTTAAAACCCTGAGATGCTGTCCTTGGATGAAAGGTAATAGCATCAACCCCCAGCTTTTCTGCTATTTCTGCAAGCTTAAATGCCTGTACCCCAGAGCTATCCCAACCTGATCGTATTTTAATCGTAAAAGGCAGAGAGACTGCATCACGAACAGCTTTGATAACTTCTTCTGCTTTGGCGATATTTTGCATCAAAGCGACTCCAGCACCTGTCTTAACTACCTTTTTAACACTACAACCAAAGTTAATATCAATAATATCAGCGACTTTAACGTCAGCAACTTCTAAAACACCCTCTTTATCACAAATATTGTGTTCCGATTGAGATGTTACTACGGGAGTATTCTCAATAATAGCAGCCGCTTTTGCCATCTCTTTCGGTTCAGACCCAAAAATCTGAACCGAAAGAGGTTTCTCTTCAGGTGTAGTTTGAAGAAGGGATAGTGTTTTTTCAGATTTATATAAAACCCCTTTTACACTGATCATTTCAGAACATACTAACGAACATCCACACTGCTTTACAATACGCCGAAATGGCAAATTGGTAATTCCTGCAAGTGGAGCAAGTACCGTATGCCCTTCAATGTTCACTTTTCCAATCTTCATTTACTATCCTTTTTCTTTTTCTGAAAATCAGCTAACGAAATAATCTCTCCCCCATCTTCTCTATCTCCTTTATCTCTCTTCTCTTGATTGAGTTGCGTTATAGAGTTGTCTTGCAACTTATCTTCACTCTCATCTATAAAGCGACCATCTGGAGCATGAACAACCTCAATTTTCATTCGCTTACCGCCCATAAAAAATTCAGTACCATTAATATAGATATCTTTAAGAGTCCAGACAACTACCTTTATAGGTATCTGCAAAACTAAAAGCTCTATATTAAACCAATCTTTCTTAACATCTGGCGATATGTTCTCCACCCTTGCAAAAAAAATGGGGGAATCTTCCATATATACCAGCACAATATCGTTTTCTATTGCCATAGAACACTCTCCGCTGATAAAAATATCTTTATTAAAGCAACTTAAATATTTAACGCTACCAAAACACCTTGATGAACAGCATCAAACGCCATGCCTATGCTCTTTGAATCTCCAATAAGATCGTACGGAATATTGAGTTGCTCAATCTCCGGTATAAGTTTGGTGTCAGGAAGTGCTCCAGTAGCAATTACAATAGTATCTGCTAAAATCTCTTCAACACCATCTGGAGTCTCGATAATAATACCATCACGAGTAATCTCTAAAGCGCGACTCTTAAGTTTAACTGCTATACCAAAACGCTCCATATCTTGGAGCATTCCCCACCTTGTACTCTTCCCAAACTCTTTTCCTACCTTATCGAGCATCTCGACAATTGTGATATGTTTTGTTCCTCGTGTCGCCATCTTATAAAGAGCATCTGGAGGTTCAGCACTGTTTACAAGAAGAAACTTTAGGGCTTTTCCTGAAAGTGTCCCTTTTTCAGCAAGAAACAGAGCAGTTTCTACACCAACCGCACCACCACCTACAACTACTACATTGTCACCAGTATAAACTTTATTTTGTAACACATCCCATGCCTGTACAACACGGGATACTTCAACAAGAGTAAGGTGACATAATTGATCACTTCCAGGTAGATATGCTTGCTCAACATAAGATTTATCAATACCCGGAATCGGAGGGGTCATAGGAGTAGCACCAGTTGCAAGAACAATATGATCTGGTTTTTCTTGTTTAATAAGATTACTATCTACACAAGTATTAAGATGAAGAGAAATGTTTCTGATATAGATTTGAGTTGCAAGATTTCTCGCAAACTCTGCAAACTCATCTCTTCCCGGAGGTGCAGCAGCTAAATAGAGCTGTCCGCCAAGTTTTCCTGATTTCTCATATAAAGATACATTATGCCCCCTATCTGCGAGTGTTATAGCAGCATTCATACCAGCAGCGCCGCCACCAATTACCATAATTTTTTTTGGGTTATCTGTTCTAAGAACAACTCTTGTTCTTTCATGTCCTGCTCTTGGATTGCACAAGCACTCCACATGCTTGAGTTTAAAAAGATTATCAAAGCACCCTTGGGCACACGCAACACAGTGGATAATTTCCTCCTCTTTATTATTGCTTGCCTTTTCTGGAAGATATGGATCAGCAATAAGGCTACGTCCCATAGCTACCATGTCACATAAACCGTCTGCTATCATCTCTCTTGCTAATGCGGGATCATTGATTCTATGGCTTGCTATTACTGGAATTTTTACAACCTCTCTGATACCACGTGACAAATAGGCAAAAGCACCACGTGGAACTGATGCAGTAATCTGCGGCACTCGTGCTTCATGCCACCCAACATTGATACAAAGAGCGTCAACTCCAGCCTCCTCCTCAAGAGCTGTAGCATACTTTAAAAGCTCCTCCCGCCCCTGACCTTTACGCATAAAATCGTTTCCATTCATACGAACAATTATAGGGAACTCCTCTCCTACAGCATCTCTAATTGCTAACATAATCTCAATACCAAAACGGATACGGTTTTCAAATGCTCCTCCATACTCGTCGGTTCTGTGGTTTGTAAGAGGAGAGAGAAATTCACTTATTAGATAGCCTGTACCGCTTAACACCTCAACAGCATCAAATCCTGCTTTTTTGACTCTAAGTGCTGCATCTGCAAAATTTTTGATAATCTTTTTGATGTCATCTTTATCAAGTTCACGTGGGACCTCTCTTGTAAGGTTAGAGGCAATTGGAGATGGTGCTACAGGTTTCTCGCCATTAAGAAAAAAAGACATGTTATAGCGTCCTGAATGGTTAAGCTGTACGCATGATCTTGCTCCATTATCCTTAATTGCCGATGCAAGTCGGCTTAATCCTTCAATAAAGTCATCTTTATGAGCACCTATGTTTAAACTGTTACCAGATAACTCATCAATGGTTGCATATCCAACTGAGATCATGCCAGCACCACCCTTTGCTCGCTCTATATAAAAATCTACTATCTGGTCTGTTACCTGAAAATTGTTTGCCATGCCAAGGTGCATTGCTGGCATGAATATTCTGTTTTTTACTGAAAGAAAATTTATGTTAATTGGTTGAAACAGTGGATCCATTGTAAGGTTATCTCCTTAATTTATGTTTATTTTAAACTTTATAGTGTCTAAAGATTTGACAATATTTTTAGATGCTGCCAAATCTTAAATTCTATTAACTTATATTTAAGTTGTCGAGTCTTAAATTATATTAAGTTGGTTACTCTCTAAATCGCCATCATCTGGCTTGAAAATAGGCATCATAGCAAAAAAGTTGTCTGATAGTGCCTTATAGTGCTCTCTGTTTTTTACCTTTAAAATCTTTTTTATCTCTTTTCTACTTTCAGGAAAAGATGGACCAATATATGTCCAAAAACCTTTCATTCTACCAGTAACATGAAGAGGTCCATAAAATTTACGAGAATAGGTTTCAAAAAGTTCGTCATGAAATAGCTTAATCCTATCAAGCTCATCTTTCCTGTTAATTGCCTGTAATCGTTCTATCTCCCCTGACACTCCTGTCTTTAGCACACTGTTTTTTATCTGAGATGGTAAAAATGGATTTGATAAAATTCCCCTTCCAATCATAAATCGTTTTATCTGCTTCAAAGATTGAACTGAAGTTTCACTATCTGTTTTTACTGCTTCCAAACGCTTTACAATATGACTAAATATCTTTACACTTGTAATATCTCCATTGTAAACTAAATTGTGAGATGTGCTATTAGCAACACGGATAAAGGCATCAATATCAGCATATCCTCCATACATCTCAATCCCAGTTCTTGGGTGAACAATAATCTCATCTAAAGGATATTTTTCAAAAATCGGCAGAAGCTCAAATATCTCCTCTTTATCATACCTACCAAGGCGTACCTTAATTGAAATTTTGCATCTGGAAAGCTCTGAAATCAACCCTTTAAACAGAGTATATAAAAACTCATCGACCATTTCAGGATATGAAAGCATACCAGAACCCCGCTTTTTCTTTGCAACTTTGGAGTGAGGGCATCCCATATTCAAATTTATAGTGTTATATCCAAGCTCTACAAGATGGCGAGCAAGAAAAAGAAAATCTTCTGCTACATTTCCAAGTATCTGGGGGATAAGGTTAGTACAATGAACATTATTTTCTGGAATAACATCTTTAAGGCATGAAATATTTATTTTATGCTGACTCATTGTTGATATAAATGGTGCAACTGCCTGATCAACGCCTGTAAAATGTCGAAAATAGACATCTCTGAAAACTGCATCAGTATAACCTTGTATTGGTGCAAGTATTATTTGATAACTCATCACTTCTCGCTCTTCTTATTTATCATCTGTTATCTCTACTATTTTGATAATTCCACTATGCACAATCCAGTTATGGTTGTTATGCTCAATATAGAGTAAAAGACCGTGTTCAATTTCAAGGTCGTTAATACCTATATCATATTTTATAGCTATTTTGCAGCTTATTGTTTTTATGAAATCATATTATTAGCACATATCTATAACTATTTATAATTGAGTTGAAGATGTATTTAAGAGATGATAGAAACTAATCTACTCTTTTATATTTAGCCAAATCGGCTGATATTTTAACTAAACGGATAAAAATAAGGAGAATGCCATGCAAAATAGAGTAACAGTAACTTCGCTTTATAAAATGAAGAGAGAAGGAAGAAAAATCACAGAATTAACAGCTTATGACTATCCATTTGCAAGCATGGTTGATGCAGCCGGGATTGATATAATTCTTGTCGGAGACTCTCTTGGCATGGCTGTTCAAGGCAAAGAGAACACTCTTGCTGTAACAATGGAGGAGATGCTCTACCACACTGCAATGGTGTCAAGAGCATGTTCATACTCAATGGTAATTGGAGATATGCCGTTTATGTCATATCACTCCTCTCTTGAAAAAGCAGTAGAGAATGCTGGCAGATTTTTAAAAGAGGCTGGAGCTTCTGCTGTAAAACTTGAAGGAGGGGCTGCTGTTTGTGATGTAATAAGTGCAATATCAAAGGCATCTATTCCTGTTCAGGCACATATTGGATTAACCCCTCAGTCAGTGCATCAAATGGGAGGATTTAAAGTTCAACGTGATGAAGATAGGCTAATGGCAGATGCACTAAAAGTTCAGGAAGCCGGAGCGTTTTCTGTTGTACTTGAAGGTATCCCCTCCCCTATTTCTGCTAAAATTACCAAAGCACTTGATATTCCGACAATCGGAATAGGTGCAGGAGCTGAATGTGACGGGCAGGTTCTTGTTATCCATGATATGCTTGGATTGACCAACAGAACAGTTCCAAAGTTTGTAAAAAAATTTGTTGACATATATCCTTTAGCACAGCAGGGGTTAAAACAGTACATTGATGAAGTAAGAGCAGGCACATTTCCTTCAAAAGAGTATGAGTATAAATAGGTCTGGAGAATATTGAAAAAGGAAAATATGAATATCTCTATTATTGGGTGCGGACGTGTAGGCACTGCTTTGGCAGTATTTTTGTCAAAAGCTGGATATAAAATTGTAGCTCTTGCAAGCAGGACACGCTCTTCCGCTGAAAAAACTGCAAAGGCTATACGTTCTGCCATAGATACAAATATTGATTATAATGAATTGAAAATTAGTAACTCTACGGTTGAGGCAGCTAAGGCAAGTGACACTATTTTTATCACAACCCCGGACAATCTTATAGAAAGAGTCTGTTCAGACTTAAGCTGTAATATTGGCGTAGATATGGCAAATAAAACTGTTTTTCATTGCAGCGGTGCACTCTCATCTTCAATATTATCATCTGCTGAACAAAATGGTGCAAATACAGGTTCAATCCACCCTTTGCAAAGTTTTGCACCATATTCACAAGGAGAAAAATCTCCATTTAAAGGAATCAATATATCTGTTGAAGGCAATCATGCAGCATTGATAATTGGAAAAGAGCTTGTTGACGCTCTTGGAGCTAATCAGTTCACAATTCCGACAAATGCTAAAACCCTTTACCATGCTGCTGCGGTAGTTGCATCAAACTATCTTGTAACTGTAGAACATTTTGCGATTGAGCTTTTAAAAGAGTCTGGTATTAATGAGCAAAAAGGCTATGAAATTCTTGAGCCTCTTATTCAAGGAACATTGACTAATATCAAAACAAAAGGGGCAATAGCAGCACTCACAGGTCCTATTGCCCGAGGAGATGCTCAGATTGTTGAAAAACACCTAAAAGATATCAATGAAAGAGCACCAGAATTTTCTAAGCTCTATCGTGTTATGGGGCAATATACCTTGAAACTCGCAGAAAAAAGAGGAGAGCTTGATCAGATATCTATAGAAGGGATTACAGATATTTTGTATAGCTGATAAATATAAATTAATCACGCAACAAATTTGATAGGTAATTGATGATAATAGTTGAGAATCTCAATAAAATATACAAATCAATTCATGCTCTAAGAGATGTAAATCTCCATGTAAAATCTGGTGAGTTGTTTGCATATCTTGGTCCTAATGGAGCAGGTAAAAGTACGACAATCAGAATCTTAACGGGTCTTACACAACCAACATCTGGAAAGGTCTGCCTTAATGGATTTGATCTTAAAAATAGCAGTATTCAAAGTCGTCAACAGTGCGGCCTTGTACCTCAATCTATCAATTTAGATCAGGAACTTTCTGTTTATGAAAATATGACTATTCATGGACTTCTGTTTCGTATGAAGAAAAAAGAGCGTAACGATAAAATTGATGAGCTTTTAAATTACGTGGATTTAAGTGCAAGAGGACAAAGTCTTGTTAAAGAGCTTTCAGGAGGCATGAAAAGAAGGCTTATGATTGCAAGGGCATTGATGCACTCCCCTTCTGTACTCTTTCTTGATGAACCAACTGTCGGACTTGATGCAGGTATGAGGCGTAAAATCTGGGCTTTAATCAAAAAGATTCAGCAGCAAGGTACAACGATATTTCTTACCACCCACTACATTGAAGAGGCAGAATTTTTAGCTGATAGAGTTGCCTTTTTAGATAGAGGTGCAATTTTAATTATTGACACTCCATCAAATCTTATGTCAACACTTGGAACATGGGCTTTAGATCGCCTTATAGAAGATAAAATGGAGCCAATCTACTTTAACGATAGAGAGGAGGCAAACCATTACATTGCAGCCCACAAGGATAGTTTTACCCTTCGCCGTGTTAACCTTGAAGATGCCTTTCTCTCAATCACAGGAAAAAAAGTTAAATGATTCACTCACTTGTTGCAATATATTACAGAGAGATGCTTATTATGAGAAGGAGATTAACCCGTCTTGTACCGTCATGGTCAGTATCTCCTCTTCTCTATCTGATAGCTTTTGGTTATGCAATGGGAAAGCACGTTGCAATTGATGGACACTCATACATGGAGTTTCTAATTCCCGGACTTATTGCCATGAATAGCATGACTCAAGCGTTCGCAATTGCAAGCGAAATCAATATTGCCCGATTTTACTGGCACATATTTGAGGAGATTCAGGCTGCACCTGTAAGTGATTTTGCTTACGTTGCAGGCGAAGTTCTTGCTGGAATTACACGTGCAGTGCTTTCAACTTGCGTGATTTTAACTTTAGGAGTGATGTTTGGGGTTGTGTTATCTTGTAACTTTATGTTCTGGCTTGGAGTTTTTCTTAACAGCTTTGTGTTTGCATCTCTTGCTGTTGCTCTTGCCATGCTTGTTAAGTCTCATGGAGACCAAGTTCTTCTTACCAGTTTTGTTATCACCCCTATGGCGTTTTTAGGTGGCACATTTTTCCCTTTGGAAAACTTCCCTGTTTGGGGGCAAAATTTTATCCATCTCCTACCAATTACCCATGCTGCTAAAGCTATAAGAGCAGCATCACTTGGCAATATTGTACCAATCTACTCTTACGTTATACTTATAGTAACAGGGGCTCTATTTTTTTTATATGCTGTTTTTTGTGTTAAAAAAGCAAAAGATTAAATTTTTATAAAATACTATACCCATATTTTTTTATAGGAAGAGTTTTATGAAAAAACGCCTAAAAATCTTAATTCCATTTATTATTGTTGTAGCTGGAGTTACTATTTATATTCGCTTTAGCCAACAAACAAAAGGCGATAACTTAATAGTCTCAGGAAATATTGAAGCTACAGAGACAACTTTAAGTTTTAGGATTCCAGGAGTTCTTGAAAAGCGTTTTGTTGACGAAGGAGATAGTGTAAAAAAAGGGCAGATAGTTGCCAAACTTGAGAGTAAAGACCAAGAGATTGCCTTGTTAAAAGCCCAAGCAACTCTTGAAAATGCAAAGGCGATTCTTGCAGAGCTTGAAGCAGGAAGTCGATCTCAAGAGCTTGAGATTTCCCATGCACGCATGATCCAGGCAGCCCACTACCTTGAAAATCTTAAAAACGGGAGCCGTTCTCAGGAGATTGAGAGTGCAAAAGCAGAGCTTGATAGTGCTTTGACTGCCTCAAAAATAGCATCTGTGCAACTCAATCAAGCAAAATCTGACTTTAAAAGATACGAGACTCTTTATCGAAATAATGGCGTAAGCCAGCGAGACTATGAACATTTAAAAACAGAGTATGAGACAGCAAAAAACAGAGTTCTTGAGATAGATGCAAAAATAAAGAGTGCCCGTCAAAATTTAAGTTTACGTATTGAAGGGACACGAGAAGAAGAGATAAAAAGGGGCGAGGCAGCTCTTAAACAGGCAAAAGCTGAATATGAACTTGTAAAAGAAGGACCCAGAAAGGAGCGTATAGATCAGGCAAGAGCACAGGTAAATATTGCTAACGAGAGTTTGAAGCAGGCTGAACAGCAGCTTGCTTACACACAGATTCTATCTCCAGTTGACGGGGTTGTGCTGAGCAAATCAGCAGAATCAGGAGAATATTTAAACCCAGCATCTCCAGTTGTTTCAATAGGGGATATAGAACACCCTTGGCTTAGAGCGTACATAAATGAGCTTGATATTGGTAAGATATCTCTTAAAGGTAAAATGGTTGTAACTACAGATGCTTTTCCTGAAAAGCGATTTGAGGGAGTTGTAAGATTTATAAGCAGTGAAGCAGAATTTACACCAAAGGCTGTTCAAACATTTGAAGAGCGAGTAAGACTTATGTATAGAATCAGAGTCGATATTGCAAATCATGAACTTATCTTAAAACCCGGAATGCCCGCAGATGCGATTTTACCATGAACATCAGACGATTAAATGCTGTTGCAAAAAAGGAGTTTATTCACGTCATTAGAGATTGGAGAAGCCTTTTTCTCGCCCTTGCTATTCCAGTTATATTGATTCTTCTTTATGGTTATGCTCTTACATTAGATTTAAGACACGTTCCAACTGTAATATGGGATCAATCAAGTAGTAGTGTAAGCCGCAATTTATTAAGCCTTTTTCAAGGCTCTCCATATTTTGACATAAAAGGATATTATAATAGCTATCGCGAACTTGAGCAGGAGTTGGACAGAGGTAGAGCAATGATAGCTATTGTAATTCCCTATAAATTCGCAGATGATGTCAAATCTGGAAAAAAGAGTGCAATTCAGGTAATTGCTGATGGAAGTGATGCAAACACATCACGTCTTGCAGTGGGTTATGCCTCAACTGTTGGACAGATTTTTTCGTTAAATATCGTAGTAAAAGAGATGAAGTTGCAAGGGCAAGAGGATTTTAAGCAACCAGTGGAGTTGGTACAACGCTCATGGTATAATCCAGATTTAAGAAGCCAAAATGTACTCGTACCCGGGATAATTGCACTTGTAATGATTGTAGTAGCAGCAATGCTAACAAGCGTTACAATAGCTCGTGAGTGGGAGACTGGCACAATGGAGCAGTTGATAAGTACGCCGCTTAGAGGAAGTGAACTTATAATCGGTAAAGTTATCCCCTATTTCATTATTGGATTAACAGATGTTGCTATTGCTGTTGCTATGGGAAAATGGATATTTAAGGTTCCTATTGTTGGCAATTCGGGATTACTTTTTGCCATGTCTGCCCTATTTCTAACAGGTGCACTTTTTTTTGGAATGACCTTAAGCATTACACTAAAGTCACAGGTTCTTGCGAGTCAAATCGCAATTGTAGCTGGCTTTCTTCCAACACTTATACTAAGTGGCTTTGTATTTGCTATTGAAAATATGCCTATTCCAATACAGGCTATAACCTTTATTGTGCCAGCAAGGTATTTTATCGCTATATTACGAGGAATTTATCTTAAAGGAATAGGGCTTGAGATTTTATGGATTGATGCAATATTTTTAGGAGTTTATACTATTATCATGATTGTAAAAGCACATAAAAAATTTAGATTCAAGTTAGAGTAGAAAAATATATAAACGCTACAGCAGTAAGGCTTTGTATCTTCTCTAAATTTTCAGATATTTCTAAGATACCTCTTTTTCATCTTCCACCTTCTCATATTTTTTACATGGCTCTTTAAAACCTTTTTTTGAGATAAAATATATCGGACATGACGATCTAAATTTACAATATAGTTCAGGATCACCACACTGCAGACACTCTTCGCATAAAAAGATATTGTGTTTCATGCAGATATAGTTAGTTTCTCGTTCAAGATGATTTACACAGTAACCCATTTTTAATACCCTTACTTTATCAGCAATTTTAATTTTGAAAATAGTTTTATAGTAAGTTTTGCAGCCGAGCTGCGAATCGCACGGCTACATTTTAATAAAGTCCACTAAAGCAGCCTTCTATTATTGTATATTTACAATCTATTTGAAAGCTACCACTTTTTTCTACACTTTGCTTTTATTTCTCAATAGGTTCAGAAAATAGGCAACTCATTATAAGCATATCATCTTCATAAGCCTTGCTAATTTTGTATGGTAGCTTAAGAAAAAGTTGAATCATACCTTTATTGCTTGGCGATGTGTAGGCAATCAACCCCTTTATGCCATTACCTTGGGCAGCTTCTGAAAGTTTATTTTGGAGAGCTCTTGCAATACCAGTTCCTTGCCACTCTTTTGAGACAGAATAAGCAACTTCAGCCATATTAAGCACCGGATTTAAAAGATACTCACCAACAGCAACAATCTTTTCAAATCCCATCTCTCCAACTGCTGCAACAATAGTTAGATCATTGACATAATCAATCTCAAATGTGGCATCAATTTGATCGTGTACAAAACTTGTCTTCTCATGAAAAAAGCGTGATATTACATCTTTTTTGTCCATGTTGTAATAGTGTTCCTGTATAGCCCTTTCATCTGCTGGTTTAGCCGGTCTAATTATAACCGACGTTCCTTTTATTTTTACAACCTCTTCAAGTCTTAGAGGATAAACACCTCTTATTGACTCTTTGAATTTTCTTCCAATATCAATAAAATCAAGCTCTTTTGCTCTCTCAAAAAGTTCATCTCTAAAGTTAGGATGGGCAATGCTAATAAGAGCCAAAGCTCGCTCTTGAATACTTTTTCCAAACAGATTGACAGCACCATACTCTGTAACTACAAACTGGACATCTCCTCTTGGTACTACAACAGCAGTATTATCCAAAAATGGGACTATCCTGCTTATAGTTCCATTTTCCCTTGTAGATGTTAGCATCAAAATAGATTTCCCCCCTGGAGACATTGATGCACCTCTTATAAAATCAAGCATTCCATTTACACCGGAAAAATTATTTTGAGGTAGGGCATCGGCAGCTACCTGCCCTGTAAGATCTATCTCCATAGCCGTGTTAATTGAGGTCATGCAGTTATGGCGTGATATTATTCTTGGGTCGTTTACGTAGTCTGACGGGTGGAATTCAATAGCTGGGTTGTCATCCATAAATTCGTATAAAAGTGAAGAGCCTACAGCACTACTTGCAACAAGTTTACCTTCATTAAACCCTTTTTTCATGTTTGTAACAACACCCATTGAGACAAGACGCATGATTCCATCAGAGATATATTGAGTGTGAATACCCAAGTCGTTTTTTTCAGAGAGGCAGAGCAAAGTTGCGTTTGTAGTTGCTCCAAGTGTTGTTTGGAGAGTTGCACCATCATTAATAAGCCGAGACATGTGCTTGGCAATTATATTTGCTGTCTCCATATCAGGTATCTCTTGCTTTATTAAAAGAGGTTCTTCATGCTCAACAATGTAATGGACATTATTCACATGGATAAAACTTCTTCCAAGAACTCTTGGCATAGATGGATTTACCTGAGCAATAACAATATCAGCCGCCTCTGCTGCTGCCTTAGCTATATCTACAGATACACCAAGACTCATCCAACCAAAATCATCAGGAGGAGAGACCTGGATTAGGGCAACATTAATTGGAAGCAGACGGCTTTTAAAAAGTTTGGGCACCTGAGATAGATTTATAGGTGTAATAAAGCGTGCATTTCTGCTAAGAGTTTTGTTCTTTGCAGAGCCAAGATAGAATGAACGGATATTGAACTGCTGGGAGTGGGTACGATTTGCAATAAGTGTAATGGGAGTGTGTTCAAGGCAGAGAAGCCTTACAATCTCAAGATCAGTAAATCTGCTGGAGTTTTCTGCAAGAGCCCTTACCAAATGTTGAGGCTCTCCGCATGAAGAGCTTATAAAAACTCTTTGACCAGGTTTGACCTTTTGCAAAGCCTCCTTTGCACTGCAAACCTTGTTAATGTAGCTGTCAGCCCAATATAGTGATTTTGGCATGGCTTGTCTCCTTGTTATATTTATAATTTTATCGTGAAACCATAGGCAGAGGCATAGTTTTTATATACAACACATTGTATGAAGATAAAAGTTAAAGCCCCTAAAAAATCTTGTATGATTTGCTGAAACACCATAATATAATCAAATTGAAATTTATATAAGATTTGGCGGCTAAACCACGATTTGTTTTAGAAACTAATCAATTGGCTTTAAAAGCAGTGCCTTGGAGAACTGTTATGAAAGTTTTGATATGTGGAGGCAATGGTCAGCTTGGCTGGGATTGCCAAAGAGTGTTTGGGAAAGAGAATGAGATTGAGGCTTATGATTTTCCAGAGCTTGATATTACCAATAGAGAGAGGGTTTTTGCAGTTATTTCAGGTTTTATGCCAGATGTTGTAATAAACTGTGCCGCATATACCCAAGTTGATAAATGTGAAACAGAGCAAGAGATTGCTTGGGCTGTTAATGTAGATGGTCCGGGATTTATTGCTGAAGCGTGTAAATCAATCAATGCCACAATTGTTCATATCTCTACAGATTATGTATTTGATGGAACTAAAGAGCCTCCTCTCTCATATAGTGAAGTTGATAAGGTAAATCCACTCTCTGTCTATGGAAAGACAAAACTTGAAGGAGAGCGGAAAATAGCACAGATAACAGAAAACCATATAATTGTAAGAACAGCATGGCTGTATGGTATAAATGGCAATAATTTTTTAAAAACAATGTTAAAGTTTGCCCTTTTAACACCTGAAAAACAGATAAAGGTTGTAGATGATCAGTTTGGCTCTCCTACATGGTCGTTGCGTCTTGCCCTTCAGCTTGAAAGGCTTGTAAAGATAAAAGGACAAGGGCTTTACCACGCTACATCTGAAGGCTACTGCTCATGGTATGAGCTTGCTGTATATTTTTTAAAACAGATAGAAGTTCCTTTTAATATTGTACCATGCACAACCGCCGAATACCCAACTCCTGCCAAACGCCCTGCCAACTCAATTCTTGAGAATGCAAGGTTAAAAAGAAGTGACAATAACCGAATGACTGGCTGGAGATATGGTGTTGAGCACTTTATCGCAAGGTTTGGTCAACAGATGATTGATGAAATTATGAATATAAATAAGGATATGATTTAGATGGTTCAAATCGATCTTTCAGACTTTAAGGAGTCTATCTGCTCTATTCTAAAATATGGATTTGGAAAACCCATTGAAGAGGCTGGCAGAGTTGATATATTTAACGCCTTATGCTTTGTGGTACGACGTTATATGATTGACATTAAAATTGAGACAGAGAAAAGATACCGTAATAATGATGCAAAACGGATGCACTATATCTCAATGGAGTTTTTAACAGGTCCTCTTTTAGCAAATAACCTCATAAACCTTGGTATTTATGAAGAGTGTCAAAATATTGTAAACTCTATATGTGATGAATTCTCAATGGGAATAAACTTTGATGAACTTATTGAGTTTGAACCAGATCCAGCTTTAGGTAACGGAGGACTTGGTCGTTTGGCAGCCTGCTTTTTGGACTCTCTTGCTACACTTAACATGCCAGGTTTTGGATATGGTATTAATTACGATTATGGGCTTTTTCGCCAAAGCATTGTAGGTGGTTATCAACGGGAAAGACCAGATTTCTGGTTTAATAAAACATCCCCATGGCTTATGAGGATGTTTGGAGAAAAGTGTAGAGTGCCAGTCTTTGGTAGAATCGAAGAGAGTGAAGATATGTACGGAGAGTACAACCCTATGTGGGTGGAGTGGAAGTTGATTGTAGGAAGACCACATGACATTGCAGTTGTTGGATATGGAGGTAAAACTGTCAACAGACTTAGGCTCTTTTCTGCATGGGCATCTGAAGATTTTGATATGCGAATTTTTAATGAAGGAGACTATTATAAAGCTGTTGAAGATAAGATTCAGTTTGAGAACATATCTAAAATTCTATATCCCTCTGACTCAAAAGAGGTTGGCAAAGAGTTACGGTTGGTTCAAGAATATTTTCTTGTTGCCTGTGCAATCCACGATATAATATCAATCTACCTTAAAACTCATAAGACCTTTGATAAATTCCATGAGAAAGTTGCAATTCAGCTCAACGATACGCACCCTGCCCTAACTGTTGCGGAGCTTATGCGTTCTTTGATAGACCTTCATTGTCTTGAGTGGGATGATGCTTGGAAAATAACAACAAAAACACTTAGTTATACTAACCATACATTAATGCCCGAAGCGTTAGAGACATGGGCAGGCTCTATCGTAAAAAAAGTAATCCCCAGACATCTTCAGATTATCCACGAGATAAACCGCCGATTTCTTTCAATGGTTGAACAAAAATATCCTAATGACCAAGAACGTTTGGCAAGGATGTCAATTGTTGAGCAGTTCGATGGCGGAGAAAATATCAGAATGGCACACCTTGCTATTGTTGGGAGTCACTCTGTAAATGGAGTTGCACAGATACACTCAGAACTTGTTAAAAAAAATCTTGTGCCAGATTTTTATGAACTATGGTCTGATAAATTCAACAATAAGACCAATGGTGTAACTCCAAGAAGATGGATTCTTAAAGCTAACCATGGTTTATCTCAACTTATTTGCGATGCAATAGGTGACAGATGGATATCTGATTTAGACCAGCTAAGAGAACTTGAAAAATTTTATAATGATTCAGCATTTCTTAAGGAGATTCAAAGGGTTAAACGATCTAATAAAGTTCAACTTGCCAATATTATTAAAAATACACATAATTTTTTTCTTACAATAGACCCAGATTCAATATTTGATATACATGCAAAAAGGCTTCATGAGTATAAACGTCAGCTTCTAAATGTTATGAATATTATTCACACCTTTTTTATGATAAGGCACGAAGGGCTGACTCCCCCCTGCCCAAGGACATTTATCTTTGCTGGAAAAGCAGCCCCGGGTTACTTTATGGCAAAACTTGTAATCCGCTTGATCCATGGAGTTGCAGATGTCATAAATAACGATGGACTTGCAAAACAGTGGCTAAAGGTTCTGTTTATTCCAGATTATAGGGTATCTCTTGCTGAAAAGATCATTCCAGCCGCAGATGTAAGTGAGCAGATATCAACAGCTGGTATGGAGGCATCAGGAACAGGGAACATGAAGTTTGCCATGAATGGAGCATTGACCATTGGCACATTTGATGGGGCAAACATTGAAATTGCTCAAGAGGTGGGAGAGGAGAATATCTATATTTTCGGACATAAAGTAGAAGATATCCCAAATCTTAGAGAGTCATTCAATGCAAACGAGTGGCTTGAAAGTGACACTTATCTTAAACGGGTGGTTGCCTCATTTGATTCTGATATTTTCTGCTCAAAAGAGTCGGGTATTTTTAAACCTATTCACTACTCATTGGTTAATGGTGGTGATTACTACTGCCATATAGCTGATTTCAAACCATATAGCGATACCCAAAACAGAATTGCCAATGATTATGTCAATAAAACGTTATGGGCACAAAAATCTCTTATCAATACCGCCAGAACTGGAAAGTTTTCAAGTGATAGAACTATAAGAGAGTATGCTAAAGATATCTGGCGTATTTATCCTCAACTATAAAATAGTTCTCCTCTATGGCATATCTATTATCCTCGATTTCCCTTGAGATTTTTCTCGAATAGATATATTAAATGAAGCATTTAATAGATACTAAATGATATTCAAAATATAATAATTAAGGGGAAATAATGGGAATACACGAAAGAAAGCAGAGAGAAAAAGAGCAGCGGCGGAAACAGATAATGGAGGCTGCAAGAAAAGTTTTTTCTGCAAAAGGTTTTAATCGAGCTACAATGGAGGAGATTGCAGGAGAAGCAGAGTTAAGTCCTGGTACTCTATACCTATACTTTAAAAATAAAGAGGAGCTTCACACATCTCTATCAATTGACATTCTTGAGTATATCACTTCACAGATGAAAAAATTTATTAATCGTCAAGATATAAATGCTGAAGAGAAGATGCACCTATTAAAAGATACTTTTATGGATGTGTATGAATATGATCCTATGGTACTTATTAATCTGTTCCATCTTCAATCTGGTGAAACCTTGACAAATCTCTCTGCTGAAGTTCTTGAAGAGCTAAAACAAACTTCTGCTGACGCCCTTTACGCAATAACCTCTGTTGTAACAGAAGGCATTGAACAAGGTCTGTTTGTAGATAAACATCCTGTAGCTCTGGCTGATATTATCTGGGCAACCTATTCAGGAGTTGTGCTATGGGTTGACAGTAAACGTCTTTTAAACAATGAAAAAGATTTTGTAAAGCAGACTCTTGATATTGCTTTTGAGATAATGGTCAATGGTTTTAAAGTGAAATAGCAGAAAAATCAGAGTGATAGTAGTAGGAAACTTATATTTTCTTTTTGTTTCCTACAATAACAACATTTAAAATAAAAATAGGGTATATATGGCACACATTGATGCTGGCCACTATGCAAATAAACACCAAAATAGAGCAATAGATATCCAAATAGCAACAACTCTTAAACAAGAGACAACAAACAGCACCATAACTTGTGCAAAATTACACAATATTGCCAAAAGTTTAGAAGTCAAGCCTAAAGATATTGGTATTCAGGCAGATTTACTTGAGTTGAGGCTAAAGGAGTGCTCTCTTGGACTCTTTGGATACGAGCCTAATGGTAAAAATTTTAATAAAGATATTCAAATTTCAGATCAACTCTCTTCTGAGATTAGAAGAATTGCAACCAATGGCAGAACAAGCTGTATCCAATGTTGGGAAGTCGCTTCAAAGCTAAATATTGAAAAAATGGATATCGGTTCAGCATGTGAAAAGATGGGGATAAAGATTAAAAATTGTCAATTAGGGGCTTTTTAACTCTTTAGTTTTGAATTATTAAATTCTATGTTGATATATTGTGATATTTTGGTTTAGCGATATTTAATTGATTCTGAACAAATAGATTACAACGTTAAATATTTAGATTGAGAACGTTTCTTTCTTTTTTGCTTCTGTTTTCTTAGTTTGATAATTTTACCTACCTTTTTTATGGAAGTTTGAGCAGAATTTATAAGTTCAATTTGCTCTACAAGTCTTCTCATAGCAAGAAACCTGTTAAGGTGTTGAGACCTTTCAGATCCGCATTTAACAACAATACCAGTGGGGATATGCTTTAAAAATACTGCAGAGGAGGTTTTGTTCACCTTTTGACCGCCTCTGCCTGACGATCTTATAAATTTCTCTTCAATATCATCTTTAACAATACCAGCAGCAGCAATTCTATTTTCAAGCTCATCAATTTTCTCTTTAGATGGTCCCATCTCACTTAACTTAAATCACCATTTCTTAAATCTATGGGTTTGCATTATCAGCTTTAAGTTTTAAAATAGCTTCTTATAAAAATTATCACAAATGAGTTTTAACCTTTTTCCAATCAGTAATTAACTCATAATTGCCACTTTTAAGTATAGTAAAATATACCTTATCGAGTCCTTGATGATTTTTTACACTATAATTTAAGTTAGCCCCTATTCCTAAATCAACATCTTTTAGAGATTCTGCTGTTTCTATAAACCTCTCACGAGTAACATTTTTGCCCATTTGGTTTAATATCCATACCAGAGTTTTTGCGTTTATAAAACCTTCAAGACTGACAAAATTTGGAACAACATCAGGGTTATCTTTTCTGATATATTTTGCAAGATAGTTTCTATACTCCTCAATACCAGAAAGATCAGATTCAGGAGGGGGAACAACTTGAGTTACAATAACACCATCACTATCGCTTCCTGTACCCAGCATATATGCAAGTTTGTTAGCTCCTACAAATGATATACAATGAAAATAGGGATCAAATCCTGACCATTTTGCACCCATAATAAAACGGGCAGTTGGAGCATAAACTCCAATTATCACAACAACCTCTGGGTCAGATTGACGAATAGCTTTCAGAGCAGGTCCCACATCTTCTGTCCCTCGCTCATAACTTGCCTGAACAACTGGTTTCGAATTATATTTGGCAAGAGCAAACTCAACTCCTTGTAATCCAGTAATTCCAAAATCGTCATTCTGATATAAAACAGCAATCTTACGCAATCCCATATCTTCCCAAAAATGAGATATAATTCCATACGCCTCTTCATAATAGGAGGCTCTTATATTAAAAATATAACGTCTTACAGGTGTTCTTAGTGCCTCTGCTCCTGTAAATAGACCTATTAACGGTACACCAGCTTGTTCCACAATAGGAGCTGCTTTAAGGCTTGTAGGCGTTCCAACATAACAGGCAAGAGCAAAAACCTTATCTTCATTGATAAGTTTATTGGTATTTTTAACACATGCTTCAGGAGCATAACTATCATTATATGCCACAACTCTTATTTTTCTGCCATGAACTCCACCTTGCTCGTTTATTGCATTTATGTATGCCATAAAGCCATTGAGTGTCTCTGTACCAAGATATGAAGCATGTCCCTCCAATGCAAGGGAAGAACCAATTAGTATCTCTGTATCAGTTACTCCAACTTCAGCATTTACATAAGATATATTAAACAAAATGACAATAGCCATAATAACGGCAAACTTCACAGATCGTTTTTTGCTCTCCATTCTTCTCTCCACATAAATGTAAATCCAACAAATTTAGAATGGGCATCGCCCCTTAAAACTCTTTACCCAAAAGAGCTATTAGTTGTTAATTATATTTAACTTCTTATATTCTATAGCTTTTCTAATTATTGAATCTGCCCACGTAGACGTACAGGAGGCAAGGGTATGAGTATAAGTTCCTAAAACATTATTTTTAAAAAAACCATCTTTCTTAGCAATAATTCCCTTTCCTCTAACCATTGCAAAAGCCATATCCTCCTCTTTGTAGTCAATATCTATAATATGGGAGTATCTAAATTCATGTCCTCTTATAGTTTCACCCACTTCAAAAAAAGGATTTTTATTGATAACTTTTACTTCTGTATATCCATGTCCAACAGGTCTTTCAGAGAGCCCAAAGCTCAAAGGTAGAATATCAGCCATTGGATAAAGAGTCCCATTAAGGGTAAGGCTTCTGCCAAGAAATATAAGTCCACCGCATTCAGCATAAATAGGCAGCCCTTTTTGTGCAAGAGCTTTCAGTTCATTTCTAAAAGAGATGTTGTCCGCAAGTTGAGCAGCGTGAGTTTCAGGAAAACCTCCTCCCATATAGATTGCATCCACATCTGGGACATGACTCTCACTTAGTGGACTAATAAGTTTTAAGGTTGCCCCTTTTTTCTCAAGAATTTCTAAATTATCTGGGTAGTAGAACTGAAATGCTGAATCTCGTATGATACCAATAACCGGTTTATTATCAAAGCAGTCATCAGACACCATATAGTTATTTAAGTTTAGGTGATATTTACAATTTGATAATTCTATACTTCCATTTTTACTATCTGATTGCAAAATAGAGTGGTTATTGGCAAAGCTGAGACATGCCTGATAAAGAAGGTCTAAATCTATGCAAGATTTTGCTACTTTTGCTGCTGATTCAATTGACTGTAGTGCAAGAAGATGCTCTGCAGATGGGATAAGTCCCATGTGCCTTTCTGGAAAATCGTCAGCACTTAACTTAGGAACAGAGCCAAAAACAGGGATATTACAGAATCGTTTAATATTATCGCGTACTTTCCCCTCATGTCGTTTTCCTGCCACCTGATTTAAAATAACACCCATAATATTAACGTGTGGATCAAAATGGATACAACCCATTAACAAGGCAGCCATCGTTCTTGTGCTCTTTGTACAGTCAAGAACAAGAACAATAGGCAAGTTAAGAAGCTTTGCTATTTCTGCAGTGCTTGTATGTCCATCAGTATCTATACCATCATAAAGCCCTCGATTACCCTCAACAAGAGAGATGTCAGCAAAAGATGAATTTTTAATAAAAGATTGTTTAACTTGGGAAGGGGTACACAGGAAAGTATCAAGATTGTAACAGGGGCGACCGGCTGCCTGTGCAAGCCAGCCGGCATCAATATAATCTGGCCCTTTTTTGAAAGGTGCGATTCTAATATCAAGGTTTCGCCATGCAGCAGCAATCCCAAGGGATATAACAGTTTTACCGGTGCCACCTTTTAGTCCGGCAATTACAAGTCCGGGGATTTGTTTATCATTAGACTGCATGTAATTATTAAGGGCTTTAATAAACTAAAGTTTTCACTTAAGCCTAATTTAAGCTTCACCCTCAGAACTGTGCTGTTTTCCAGCACCTTTAAGTCCATACATTGTGGTACTTCCACTTGACCAATATTCTAAAACGCCATCAGTTACAAGGGCATTTACAACTTTCTTAATATCTCTAAGTTTATCATCTGGGAAAATATCCTGAAAGTCATTAAAATAAAATTTGGATTTAGTCTTTGATTTTTTTGTCATAAAATCAACAACCGCTTGGGTTGCTGCTTCTTTGTTGGAAAGAAGTTCACTCATTGTAAATTCCCCCTTATTTGTTATCTTTAAAGTTCTCTTATTTTTAGAACTGTATTTTTTTTAAGCATAATAGCCGAAGAGCCTTAACTTAAAACTGTTAGCAGGCAACTTCGGCTTAGATAATTTCAGTTTTTAAAATATTTATCCTGCTAACAACAACTTAAATTCCATGGTATTTAAAGGTAACCATAGATAGTAACAAGATAATTATAATTTAATATAAAAAACTGATTAGAACTTAAACTGTGTTGACTGACGCCATGACATATATGCCTGCTGACGGAAGTCATCAATCAAGTGGTGAGTAAACTCAAGTTCACATTTTTCAAAGAATTTTTCCCAGCCAATTCTCTCTGCCCAGTCTCCTAAACGCTCATATTTATTAGCATCATTTGCATAAGCGTTAACAATCTTAGTAATTGCATCTGTCATAGATGGCCATCTTGGCATCTCATTTGGAATAAATGCAACAACAACTTTTGAGAATTTTGGATCACTAATTCTGTTAGAAACCTTTCCACCAGCCATAAGAACAATACCATCACCTTCTGTATCAGCAAGAGGAAGAGATGGACACATTGTATAGCAGTTACCGCAGAACATACAACGCTCATTCTTGATCTCTACAGACTTAACTTCTGTTCCGTCATCAAGTTTCACTTTTGCTGGTTTTATAGCGGCGGTTGGACATGCAGAAATCGCAAGAGGAATCTCGCAAAGTCTATCAAGATATTCATGGTCAATCATTGGTGGTTTTCTGTGATAGCCAAGAATAGCGATATCAGAGCAGTGAACAGCACCACACATATTTAGACAACATGCCATAGATACACGAAGCTGTGCTGGCATTCTCATTTTTTGGAAATCTTCAAAAAGAACGTCCATAGTAGCTTTTACAGTACCAGAAGCATCTGATGCAGGTGTGTGGCAGTGAATCCAGCCCTGTGTATGAACGATGTTTGTGATACCAGCTCCAGTACCACCTATTGGGAACTTAAAGCTACCGCCTGGGAATTTACGGCTTTTTAGATCGTTCTTTAAAGGCTCAACTTTATCTTTTGAATCAACCATAAACTCAATATTATTTCTGGTTGTAAAGCGGACATGACCATTACAGTGTTTGTCAGCAATATCACAGATCTCGTTTATGTGAGTTGTACTCATCAAACGTGCACCACCAACTCTTACTGTATAAACTTCGTCTCCAGACTCTGCAACGTGCACAAGTACACCTGGCTCAAGTATTTCGTGGTGAGACCATTTGCCTTTATTTTTTTTGATTACTTCAGGATAAAACTCTTCATAATGTCTGGGACCAATATCAGTGATACGGTTTTCCAAAGGTTTTTCTGGATTATAACCAGATGATATAAATGCCATTGTGATTCTCCTCTCCTTATCTCAGATGGTGTTTTCTGTATTCTACCACGTCACGTGTCCAGCCGCCCTCAACCTCATCCTCTTTCCAGAAGATATATGGGTTGGTTCTTGGATATGCAACATGCTGAGGTTGTGCATCAATTCCAGTAACTTCAAGAAGTTTTTGGAATCCTTGACGCATAATCAGCTCTCCAAGTCTCTCACGGTTTTTACCCTCTTCCATCCACCAATCCCAGATACTTTCAATAACTGAGGTAATTGCTTCATAGTCATTCTCAGGATTAACTTCAACAAAAGGAACAAGGAGAGAACCCATCTGAGCACCATCAACGATTGGAGCTTTTGCACCAACAAGAATTGATAAGCCTCTGTCATCACCTATTTTCAATGCTCTTGGCATTGTATTAATACAGTGCATACAGCGGGTACAGTTAGAATTGTCAATCTTAAGGGTTTTATTTTCAAATTTCATACATTTTGTTGGGCAAAGTGCAAGAACCTCTTTCTCAATATCAAATGGACCCCAATCTTTACCTTTATGAGCACCAGCATTGGCAGGATAAGCAGGATCATTTGCTACATACTTATTTACTGCATCCTGATCAATTTTTATAGCATCTCTCCAAGTACCGATAAATGACATATCGGAACGTGCAATAGAGGCTACGCAGCCATTTGGACAGGCATCAAATTTAAATTTAAACTTATAAGGGAATGCAGGGCGGTGTAATTCGTCCTGATAGTTGTTTGTCAAGAAGTGACAAAGTGCATTAGAGTCATAGCAGGCATACTCACATCTTGAAGTTCCAAGACAGTCTGCTGGTGTACGCAAGTTAGAACCTGAGCCACCAAGATCCTGGTTCATATTATGTGTCAACTCATAAAAAATTTCCTCAAGCTGAGGAGTTGTGGTACCAAGAAGAATAATATCTCCTGTTGCACCATGCATGTTTGTAATACCACTGCCTCTCATATCCCAAATTTTTGTCAATGATCTGAGATAATCTGTTTTGTAATATTTGCCACAAGGCTGAGCAACACGCATTGTATGAAAATGCTCAACTCCAGGGAATAGTTTTGGCTGATCGCAGTATCTACCGATTACACCACCACCGTAACCAAAAACACCAACAATACCACCATGTTTCCAGTGGGTTCTTCCATGCTTATAAGAAAGTTCAAGAACACCAAGAAGGTCCTCTACAGTATCCTGTGGAATTTGGAACTCAACACCTGCTTCGTTTTTTGCTCTGACTTCAGCCTGTTGCTTCAGATCAGAAACAAAACTCGGCCATGGGCCAGATTCCAACTGATCCAATAAAGGAGTTTCATGTTTTGCCATTTACTTACCTCCGTTAAAAGTTAAATTACATTTTTTTCAGTGATATCCAACTATGGTACACTTCAACAATAACCATAATTAAAAATCATTTAAAGTGATGCTTCACGTTTATCTCTCTTACTTAAAATGATGATCTTTATAGAACACCATTTATTTTTTGACTATAATTAATTTTTAAATAAAAGGTTTTAAATAATCACTGTTCCTATAAGATTTCTATAGAGCATTGTCAATAAAAAAGCATTTTTTTCTTTTTAACAAGCCTATTGAAATTGACGTGACAAAACGCATTTACTGAACAGAAGAGATATAGTTATCAATATGATATGATACTATTTGAGAGTGCGATTTAAGATGTTTTTTTATAAAAAGAGTTTCAGAGTTACTTTGAGAAAAAAAGGAACCATCTCCTGTGTTAGGAAAATCTATCGTATCTAAAATAGCCATCAAAATTTGATATAAATTTTGATGGCTAAACTGACTCAAGTAAGATTTAAACTCGTCAAGAAAACTATTTTTTAACCTATTATCATCTCTATTTAGCTTTCGCTCAAAATTTAGCTTTTGTTCAAGCGATCTAAAAAAACCTTTTAATATAAATGGCATAACATCACTATTCACAAGAACCCAGTCACCAGTTCCATCAATCCTGTCTATTCGCATACGTAGTGTAAGATTGAGAAAAAAGAGTAAAAGAGCTTTATAAACATCTTCTATATTATTTTCACAATCAAACTCAACCTCGCCACAATCGTCTCTATTAGAATTTAACTCAACTATAGGTCTATAACCTCTGACAGTGATAAGTTTTACATCAAACCCATTTTCAGTTCTCTTTGCTATAAAATCTCCTGCTGCATGGTGCCACGGAAAGATATGCTCAGATGTTTTAAGATTATAAAAATAAGTAAGAATCTCAGATGCCTTCTCATAAATTTCAAAGTAGTCTGGAGGATAAAAAGGAGTAATAGTACCGTCACTATTCCAAATATTGATTACTGACAAAGTAGGTTCGGCAACATCTTCTGTGATAGGTAATTTTTTTTTATCTATTAATTCCAACCTGTTATTGGTATAATTTATATTATCATCTGTCAGATGGAACTCCCTATATCCATCAAACCAGATAGCAAACATAAAAGCTATCTTCAATCCTTTGCATGTCATAGTTTGAACATCAAAAACCTTAGGAACAAAACAATTACCATCAATCTCATTTAGATATTTAAGAAGATGGTATTCATAATGAATCAGAGCAAGTCCATGAGAGGAGACGGCTGTATTAAGGACAAATAGTATAGGAGCGTTAACAGAGCATGAAGAGAACTCTTTTTTAATGGTTACTTGAACTTTAGCTGGATGGTAGAATGCACCATGCTTTTCAAGACAGATATCAATTTGTTCAATATCTCTAAGAGAGATACTCTTTTTAAGAACGAATTGTAATCCGCTTCTTATGGCACTGTATTCATTTAATTTAATAAACTTTTCTGCCTGCTCAAAGTATTCATAAAGCAAAATTCCGCCAGCATCTTTTCCCAAAAGAGGAATTTTCAACAAGGGAGAATCCTCTGTAAGCGAATCTGACACCCCAGCAATATGGTATTTAAATTGAAGAGTTACATCTGAATGAGTCATCTGTTTTTATATACTTATTATCTTTAAGTAGTTAAAGATATTGAGGTTGATTTTTTAAATTCAAATTCTATGAGATGCCAATTCTTGTTTCATCTCCTGTGCTATATCAAAACCCAATGACTCTGCCTTATCACAGTGAAATAGTGCCCGTTTGTAATCCTTTTTTTGAAGGTAACCTACAGCAAGATTATTGTGAGCGATTGGAAATTCAGGCTGAATTCTTATAGCTTCAAGGTTTGCCTCGATAGACTCATCAACAAGACCTTTCATGAGATAGGCATTTGCAAGAGTTGTATATGCTTGAACAAAGTTAGCATTATGGATAACAGCTTTTTGAAGATTTTTTATCGCAAGATCAAGTTTCTCTTCATCCTCTTTTTCATCTTTACCATCAATCAGCTGAAGAAGAACAAATCCTATATTGGCATAGCCTTCAGCAAAGCCGGCTCTTGCCTTTACTGCATATTTATTGTATCTTAAACACCCTTCAAGATCGTTTCTCTGGAGGCATATACCGCCAAGCAGCACATAAGCTTCAGCAAGTGATGGGCTGCAATCTACAGCATCATGCAAAGCTTTTTCAGCAGCGTCATACTCTTTTTTACCCATCAATGCAACCGCAAGGTTGTAGTGGGTAGTACCGCACTCTGCATTCCCTTTTAGTTGTTTTTGAAGTTGTTCAATATATTCATCAGAAGTCCTTGCTTTTATTCTTTCTGAATCTACTTTATCAGCCATTTTAGTACTTATCCTTATGTGTTAATTATAATTAATAAACAGATTAAATATTAAATTAAATATTTAATTTTAACAATCTTTTATGTCAAGGTAAAACTAAATATAAACGCCCTGCAGTAGTAAAATTGACTCTATCTTTTAATAAGCCTTCGATTAAAGAAAGCTGCTCTCATAAAATTATCTTTGGTAAAGAATCATCTGTGTACACCGAAACAGTGCAATTGTTTTTCCTGATTCTCTGTGAGTGACAATAGCGTCCCATACTTGCGTAGTTTTTCCTTGATGAACTACTTGTGCAGTGCAATCAATAATCCCGTCCCTTGCCGTACCAAGATGGTTGGATTTTAACTCAATAGTTGTAAAACCAATAGCACTATCTGGAAGGTTTGCCATACAGCCATGACCAGTTGATGTGTCCGCAAGAGTGACAACACTCCCTGCATGAAGAAAGCCATTAGGTGCCATAAGAAATTTTTTTACGGGCAGTTCAGCTTTAACTTTACCTTTTTCTACGTGAATAACAACAATACCAAGATGACCCGGAAGAGTCTCTGCCCCTAACATGTTGCAATATTTTGGTGTATTCATATATCCCCTATTTATTGACTATGAGTTCATTTCAATATGTTATCTTCTTACCATATAAAACTTAAATTTAAACAGAGCAAATTATTACGATTAAAAGATATCCTATGCCCTAATTATTATAAAATATATCCCTAAAACTTAAAATTACTGATGAATGTATGATTGATATTGACACAAGCTCTCATATCTTTATAACATTCAATTACTCTTTTCATTAAATATCTCTTACAATAGCTCATAATAAACAGGCTTTTTTAAGGCAATATAGAGCAAATAACAATAAAATTATAGTGACTCAATAATGCTTTATTGTTATTTATACTTTGTTAGCTATTTTACTAATAAATTTAAGGATAATATGACATATCCCGGAACACTTCTTAAATCATCAAATATCTTTGCAAAAAAAGAGTTAGGGCAGAATTTCCTTGCAGATTCCAATATAGCTCAAAAGATAGTAAACCTTGCAAGAATTTCCAAAGATGATGTGGTGCTTGAAATAGGTGCTGGATTTGGAGCACTAACTATTCACACGGCAAAACAAGCTGCAAAAGTTTATGCTGTGGAAAAAGATGATAGGATTATACATCTGCTTAAAAGTGAACTTGCAGCGGCTCAAGCTAATAATGTTGAGCTAATCCAGAAAGATATTTTTAAAGTTGATATTGAAGATATTGCAAGGCAAGAGTCTAATATTAGCTACAACAATAGCAAAGAGAACAGTGAGATAGAAGATAGCAAAAATCAGACCGAAAAAAGGCGTAAAATAGTCGTAATGGGTAATCTTCCCTATAATATCTCTTCTCAAGTGCTGTTGAGACTGGTTGAAAAAAGAGCCTTTATCTCAAGAGCTGTTCTTATGTTTCAAAAGGAGCTTGCACAGAGGATTTGTGCACCTGCTGGTGGAAGAGATTATGGACGGCTATCAGCGGTAATGCAATATTGCTCTACTATAAAAACTCTTACCGATGTTAGAGCAAACCTTTTTTTTCCTAAACCATCAATTGAGTCAACAGTTATTGAAGTCAATTTTTTCTCTTCTGATAACGCTACATCTTCACCCTACCCGACTCCTACAAAAAAACCATATCTTCTTAATAACTCTACATCTGACTTAAAACCTGTTTCAACTGGTTTTAATCTATCTTATGAACAGGAGACTTTTCTATTTCAAGTAATAAAAGCAGCTTTTTCTAAAAGAAGAAAAACCCTTAGAAACGCCCTTACAGGTTCAGAACTTGAATTTAATAAATACGAGATTGAAAAAGGACTTAATATAGCATTAATTGATCCAGAACGAAGAGCAGAAACCCTTCAAGTAAGGGAGTTCATTGATCTTGCCTTGTCGCTCTGGAATATACGTGCACACACTTTAAGCTAAAAGCCTATTTTTCACAAATTATAATCTTTATAACTAACCTAAAATTAAAGGAAAATAGATTAAAGAAGATATGAATTATGAATATTGATAGAAAAGATATGTCATACAAAATAACCGCAATCATACCATCAAGATATGGTTCAAAGAGATTTGAGGGAAAACCCCTTGCTCTCTTAGCGGGAAAACCCATGATACAGAGAGTATATGAGCAGGCTCTAAAGGCAGAGAATATTGATAACGTTATTGTGGCAACTGATGACAAGAGGATATTTAAGGCGGTTGAACAGTTTGGAGGAAAGGCAGTGCTTACAGACTCTGAACTTAGATCAGGCACAGATAGGGTGGCACAGGCTGCCAATCTTCTTTGCCTCTCTTGTGATGATATTATAGTAAATATTCAAGGAGATCAGCCAATATTTAGCCCTTTTTGCATTAACCAGATGGTTTCCCCATTTGCCCAATATCCAGAGCTTCAGATGTCAACACTTGCATGTAAGATAATCAACCCTCGTGAGATAACAGACCCTAAAGATGTTAAAGTGGTTATGGACAAAAATGGATATGCTCTCTATTTCTCGAGAGCACAAGTTCCATTTCCACGCGATGGACTTAGCCTTGATATGATATATTACAAGCATCTTGGATTTTATGCTTATAGAAAATCATTTCTTGATTTGGTTGCTACTCTTGAGGATGGGTATCTTGAGAAGGTTGAAAAACTTGAGCAGTTAAGGGTACTTGAGTACGGTTATCGAATTCGTGTAGTAATAACTGAGCACGACTCACCAGAAGTTGATCTTCCCGAGGATATTGTACGGATAGAAAATCAAATAATCAAAACTACTTAACTGAGTGCAGTTTAAAGTAAAATCCTTTAAGACTTATAAGTATGTTGTGTGTGCCAGACTCAACTATTTTGCCATCTTTAAGAACTATTATGTTATCTGCGGTCATGGCGGTTCTTAAACGGTGTGCAATAGTTATGGATGTGCGGTTTTCACGAAGTTTTGCAGTTGCAACTCTTATCTTCTCTTCAGATTCTGTGTCAATATATGATGTTGCTTCATCAAATATAATAAGATCAGGCTGGTGAGCAAAAGCTCTGGCAATTGATATCAACTGACGCTCACCACTTGAGAGAGAACTTCCACCTTGCGAGATTACAGTATCAATACCATCTGGTAAATGGTCAACAACTGATTTTAAATATGAGAGTTCAAGTATTTCAATTAGTTTTCTATCTGTAAGTATAATATTAGGGGGTGTTATATTCTCTCTTATTGTGCCTGAAAAGAGATATGGCTCTTGAGTTACAATAGCCACTTTAGAACGTATAGAGCGTGTTGAGTAGTAGTCAATACTATTGCCATTGATTAATATCTCTCCACTGCCATGTTGATAGAACCGCACAATCAAATTCATAAGAGAAGTCTTGCCTGAACCTGTAGGACCAAGTATAGCGAGCGACTCCCCTTTATTTACTAAAAATGAGACATTTTGTATCACATCTCTATCTACCCCTGATTCATATCTGAAAGAGACATTTTTAAATTCAATATTTTCGATCGTTTTAAGGCTCTCTTTGCCACCTTCCTGCTCCTTATCAGTATCTAAAATCTGGACAATTCTCTCTCCTGAGGCAAGGGCATTTTGGAGAATATTGTGCTTTTCTGAAAGATCTCTTACTGGTCGGAAAAATGTTTTTGTGTATGAGATAAATGCCACAAGAGTTCCAAGTGTTAAAGTGTCTGATGCTACTCTTACTCCTCCATAAAATAGAACAGCAGCCAATGCAACAGAGCTTAAAAGATCAATAATAGGCATGAAAATTCCAAATATCTTCATCTGCTCAATACCTGCAACATAGTTCTCATGGTTTAGAGCTTTAAAATCTGCTGAAATCTTTTTCTGCTGGGTAAAGAGCTGAATCACCTTTATCCCACCAATACACTCTGAAAACATTGAGTTGATCTCGGCAGTAATTGCTCTGAGTTGTCTATATATTTTCCGAGATTTTTCGGAAAATATCCAAGTAGATAGTACAACAAATGGTATAAGGAAAAACATTATCAGAGATAACTTAAAGTCCATCCATATTAATATTAACAAGATTGAAACGAGCAAAAAAGCATCCTTAATCACAAAGGTCATAATAGAAGTGAACATCTCCTGCATATTTTGCACATCGTTAGTTACTCTTGTAGAGAGTCTGCCAACAGTATTCTTTGAAAAATATGCAACCGGAAGTTTATGAATACGATTAAATATCTCAATTCGCAGATCATGCATCATACGCTGTCCTGCATACTCCATAACAATAGTCTGCAAAAAATTGAGCACAAATAGTATAATTGCAAGTAAAAAAAGAGCTAAACCTGACAGGGCAGCATTGAACATATATTCTCTTTTTTCTAAATCACCTAAATCTATCTCCATTCCGGGAAGAATATATTTGTCAACAGCAACTCTTGTAATAAAAGGAATTGCAAGCTCTGCTAAAGAGAGCATAACCATGAGTGTAATTGATATTATAATAACCTTTTTGTTTTGTTGCAAAAGAGGTATAAATCGCTTTAAAAGTTTTAGATCTCTCTGTTTCTTTAGCTCATCTTCCTGATCCTGATATCTACCAAGACTGCCTTTCATCCAATTTCTCCACTAAACTGTTGTGTTTTCAAAAAAGAGTAACCTGATCAGAGTTAGTAATGTTTTGCTTAATTTCTTTTAACTGATTGTTTTCTATCTGACTGATTTTAGAGGATAATGAGGAGTTAAGACGTTTGAGAAATACATCTCCGGTATCTGTTTTAAGTAGAATTTTGCGGACATCATAACCTCCAAGATCATAGCTAACCAGTTTTATATCTTCATTTTTTAAGAAGCTGGTTATAAATTTAATGTTTTGTGCTCCTGGACCATTATTGCAGGAAAAATGTTCTGTAACACACGCTCCTCCAAATGCCTTGGCAATGATATTCTTTTTTTTACCTCCAAGTTTCATGATTCCATTAATAAGAAGTTCCATTGCATTAACGCCATAACGGGCAGAGTCATTGTAATAGTTAAGGTCAGGATCACCTGGTAAAAGTATATGGTTAAGCCCGCCAATCTTCTCTTTTTGTTCAAAAAGGCAGACACCTACACATGAGCCCAGAACAGTAGTAATTACAGTTGGGGATTGCGTTATGTAATACTCTCCTATTTTCAGGTAAATCTGTTGCATCATCATCTGAGCAACCCCTTTGAAATATTATCATAATTGCAATTTATTACATTTATGAAGTACAGTTCTGGCAATTGCTTCAAGTGGTAAAACTTTGTCAACCGCATTTTTTTTAATAGCTTCATGAGGCATTCCAAAGACAACGCAGCTCTTCTCATCTTGAGCAATTGTAAATGCCCCAGCTTCTTTCATCTCAAGTAGTCCCTGCGCACCGTCATCACCCATTCCGGTCATAATTACCCCTATGGCATTTTGACCAGCATACCTTGATGTCGAGCGAAATAGTACATCAACTGAAGGTCTGTGTCGAGACACAAGTGGTCCTGATTTAATCTCGACATAATACCTTGCCCCACTTCTTTTAAGCAACATGTGCTCATTACCAGGAGCAATAAGAACCTGTCCAGGAATGACAGGATCATTATTCGCAGCCTCTTTGACAGCGACCTGACATAAAGAATTTAATCTTTTTGCAAATGCCCTTGTAAAGTTCTCAGGCATGTGCTGTACCACGATAATACCAGGAGAGTTAGGAGGTAATGCCTCTAAAAACACTCTAAGAGCCTCGGTTCCTCCAGTTGATGCACCCACTGCCACTATCTTTTCAGTTGTTTCAGCCATAGCCTTGCTTGTTGCTTTTGGTATTACAGCATCAGCCGTGAGTTTAGGAGGAACTTTTCTTAATTCATGGATCTTTTTTGCTTTTGAAAGAGAGGCAGCCTTAACAGTATCACAGATTTTAATTTTAGACTCTTCAATAAATTTTTTTGTCCCCATGCTGGGTTTTTCAATAATATCTACAGCACCATATTCAAGTGCTTTGAAGGCAGTTGCAGTTCCTTCTCCTGCAAGACTTGAGCATATCACAACAGGAATCGGGTGCTGTGACATGATCTTTTGAAGAAATGTGATGCCATCCATACGAGGCATCTCCACATCAAGAGTTATAACATCTGGAATCATAGTGCGCATTTTAGATGCGGCGATATAAGGATCAGAGGCAGTTGCCATAACTTCAATATCGGGATCAGAGGAGAGTACATCTGAAAGTGCCTGCCTAACCAATGCAGAGTCATCAACAATAAGTACCTTAATTTTATTTTTCATTTTAAAGCTCATTCCCTTTTATCTTATGATAAACTGCATGACCCATTGGAACGAGGGGAATATTTTGACAGTTTAGAACCTCTGAGTGTCCTACAAAAAGGTAGCCCTTTGATTTAAGTTTTTTACACATATTATCTATAAGTCTCTCTTGAGTTGGCTTATCAAAATATATCATCACATTTCTACAAAATATAATATCCATGGGTTCTCCAATCTCAAGATTCTCTTTAACCAAATTGATCCATCTAAATTGCACCAGTCTCCTCAGTTGAGGGGCTATTCTTACAATATCTCTTTTTCTATCTTTACTCCTCAAAATATACCTTTTTCTCAATTCCATAGGAACGGGTTCAATTTCGTCATGACTGTACACAGCTTTTTTTGCCACATCAAGCACATTGGTCGAGATATCAGTGGCAAGAATTGAAAAATTTAACGATAAGCTCGGATTTTTTTTTGCAAATTCATGCAAAATCATGGCAACTGTATATGGTTCATGACCTCTTGAACAGGCAGCACACCACAATGATATTTTATTTGCGATCCCTGGTTTTAATCGTTTTACAATATCAGGTAGTGCATATTCCATAAGGAATGTAAAATGGTCAGGTTCTCTGAAAAAATCTGTTTTATTTGTTGTAATCTGATTAATGAATTCAGGTAACTCCTTTTCGATCCCCTGCTGGCTAAAAAGATATTTGCAATACTCTTTATAGCTTTTCATATTTAGGGTAATCAATCTTTTGTGGAGACGAGATTCAACCATACTTCTTTTGGCATCTGGCATTTTAATGCCAATTTGGGCATGGATGAAATTACCAAGCTCCCTGAATGTACCAATAGATAGGGTGTAATTATTTGATTCTGAGCTTGTCATCTATTGCCCTTAATATTTCTCAAATTCATCATCTAATTTATCAGTATCAATCTGGCTATCTTGCATATCAATATGTATTCCTCCCCTTTTTACCAATCCCCGTATTTTAGGAGTCTGCTGCTTTTTTGAACCTATTTTCCCTTCAGATTGCTGTTTTTGTATATTGCCCATATTACGTAAAGAGGTTTTATGAATATTATGGTTACTCATTGTCTCATTAAAATTATAAAAATCATCTGCTTTGCCAGAGCCTTTTATGTTATCAAGCAGACTAATTGCACCTTTAAGAATTTCAGCCTGAGATGCTAACTCTTCTGACGTTGATGACATCTCCTCAGACGCAGCGGCATTGCTTTGAATTACCTGATCAAGCTGCTGCAATGCCTGATTTATCTGTTCTGTTCCTGTCTTTTGCTCACTTGCTGCTGCACTTATCTCTTCAACAAGATCTGCTGTTTTTCTTATATCAGGTACTATTTTTGTTAACATCTCACCTGCTTGTACAGCAATTTCAACACTTGATGAAGATATATTGCTTATTTCACCAGCAGCAGCTTGGCTTCTTTCGGCAAGTTTTCTTACAGCATCTGCAACTACTGCAAAACCCTTACCATGCTCTCCTGCACGTGCAGCTTCAATTGCAGCATTAAGAGCAAGCATGTTGGTCTGTCTGGCAATCTCTTCTATAATTGTGATCTTGTCAGAAATTTGCTTCATTGCATCAACGGTTTTCTTTACAGCTTCACCTCCTTTTACAGCATCGTCAGCGACTTTTATAGCAATTCGCTGTGTCTGCTGCGAATTATCAGCACTCTGAACTATGTTTGCAGTCATCTGTTCCATTGATGCAGAAGCCTCTTCTGCAGATGCTGCCTGTTCAGAAGCTCCAGCAGACATCTGCTCGGCAGTTGCACTTAACTCTTGACTTCCTGCAGCAACATTCTCCGCACTTAAATAGATGCTGTCCACTATTTGACGCATATTTCTAAGGAGCATTACACAAATTAAAGAGCCGAAAATAACAGAGACTAACGATAACAATGTCATTCCAACCAGCGTCTTTATCTCTTCATTATATGCAATGTTAATTGACTCTTCAGTAAATTCTTCAACTCTCCTTAAAAACTCCTTAAGTTCATTATTGAGCAGATTCTCTTTCTCTTCAATACCTTGAGTGATCTCCTCGACTTTTGCCAACCTGTTCTCTTTAAGTAGGTTGAAGATATTTGAAACACTCTCTTCATATTCCTTATGCTCTATCTCAATTTTTCCAAGATGATTAAATACCTCTTCAAATTCACTTTTGGATTTTACAGATTCTGCCTTAATAATCGCATGTTTGGCTATCTGTTTGCCTTTATCAATATCTTTATCAATCAATACTGTATGTTTTAGATACTCTCTATGTGCACTCTCAAGAGCAACGGCAGCTTCCGAAAGCCTTTCAATCATCTCTCCATGTCTGAGCATCCTTTCAAACCAGATAGATTGTTCAAGCTGATTAACTGTAATTTTAGTAATTATCCCAGTCAAAGGCATATCTTCTTGAGCAATCTCTTTTAATTGTGTTCCAATAATGTTGACCTGAACAACTGCAAAAACAGCACCTATGATAAGCAAAAGCAACAGTATAGATACTGTGAAAATGACCTGCTTTCTCATATTTACCATTCTCATAAGCTTTGACCCTTTAAATAAAAATAGCAATAAAACAGATAGGAAAATTGCTCCTACGACAATAATAACCATGTAATTTTGTAGAAAGTTCTTCTCTGTAATCATAGCTTGCTCCTGAATGTGCAAATTATCACCAATATTGCTTACTTTCTCATCAACAGAGCCTGTGTTTACAATTTCATGGTTAGATTTAGTATCTATTGATGCGGAAGATATACCAATCCTTAATGTGAGAGTTATAGCAAACACAATAATCAATATAAGCATTTTTGTAATTTTATACATAAACGGCACTCCTTGTTTGTATATTTTTTCAGAACCAATCCTCATCACCAGCCTTCTTCTCTTTATAAAAAAATAATTCAAGAGGTAGTTTGATAGACTCAAAAAATATCTATGTCATATTAAAAAAAAAGACGCTCTGTATGAAACTCATCAATATTTCTCAAACTCATCATCTAAAGAATCTTTTCCACTATTCATAATCTCCATATCAAGAGCAACACCGTCTCCTCTGGTATTTTTGGGAATATTCATAATGTTTGTGATTATTTTTTTTCTACTTCCCTTTGAATGTACCTCTGAAACTTTTAAGTTACCTTCTTGGTGTCTGTCAGTTTGTCTGTTCCCACCTCTTTTATTTAGATCACTTTTTGCATCTTCAACTTTAAAGTAATTTATCATGTCAAGAAGATTATCTGCTTGCGATGACAGCTCCTCAGAGGTTGCTGATAGCTCTTCTGATGCTGAAGCATTCTGCTGAATTACCTGATCAAGTTGTTGAAGTGCCTGATTTATCTGCATAGCACCAGAGTTCTGTTCGCTTGATGCAGCATTTATCTCTTGAACCAGCTCTGCTGTTTTTCTTATGTCAGGAACAATCCTGTCAAGCATTGCACCTGCATCCTCAGCAATACGAACACTTGTCAATGAAAGATTGCTTATCTCTCCAGCAGCAGCTTGACTTCTTTCGGCAAGTTTTCTTACAGCATCTGCAACAACAGCAAATCCTTTTCCGTGCTCTCCTGCACGGGCAGCCTCAATTGCGGCGTTGAGAGCAAGCATGTTTGTCTGTCTGGCTATCTCTTCAATTATGGATATCTTCTCTGCAATCGATTTCATGGCTGTCACGGTTTTGGCGACAGCCTGCCCGCCCTTCTCAGCATCAGTTGCAGCCTGTATAGCAAGTCGTTCGGTCTGCTGTGCATTCTCTGCATTCTGGCTAATATTTGCTGACATCTCTTCCATTGATGATGATGCCTCTTCTGCTGAGGCTGCCTGTTCAGTTGCACCTTGAGACATCTGCTCTGCTGTGCTACTCATCTCTTGAGCACCGGCAGCAACATTATCTGCTGTAGTTCTTACATCTATCACAACTGCTTTCAAGTCTGATACCATCTTCTTCAACGCCTGACCCAACATATCCTTTTCTGAAAGCAGGTTTACTTTTACAGAAAGATCTCCTACGGCAATTAGCTCTGCAATACCAACAGTCGCATTTAGACTTTTTATCATGCTATTGAGAGCCTGCATAAGCCGGTCAGCATTTGAACGCTCTTTTACACTGACGGTCAAGTCTCCCTTTGCCATTGTCTGAGCGACTTCAGTAACGTTATTCATTGCATCAATCAGAAGATTGAGGTTGTTTTTGATATTGTTAAAATCTCCTTTGTACTCCTCCGTAATCTTTTCAGGCAAATCTCCAACACTTATTCTGTCAATATATCTTGCAGCCACGTTAAGTGGTTTTATTACCGCATCAAGAGTTTCATTAATGCCTTCTACAATCTTTCCAAAATCTCCTTTATGAGCAGATGCGTCAGCTCTGGTTGAAAGCTCTCCCGCTACAGCAGCGGACGAGAGCCTTGAGACATCTCTGATAAGGGCGTTTATTGCCTCTACCATCTTCTGCATAGCTGATTGCAGCACACCAAGTTCATCCTTTCTTAGCGAATCAAGTTGAACATTAGTATCTCCTGAGGCTATTCTATTTGCAGCCTCCACACATGCATTTACAGGAGTTGTGATACCTCTTGTAATCATCCATGACAAAAAAAATGCCAATCCAACACCTAAAAGACCAAGTGTAATTGAAACTGTACGTATTGTTTTTGCAATGGTGTCGTACAGCTTGTCAGCTTCAACAGACTCTTCCTTCAGTGACTCTAAAATTTTAAAAAGCAAGCTCCCTGTATCTTCACGGATTTTGTCAATCTGTCCGTCTAATTCACGAATTTTCGCTTCATCTGCCAATATGGTCATTGATTCAGCTTGCTGATTTGTTGTAAATGAGCTCTGTTTTAATAAAATAGGTAGCATCTGTTTCTCAAAAAGATCGATATAAATCAGGTAAGCAGTCTCAAAATCAGATGCCCACTCTTTTTCTTCGTCAGTATCAACAAGTTTGTGCAGTATAGCAATATCACTTTGGGCTTTCTGTTTCATTTTCTCAAGTTCTCTTGCAGTACCCTCCATATCTCTGTTTATAACTGCATCGGCAATAACTGTGTAAACTTCATCAAACCTCTCCATAACATGAAAGACTGTTATAGAGTCTTCTGCCCTTTTTGCCCCCTCATCTTGAAGCTCACTAAGTTTATACATCTGAAAAATCTGATAGGTAATTATACCTAAAAAAATAAGAACTACTACAATGAAACTTGAGTACAGCTTGGTTCCTATCCTGATATTTGCAACCTTCATCATAAAATCTCCTTTTGGGTTGGTTATAACTTTTACGGTTGGTTGAAAGGGGGGAAATTTTAGCATTAAAATGTAACAAGGACTATTCTGACATAGGCGTTTCAAAATCTTGTACTACAACAAGCTCCTCTGAAGAAAATACCTTGTCGCACTCAAGGATGATTATGAACTCGTCATTTTTTTTGCCCATTCCCCTTATGAATTCTGTTTTAAGGCGGGTTCCGATTTTAGGCGGGGGCTGTATCTGGTCAGCATCAAGGCTCATAACTTCTTGAACAGAGTCTGCCATTATCCCAAGAAGAGTTATCTCTTGACCAATCGTAATCTCGATAATAATTATGCAGGTATCTACAGTCTTCTCTTTTGCAGGCATTGCAAATTTTATGCGAAGATCGACAACAGGGACAACTCCGCCTCTTAGATTGAGCACTCCGCACATAAAATCAGGCATACGGGGGACCCGTGTTATCTTTGTATAATCTAAAACCTCACGAACATGGCTGATTCCAAGAGCGTATATCTCTTCATCTAATTTAAAGGTAAGATACTGGTTTGTCTCCATAGTTCCATCAGTGCCCATTATTTTATCTCCTTTTGATATCTATTTTTTCATTGCCTTTTCAAGAAGTACATTTGTATCTAAAATCAGGGCAACTGTTCCATCTCCTAATATTGTCGCTCCCGAGATATCCCTTACATTTGCGAAAATAGGACCAAGGGATTTTATGACTGTCTGGTGTCCTCCAATTACGTTGTCCACCACAAAGCCAATTCGCCTTCCATTTACATCCGCAATAACAACATGTTCAAGTTCTTTGGGATTACAATCTATTCTAAAGTGATCTCTTAGGCGTATATAAGGGACAATCTCTCCCCTTACATTAAGAATATTTCTGCCTTTAGTCTTTTCTGCATCAGCACGCTTAATCTCTTCGCACTCCTCAACAGTCATTAAAGGAAGAACAAAAAAATCATTACCTATGGTAACCAGAAGTCCATTGATAATTGCCAAAGTGAGAGGCAGAATTAGTGTAATAGTTGTACCTTGGTCAGGAATACTATCAATCTCGATTGAACCTCTTAAAGATTCAATCGTCTTTTTGACAACATCCATACCAACTCCTCGCCCAGATATATTGGTAATTGTCTCTGCTGTTGAGAATCCCGGAGCAAATATAAGAGAGAAAATCTCTTTTTCTGAGAGATCTTGATCGTTATTTATAAGTCCTTTTTCTTCAGCTTTTTTCCTTATGATATCTGCTTTTAAACCAGAACCATCATCCCCTATCCTTATAACAACGCTTGTACCTCTATGCTGGGCAGAAAGGGTAATTGTTCCTCTTTCAGATTTTCCTACACCAATGCGTGCTTCAGGAGACTGGATACCGTGATCAATGCAGTTGCGTATCAGATGGACAAGAGGATCGTCAAGCCGTTCCAGAACAGTCTTGTCCATCTCTGTTTCTGCTCCACGAGTTACAAGGTCTATCTTTTTTCCAAGCTCTGCTGACAAATCCCTTACTAAACGTCTAAACTTGCTGAAAGTTGTGCCAATTGGCATCATACGGATATTTAGCACATTATCCCGAAGCTCTCCGGTAAGTCGCTCAACCTCCTCAACCGGTGATGAGAGATCCATGTTGCTGACTTGGGATGCAACTTGGCTAAGTCTTGCCTGAGTTATTACAAGTTCTCCAACAAGATTGATAAGTTTATCCAGCCTATCTGAAGGAACACGTACAGAAGATGTTGCAACAGGTGGCTTGTTTTTACCAAGAACCTCCTGTTCATAAAGTGCTGATTTCACCTTTTCAGGAGATACAACTCCATTCTCAACAAGAATCTCCCCGATTTTTTTCTGTTTGGCAAGTGCCCTATCTATGCTCTCTTTGTTTGTATCACCTCGCTCCACAAGTATTTCGCCAATACGAGGAAGAGGTGCTAAAGATTCGGCAGGGTCATGTCTCTCAAGAATTTCAATTGATATATCGCAGTCATCCTCGACAAATATAAACACATCTTTTACTGCATTTACATCCTGAACTGTTGTGAGTGTAATATCCCAGAATAGATAAGATTTTTCAGGATTATAGCTATCAAGATAGGGAATATTCTCTGTTTGGGCTACAACCACACACTCTCCAAGTTCCTTTAATCCTTCAATAAGAAGTGCAGGATCCATACCTGACTGAAATATCTCTTCTGAAGGTTTGAATCTTATTCTATATGTCATGCTAAATTGTTCACTGTTATCAAGTTCTGTTTGTAGAGAAGATTTTTTCTGCATTGAAAAAGGTTGCTCTTCTCCACCAGATGTTTCAACACCTTCACCCATGAGTATTTTTAGGGCATTTATTATTTCTAAATTTTTCTCCTGATCAACAAACTCTCCGCCAACTGAAGCCTGAAGCATAACCTTAATCTGATCCCTTGATGCAAGAGTAAGGTCAATAAGTTCTCTGGTTATAGGAACAAAACCTCCGCGTACCTTATCCAGAGCAGTTTCAATATGATGGGTAAATTTTGCAATGTCATCAAAACCGAACATTGCACCTGAGCCTTTGATGGTGTGCATGGCTCTGAAGAGTCGGTTTACAGCTTCATGCTCCTCAGGGTTCTCTTCAATATCAAGCACTGCCTCCTCAATTTCAGCCAGAAGCTCCTCAGCTTCTTGGCGAAATCCTTCAACAAACCTGTTTGGCTCAACCATAAATTTATTTCCTTGTTCTTTTAAGGGGTTGGTGAAACCTTTTCTCCCCTGATTAGAAAAAAAGGCACGCAGAGGAGCTATCTGAGGACTTTTTTAATGACAGAGAGCAACTGTTCTGGCTGGAATGGCTTTACGATCCAACCTGTTGCTCCGGCTGCCTTCCCTTTCTGTTTCATATCTGCTTGGGATTCTGTTGTAAGCATTATTATAGGAATGAACTTATATTGAGGCATGGCTCTTACCTGCTTTATCAGCTCAATCCCATCCATTCCCGGCATATTCAAATCTGATATCAGCATCTGAATTGGAGTTGTTTTCAGTTTACTAATGGCATCATTTCCATTAATAGCTTCAACTACACTGTATCCTGCTTGTTTTAAAGTAAAACTCACCATTTGGCGGACACTGCTCGAGTCATCAGCAGTCATGATTGTTTTGGACATCTTCTCCCTCATTTATCAAAGTGTTGTTAAATTTTTTTTAAATTAACATTACGCAGTACAATCTAAATACTCTTCTAAATTTAACCCTATACGCTCTGCTGCTTGATGAAGCAGAGCGACATCCCCTTTTATACTAAACAATTTTTTATTTTTTATGGCTGTTTTCTTAGCAGAAAGAATCAGTTGAACTCCAAGAGTATCGCAATCTGTTAAATTTGCAAACTCCACAGAGACATCATGATAGTCATTTAAATGTTGGCTCAGTACCTTGTTCAAATCAACTACTTCAGTTGCTGTCAAAGGAGCCTCATGTCTAATTGAGCTGCAACTGTTTTTATCATGTACTGTAATAGACATAGCATCTTCTCCTTAAATAAGGTTAATTTTATAACCCAAGAATAGGTAAACAAATAAAAATATTATAGAATTATTTTCAAAATCAGAATTGCAGTTTAGAAAAGCTCAATATTATCCCCAAACTCATCATTGTCAGTCTGGGAGTGGCTATCAGATTGATTCTTTGGCTCATCTTCATTTTGGTTATTTGTACTTATTGAAGATGCTAAATTATGTACTATTCGCTCGCTTTCCATTGTATATCTTTTGGTAAGATTCTCAACTTCAACCAATATATCCATGTCCATGGAGAGGATTAAAGGCTCAATTTGAGAAACAAGTGTATTAAGCTCACTATTGGAGGTATCTATATCCTCTGCCCACTGTGAAATAAAATCAACTCTTTTTCTTATACTTTCAATACTTTTACCAAGTTCCTTAGACATTTTAACAGATTGGGATTTACTCTCTTGATACCTTCTCATAGTATCGGATATTTTGTTTAATATGTTATCCAATGAGAGTGATAATGAGCTTGTTGTTTGCTCCGAACCATTCTGGATTACCCCTTTTAGATTACCTGTTATATCTACTATTGATGTAAGTGCCTCGACAATCTGCTCCATCTGCTCATTTGAGTTTAGAGAGCTTAATCTTACCTCTTTTGCAAGAACCTTAAGAGTCCTTCCTTTACTTCCAAGTTTGTATGTCATTATAATAGCATTCAAGGCTTTATAATGGAGATTTATATTAATATCTTTAACCTTATCTGTGTACTGTGAAAGCCCAGATATAACCATAGATGTATTTTTGATACTTTCCATCATTTCTGCAGATAAACCCTCTCCATGGCTGCGAAGTGTTTTCAAATTATCAAGCTCTTTACCAATTGACTCAAACTCCTTCTCCAGCTCCTTTTCATCTCTTTTACCCATACTCGAACCAACAACATCAGCCATAAGACTCAAAGTTTTACTATCTATTTGGCTAAAAGAGTTTTCAAGTTTTGAATGTACCTGATTAAGCTCTATAATAATCTGATTTAGCTGTGCTGCCTGAACTTTTAAAATAAAGTATATTTTAGCACAATCTTTTTGTAACTCCTTTGGGATATCGTTCTGCTGTTTGCCTTTAACTATATTATCCAATATCTCCTGAGAACCAATCTCTGACAAAAGTTTATTGCAATCTTCAAAGGCAGAGATTACATGTTCAAGTTTTTGCCGTACAATATCATGAAATTGAAGAGCCATTACAATATCACCTATCTGCCTTTGTATATCTTCAGAATGTACTGCAGCACTTTCAAGGGTACTGTATGAAATCTGTGTAAGCTTCTCAACTTTTTCCATTGCATAAAGGACTCCCTTTTGTGCAGATTCGGAAAGTGTGGACAATTTTACTAAACGGCTTCTAATTGATTCTATCCCTGATATCTGGTTCGACTCTACTGATTTAGCATCATCATAAACCTGATTTGCAATGATACCCATTTTGTGAGCCAACTCCTTAACCTCTACTCCAAAGCCTTCAAACAGATTTTTTGACTCTACAGAACGACATGACTCACAATCAATATTCATCCCAATGATATTGAGAAAGCGAGAAAGTTTATTTAGCCCAGTACAAATATGACATAATTGTTCGAGTTTACTGTTACTACTCTCCATATATACGGTATTTTCAGTAATGATCTTCTCGCAATCCTTAAGCTCCTTAAGCAGCTCAATTACTATGCTCTCTATATGAAAATTAAGGCTACCCTCAGTCTGACTTCCTATGGCATCAGCAGAATCTGTGATAATCTGTGTAAGAGCAACTGAATCAGAGTATATCTGCTGCATATCATGTCCGAGCCTGAGAAAAACTGGTTCAGTTTTTGACACATTGGCTTTTATGGTTTCTTGTAATTTATTTATAGTGGACAATATGAACTCACCTGAAAATTGATCTTTATCTTTACTGCTTATTAAAGTATTGAGTTTCATTTTATTTTCATTCCTGATCAAATAATAGTTTCATCCCTCAAGTCATCTTCACTATATTGTATCTGCCATGCCCTTTTGTAATATCCATTGTTTTTCTCAATAAGCTCTTTATGGCTTCCATTTTCAATGATTTTACCTTTATCAAGCACTATAATGTTGTCTGCTTTTTTAAATATCGAAAATCTGTGAGAGACCACTATAATAGTTCTTTTGCCTAACAACGATTCAATATTTTTTATAATTTTCGATGCTGTCTCCATATCAACTTGACTTACAGGATCATCAAGAATCAGAATAGGAGATGATTTTAAAAATGCTCGTGCAAGTGCTATTCTCTGCTTCTGACCTCCTGAGAGCATGACCCCTTTTTCCCCAATTATGGTCTCAATGCCCTTTGGCAAAGATGCAATTGTACTTGTTAATTGTGCCATATCAAGTGCTTGCTCAATAGCATCTTTGTCAGCATCAAGATCACCAAAAAGCAGGTTAGCTTTTATTGTCCCTGAAAAGAGAAAAGGCTCTTGTGGCATAAAAGATATCGCTCTTCTGAGAGTCTGAACAGAAGTGTTGGAGATATCAATACCATCAATTTTTATCCCTATTCTCTCTTTTGTATTTTCATCAATTTGTCTAATCAGATCATCTTTTGAGCTATTTAATGTAATATCCTTTTTAGATTGCTTTGCATCATATATTCTTGGAATTAGAGTAACTAAAGTGCTTTTACCACTTCCAGGAGGTCCTGCAACCCCAAGCATTTTACCCTCTTTTAATTTAAAACTTACATTATCAAGGATTTGGGCTACATTATTTCTACTATTTTCAAGATATATATCTATAACTTCAGAATTTTTAGCAGCCAAAGCTACGGGGCTATTTATAGGATATGAAAATGAGACATTATCAAACTCAATAGAGCCTTTGATTAGATTTTTAGGATAATCTGAATTGCTAAGAGAAGCTGATCTATCTGAAATATCGTCTAAAATCTCAATATCTTTATTACCCTCAATATCAAGAATAGCATTAATGCGGTCAATAGAAGCTGCTCCACGTTGAATCATATTTGTAACCCAACCAACAGCCATCACAGGCCATGTGAGAAGTCCTAAATAACTGATAAATGCCACAAAATCACCAGGAGAAATCTGGCTTAAAATAACCTTTCTGCCTCCAACTCCAAGAATAATAGCAAGGCTTATCTGAGTCAAAAAAATTACTAACGGAAATATAAGCCCTCTAAGCCTTACTAAATCCATATTTTTTTTAACATAAAGCTCTGACTCTCTTTTTATAGATAGCAATTCAAGCTCTTCACGGTTAAATGCCTTGATGATTCGTATTCCTGCAAAACGCTCTCTTGTAGATTCCATAAGATCAGAAAATCCAGCTTGAACATCAAGATAAGCCTGAAAGAGCTTTTTACTAAATATTTTAGTAAAAACAGCAATAAATGGCATAGGAAGAAGTGCTAAAAGTGTCAGCTCCAAATTGATATAGAGCATAAAAATAATAGCAGCACATCCAAGAACAATGGTATCAGTCAAACCAACAAGCCCCATACTAAGAGCCATACGTATATTAGTGATATCATTGGTTGCATGTGCCATTATATCTCCAGCAGTATGCTTATCAAAAAAAGAGGCTGGCAGGGTTTGAATATGGTTAAACAGCAGCTCTCTTATCCCCTCTTCTGCACGTCTTGCTGCCCCCATTATCAAATATCGCCAAAAGAAGCGAAAAATGCTTATCAAAAGTGCCGAGAGTACTATATAAAAGGCGTATTTAAAAAGCTCTGTTTTTGAAGTTTGGGTTAAAGTGATAGCATCAATGACCCATTTTGTAATTCGTGGAATAAAAAGCTGAAGAAGATCGACAATAAGAAGAGAAAGGAACCCTAAAATAATCTGAAATCTGCATTCAAAAATATATGGTTTTAACAACTTATAGTGTTTATTCAATTAGATGCCCTCAGCAATAGTGTGATTTTTTAAAAAGTGACTTTATATCTTAGCTATATTATTAAAAAACTTGAAATATTTACTAAAAAAAAGGATAAGTTGCAGAATCTGATTTTAATTTTAAAAAACAGAATGTTTCTTAGACTATCAATGCTTATTGTTTGTCAAACAAAAACAAAAAAAGGATAATGAGATATGAATTTTAAATCAAGTGAACTTTTTGATAGAACATCCATGTTTATGAAAAGATTTTTTGAGTTTATTAAAAATTTTATTAAAAGTCTCTTCTTGTTCTCAAAGCAGAAGGTTTTCATGCCTATAAAAAATGGATGTGTAGCATTAGTATATTTTATAAAAAGCAAATTATTTTCTAAAAAATTACCAACTGATGAGTTAGAAAATGAGCAATCAAACGCTGAACCTGTAACTGAATCAGCTTGGAAAACAAAGGCTCTTGAAGATTTTCAATTATGGTTATCTGAAATGCCTTCAGAAGAGCCTCCAGCTATGACAGCGACACCTGATACTTGCGATATTTATACCATGCTCTCTGAATTTACAGCACTTCGTCAGGAGATTAAACTTTACAACAAAGATCAGAATAGAACAGTAGCAGCACTTAACAGCGTTAAAGGCGTTACAGACGAATATGGTCAAATTTATACTCTGTTTAAAGAAAAAACTAATCAGATTGCACAGCTTGAGCAGAATATCCGCATGAACAGCGAAAAAAAGGCTGCGTTTTCATTCTTTGATGTAAGAGATGCCTTAATAGACGGTTATAGAAAAAGCGTAGAGATGTCCCAAAGAAGAGGTTTTTTCCGCCGTCCACCTAAAGATATTTATACAATCTGCGAAGGTTATGAGATGGCAATAAGCCGTTTTGATAAGGCTCTCTCAGCAATGGATATCGAACCAATCCAAACAGATAATATGCCTTTTAATTCTGAGACCATGAAGGTTGTGGAGACAAGAATTATTGATGGTATAGAAAACGGAACTGTAGTTCAAACGTTATCTGGTGGATTTGTTAGAGGCGGAGATATTTTGAGATTTGCAAAGGTTATTGTTGCTCAAACTCCAGAACAGCAATGATTGATCAATTGCCTTTGAGTTTATTTTTTGTTAGGTTTATCTCAAATTATAGAAATTTATGCCGTAGAGACGTGCAGCAGTACGTCTCTATTGTAAATTATTTAAATATAACAAGCTATTAAAGGTTTTTTATGACTATACAAATTTGTCCTGTATGTAATGCAGCATTAGAAGATTCAAGAATCTGCCCAAGCTGTAATGCTGAACTTGGAAAGATTATTGATATAAAAGCAGATGCTCTCCATCACTATAATCGGGCAGTTTCAGCATTTGAACAGAACCGCTTCCACGATATGTTTTTTCATGCCCGCCGATCATTTACGCTCTTATCTTCAACTGAATCTGCAAGGCTTCTTGCGTGTGCAGCAGTTCTTGTTGATAAATTTAATTTAGGATATGTTTTGTGGAAAAAAGTAAAAAATTTATAAAAATACTGTTTAGCTCAATTTTGGCTTTAATTTAGTTTTTTTCACCCTTCCTCAAACCTCCCCTTGCCATACTGCAATTACAAGAAAACTTTACTATGAATAAAAGAGCCGTTATGCACAAAATCGCTGTTGTTGGAATGTCTGGTATATTTCCGGGTTCGCTTAATCTTGACCAGTTTAAACGCAACATTATTGAAAAAAGAGAGTCAATTGTTGATATTCCTGATGAGCGTTGGATTGTAAGCCCTAAAAATGTAATTTCATCAGATTACAGACCAGATTCAGCCTGCTCTAAAAGGGCTGGTCTTATCGCAGGATTTGAGTTTGACCCTTATGGATTCTTGGTTGACAAGGATATTTTAATTTGGCTTGACCCGCTTCACAAGATGGTTCTCCATTCAGGCAGAGAAGCCTTAAGCCAATGTTTTACTGATCAGGAGATAAGAAAAAAAGCCGGCGTTGTGTTGGCTGGAATTGCTCTTCCAACGGCAAGATCATCAGAGCTTGCTTGGCAGATAATCATGGAAGGTAAAAGAGGCTATACCCGCAATGGTGTAATCTCTAATTCTGATACGAATTTTATTTTTGATAATAATCTCGTCAGCACACCTCCTTATATAAGCAAAATTGATGCTCTTGCTGCTAAAATGGTCTCTTTTCCTGCCGCCCTTCTTGCTCAGGCAATGGGTCTTGGAGGCACAAACTTTACGCTTGATGCTGCATGTGCATCTTCTCTTTATGCCATAAAAATAGCGTGTGGACAGCTTGGCACTTTCAAAGCTGATATGATGGTTGCAGGCGGAGTCTCTTGTGCTGACTCTCTTTATACTCAAATCGGCTTTACCCAGCTTCGTGCACTATCTCCGTCTGGCAGGTGTTCGCCGTTTGATAAAAATGCAGATGGTCTTGTTGTTGGCGAAGGTGCGGGCGTTGTGGTGTTAAAGCGTCTTGAAGATGCAGTTTCATGCGGAGATCATATTTTTGGCGTGATCTGCGGTGCAGGCTGGTCAAACGATATTGAAGGAAATCTTGTTGCTCCAGCATCAGAAGGTCAGATTCGTGCAATGGCATCAGCTTACACGAATGCAGGCTGGCTGCCGTCTGATGTTCAATATATTGAGTGCCACGGCTCTGCAACTCCAGTCGGCGACAACATCGAACTTAACTCAATGGCATCTGTCTGGAAAAGTGAGGATAAAAATAGAGGCTGTGCTATTGGTTCTATAAAATCTATGACAGGTCATCTTTTAACTGCTGCCGGCATTGCTGGATTTATCAAGACCTTAATTGCAATCAATGAAAAAATCCTGCCTCCATCTCTCAATTTTTCCGAACCAACTCTAAACAGTCCTCTGCATACAACTGGATTTTATGTGCAGACTGAACCAGAGGAGTGGAAGCCGATGTTTCTGATGCAAGATAAAGATAGAAATAAATCTTTAGCAAGACGGGCAGGAGTTAGTGCTTTTGGTTTTGGAGGAATAAATGCACATATTCTTGTTGAGGAGTTTTGCAAAGATAATTTTTCAATCTATTTTTCTGAATGCACAGCATCAGGAGATGCTGAGCAATCAAGCCTAAATGAATTAAAGCAACCTGTTTCAACAAATTCAGCGATATCCTCACCTATTGCTATCGTTGGAATGGAAGTTATCACTCCAGTTGCAATGAATCTGAATATCTTTAAACAGAAAATCTTTGCAGATAATATTGAACTGACAGAAGAGTTATCATCTAACAGTAAAATTAATGGTAACAGTAAATCAAATGGTTTGTGGCTGAAGGAGTTGACCTCATATCCAGGAGAATTTCATATTCCTCCAAACCAGATAGATGCTCTTTTGCCCCAACATCTTATAATGCTTAAAGCTGCAATGGGTGCAATAAAAGATGCTGGAATATCTCCAAGACCTGAAAAAGGGGAGAGGCGAACAGATTTTGGTGCAGCCATAGGAATTGAGTTTGATTATGGTGCAACTAATTTTCACATAAGATGGAGATTAAAAGAGGAAGAGTCTAAAAGTCAAGGCATGATAGATAGTGAGTCAAGCATTAAAATCGTCAACTCTCCTCTTACAGCAGAGAGAACGCTTGGGGCACTTGGAGGCATTGTTGCAAGCAGAGTTGCAAGAGAGTTTAAACTTGGAGGACCGTGTTTTACCGTCTCTGCTGGTGCATTATCTGGAATAAAAGCTATTGAGATTGGAGTTGAATCGCTGCAAAGAGGCGAGACAAAAGTTTTTCTTTGCGGTTCTGTTGATATGGCTGGAGATGTAAGGCAGGACACTTTAAATAGAACATTGAGAAATTACGCACCATCTTATGAAACATCTGCACCTTTTGACATCAAATCAAAGGGTGCGTTTCCGTCAGAAGGGGCGGCTGCAATAGTTCTGAAAACTCTTGAACAGGCACAAAAAGATGGAGACAAAATTTATGCTGTTATCAAAGGAACAGGCAGTGCGTCAGGCAGTTTGGAGGAGAGATTTGAGTCTGATGATGAAACTTTAAAAGCTCAACCTGCAATAGCCAAAGATCAATCTCCAATAGAAACTTATTCTAACTCTCTTTTACAAGCCCTTGATTATGCAGGTGTTTCAATCTCTGATATCGGACTTTATCAGGCACACGGAAGCGGTGATCCTGTGGAGGATAATATTGAATCAGCAGCGTTTAATAAAATTATAAATAGAGATTCTGACTTTTTTAATGATAACAACCCATTAAAAACAGAGAGTAAAAATCCAACACCTCTTTCATGTGCAATAGGCTCAAGTCCTTCAATTATTGGAGATACCCACGCTGTTTCTGGTTTAATCTCAATCGTTCAATCTGCCCTTGCAATATATCATCAAATTATTCCGCCAATCGCAAAATTTGAGTCTCCGGCAGTTCAATCTCCAGCAATTCAATCTAATACACTTGAATTTACAGCGGTTAATTCTCAAGCAGTTCAATCTCAAGCAGCAGATTCCAGAACTGTTGATTTGAGTAAGACACCGTTTTATTTTCCAAAATTTCCAGCATTTTGGATTAAAGAGAGTTCACAAGATAGACGGATAGCAGTTGCAGCTTCAATCTCTTCTATTGAAGGAACTTCTTCTCATGTTGTGCTTGAAGAGTTTAAGATTTCATCTGATTACGCTTCAAACAAAAGGTCTGATTATTTAGCAAATTCAAAATACGATTATTTTTCAAAGTCAAAATCTGACTATTTATCAAAATCAACTTATGACTATTTTATAAAATCAGAATCTAAATATTTGACAGAGTTTCAAGCTGACATTGCTGACAAGCTCAAAAATCTTAAACAAGCTGGCAAAATTGCATTTTTATATCCTGGTTCAGGCAACCATTTTGTTGGAATGGGTCGTAAAATCGGCGTGATGTTTGCAGATATTTTACATGATATGGACGAATATAGTGCATCTTTAAGTAAAAGAATGCTGCCAAATATCTACTATCCTAAAAGGCTCTTTTGGTCTAATGGCTGGCAAGATGAAGTTGCAAAAGATATCAACAGCCATTCGCACAACATGATCTTTGGTCAGGTCTCTTTTGGCGTGCTGATGACCCGTGTTGCTGAACAGTTTGGATTAAAACCTGATGCATGCATTGGGCACAGCTTAGGAGAAACTGCTGGATTGTTTTCTCTACGTGTCTGGAACGATCCTGAAGATATGTTAAGAAGAATGGAAGCATCTGATCTTTTTACTAAAAAACTTGCTGGAGAGTGCACATCAGCAAGAAAAGCGTGGAAACTTAAAGAGGGTGAAACTGTTCAATGGAGTGTTGCTGCTGTCAATAGAAGCAGAGAGTTTGTAGAGAGTGTTATCAAATCAAGTGCAGATTATGAATCAGAAAAATATGATAAACTTTATCTTCTGATTGTGAATGCTCCTGACGAGTGCGTAATCGGCGGAAGCTCTGAACAGGTTGAGGAGTTTATCAAAGAGAGCGGCTGCGGTGCAATGTATCTTGACGGCGTGGTAACTGTTCACTGCCCAGTTGCAAAAGAGTATGCAGATGAGTATAGAGATCTGCATAAATTTGAGTGCTATCCGCCTGATAATGTTGATTTTTATAGCTGCTTTTCAGGTAAGAAATATACTCCAGAAACTCAAGCCACGGCTGAATCTATCGTAAATCAGGCATTATATGGATTTGACTATACACAGCTTATAAACAACGCATGGAATGACGGAGTAAGAGTCTTTATAGAGATGGGACCAGGCTCATCTTGCACCCGTGCTGTAGGAAAAATTCTTGGAGATAAAGAGCATCTTGCAGTATCGTTATCTTTAGGCTCAAAAGACGAAGATGAGGAGATAAGCCTTATTAAAGCACTTAATACGCTTGCCGATTATGCGGAGAATCTAAAGAACAGAGAGTCTAAATGTGATTTGGCTGAATCTTCTAAATCCAATTTAACTGAGCCTGTCCGCTTTAATAAATCCGCTGATTCCAACATTGCAACTGAATCTACCCTAAATGAATCTATTTCAAATTTATCTGATTTACGGGAAGAGTCAAATAATGCCCCATCTGATATATCTCATATTTCTGACATTCCTGATGTTTTTAATGATGCGGCTCAATCTGCACAAATTACAGCAGATGCACACGTCAAATTTTTGGAATTGTCAAAAAATAATATGCTGGAGTTAGAAAAGCAGTTTACCTGTTTAACCAACATTGCATCAAATATTGTAAACAATTTGCCAAAAAATTTAGCACACATTGAAGCAAATTTACCAAATTCAGATCAAGTAGAAAATCAGGCTATTATAGCAGCAAAGTCATCTATACAGCCACAACCAGTAAAACCTCTTCTTGATAGAGATATGTGCATGGAGTTTGCTGTTGGTTCTGCCGGTAAAGTGCTTGGAGAGGCTTTTGATATTATTGATGCCTATCCTGTCAGAGTCCGCCTTCCAGACGAGCCTCTTATGTTAGTTGATAGAATCATGGATATTCAAGGCGAGATGCTCTCTTTGAAATCGGGAAAGATTATAACCCAGCATGACGTAAAAGAGGGTGCTTGGTATTTGGACGGGGGAAAAGCTCCAGTCTCAATATCAATTGAAGCTGGACAGGCTGATCTCTTTTTGTGCTCATGGTTGGGAATTGATCATGTTGTTAAAGGCAAGCGGCGTTATCGTCTTCTTGATGCTAAGGTAACCTTTCATAGAACCTTGCCAGAACCAGGGGAGACAATAGAGTATCATATTGAGATTGATAGATTCTTAAAGCAGGGTGAGATATATCTTTTCTTTTTTCACTATAAGGGATTTATCAAATCTAAGACCCCTGAGCTTCTTATCTCCATGCGTGACGGCTGTGCAGGCTTTTTTACGCTTGATGAGGTTAAAAATTCAGGCGGAATTATTCTTAAAAAAGAGGATACTGAAACTTTTACCAATAGTGATGTAAAAGATAATAAATATAAGTTAAATGGCTATATAGATCAGATAGAAGAGACCTCATTTTATCCATTAGCAGCAGCACTTTATAAAGAGAGCTATTCAGATGCTCAAGTTGAAAGTTTAAGATGCGGAGAGCTTGGGGCATGTTTTGGTAAAGATTTTGAAGGAATTTTACTTGGTAAAAATTTAAGGCTTCCGGGCAGCAGAATATATCAGGACGGAGAGCTAAACGATAACAGCAGAATGCACCTGATTGACAGGGTTCTTGAGTTTAATCCGACTGGCGGAAGGTTTGGACTGGGCTTTATCAGTGCTGAAGCTGACATCTATCCTGATGATTGGTTTTTAATCTGCCATTTTGTTGATGATATGGTTATGCCCGGAACTTTGATGTATGAGTGCTGCGCCCATGCCTTACGTATTTTTACACAAAGAATAGGGTGGATATCAACGAGAGACGAGCCTTTTTATGATGTGATTGCCGGCATTGAGAGCGATTTAAAGTGCAGAGGTCCTGTAACCACACAGACCAAAAAGGCACGATATGAGATTGAGATCAAAGAGATTGGATACATTGACGTTGATAATAGTTATGAACCATACATTATTGCAGATGCGCACATGTTCTCTGATGATCATAGGATTGTGCTTTACAAAAACATGGGAATGAGAATTGCGGGTTTGTCCCGCAAAGAGATTGAACTATTTTGGAGTGAGCGTCTCAAGCCTTAATATATTTAATGTGTAAATGATATTTTAAGTTTGATGATCGTATTTAGGAGCATAAAAAATAATGAAAGTATTAGGTGACAGCAGTCATAAAATAATTCATGGAGATGTTTTAACTGCACTTGGTGAAGTTCCAAATAGTTCTGTAAATTTAATTTTTGCTGATCCGCCATACAATATTGGAAAAAACTTTAATGGGAAAAAAGATAAATGGGATTCTGAAGAGAGCTATTTAAAATGGTGTTACAGCTGGCTTGATTTGGCTATTCAAAAATTGAAGCCTGACGGCAGTTTATATGTGATGACAGCAACTCAATTTATGCCGTTTCTTGATATTTATCTGCGTAAACGACTTAATATCCTTTCAAGAATTATCTGGTATTATGATAGTTCTGGAGTTCAGGCAAAAAAATATTTTGGTTCAATGTATGAACCTATTCTATTTGGCGTAATGAATAAAAGTAATTATACATTTAATTCAGGTGATATCTTGATTGAGGCAAAAACTGGAGCAAAAAGGAAACTGATAGATTATAGAAAATCGACTCCAACCGTATATAATTCTAAAAAAGTGCCCGGCAATGTCTGGGAATTTCCGAGAGTACGTTATCGAATGGAGGAGTATGAAAATCATCCAACACAAAAACCTGTTGCTCTGCTTGAAAGAGTTATTAGTGCAAGTTCAAATGTCGGTGATTTAGTTCTTGATCCATTTGCAGGGACATTTACAACTAATTTTGTAGCAAAAAAACTAAATAGAAAATCTATCGGAATTGAAATCCAAGAAGAGTACGTAAAAATAGGATTACGTAGATTGAGATTGGCAAAAGAGTTTAATGGTGAAAAATTGAAAAGACCAATACGTACATTTGAGTCTGAGAAATTATCAACAGCTAAGAATTTACAGTTATTTGAATAATAACATGGAACATCTATTCACATCAAATATAAAAAGTATTTTACAAAAATATTTTGATAGCTATACAGATGATATTTTCGAGAAGAGCCATCTCATACAATACATAAATATCAAGACTCGTTCAGCAAATAGAGGGTCAAAATCCCGCTCAAGTTTTGCTAATATCTATGCTGTTTATGTATTAATTGAAGATTATATTCTTAATGGTTATGATAAAAACAACAAATATTCCCAATATGAAGGAGCATTATTTAGTAAACTTTTGTCAAGACAAAGAGAGTTACCATTTGGTGGTAAGCTGCAAAACCACGCTTTAAACAATAGAGTGAACTCAGAGTTTCAGAAATATTTTCCTAATTCAGAATTTATACCGATTATTCGTAATCTTGAAACTAATCGCTACTGGATAAATGAAAATTTATTAAAAATCAAAATTGACAAAAAATATATTAATATTTCAAAAGTTATCATTGAAATAATTGATGAATATATAAAAGTTAAACAAGTCTCTTTTCAACGTTTTGTTGAATATTGTGAAGAACTGCAAGGAATTAACAAAACAGATTTTAAAAAAGCTGCGAAGTTTATCGTCAACTTACTATCACCAAACGTTGATGCACGGCTCTTTGAAGTTGTGAGTTACGCCATTCTTAAATATTATTACCAAGATCAGGTAATTATTTGGGGTTTTGAAATGGACAAACTTAATACTGAGAATTTAAAATTATACAAAACAGGACGAACAAACGCAAATGACGGCGGTATTGATTTTGTGATGAAGCCGCTTGGAAGATTTTTTCAGGTAACAGAGACCTTAGACTTTAAAAAGTATTTTCTTGATATTGATAAGATTCAAAAGTATCCAATAACATTTGTTATAAAATCAGACGAAAAAATTGACGACCTTAAAAAGAAAATTAGAGATAATGCCAGTAAGACTTATTCAATTAAAAGCATAGTTGATAAGTATATGGGCTGCATTGAGGAGATAATAAATATTTCTTCACTAAATGAGAGATTCAATGTGTGTGTAACACAGGGTTATCTTAAAAATATTTTAGATGAGATTTTAATACAGAGCAAAGTTGAGTTTAACTATGGAGAGGATGAGGAGACTTTAGGTTAAAAACAGCCCAACTCCTTAATAATACATTATAATAAGTTATTGATTTAATTAATTTTAGCCCCCAAATAGGCTTTTTACTGGAGCAATTTATAAGTTATGAAATATTCAAAAGTTTTTATAGACGCAATAGGTTACGAGCTTGCACCACACGTTGTTACAACAGAACAGATTGAGGAACAACTTCAACCCTTTTATAATGCTGTAGGGTTCAAAAAAGGTCAGCTTTTAGCCCTTACGGGTATAAAAGAGCGTCGTTACTGGGATATAGAGCACACTCTTGCCCAAGGTGCTGCAAAGGCTGGACAAAAAGCAATAGATGCAGCAGGCATAAGCCCTGATCTAATTGACTGCGTGGTTTTCTGCGGTGTCGGGCGTGATGGTTTTGAGCCTGCTACTGCCTGTGCTGTTGCTGATGCTCTTAATGTCAGCCCAAACGCTCATGTTTATGATGTCTCAAATGCCTGTCTTGGAGTTGTTACTGGTATGGTTCATGCTGCCAATGCCATAGAGCTTGGTCAGATACGGGCTGCTCTTGTTGTGTCGTGCGAAACCGCACGCCAGATTGTGGATTCAACAATAGATGAGATTAATCAGGCAAAAAGCATAGATTTTTACAAAAAGACAATTGCCACAATGACAGGCGGTTCTGGTGCAGTAGGCGTGCTTATGAGTGATGGAACTGTTGGAAATAAGCAAGTGAAACGACACGCACTTCTCGGCGGAGTTGTAAGACAGGCAAGCCAATTTAACAACCTTTGCAGATGGACATTTAGTGAGTCTGGAATGCCCACAACTTCTAAAGTATTGATGAGAACAGATGCACACGCAGTTCTTGAAAATGGATTGGTTATTGCCAAAGCAACTTATGAGGATTTTAAGAGCAAACCGCTGTTTTTGGATAAAAATCAAGCTGTTAAACAGCAGCCAGATAAGTTTATCTGTCATCAGGTTGGCTCAACTCATCAGCAGATGGTTCAAAAGGCGTTAAATATCGATCCTGCAACTGACTTTTCAACATATCAGTATCTTGGCAATATGGGTACTGTATCGCTTCCTCTTACTGCTGCAATTGCTGATGAGTGCGGTTTTTTGCAGCCTGAAGACTTTGTAGGATTTATGGGAATCGGCTCAGGGCTTAACTGTCTGATATTAGGACTTAAGTGGTAATTCTTGATTAACGCAATTTATAATCAATCTTCCTTTCGTCTTTTTTGTATGTTTATCGTAAGTACCTCAAAGTGAATATATTTTTAATTAATCGGAGCTAAAGACCCCAGAACCGTCCCCAAAGCACCCTTCAAATCACTCATTGAGTATGGTTTGTGAAGAAAAGCCTGTGGTTTCTCTGAAGTATCGCGAGACATTGCAAATGCCTCATCATATCCGCTTGCAAGAATTGCTGGAACGGATGGGTTAATTTTTCTGATCTCTGTTAATGTTCCCCAGCCATCAAGTTCAGGCATTGAAAGGTCGGTAATTAAACAACTGATTGACTCTTTATGCTGCCTGAACTTTTTTACAGCGTCAACTCCATTTACAGCCGATATAACTTCAAAACCCATCTTTTTAAGCATTATTGTTGTCATTTTAAGCACAGCTTGATTATCATCCACTATCAATAATGTTGGAAATTCTTTTGGTTTCAGAGATTGAGACAACTTTTCTGTCTGATAAATTGGAGCATCCACAGCCAAAGGAAGAAAAACCATAAAAGAGCTTCCATGACCTATTTCACTCTTTACACCAATCATGCCACCCCATGATTTAACTGTTCCTAATACAACAGATAAACCCAAACCTCGTCCTGTAAACTTAGTCGTGAAAAAGGGGTCAAATAGCCTGTGAATATCCTCTTTAGATATTCCACATCCAGTATCACTAACTTCCACACAGGCATAAGTATTAGCAGATGGCTTACAATCAACAGGTAAAAGATGGAATCCTGACATCTCAGATACCCTTATGGTTCTTGTAATCAGGCTGATTCTGCCTTTATTCTCACCGATACTCTCGCAGGCATTAGTAATCAGATGGTTAAGTACCTGCTGCATCTGATGTGTATTTACACGAACAAACAGTTCTGCTTCCACAAGATCTGTCTCTATGGTTATACCAATGTTAGCTGATGATTGTGATTGAAAGGTAGAGAGATTCTTCCGACATAATTCTGAAATATCAACTGACTCAGTTTTAACAACACTCTGTCCAAGATATGTGAGCATTGAACCGCTGACATCTGCACATCTGCGAGCTGCTTTCATTGCTTCTGTCAGATTATAACGTATCAAAGAGTCATCAGATAACTCTTCAAGAGCCAGTTCTAAGTTACCGCTTACAGCATAAAGATAGTTATTAAAAAGATGTGCGATTCCGCCTGCCATCTGACTAAGACTTTCAGCTTTTTGAAGTCGAAGATTAATGGCTTCAAGCTCTTTTTGCTTCATCTCTGCCTGTTTACGGGCGGTAATATCCACATGAGTACCGACTACACGAACACCCTTTCCATCTTCATTAAATACAACATTGGCACGAGAAAGAATATCTACCCAATGACCATCTTTATGCTGCATCTTAAACTCTTTTTCAAAATGCCCCCGTTTTCCTTCTAAAACTTCATTCAGCATATCCCATGAAGCCTTCATATCTTCAAATTTGGTGAGACGTTCCCACTCTGAAAATTCATCTTTGACTTCATCATCACTATAACCCAGCATTCTCTTCCACCCTGAAGAGTAGTGTATCTGGTTTGTTTCAAGATTCCAGTCAAAAAGCCCGTCATTGGTAAATTTCATGGCAAGCTCAAAACGCTCTTTACTCTCTTGAAGAGCAAGCTCCTGATTTTTCTGAATAGTAATATCGTTATATATCGTTACTATCTCTCCAGAAGGAATTTTGAAAATATAGTTTTCATAGTAATTAGAAAAATTGTTGTCTTTATAAAGTTTGACAGGATGGTAAGCAGGGAGACCAGTTTCCCATACTTTTTTCATGGCAGAAATCAACCCATAATCATCAATATTTGGTCTTAGTTCAAAAAGAGTTTTACCAATTACCTGCTCAAGGAGTTTTCCCTCTATTTCCAAACTTTTATTGTTAAATTCCTTCACAATATAATCAGAGCCTTTTGAGCCGTCATTGAGAACTTCATAAATGGCAGAACCACTGGTCATGTTAGCAAACAGACCACGAAACAGTGCTTCACTCCGTTTAAGTTCAGTTTCAGTCTGCTCTAACTCTTTAATCCGTTGTTCTAACTCTTCATAGGTTGGTTTTTCAGCCATAAAAATACTCATCTATAAAATTGTGTGTATGAACGAACAAAGTAATAATAGAAAATATAAGTAACATAATATTATACTCTTTAAAAGAACAACTTTAAAGCACTGCCCAATCTTTTTTACTTGCAGTCACCCCACTCTTATTGTATTGAAAAGAGAGTATCACAATAAACTATATCTAAATACTATCATAGCGACCACGAATTTGAATGATAACCTCAAAAGATATTGCAGATGTAAGCGATGCTGTTAAAGAGACAAACAAAATGGTAAAAAATATTTAAAATATAACTTTATTTTGTACCGATAATCAACCAAAGTAAAATAAATAAAATATTAATAAAAAGGAGATGCTTATGAAGATACTTGGAGTGTCTGGCTCACCCATAAAAGATGGTAACACTGATAGAGCGTTAAAACTTGCGTTAGACTCTACAGGTCTTGAGACAGAGTTTATTAAGCTTAAAGATTATACTGTTGCTCCTTGTCAAGCCTGTTTGGGATGTGTAAAGACAAATGAATGTGTCATAAAAGATGATGGTCTATTGCTTGCAAAAAAGGCAAAAGAGGCTGATGCATTAATTATTGCAGGATTTACACCCTACTCGTCTTTAGATTCAAGAACAAAAGCATTTATTGAGCGTCTCTATCCACTTAGACATATACATGGATATATGGCTGGAAAACCCGGAGGAGCTATCATTACTTATGCCGTTCCAATTGGTAATGAGCAACTACCACCAGCTTCTGATTTTGGAGTTAATGCTATAAAATTTTACATGATGGAAGAGGGGATGGATTTTGTTGGAGAAGTAAAAGTAATGGGAAATGTTCCTTGTATTAAGTGTGGGCATGGTGATGAGTGTAGTATGTCTGGAGTTAAGATGTTATATGGTCAAGAGGCAACGGTTGTCTCTGTAGGAGTTCAAAAGTTTGAAGAGCAAGCAGAGGCTGTTCAAGCAGCTATTAAATTAGGCAGAGATATTGCCGCAAAGTTAAAGAGTAGCTTAGATGATAGTGCTCTTTAATTAACCTAAGTTTCAATAAGAGCCATGTTTAAACAACGATTTACGATATGCTCGGATTTAATATGAAGTTTATTATATTTTTTTGTGTAATGTTAATATCAATTCTACTAAATACTCTGTCTATTCAAGCAGAAGAAGATACCATTTTATTTAGGTTCTACCAAAAATATATATCTACAGTTGATGGAGATCGCTGTGGTATGTATCCATCATGCTCAAGATATTGTGAACAGGCAATAAAAAAACATGGATTGTTAGTGGGCTGGATTATGAGTTGCGATCGTCTGATAAGGTGCGGAAGAGATGAACAAAAGCTCTCTGATACTATTAAACAACCTGATGGAAAGCTATTAATACTTGATCCTATCTGGTCTAACGACTTTTGGTGGTATGGTTATGATTTGTCAAAATGATTTTCGATTTGCCTTACCCCTCTGTCCAATTTTTTATTGTTTAATCATACTATTTTGTTATTTTCCAACCTCTGGTAGATGTTCATCTAATAACGAGACTCACACTTTAATAATCAACTCAGATATGCAGTATAGCTATGCTCTTAAACTATTTGACAATAAAGATTTTCCAACTGCTATTGTTGAGTTTAACAGGTTTACCCACTTTTTCCCTGATGATAAAAGGGTAAAAGAGGCACTACTAAAAAAGGGGATTTCTCTATTTCATACAAAAAGATATCAAGAGGCATCTACAGTTTTTAATAGCTTATCTGCACCTCTGTTTGATTCTCTCACAAATAGTAGCTCTGAAACTCTCTATATTAAAAACAATTCGATCCACCTCAATTCAATTGAATACAACTCAGTAGCTATTGAGTCTATTTTTATGTTAAGCAGAACTTTTCTTGCCATGAAACGTCATTCACCAGCAGAGATGGTTCTTCAAGATTTTCTCCTATTAAACGATGACCCATCAACAGAAGATAGGATACTTTACTGCCTTGTTTTAATATATATTAAAAAATCTGTTGATAATAGCATATCAAATGATAAAGCTTTATCATCTATAGCTAAAGCTATTGAATATATAGATAAAATGACCATCTCAGGCAAAGAGAATTATAAAGCAGAGGCTATTAGAGAGCAATTATTAGAGACTCTTGAGGTTATGAATCAGAAACAAAAAAGCCCTATAACTGCTGCTATTGCGTCCATTATTCCGGGTGGTGGTTTTGCATATTGCAATAGATATCAAGACGCTATTGTAGCATTTTTGCTTAATAGTGCATTTATACTTGCAGCAGTTGAATCATTTGAAGATGGTAATGACGCTTTGGGGGGATTAATTGCATTTATTGGGTCTGGATTCTATGGAGGAAGTATTTACGGCGGGATTTCAAGTGCTCATAAATATAATAGAAAAATAATCAGAGACAGTATGAATACTGTCTCTGATATGTACAACAGTGAGGATATAAATTTACATGGACAAAAAAAGAGTAGTGGTCATAAAATACCACTACTCTCCATAAAAATTCCGTTTTAATTTTTATATAAAAAATTTAAAATAGTTCTTTATAATACCTTTATAAGCCTTTACTCTTAAAAAAGGGGACATATTTCATATCGCACTTCATTATATGATCTTTAAGCCATTGTGTTAAAAAATTCATAAGATCGACTGATAGTGATGCTTTTCCAGATTTAAAATCCTTCTGGAATTCTACAACTGTTGAGACAAGTTTTTCATGAATTTTCTTATGTTCATTATATTCAGGATATTGATACTGCTTGAATAACTTCTCCTCATGTCCAAAGTGATATACAGTATATTTTGCAAGCTCATCAAGTATTTTGCCTGACTGTTGTATGCCTACTTTTAGCTTCATAGCCCTATGTAAAGCGTTAACCATTCTTACAAGCTCTTTATGTTGAACATCAATCTGGTCAATTCCTGTAGCAAGTTTTGGTCCCCACGTAATGAGATCAAATACCTTTTGCCCACTCTCTTTTTCAGTTCTAACATTATCAGTTGAAGATTTTACACCAACAGCTACTGATTTAAGCTCCACAGTTTCGGATCCCAATCCAACATTTACTGATTTCATAGCATTAGTAATATTTTTAGATTTAGCAGTGTCAAGATGTTCAGTTGAAACTTTAAATACACTTATCATATCTCTTAACTTATACGATAATTCAGAGAGATCCTTTGCACTTATATTCATCTGTCCACTTTTTTGAGACATCGTCTCTGATACATTGTGAACTACGTGAATATCTTTTGCAATCTCAACAGAGACTTCAGATGTCTGTGCAACATTCTCATTAACCTCAGCAATTCCCATTGATGCCTGCTGAATATTGTCTGAAACCTCGTTAGCTGCGGCAGACTGCTCCTCTATAGCTGCTGCAATTGCTGCTACAATATCATTTACTTCAACAATCACCTCAGAGATATTGCCAACTTCAGATACTGTTTCATCAGTTGAACTCTGAATACCTACTACTTTATTCCTTATATCGTGTGTAGCATTTGTAGTTTGATTAGCTAACTCCTTGATCTCATTTGCAACTACTGCAAAACCTTTGCCGGCTTCACCAGCTCGTGCCGCTTCAATTGTAGCATTAAGAGCAAGCAGGTTTGTTTGTGCTGCTATTTCCGTAATAACCTCTGTAATTTTAGATATCTCTCTTGCAGCCTCTCCAAGTAACGTAACTTTTTGTGATGCGGTCTCAACGTTTGATGCTGCCTTTTCAGATATTACTCTGGCTCTTGAGCAACTCTTTGCAACTTCATTAAGCGTTGATTTCATTTCACTTGCTGATGTTGCAACAATACTTAAATTGGTAGAAGACTCTTCACTTGCAGCAGCAACAGAACCCATATTTGCACTCATCTCTTCAGAAGCTGCTGCAACTGTATTTGCCCTCATTGAGAGATCTTCAGAATCTTCTGACATCTGCTCTGCAACTGATAACACTTCAGAAGCAGCCGCAGTTACAGTCTGTGCATTTTGACTTATATCTACAATTATATTATTCATTCTCGCTATAAATGCGTTGAACCCAGATGCAAGCTGACCAATTTCATCTGTTCTACTAATATTAAGCCGTCTGGTTAAATCTCCCTCTACTTGGGCAGTATCTTTAAGAGCGTAAGATATCTCTTTTATGGGATCTAATATTGTAAGTTGTATCATAATAGCTGTAGCAGAGACTATTATGATGCCGAAGATAAAAGTTGAAATAATAAATGAAATTTTAGTCTGTAAGTCAAAAATGGCAAACCCTACAAGCAGCAGAACTATTATAAAAATTTGTATGGTAACTATTTTAATTATAAGGTTCTTTTTGATAAATGAAAACATCTTGCTCTCTCCTTGGAAATAGACATAAAAAGGTAATTCTTAAGTTTTAAGTACGTTGGTATTTCATTATTCTATTTGAATCTCATTGCATTTCATTTTATTTGCATCTAAAACACTCATATTTTGTGTTTGTCAATATTTCTTTATCAATAAATAACAACAATTAAAATGGGTTAATTAGTATCTACTATAAGGAGAGTTAATTAAACAATGAACTTCTGGCAGGATCATTCATTAGAGTATCTTGAGATGGCATTTAGTTACGATCGTATGGAGAGGATTGAAAATCCTAATGGATATGGAATCAGAACTGGAGAGTGCGGAGATACTGTAGAGTTTTTTATTATGGCAAAAGATGGTATAGTTGACTATATCTCATATTACATTAATGGATGTAAAAACACTAATGCCTGTGCTAATACAGTCGTAAAAATGGCAGAAAAAAAGAGAATAGATGATTTATGGGATGAGATTACGCCTGAGGCTGTTGCTACATACCTTAAAACATTGCCATCTGATGAGATTCACTGTTCTGAACTTGCAGTGGGAGCTTTTTATTTAGCATTAAAAAGTTTAGAGAAGAGAGACTAAACAGATGTAAAATAATAACTATTATGCAAACATAGTCACTTTAAGAAGCAAGGCATATAAGGATGAAAAGAGATATTTTATGAACATTGCCACATCTTTTAAAATATTGGGTATTGTTGTCAAACCTGACATAGAGATCGAAGAGGTAAAAAGAGCGTACCGATTAATGGCAAAAAAGTTTCATCCTGACCATTTTCACCATAACCATATCCTAAAACAACAGGCTGAGTCACGAATGAAAGAGATAAACCTTGCGTTCAAAACAGCCTGTGATTTTGTTAAAACTCTTCCAAAAGTTGAAAAGAAAAGAGATGGCGTTAGTACAAGTAAAAAAAGTGAGAAACCCGATGTACGTAATGAGAAAAACGATAAAAGTCAGAGAACTTTTTCAAATTTTTTTAAGTGGTGTAAAAACATTATCTCGTCTAAAGAGATCGTATTAGAGTCAGATGACATCGTGATAAAAGAGAAGATAGTTGCCGCTCCATCCTCCATTAAATCATCGAATCCACAAGAGCAAAAAAGCTCTTCACCTAAAACGCCACATTTTTCTGCTACTAAAAATCGGAAAAATAGAAATAGCTCTCACTTTTATGGAGAGTGTAATTTTGACGAATTTTTAAGAAAAAGCGAGGAGTCGTTCAAAGATAGAGATGAGGTGAGAAAAAAAACTTGCCATAAAGAGAATTTTGCAGATATGGAAAAAGAGAGAGCCTACGCAAAGAGTGCGTTAAAGCCTGAAAACTCTCCTTTTAAATACGTTAAACGTAAAAAAAAATTTATCGATTCCTATGCTGGACCAGTTGAAAAAGTAGCACCTATATCCAGTGTAAACAAAATTTAAAACAATTTAATAAGTTGCACAACTCTCTTACACCTTGAAAAACAGATAAATTAGCTCTTTATTAGAAGATTATAAGCATCTTTAATTTCAATAAATTTTTTGTTTGCAAGCTGTTGAAGATCTTCTCCAAGATGGGCTACTCTGTCAGGATGATACTGTTTAACAGCTTTTCGATAGGCAGCCTGAATCTCCTCTTTGCTGGCTTTTGTCGATACTCCAAGTATATAGTAGGCAGATTTTGTAGTATCTTTAAAAGGCTCTTCTTTTTTTAAACTCGCCTCCCCCCCTACCCTTTTTTGATAATGGCTATTTTCTCTATTTTGTTCATTTGTCTCTCTGCTTGTAGAGTCAGCCTCTGTTGACTTTTTGTCTGAATAAGGTTGCTTGTCAGTTGCACCTTTTTGTGTAGATTTCTTAGCAAATCTGTCGTTGCTATTCTGGTTTGATTTTTGCTTTGAACCTGACGAACTTGAATAGTGAAAATTTTTTGATGATTTACTGCGAAAAAATCCGCCCCTCTTTTTATAAAAAAGATCAGGTATTCGACCATACTTTATATAATACAAGATTATACCAATCACAGCAGTATCATCAAACCATCCCAAATATGGGATAAAAAAATCAGGTATTATGTCAATTGGACTAATAAAATAGGCTGCTGCAATCAAACCTAAAAGTATTTTATTATAGGTAGTCATTAATTTCCTTTAAGTACATCAATCATGGTATAAATTTTCCCTTTTTTCTCACTCTTTACCTCGCTTTTCTCACTCTTGATTATGTTATGCAAAAAAAGTACCGCATCTATTGTCCCTTGAGCGTAAATATCTCTGCCATTAATGTTGTGGGTAAACTCAAACTTTGCTGTATTATTGGCAGATGTCAAAGTATAGGTATGCCACGCATGTCCTGTAAGATACTCATCTGGAATATGCCACTCGTTTTTCTGAATTTTGGGGTCTCTTTCCATAATAATCTCATCTTCTGAGAATGGGACGCCAAGTTTATTGTAGTATCTAACCATTGCTTTGGCAGTTCCGCTTGTGTCTGCCTTTCCACTTTGATGGCTCTCTCTAATTGTTAAGCTATATCCCTTGAAAAGATCAGGAAATGTCAGTGCTGCATACTCCATCATTGCCTGAAATCCAACAATCTGCTTTGCCATATTTGGAGCAATAACTGCTGATATTGAAGATGAAAGAACTGTTTTATTAAGAGCTTCTCTGTCTCCTCCTGTAGTTCCCATCACAAAAGGAATATTAAATCTTGTGTAAAAATCGGCATTGTTATTAACTGCTGTAGGGTGAGTAAAATCAACAATAATAATATTAGGGAAATCTTTTATAATCTCATAAATTATATTTTCCCTTTTGTCAGGTTTAATTAAGGTAATATTTAACTCCTTAATTTTATAGCTCTCTAAAGCAACTTCAGCTCCTGTCATAGAAAAAGGTATAAGTTTTAAACGGCTATCCTCAGCAATATGAGACGCAATAATTGAGGCAACATTGCCTGGTATTCCATTTAACATAATATCAATAGGTTTCATCTTAAATAAGCTCCATATAATCAAATGAGGTAGTATTGTAACTTAAAGTTCAATTATTAGTTGATACAGTTTGGCTATTTTCTCTATATTCACAAAATTTATATTTTTCTTAATATTATCCACAGCTACAGGGATATACTGCTTGAAAGCTGTTTTGCCCTTATTCATTGATAGATTTGCAAAAGCTCCTAACATCTGCATGTTGCGTGTAAGAGCACAGTGACGATAGCAATTTATAAATTTTTCGATATCATGTTCATAATTTAAAAATTTATGACTATAACAATCTTTATCAAGAACATCCTCACCCATAAGTTTTAGTTGACGTTTAATCTCATCAAAAGAGTAATGTAAAAGTGCTTCTCTTATCTCATCTGCAAGGTTTACGTACGGATCAATAAGCAGTGAAGCGAGATCGTATTGGAATGGTCCCCTTCTTGCAGATTGAAAATCGATAAAGAAATAATTTTTATTTTTTACCATGATATTTCTTGACTGCATATCTCTGTGCATCAACCCTTCAAAAGCACCATCAAGAGCACTATTTGCAATCAACTCAAACTCATCACTAAGCTCATCAAACTTAACATCTAACTTTAGATAACCCTGAAGAAATGCCTCCACAAAATAACGACACTCTTTTTCTAAAATCATATCTTTTGAATAGGAAACTGTCTGAAATGCCCAACTGCTATCAAATTGCTCAATACCTTTTATTGTAAAATTTATAGCAAGTTTGCACACCTCTTTGTAACATTCAAGTATCTTAGCATTATTAGTATTATCTATATTTCTACTGCTTTTATCGGCTATATCTCTACTATTACTCGTCTGACAATTTACAATTTTATTTACAATATCTTGAAGGTGAACATCTCCTAAATCTTCAAGTACCACCAACCCTGAAAATCTATCGTAGCCTTTAATAACTGGGACATTAACACCTTGCTTGTGAAGATGGTTACCAATCTTTATAAATGAGTCAATCTCTTCTGGTTTATTATTAGAAATAGAAATTTGCCTGTAATTAGTGCTGTCACAGCTCTGTTCATCATAGTTAGCAATTATATACTCCTTAGGATAAATACCGTGATCAGCAACAATAACAGAACTATACGAATTTATTTCACAAATATCTAAATTATAAGCAATATCAGACTGCTCAGACAAGCTACAACGAAACCAATCTCTATCTGAACCATCTCCTGCAAGTCTTTGTATCACAATTTTTTCTATTTTTGATATTGGGTTAGATGAAGGGCAATTATTTAAATGGTTAGCTACAGCAAATCTTATGGCTACATCTTTGTAAGTCTCAACAGTTCCAATATCTTGCCAAAAAATATCTTTGCAGACAAACGCCTTGATTAACTCTCCTTGTTTAGCAAGATGGGCATAGAGTTCGATACTACTAAAAGGTTCTCTCTTAAATTTATCACTGCTATTATAAATATGGTCAAATATTTCAGAAGAGAGAACCTGAACACCTGTAAATGCAAGTAGCCTACAGCTACTATAGCTATTTTCGTTCGATTTTAATGCAATGTTTTGAAAATTATTTGAAGTAGTTGGAGCAGCATAAAAGCCTTTTATAAATAAATTTTGATCAACATAAACCTTATTGTAAATAGGGTAATCGTGCAGTACAAGAGTTGCACAACATCTATTTAGGATGTTGCTACTATTTATCTTATTATGAAACTTCCAAACCATTTTAAGGTCTATGTCAGAGACAATATCACTGTTTATAACTATAAAAGGTTCTCCAGCCATAAAATCTTGAACATTTCTTATTGCTCCACCAGTATCAAGAATAGTTGGCTCATATATAGTAAAAATATTAGCCACATCAGATGAACAGCCCTCTTCTTTATATTGAGCAATAAATTTTTCAATTTGATGATAAAGATGATGTGTATTTATAATGATATCTGTGCAGCCAGCCTCAATTAGCTGTTCTATGCACCGTTGTAACACAGTAACTCCATCTAAAGTAAACAGGGGTTTAGGTCTTACAGCAGTATATGGCAGAAGCCGTGTGCCAAATCCGGCGGCAAGTATTAACGCTTTCATCTTTATTTACCTAATTATTTACCAATTATCTTTTTATGATCGTAAAATATACTTTTCAAGCACATAAATTAAGTTTTACATAAACTATAGAGAGGTACGGTCGAGCCTATCTACTTAAATATAAAAGCTAAATTTATTGCCGTTCTGAGTATAATTTATGACGTGACAAGGGTTAGCAACTGCTCAATGATCTCTTTATACTCCTTAATCTTTTCTATATCTTCAGAACCTTCCACTCCATTGCTCATAAAAAAGTTTGAAGCATTAATATAGTTGATTTTAGATAGAGACTCTTTAAGCATAATCTCTTGTCTCTTATAGCAACTAACACCTCTGCTCTGCATCTTTTTAATTCTCTCTTTAGCATCATACTTATCCTTAGGATATTTCTCAAAATACATTAATGCAACTTTGTACGATTCAAGAAAAGGTCTTAAAAATTCAGAAAAGCCTTTAAGTTTTCTATATCCTTCAGATGTCAAATTGTAGGCATCTTCAAAAGATGGAGTTGGCACAAGTATTCCATCTTGAATAAAGGCTTTGATACAGATATGAATCTCTTCAATACATGTAGTCTCTTCGTCAAAAAAGAACTCATCAATAAAAAACTCTTCAAGAAACCGGTATGTATCTGACAGATCATCTGATGAAAATTGAAATTTATCTGTTTTAAGTATGGCAATAGCAGTATATGCAGCAGGTATAAAAAAACAGATCGCATTGTTTTTATAGTAATCAAGTATTGGTCTTTTGTTATCTTTGACAAAAAATCTTGTGTTTTCAGTAATTTCATCTTCAGTTTCGTCAGCAAGCTCAATGAACTTTCTGGATACAAACGTCTTAATAACATGATCAAGTGCAAGGTCTGGGTCAATTGTAAGAGTGTCAGCAAGCTCAACATTTGATATAGTAAGCAGGTTCATATATGAGTTTACCCTGAACATAAGCTCTTTTTTAGAAAAACTGCTAACTGAAGCATTTAATACAGCACTGGCAACTATACCATGAGGCGTAACTATCGAAGCCTTATTGATATTATTTAGAAGTTTATATCCAATACTTCTGCATAACATCATGTGCTCTTCACTATCCATAGAGTTTAGATCAAGGTCTCTGTGATCAAGATAGTCGCTTAAGGAAAAAGGTTCATGGAATTTTATATAGACTTTTCCATACTTCTTTTTCAGAAATTTTCTTGCCTTTATAAGCTGTGAAATATTCTCAGGGCTTTTTTTGCCCCCCTCAATCTCATGCAGATAGGCATCCTCTTCAAGCACTCTATCGTACCCTACATAAGTTGGCATAAATATCAAATCTTCACACGCACCACTTTTATATGCCTTAATAAGCATAGAGAGCAGACCTAACTTTGGAGGAAGTAGCTTTCCTGTTCTACTTCTACCCCCTTCAATAAAAAATTCGATGTTAAATCCTTCATCAAGAAGTTTTTCTATATATGCTGCAAAAATGCGAGAATAGAGCACAGCACCTTTGAATGTACGTCTTAAGAAAAAGGCTCCACCTCCTCTAAAAATAGGACCAAGAGGCCAAAACGATAGATTTTTACCTGCTGCAATGTGGGGACAGGGCATGTTATTTGTAAACATAAGATACGACAGAAGCAGATAGTCAAGGTGACTTTTATGACATGGAGCAAGTATTACAGGTGCTTTTTTAGACTCCTCCTTAATTCTATCAAGCCCCTCGTAGTCAACTACTAACCCTTCAAAAATATTGTTAAAAACCCAAGTTAGCAACTTTTCAAATATCAATATTATATTAAGGTTGTAGTTAGCAGCGATCTCTTCAATATACGAGGCAGCCTTTTTATGGGTCGCCATTAAAGAGTGTCCCTCTTGCTCTGAATGTTCACGCATAAAAGTTTGTAAAGATTGCTGGGTCAAGATATCTTCGGTAATCTCTTCTCTTGATTTGAGAACAGGTCCTGTAATACTCTTTTTTTGACGATTAAGAATATCAATAAGATATGTTCTGAGCGTATATGCCTGAAAATCTTCATCAATATCTTTTATATCTGGTTTATTGAGAAACTCTTTAAGATTTACAGGATCTGATATCTCAACGCATATCTTTTCAGGTTTTTGCCATATTGCTAAAAGGCGTTTCAGTTTACCAGGCTTCTCATTACTTCCAAGAAGTATATCCATTAGAGTCGATGTTGTTCGTACAGGTTTTGCACCAAATACAATAACCTCTGGTATAAGAAATATAGGTCTTGTGCTGTTTTGCTGCAACTCAATCAGATGACGAAGTGGGTCTGGCTTTGATTCAACAAATCTTCTGTAGAAGTTCTTCCCCTCAACCATATAAAGAAAGCCAGCATGACCTTTTAAAAATTCACGCTCAAAATATTGGGTAGAATAAGGGTTTTTCAATCTGAAAGTTCTAAGAAAATTGTCAAGTTGAAAGAGAATAATTCTAAATATCTTCTTTACAGGTAGTAAAAAAAAGAATTTGGTTTCAAATGCAATTTCAGGATATGGAAGTGCTAATTTTTTCAATGATGTATGGCAATATAGAAATTCAAATAGACTCTTATATTTGCCCACATAAATAACAACACCTTTTTCGTTAAGCCGACTTAACTTTGCAGTTTTTTTTGGATCAAGTTTTATTTTGTCAAAACATCCATCAATAATATATGATGGTAAAATACCTGAGTTGCCGGGGTAAAAACAAGCAAAGTGTTCTCCTCGCTCTCCCATAATTGTACTAATATTTTTGTTCCAAATATGCTTTATTTTTCTTAAAATATCCATATTGAAATATCCCTATTGAAATTCTACTTTATTTATTTCTTAAATAAACATTTATATCAAAGACTCTATCTCTTTTGAAATATATAGTGCACTTATAACGCTATTTTTGGATTGGCTTGAACCTCTATCAAAGGTTTGATTTAATGGCAATAAAATAATTAATGGTTAAAAATTGGCTTGATTTACTAAGGTTCGTATGTTAAGTGATACCGATTAATTTTACAGAATAGAACCATGTATTGGGATATATATTGATATTATAATTTATGTGTAGGTGCAAAATTATTAACGTTGTAAGGAGACTATGAATTATGAAAACATTGATTGGCGGAGCTGTTGCAGTTCTTCTCGGTATTATTGGTATTGCTGTCTGGTTTAACGCATTTTTGCAGATTCTGGCAGGTGCTATTCCACCAGTGCTGCTTCTTGGCGGTGGTCTTGCTCTCTATCTTGGATTTGACGAGCTTAAAGATTCATGGAAAAAAGATGAGGGAGTTGATGCCCCTGCAGATACCGATAAAGCCAGAATAGCTGAACTTGAGAAAGAGCTTGAAGGGTTAAAAAAATAGTATTGCTTATATTGTTTTAGATATTTTTGTTTTAGAAGGGTTGGTAACGCTGTTTTTTTAAGTGTTGCTAACCCTTTTTTATCTTTTAAATGCTAAACACCTTGTGTTCATAAAGAATTTTTACTCCAATTCCAATAAGCACAACACCCCCTATAAACTCTGCACTCTCTCCTGTTCTGTTTGAGGAGCTGAATCTATTGCCAACAAAAAGTCCTATAATGGTAAAGCTTAAGGCAACAACACCAATTATAATAACTGGTAACACAATGGAGACTTTAAGGGCTGCAAGACTAAAACCAACAGCTAACGCATCAATACTTGTAGCAACAGAGAGTATAACAAGTCGTTTACCTCTGGTTGGGTCTATAAATATTTTATCCTCTTCATCCGTAAAAGCCCCTTTAATCATTCCTAATCCAACCCACAATAGCAGGATAAAAGCTATCCAGTGATCATATTGTTCTATAAATCTAACCACAGTAACACCTGAATACCAACCGATTAGAGGCATTACTCCTTGAAAGAGACCAAAATGCCATGAGAGTCTAAAAAAGTGTCTTATACTCAATTTTTGTATCTGAAATCCTGCTGTTACAGCAACTGCAAAGGCATCCATTGCAAGGGCTATGGCGATTAAAAAAATTGTTACAAAATCCATAATTTCCTTTTAACTTAGTTGTAAGTATCGAGTTTTTTTTGGACTTATCCTATAGAGTAGGATTAGAGTGTTGTCAAAAACTAATTGACATTAAACTATAGCTTAAATTATCTCTCAAAGCTCTAACAGGACTTTTGCTAAATCGAATGAGCTGATATACTAAGTTATTTTTATAATCTCTTTTTATATTGAAATAGTTATAGGGGATACTTGATAATGTCTTTAATTAAAGCCAGAAGAGCTACTCGGCAAGTTAGTGTAGGAAGCGTTAAAATTGGTGGAGGTGCGCCTGTTTCAGTGCAGTCTATGACAAATACTTACACTCAAGATATTGAGTCAACAGCTGCTCAAATTAAACGTCTTTATAATGCAGGATGCGAAATTGTAAGAGTTGCTGTGCCAGATATGGAGGCGGCTCATGCTATAAAGAAGATTAAAAAGAGAGTTCAAGAGCTCATGCAAATAGATAGCCAGTTAAAAAAGCAGCATCCTAAAGATTATAGTGACAAGTTCGATATCCCTATTATCGCAGATATTCACTTTGATTACCGTCTTGCACTTGCATCTGCAGATTCTGGTGCTGATGGTTTAAGAATCAACCCTGGTAACATAGGAGAGAAGTGGAAGATCAAAGCTGTGGCAGACTGTGCAAAATCACTCAATATTCCAATAAGAGTTGGTGTAAACTCTGGCTCTTTAGAAAAAGATATTGTAGAAAAACTTGGAATCACAGCCAAGGCAATGGCAGCAAGTGCTATGAAAAATATCCAAATTCTTGAGCAGTTAGGGTTTAATGATATAAAAATATCTTTAAAAGCATCTGACGTAGCAAAAACAGTTGAAGCCTACAGACTTATCTCAACAATGACAGACGCTCCGCTCCATGTTGGAGTTACAGAAGCAGGGGGACTTTATGCAGGTATCACAAAGTCTTCAATTGGAATTGGAATGATTTTAGCTGATGGAATAGGTGACACTATTCGGGTCTCTTTGACCCGTGACCCTGTAGAGGAGGTTAGAGTTGGATGGGAGATTCTACGCTCTTTAGGATTAAGGCAGCGAGGACCAGAGATAATATCTTGTCCAACCTGCGGAAGGTGTAAAATTAATCTGTTTGATATTGCAGCAAAAGTGGAAGAGGAGCTATTAAAATGTCCGCTTACAATAAAAGTTGCCATTATGGGGTGTGTGGTAAATGGTCCTGGGGAGGCAAAAGAGGCTGATATTGGCATTGCTGGCGGCGATGGAGTTGGAATTTTATTTAAGAAAGGTGAAGTAGTGAAAAAAATTCCGCAGGAGAAACTTGTTGAGACACTGCTTGAAGAGATAACTAAATTATAGTAATTACAATAAATTATATAAACCAGAACCCTATTTATCCTTTCCTTAGGCAGTTTTAGGGTTTTTTAAAAAATTTGGAGAAGAAAAATGACAAACAAAGTTCAAACAGCAATAACACCAACCAGAGAAGAAGATTATCCACAGTGGTATCAAGAAGTTGTAAAAGCCTCAGAGATGGCAGAAAAATCCTCTGTAAGAGGCTGTATGGTAATTAGACCCTGGGGATATACACTCTGGGAAAATATTGTATCTCAACTTGATACAATGTTTAAAGAAACTGGTGTGAAAAATGCCTATTTCCCACTATTTATACCTTTAAGTTACCTTGAAAAAGAGGCTGAACATGTTGAGGGTTTTGCAAAAGAGTGTGCAGTTGTAACACATCATAAGTTGGAAAAAGGAGAGACTGGAAAACTTATACCTGCTGGAGAGCTTGTAGAGCCTCTTGTTGTAAGACCAACGTCTGAGACAATCATTGGTGAGTCTATGTCAAAGTGGGTTTCAAGTTATAGAGATTTGCCAATTCTTATAAATCAATGGGCAAATGTAGTCAGATGGGAGATGAGAACCCGTATTTTTTTGCGGACAAGCGAATTTTTATGGCAGGAAGGTCATACAGCACATTCAACAGAAGCCGAAGCAAGAGAGCGTACACTTATGATGCTTGATGTCTATACTAAATTTGTGGAAGAGTCTCTTGCTATGCCAGTTATAAGGGGAGCTAAGACAGAGTCAGAACGTTTCCCCGGAGCGGTTGATACGCTATGTATTGAGGCAATGATGCAAGATAAAAAAGCTCTTCAAGCTGGAACATCACACTTTTTGGGTCAAAATTTTGCAAAAGGATCAGATATAAAATTTCAAGATGCAGATAAAAAAGAGCAGTTTGCATGGACAACATCATGGGGAGTATCTACAAGAATGATAGGTGGTATGATCATGACTCATGGTGATGACGATGGTGTTATAATGCCTCCAAGAGTTGCACCAGCTCATATAGTACTGCTGCCAATATTTAGAAATGACCAAGAAAAGGCAACTGTTATGGAATATACTAACGCACTTGCAAAGGAGTTAAGGCTTTTATATTACCATGATCGTAAAATTGTTGTAGAGATTGATGAAAGAGATACTGGTGGAGCAAGAGGCTGGGAGTGGATTAAAAAAGGTATTCCTGTAAGAGCAGAGATCGGACCCAAAGATATAGAAAATGACTCTGTTTTTGCTGGTAGGCGAGACAGATCTCCTAAAGAGAAAAAGGCTATAAATCGTTCAGAGTTTGTAAATGGTATGGTTAATCTGCTTGATGAAATTCAAAGCAACTTGTTTAACAGAGCATTAGAGTTCAGAAAAGCCAATACAGTTACTATTGATGAAAAAAAACCTTTCTATGATTTTTACACATCTGCAAGTGAAACTCGTATTCATGGTGGATTTTGCATGGCACATTGGTGTGGCTCAAAAGAGTGCGAAGCTAAAATAAAGGAGGAGCTTTCTGTTACTATTCGCTGTATTCCATTTGACAGCAAGGAGGAGAGCGGAAAATGTATATATTGCGGCAGCAAAAGTAATAAAAGAGTTCTTTTTGCCAAAGCCTACTAAATTTTTATACCACCTCTTTTCCTTATTTTAAGGCAGATATTTAAATTTGCTATATTACATTGATAAGTTAAGATAAGGGAAGAGGAAGAACTAATGTTAACTGTTTGTTTAACAGTATATTAATTGGTACAAACAAATCGCTATAAAAAAATAGGAGAATATTAACATGAAAGGATATAAAGAGATTATACAGTATGCCATAGACCGTGAAATTGAAGCAGAGATGTTTTACAAAGAGATGGAGTCAAAAGTATCAAAACCTATCCTAAAAGAGATGTTTGCAAATTTTGCTAAAGAGGAGAATAAGCATCAGCAGATATTAAAAGAAGCATTTCACAATAAGGAGGCTGAGTTAAATTTCAAGCCAACTGTTGATTATGGAGTATCTGAAACTGTTGCAAAACCCACAATATCAGATGAGATGACACTGGCAGATGCTTTTACTATTGCTATGAAAAATGAAGAGAGAGCTATGAAGATGTATAATTATTTAGCTGCAAACTCATCATCAGAGAGCATAAAAAAATTATTTCAAGACCTTGCATCTATGGAGCAAGGACATAAACTGAAAATGGAACTTTCTTATACTGACGTAGCCTATGCAGAAGTATGGTAAATTGAGTAAGAACGGTAGAAAATTTAAAGTAGGGTTTGAGTTTAAATGGTTAGAATCAATGACATCTTAGATACAGTTATTGAATACAATCCTGAAGCGGATCTGCACCTAATTGAGAGAGCATATATCTACTCTGCTCAAGTGCATGAGGGACAGATGCGTCTATCAGGAGAGCCATATCTTTCTCACCCATTAGCTGTTGCCTTTATACTTTCTAAAATGAAACTTGATGTTGAAAGTATTGCTGCTGGTCTTCTGCATGATGTGGTTGAAGATACACACGCTACAAAGGATGATATAGAAAAACTCTTTGGATATAATATTGCACGCATTGTGGAAGGCGTTACAAAGTTATCAAAACTTACCTTTTCTGATAAGATTGCACGCCAAGCAGAGAGCTTAAGAAAGATGATCCTTGCAATGGCAGATGATATAAGAGTTGTTCTTATTAAACTTGCAGACAGATTACATAACATGAGGACGCTTAACTATCAAAAAGTAGAACGTCAAAAGGCAATAGCCCGTGAAACACTTGATATTTACGCCCCGATTGCCGCACGTCTTGGTATCTTTTGGCTAAAACAAGAGTTAGAAGATGTATCTTTTTTTTACAGTATGCCTGATGAGTACAAAGCCATTGATATACTTGTAAACAAGGCTCGTGATGAAAAAGAGGCTTACGTAAAAGAGGTTATGGAAAAACTTCAAGAGAAACTCTCTGTCGAAGGTATTGAAGCTGATATAAAAGGGCGTTTTAAGCAACACTACAGCATCTACCATAAAATGCTATCACAGAATTTAGAGTTTAATCAGGTTTACGACCTGATTGCATTTAGAATAATTTTAGAAAAAAAAGCCCAATGCTACGAGGTTATGGGCATTATTCACGATATGTGGAAGCCTATCCACTACAAGTTTAAAGACTATATTGGAGTTCCGAAACCAAACGGATATCAATCTCTTCACACCACAGTGATTGGTCCACATGGTCAGCGAGTAGAAATTCAGCTTAGAACTCGAGATATGGACGAAGTTGCAGAGTCTGGAATAGCTGCCCACTGGAGCTATAAAGAGGGTGCTGCAATTGATGAAAAGACAGGCAAGACATTTGCATGGCTCAGAAACCTTGTTGATAATCAAAAAGAGTCAACTGATCCTGACGAGTTTCTTGAGAATGTAAGAATTGATCTCTATCCTGACGAAATTTATGTATTTACACCTGATGGAGAAATTAAGACCCTCCCAAAAGGTGCAACTCCAGTTGATTTTGCATATATGATCCACACAAAAGTGGGGGATCAGTGTGTAGGTGCAAAAGTTAATGGAAAAATGGTCTCTCTTAGTCATAAGTTGGAGACTGGCAATAGCATTACTATTATAACATCAAAAGATCACCATCCCACGCCTGACTGGCTCAACTTTGTTGTAACAGTAAAGGCAAGAAGCAAAATAAGACACTGGATAAATACTCAAGAAAAGGAGAGAAGTCTCTCACTTGGTAGAGAGATGTGCGAAAAGCTCTTTAAGAAAAAGGGTTATAACTTTAATGCAATGGTTAAAGCAGGAGAGCTTGATGCAATTTCAGAGTCATTTAGCTTTAAGGTAGTTGATGATCTTATTGCTCATGTTGGATTTGGAAAGATTACTCCGCTTCAGTTATTTCATAGAGTTGTTCCAGAGTCTGAAAAGGAGAATGAACAGGAGAATAGATCAGATAAGTTCTCTTCTATTCTTGATAAACTTATTGGTAAAAACCGAAAACGTAAAAAGAGCAGCGGTGGTATTGTAGTTAAGGGGATTGATGATATCTTAGTTAAATTCTCTAAATGTTGTAACCCTCTTCCCGGAGACGATGTTATAGGGTTTATAACTCAGGGGCAAGGCGTAACAGTGCATCGAAAAGGGTGTCTAAACACTTTGAGAATGAACCCTGAACGTAAAATTGATGTAGAGTGGAGTGATGATTATAAAGACTCCTATCCTGCAAGAATCAGAATTCGTGCTACTGATAGAGCAGGATTTTTAGCCGATGTTGCAAGCACAATCAATAAAAACGGAGCAAATATTATAAATGCACAGACAGAAACTTCAGAGTTTGGTGCTGTTAGCAGTTATTTTACAGTCTCTGTAAGCAGTATTGAGCAGCTTGATAAAGTTATGAGCGAATTAAGAAAAGTGAAAAACGTGATTAACGTTAAACGAGTTGAGACAGATGAGTGAGAAGGCAAAGATTTACAATCTATATATATTTTACTGACCTCTCCAGTACAGTATAAGCCCCCCTACAATTACAGATCCACCTGTAATATGATATAGTTGGATCTGTTCACCAATAAAGATAAAGGCGATAGAAGAGGCAAACACAGGAATTAGATAAGAAAACATTGAAGCCATGTTGGGTCCTACACGTTTTACACCTTCATTCCAGCATAGATACGATATTATGGAGGGGAATATTCCAAGAAAGAGAATTATAGAGAGATTTTTTATGTTTAGTGGAAATAGACCATAAAAAGAGAACTCCCAAAGATAAAAAGGCAATATAAATGGAAGTCCAGTAATGATAGTGATTGTTAAAAAAGCGATGGGTTCTATGCTCAGCTTCATACGTTTTAGAAGTACAGAGTAGATTGACCAACTCGCAACTGCTCCAAATGTCAGCAGATCGCCAATATTTACCACTAAAGATAGCAAATTATGCAAACTTCCCTTAAAAACAATCATAATCATACCAACAAGGGATATTAGCATACCCAAAATTTTATACACACTCTCTTGTTGACGGAGAAAAAGCCACGAAAGTATAAAGGTAGTTGCGGGTGTGGCAGCAATTACAAACGACATGTTCGTTGCTGTTGTAAATTGTGCAGAACAGTATATAAGTGAGTTGTAAACAGATATACTGAAGATGGATAGAACAATAATTTTTTTGAAGTTCTGTTTAACTATCTCTCGTTGTTTAATAAGCGATTTTAACCCAAAAGGCAGGATAAAGCATAAAGCTGTAAACCATCGAAAAAAAGAGAGGGAGATAGGTTTTATCTCATTTATCATCCCTTTTGCCAACACAGTATTTAGTGACCAGCTTAAAACAGCAATAGTCAACAAAATAGATGCAACAATTTTCTCATTATAAGTTTTGCCTCTAACTTTTTTGATAGCCATTTTTTAATAAACCCACTTTCGTGTTAAATACACGTACCCAAATTTAATAAACTGATTATAAATATTAACAGCAGTATATTGCTCTTTCCTATATCTTATCCTAAAGAAAATCAAGGTGTGGTGTTTTTGTATTATTATGATATTGAAAAATCACACCCTATTCCACCCTCTACTCTCTGTATAGAGCAGAAGGATAACACCAACAACAATAAGGAGAAAAATCAGTGAAACGACGTGAATTTATGAAAAAGGCAGGTACAGGAGCACTGGTTGCAGGGGCAGCAATGGGTGTAGTCCCAGCAATGGCAGCAAAACCGGTTATGTGGAAAATGGTGACAACATGGCCTCCTCACTTTCCTATTTTAGGAGAAGGAGCTGATTATATTGCAAAACTTGTAGAGGAGATGAGCGGGGGAAGGTTCAAGATTTCTGTTTATGGTGGTGGTGAATTGGTTCCTCCTATGGGAGTGTTTGATGCAGTAAGTCAAGGCACTGTAGAGATGGGACATGGAGCAGCATACTATTGGTCAGGTAAAGCTCCAGCAGCCCAATTTTTTGCAGCAGTTCCTTTTGGTTTCAATGCCCAGTCACAAAACGCATGGGTTACATCAGGAGGTGGGCTTGAGCTGTGGGAAGAGATTTATAGACCATTTAATCTGAAACCATATCTTGGTGGAAATACAGGTGTTCAGATGGGAGGATGGTTTAATAAAGAGATCAACAGTGTTGAAGATTTAAAAGGTTTAAAGATGAGAATTCCGGGTCTTGGTGGCCAGGTTCTTGCAAAGGCTGGTGGAAATGCAATTTTAGTTGCTGCTGGTGAAATTTATACAAATCTTGAAAGAGGTGTAATTGATGCAACTGAGTGGGTAGGACCATTTCACGATCTGACAATAGGACTCCATAAGGTTGCAAAATTTTACTATTACCCAGGATGGCATGAACCCGGAACAACACTTGAGGCTATGGTAAATATCTCTGCTTATGAAAAGTTACCTCCTGATTTGAAGGCAATCTTAGATACTGCAATTGCAAGAGCCAACAGTTTGATGCTTGCCCAGTTTGAGGCAAGAAACAACGATGCATTAAACGAGCTTATTACAAAGCATAAGGTTCAGCTCAAAAAATTTCCAGACGATGTTTTAAAGCAGCTTAAAATTTATGCGGATGAAGTGCTTGAAGAGATGGCAGCTAAAGACCCTTTAAGTAAAAAAGTTTATGACTCTTTTAAAAAGTTCAGAGCACAGATTTACGAGTGGAACAAAACAAGCGAAGAGCCATACCAGCAATTTAAATATATTTAATACTATATTATAAGTAACAATAAAGTTAATTCTATTTATTTGACATTTTTTATATGCCAACAGAGACGCACAACTGTGCGTCTCTCTATTTTTTTATTAAGTCTCTGTCTATCTTAATATTACTATTTTCTATTGTGCTTTTGTGTCTCTATTTATTTTCTATCTATTTGTGTCAGTTAGGACAAGGAAATTACATGAGTGAAGAAATTAATAAGACAATATCTTATCCTAAAATTGAAACAAGGACAAACCGTAATATATGGTTAGTGTGGATCATACTTATTACTGGTTTAACTATCACTGCTCTTTCTGCTTTTTATCTTCAACGCTATTCAGCAAAAAATGCACAGATAGAGTTTGATTTTGCATGTCAAGAGATAAAACTTGTAATTAATGATCGCCTTAATGCACACGCTTTGATATTGAGAAGCGGTGCAGCATATTTTTATGGTACTGATGATGTTACAAGAGAAGAGTGGAATCTATTTACCTTAAAACAGAGAGTTGACGAGCATCTTCCCGGAATAGAGGGATTAGGATTTTCTCTTCTTATCCCAAGCGGTAACCTTGCAGAACACGAACAAAAAATACGTGACCAAGGTTTTCCAGACTACAGTGTAAAACCAGAAGGCAGACGTGATATTTATACTTCTATAATCTATATTGAACCTTTTGAGGGTCGTAACTTAAAAGCTTTTGGTTATGATATGTTTTCTGAATCTATCCGCCGCGATGCAATGGAACGTGCAAGAGATGAAGATAGGGCTACAATTTCAGGAAAGGTTACTTTAGTACAAGAAAGCGACCAAGATGTTCAAGCAGGAACATTAATGTATGTTCCTGTTTATCGTAATAAAATGGAGATAAATACAGTTGAGCAACGCCGTAATGCCCTGTATGGATGGATATTTAGCCCCTACAGAATGGTTGATCTTATGCAGGGGATTTTGGGAGGTTGGGATTTACATGGAAGAAAACGTATTCGTTTGCAAATTTTTGATGGCTACAATCTATCATCAGACAATCTACTTTACGATAGCCAACCAGCTCAGCCTAAAACATTAGAACAGACACCACGATTTAAAAGAGATATTCCGATTCTTTTCGGAGGTCGCCTCTGGACACTTCAATTTACAAAGAGTGAAGTAGATTCATCTGGCGAGCTGACCACATTGTGGTTAGTTATATCTTGCGGGACAGTTATTACAATTCTTCTTTCAACATCAATATTTTTCTTGTATAATTCCCGTTTTATGGCACAGCAGATGGCAGCAAAGCTCACTCTTGAGTTAACGCAGAGTGAAGAGCGTCATAGAAAACTCTCGGAACTTACATTTGAAGGGATACTATTTCACGATAATGGTATTATAATCGATTTTAACCAATCAGCAATGAGTTTGACAGGTTATACTCAGGAAGAGTTAAAAGGCAAGAGCATTCTTGAGCTTTTAGTACCTGAAAAATATCATTCAGTAGTAATAGATAAGATGTCTCAACAGTTTGTCTCTCCTTATGAAATTGAAATTATCAAAAAAGATGGAGATTTGCTAACAGTAGAGGCTCAAGCAGCAACCATTATTTATAATAGTAAATATATGAGAGTGGTAGCTATAAGAGATATTACTGATCGCAAATTAGCGGAAAAAGCGTTACTAAAAGCAGAAGAGGATCAGCGGATATTGTTGGATAATATCCAAATACAGGTGTGGTATCAGCTTGATGAGCATACTTACGGAGCTGTAAATAAGTTTCATGCTGATTTTGTAGGAAAGAGCAAAGAAGAGCTTGCTTTTAGAGATTTGTATGAGCTATTTCCAAAGGAGATGGTAGAGATTTGTCGTAAAAGCAATAACGAAGTTTTTATAACTGGAAAGCCTTTATATACAGAGGAGTGGACACCTGATGCCTCTGGTAAAAATAGGCTTCTTTCAATTATGAAGTCTCCTAAAATCGGAGCTGATGGCAACGTAGAGTATGTTGTCTGTTCTGCTGAAGATATAACAGATCGTAAGGTAGCTGAACAAAATCTTATTGAGACCAACCAACAGCTTGAAGAGGCAATAGAGAAAGCCAATGCAATGGCTGTTCAAGCACAGATGGCAGATATTGCTAAAAGTGAATTTTTGGCGAACATGAGCCACGAAATACGAACTCCCATGAACGGAGTTATAGGTATGATTGATCTCCTCTTAGAGACAGAGCTTACAGATGAACAACGCCATTTTGGAACAATAGTTCGTTCAAGTGCAGAGTCGCTTCTCACCATTATCAACGATATTTTAGATTTTTCCAAAATTGAGGCAAAAAAACTTCAACTTGAGACAATCGATTTTGATCTGTCAGCTTTACTTCAAGATTTTGCATATAACTTTGCTATACGCGCTCACGAAAAAGGTATTGAACTTCTATGGGATATAGACCTTAACGTACCGCTTCTACTAAAAGGAGATCAAGGGCGATTACGTCAAATTCTTACTAATCTTACTGGCAATGCAATTAAATTCACTAATAAAGGAGAGGTTGTAGTTCGTGTCTCTTGCGTAGAAGAGGGATACGATGATAGTAATCATAACACTGTTATTCTTAAATTCTCTGTGCGTGATACTGGTATTGGTATTCAAGAAGATAAAATAGAAATTCTTTTTGATAAGTTCAGTCAGGCAGACGCTTCAACTACCAGAAAATATGGTGGTACAGGTCTTGGTTTAGCAATATCTAAACAGTTGGTAGAGTTAATGGGTGGTCAGCTTAGTGTAAAAAGTGAAGAGGGTAAAGGATCAGAGTTTTGGTTTACTGCCCATTTTATTAGACAGACAGAAGGATTACAACCAGAGGAAAATAGCTTTCAACTCTCTGATTTAAATGGAGTTCGTGCATTAATTGTAGATGACAACTCTACAAATCGTGAAATTTTGATGAAACGATTACATTCTTGGGGAGTCCGTGCGTCAGATGTGTCAGATGGTTTTCAAGCTCTTCAAGCTATTTATAAGGCTGCCCAAGAAGGAGATCCGTTCAAGATAGCTATTATTGATATGCAGATGCCAGTGATGGACGGAGAGTCTCTCGGGCGTTCAATTAAAGCTGAACCTTATATTGCTGATACCCGAATGATAATGCTCACATCTATTGGTGGAAAAGTGGATGCCAAATATTTTATCCAAAATGGATTTGACGCTTATCTTACAAAACCTGTCTTATACAGTGAACTTAGTGAAGCAATGGCTTCTTTAGTGGCAAAAGATATAGAGACTAAGATATGTCCAATATCTAAAACTTTTGAAAAACTCAACACTCTATCGGATAGCTCTAACTTTTTTATAGGCAAGAATATTAAAGTCCTTGTTGCAGAAGATAATATTACAAATCAGCAGGTTGCTCTTGGAATTCTTAGTAAAATAGGAATTGAAGCAGATATTGTAGTTAATGGAGATGAGGCTATTAAAGCTTTAAAGAGAGTAGATTACGATCTTGTCTTGATGGATGTGCAAATGCCTGAAATGGATGGAATTGAAGCAACATGCCGAATCAGAAATAGAGAGCCTGAAGTTATAAATAAGATGGTTCCTATTATTGCAATGACAGCTAATGCAATGCAAGGAGATAGCGATAGGTGTCTAAATTCAGGTATGAATGACTATATATCAAAGCCATTTAATTTCAATGACTTTGTGCAAACTCTTAAAAAATGGCTAAAACAGGAGAAAGATAAAAAAGAGTTATCAACACCCCCAAATAACAAAGCTCAAGAATCAATAGAGGAGAGTAAACTTAGTGACATCCCTATATGGGACAGAGAGATTATGATGGTTAGAATTATGAATGACGAAGCTATAGCGAGTATATTAATAGAGGGTTTTATCGAAGATACTCCCCATCAGATAGAGAGTTTATACTGTTCTATGGATAGAGGAGATATGGCTGGTGTGAAACTGCAAGCTCACACCATAAAGGGGAGTGCTTCACAAATTGGGGCAGAGAGGCTTAGAGCAGCAGCCTTTGAAGTTGAAAAAGCTGCTAATGCTGGAAAGCAAAGTGAGGTAATTTCACTTGCAACTGAAATTAAAAGTCAATTTATAGCACTAAAAGATGAGATATTAAAATATGTTAAATAACCTTGCTCCTTAAAAAAGGATAACTAATTAGAACGCATAAAACATTATATTATTTAACTTCTCTTACCTAAATATTTTGCAAGCAGTTTCAATTATGGTATTGATGTAGCTGCAATAAGATTAGCTCTCTTTTTATAATATATTTAAAAACTATAAGGATATCCATAGATGCTTGAATTGACCCAATCACAACGTGCGAGAAGCGCTATTAGAGAGTTTAAAACAATAACAGAATCTCTTGCAATCAGAGGTTTTTACCGCCCATCAGGAAGATTTGGTAGGGCTCTTGAAAACTGTTTAAGAGAGTTAAGCCCAGAGATATACGGAAGTATGAACGATCCAAGAGTTCTTGAGCTAAAAGGGCTTGAATATGTAGTGGATAGATTACCCCAAGGGATTGAGCAGTGCACAAAAATAATATTAACTGATGAAGATCACTTTGATAATACACCTTTTACGAAAATCCAACCTCTAAAAAGGAGACGAAAGTCTTACAGAATTAATAAGAACGAAATGTGCTTCATAATCTCAAGAGGTATAAGTGAAATTTATGATATAATTACACACATGACATTTTTAAATATTGAAGCTAAAAAGATATTTAAACGGATGCACGATGATTATGGGGTAAGCCCTGAATGGAATAAACTTGAGAAATTTGTATTTAAGATAGAGAGGCTAAGTAATATTAATAAGTTAGATAAATCTAACTCTTGCAAGGATGAACTATCCAACTTTGAAACAGAGATTACCCCAGAAGAGCTTGACTCTGCTATATGGAACATGAGCATTATAATAGGAAGACCTTACAATGAGACAAGAGAGACTTACGAATATCTTGAAAATAGCAAAAAGCTACACCAAAGTAACAATGGACTATTTTCATTGATCTACCATCTTGGAAAAAGGATTCAAGCAGATCAGCAGTCAAGAGACAATGCTTTGGTTATCTATTTTACCCCATCTCTTATGAGTATTATTGGACATCAACGGTATGGGAAAATATGGTCATCAACTATTGATCGTGAAATTTGTCAGAAAAATCTTCAAAATCGCCCTTTACATATAATAAGTGCAAATATGCACAGTGTAGTAAATATTATCTATGGCTATGCTGCAATAAAAGCATCTGGAAAAAACTTTTCTAACAGCAGTTCTATAAACAGCCAAAGTAGCGATAACAGCGATCTATACTCATTTTGTGTATCTATCAGAGATAAAAGTAGCCAGATCATTGAATTTGCAAGCTCAAGGGGGTTATATTTTATTCCAGATCACTCTGGAGCAAACATAGATTGTCAGCTTATTGACACTGCCATGTTAGGCAACATAGAGTTTCATCCAGCTTTGGACATTGATATTGCAAAGATGAGTGAAAAGCCTCTTTTGTTAGTTATAGATTATGCTTTTGGTGCTCAGGCGTTTGAGATAATGGAGCAGTTGTTAAAACCTTATGAGCATAATGGAGCTAAAAAAGCATTGGAAAATGGTTCTATTGCAATCATGGGAAAAGCTGGTATCCTTCCTGGTGAAAAGGGAGATGTAATGCTTGCTACTGCACATGTCTTTGAGGGAACATCAGACAACTACCTTTTTGACAACGATCTTACACAAGAAGATTTTGATCCAGAAGTTCGTGTATATGTTGGACCTATGGCAACTGTTCTTGGCACATCTCTTCAAAATAAAGATGTTTTAAAAATGTTTATGACAGATTGGAAGGCTGTTGGCTTGGAGATGGAAGGCGGGCATTACCATAAGGCGATAAATGCCTCTATCATAAAGGGGAATATCCCATCAAAGATAAGGGTAAGGTATGCCTACTATGCCTCTGATAACCCTTTAATGACAGGTAATACACTTGCGGCTGGAGCAATGGGGGTAGAGGGGATAAAGCCAACTTACATGATTACAAAGGTAATCTTAGAGAAGATTATGGGAAAATCAGAAGCAACCTCGCCCGCATCTGGAAAATCGCATAAGAGTAACGCCCTTATACCAACAACTGAAAGCTAACTGGAAAGTTTATATATAATGTCCCCTGTCAGACCTGTTAAGAAAAAAAAGTTTGGTGAAATTGCAGTAGAACTTGGCTTTATGACAGATGAGCAGGTTAATAGCATCCTCTCTCGAAGAAGCATTACAAGACGAATGCTTGGACAGCTCTGTATTGAAGAGGGCTATTTGGATTATGAGATGCTTGCTCGTATTATTGCGGTGCAATATTCATGTAAATATGCCAATTTAGACGAGATGCAGCAGATTGACGATCTCAATCTAATTGAGCTGTTTGATATCGATTTTATGGTAAAAAATAGGGTTATCCCGTTTCGTATTATAGAGCAGTTGTTTGAAATTGCAGTGGCAGACCCCTTAGATTTTATGAGAGCGGCTGAAGATATCTCTTTTGCCACTGATCTTAATATCTCATTTGTAGTTGTCTCTGAAAAGAGACTTACTGAGTTTTTAAAAAATATAGAGTCATCTCGAGATGTTCTCAATATTTCAGATGAGATGAGACTGCCCATTATAAGAGAGTCAGAAAAGGGAGAGTATGAAGTATCAGTTGAAAGGATAAGTGCAGAAGAGAGTCCTGTTGTAAAACTTATTGACTCTACAATTCTTGATGCTATCAACAAAAAAGCAAGTGATATCCATCTTGAATCTTCTGATAAAGGCTTAATTATAAGATACCGTATTGATGGAATGCTATATCAAGCAGCAGAGCCTCTTGAGCTTAAAAATCAAAATGCAATTGTATCACGACTTAAAGTTATGTCTGAGCTTGATATTTCAGAAAAAAGGGTGCCTCAAGATGGTCGATTTAAGCTTAAGGTAAAGGGGCGGTTTGTCGATTTTCGTATCTCTATTCTTCCATCAATTTTTGGAGAAAATGCTGTTATAAGGATTCTTGATCAAGAGAGGATGACCCCAGTACGAAGCTCTCTATCTCTTGGTGATATGGATATTCCTGAAAAAGAGTTGACAAGACTTAGACGCCAGATAAAGGCTCCTTATGGTATGTTTCTGATGACAGGACCTACAGGTAGTGGAAAGACTACAACTCTATACAGAGCACTTTCTGAAGTCAACGAAAGTTCGATAAAAGTTATTACCATAGAGGATCCTGTTGAGTATCAGATTCCGGGGATTACTCAAATTGCAGTTAATCAAAAAAAGGGGCTGACTTTTTCACAGGGGTTGAGGTCTATATTACGCCATGATCCTGATAAGATATTGGTAGGAGAGATAAGAGATGCTGAAACTGCTGCAATTGCAATTCAATCTGCACTAACTGGTCATCAGGTCTTTACAACTGTTCATGCAAATAGCACATTTGATGTTCTTCACCGTTTCATGCACTTAGGTATTGATGTATTTAACTTAGTTGCCGCTTTAAACTGCATCGTAGCTCAAAGATTGATACGCATTCTATGTTCATGTAAAAAAGAGGTTCAGATATCTGAAACAGTTATGGTTGAGTCTGGTCTTGAACTTCAACAGTGGTTAAATACAACTTTTTATGCTCCTTCTGGCTGTCCTCGTTGCAATGGAACAGGCTTTAGTGGGAGAAAGGCGATATTGGAACTTTTAGAGTTAGACTCTAACCTAAAGGAGATGATTTTAGAGAAGGCAAGTATCTCGCAGCTTAAAAAATATGCTATTGAAAGAGGTGTTCTCTTTTTACGAGATGCTGCTCTTTATGAAGTAAAACATGGGAAAACCAGCTTGGATGAGGCAAATAGAGTTACTTTTATAGAGTAACAAAATGAGGATTTACTTTATGTTCTTCAAAAAATCAAATAGCGAAGTCTCAGGTCTTGAAATAAATAGCAGTTCTATTCGTTTTATAACAATTACACTAAAGGGTAGAAGCTGGTATCTGTCGAACGAGTTAGAGATTGAATTACCTGATAATGTTGTTAAGCCAAGCTTTAATAAAAAAAATATTCAAAATCAGGAGATATTTCAAGAAATCTTACAGCAGTTAAGAAAAAAGCTAAAGGTAGGCATTAGCTGTCCAGTTGGACTCTCTTTACCGAGTGAATCTGTAAAACTTGTTGTCAAATCATTTCCAAAGCTGCCAGAAGATGAACAAAATATAAAAAATATGGTTTTATGGAGTCTTGGAAAATCATCAATGATAACTGCTGATAGTGTTGAAGTAAAATGGTCTCTGTTCAAAGATACCAAAGGTGTAGCAGATATGCCATCCGCAGCGTTATCTAATGTGTTAGTAGCAGGGGTCGCATCTAAATCCGTTTTAAATGAGTACGTTGATTCTATTCAAAAAGAGCTATTTATACCACAATCTGTATGCTCTTATGATCTTAACTTATTTAATTTTTATGCCTCTGCTATATCTGAAACCGGAACCGTTGCATGGCTTGGTATATTTTCTGACAGTATCTCTTTGTTTGTATTTAAAGATGCTGTTCCTCAATTCTATAAAAATCTAAGGAAAAACCTTATCTCTCAAAACGATGCTGACAATATTGATATGCTCATTCAGTATTGTATGGATGAGAACCCTGATTTAACAATTGAGAAATACTATTTAAGTGCTGCCTATCCCCCATCTGACAACAGGCTATCTAACACAATCTTTAATGCTGCTGAATGCCAATGGCTATTGCCATCTGATCTTATATCTATAAATTCAAACGATCAAACCAGTTGCTGTCAATACGCTTCAGCCTTTGGTGCAGCATGGAGCACTCTTGCTGTATGAAACCTATCTATATAAATTTTTTGACAACAGAAGAGAGGAGCAGTAAAAAAGTTATAGTATTGCTATTAGCTGTTTTGAGTTGTGCAGTTTATCTGATATGCGACACTACTTACCTCTTTTATAAACAAAAAAAAGCTATTGAGCAGTACCGCATAAAAATAGAGACTCACTCTTTAGAGGTTAAAACAGAGATCATAAAAAGTAGAACTGGAAACTCAAAGGAGCATGATGAAAAACTAAGTATTAATATTAAAAAATTCTCTCCGTCTGAAATTGAAGAGATTAAAGCTGATATTGGTTTCTTAGACGTATTACTTAAAGATAGTCTCTTTCCATGGATTGATATTTTAAACAGATTGGAACTCTCTATTGATGATGGTCTCATATTTACTAATATAGATATTGACAAAGAGACCCAAAAAATTTCTCTTAAAGGTAGAGCTGACTCTGCAGAAAATCTCTCACTATTTATAAAGGCAATATCATCAGAAAGGCTATTTTTATTAAATTCACTAAGTCAGGAGTCTAAGCAAGATAGTGCGATAAACTTTGATATGGGAGTTAGCATAAAATTGGTTGATTTAGATAAGAGAGCAAGATAATGAATCGTTATGCTTGTAAAATAGTTATTATTTTAAGTCTGCTTTTAATATGCAGCACCCTTATATTTAGGTTTACAACTATTTTAAATCAGACAGAGGAGCTTGAAAAGTTAAATTTTACCTACTTACAAGCTCGAACTAAAGTAGAACCAGATTCAAAACTGCACAATTTAGTATATAAAGCACAACAAGATTTAAAGTTTGTGGTAGAGAGTTTGCCAGCTTTTGATAAATTTCCATATATTGTAAGAGATATAGTCGAGCTTATCCAAAAAAGTGGATTAAACTCATCTGGACTTATTTTTAAACCTATCAAAACTCCAAAACTTAATATTTGGCAATATGATTCCCAATTTTCGGTAAAAGGGAGCTATGCTGATATAAAATCTTTTATATCAGATTTTCAGATACTATCTGGAATTAATACGATCGGAAAAGTATCACTTGCTTCAAAACCAGATATAGAAGGTGAAGTCAACCTTGATATTACTATTTCAGTATATTGCAGAGGCGATTAAATATGACTTTTAGTGATAAAAATCGCAAAAAAATATTTCTATGCTCTCTTGTTCTCTTTTTTATCTCTCTTATCTATCGGATTTTAAATCCATTTACCCAACCCACAGTTAAGGAGCTGACTTATAAGGGTAAGAACTCTCTCTCTGGTAACGTTATTACTTCTGAACAAGATGCAGAGATTTCAGAGCTTAAGCTACACTATAAAGAGCTTTTTTATACTAAAGAGGCTCTTCCAAAATCTCAAGAGACAAAAGACTTATTTTATAAACAACCGCCATATATTGAAATTGGTGAAGATGAGAATGAGCCTGAAGTTGAAGTGGAGATAGCTGAGTCTGCTACATCTACAGAGGATGTAGTTGAAGTAGAGTCTGAAGAAGATGTAAAAAAAAGAGAAAAAGATGTAGCTCTATCTGGTATTGTAGAAGAGTTATTGCATCTTAAGGTGATAGGTGCATCTAAAACAGAAAGAAAGCTATCATTTTTTATTAAAGATGGTAATGATCTATTGGTAATTAGCAGGGGAGATAAGGTTAAAGGGAGATATCCTATAACTGACTTGACACAGGACTATATTCTTATAAAAATTCCTGAATTTAATGAAGATGTAAGAATAAACCTGAAGGATTTCAATGGAAACAGATATTTTTAAGGTGCAACGGTTAGAAGAAGCATTTAAAGAGTTAAAAGAATATAACTCTTTGGGAGCAGCAGTTTTAACTGCTATAGTGATAATGTCTATATTTCTTATATTACAAGGATGTATGGGCACAAAACCATCACCCATGCCCGAAAATTGTATCCATATAGATAGTGTAAGTACAGAAGAGCGAATTGCCTGCTATCAGGAGCAACTTCAAAACGCCCCTAAGTCCCAAAGGGCTGGGATTGAGCTTTCGCTCAAAAAAGAGCAATATACACTCTCTATGATCTATTTAGAAAGAGGTAGTGCACTGCTTCAAAAAAATGAGTTTAAGATGGCAATGGATGCCTTTAGGCAGAGTGCAGCATGGTTTCCAGACAATCGGCGTGCCTTTCAGTTGCTACAGGAGGCTGAAAATCGTCAGAATTCATTTGAATTGACAGAACTTGCAATGCAAATGGTTGAAGAGAAGAGCTTTTTAAAAGCAAAGAAACTTCTGCAAGAGGCTCTTTTACTTTACTCTGATAATGAGAGAGCTTCAAAATTAATGGAGCAATTCAAGGATAGTGCACTTAATAGGTCTGAGTATGGTATTATTCTTGAGTCTAATGAGCCTTTTTCTTTGCGATTTAAGGAGACACCTATTGAAGATGTGTTTGATATAATCTCAAGATTGACAAATGTAAATTTTGTTTTTGACAAAGATGTCCGACAACAGAATGTTACTATGTTTGTAAAAGATATTAAGGCATCAGATTTTTTTGAAATGATGCTTAAAACTAATAATCTTGCTGCAAAACAGGCAGACAAAAGAACATTAATGATCTATCCTGATACACCTCAGAAAGCTCAAGAGTACCAAGACCTTAAGGTGAAAACCTTTTACCTATCATATATGAAGGCAAAGGATGCCTTGCCAGTTATATCAAAAGTGCTTAAAATAAAAGATATTATTGCAAATGAAGAGACAAATACAGTCACAGTTAGAGATACAGATGCAGCAATTGAGGTAATATCCAAACTGATACAGTCAAATGATCTTCCTCCTTCTGAAGTTATTTTGAATGTAGAGATGCTTGAAGTTAGTAGCACTTTTCAGGAGAAACTTGGTTTTTCATTTTCAGATTCTATAACATTTGGCATAAGTGATACAAGTTCAGGCATCAACTCTTCTGAAAATTTTAGAATTGCAGGTTTTGGTTCTATCCACGATCTTGCTCGCATCTCTGATAAAGAGGCATATCTTTCAATTCCTACTGTAACACTAAGTCTTTTAAAACAGGATGCTGATACCCGTATTCTTGCAAGACCAACTTTGAGGGTAAGTCATAAACAGAAAGCAACGATTCTTATTGGAGAGCGTATTCCGTTACGATCTAACAGAAGAACGGAGAGCGATGGTACTGTAACTTATGACTATCAGTACCAAGATGTGGGTATTAAACTTGTAGCAACTCCAAGCGTAAACCGTAAAGATGAGATATTGATGACCCTTAATTTAGAGCTAAGTTCACTTGGAAACAATGTGGGAACAGTTGACGATCCGCAGTATGCGATAAATACTCGTAGTGCAGATACAGTCTTGAATGTAAAAGATGGCAATACAGTTATAATTGGAGGTTTGACAAAAAAAGAGGATCGCTATGCACTAAAAAAGGTGCCTTTATTAGGAGATGTCCCTATCATTAAAAAACTTTTTACCAACAACAACACAGAAGATAGTGGCACAGATCTTTTAATCACAATTACTCCAGTTATTATCTCATCAGCTCCAATACCAGACGAAAAGAGCAGTACATTTTGGTCTGGTAATTGGCAGCGTATCCATACGGGTGAGCCTTTTATAAAACAAATGGAGCAACATTACATTGAGCTACCCGCTAAACTTAACAAGTAAATTTATTAGCCAATGGTTATACATATCTCTTAACAGAAGAGGTGTAACCCTTATTGAGTTGATTGCCACCATGACAATAATATCCATACTTGCAGCTGGTATTATGCCACTTTCCAAAATGGCTTACAAAAGAACCAAAGAGATTGAACTTAAACAGGCTCTACGTACAATTCGTACAGCATTGGATAGATATAAAGTTGATGCAGATGAAAAAAAAATAGCTATCTCATTTAACTCCACAGGGTACCCAAAAAATCTTGAAGAGCTTGTTGATGGTGTACCATCGCTTGTAGAGTCTGGAAAGAGAAGAAAGTATTTAAGGAGAGTTCCGAAAGATCCAATGACAGAGGAGGGAATATGGGGACTTCGATCTTACTCTGATGATGCAGATTCCAATATTTGGGGAGGAGATGATGTTTATGATATATACTCTACAAGTGATAACAAGGCATTAGATGGTACACTATATAAAGATTGGTAAATACTAAATGTTAGTAAATACTACAAAGAGCTATGTTATGAGTATAATCCTCTTTTGGAAAGGTAAAACAGCAGAAGGGGGATTTACCCTTATAGAGATGCTTACTGTCATTTCAATAATGGGTATTTTGATGTCAATTGCAATGCCAAGTTATCAAAAGTATATAATTAGAGGCAAGGAGGCATCTTTAAAAAATAGCCTCTTTGTTTTAAGAGATGTTATTGATCAGTACTATGCAGATAATGGAGGCTATCCAGACTCTTTAGAATCGCTTGTGGAAAAACAATATATCCGTTCAGTTCCAGTTGATCCATTTACTGGCTCCAGTGATACCTGGATTTTAATGCCCGTACCTGCGGATTATGATGATACTACAACATCTGGTATTTTTGACGTTCACAGTGGAAGCAATAAGGTAAGCCTTAGCGGGGTGCCATACAATGAGTGGTAGTCGTGGATTTAGCTATCCTGCTGTATTGGCTCTTATCGTAGTAACTGGTATTGCAGTTACTACTGCCCAAAAATCTTGGACAACCATTATAAAGCAAGAAAAGGAGAGAGAGCTACTCTTTCGGGGAGATCAGATCCAAAAAGCTATTGCATCATACTACAATGCTATGGAAGATATAAAAATATACCCATCTTCACTAAACGAACTTATAAAAGACCCAAGATTTCCTGTGCTTAAACGGCATTTAAGGAAAATCTACAGTGATCCAATGACCGGCAGTGATGAGTGGGGAGTTATATATACTCAAGGAGGTCGTATAAAGGGAGTCTTTAGTAAGGATTATAGAGAACCTATAAAAAAAAATAATTTTGCCCCTGCCTATAGCCACTTTCAGGATAAAATGCACTATTCTGACTGGAAGTTTGTATATCAACCATAGTTTTATACTATAAACGTTTCTCAAGGTTGCATATTTTTAACTATTAAAGATACAATAATATTTAAATATGACAGACACAATAAATGTACCCAATATAATATCTAAATACTTGACCGTTTTGACAAATTCAAGTATGTGCATTTATAAGCCTTTTGAATTAAAAAAATGTAATTCAAAGGGCGGAGCTATATCTCTTCTTTAATAACCTGCTATAAAAAACATACACCCCTTTAGCGTATAATCCCAGATACTTTCCAAATATAGGAAAAAATATCCACAACTATCTTATATGTTGTGGATGACTCTACTTATTCTATTGGAGATTCTGAATATGAATAGACTTATGACGCAAAATAAAATGATAAACACACTGTATAAAAACGTGCTTATAACTGGTGCCGCCGGATTTATTGGATTCTATCTTTCAAAGCGACTATTAGATGAAGGCTACAACGTAATAGGAATTGATAATCTTAATACCTATTACGATGTAAATCTTAAAAAATCTCGACTTGAGGTTCTTAAAGGCTTTACTCAATTTAAATTTATCAAAGTAGATATTGCAGAGCGAGATAGGCTTGAAGATATATTTAAACAAAACTGTATTGAGGTTGTAGTTAATCTTGCTGCTCAGGCTGGGGTAAGATATTCGCTTGAAAACCCTCATGCTTACGTAGAATCCAATATTGTCGGCTTTGTAAATCTACTTGAGTGTTGCCGGCATCATAGTATCAAACATTTAGTCTTTGCATCTTCAAGCTCTGTTTATGGTGCAAACAGAGTTATGCCTTTTTCTGTCCGTCACAACGTAGATCACCCTGTCTCACTCTACGCTGCAACAAAAAAATCAAATGAATTGATGGCTCACACATACTCCCATCTCTACAACATACCTTGTACAGGCTTGAGATTTTTTACAGTTTACGGACCATTGGGAAGACCTGATATGGCATATTTTCTATTTACAAAGGCGATTCTTGAAGGAAAACCCATAAAAGTTTTTAATCATGGCAAAATGAAGCGAGATTTTACCTATATTGACGATATTGTTGAAGGGGTTGTGCGGATTATGGATAGACATCCGCTGCCAAATCCAGATTGGAATAGAAAGACTGAAACTTCTGATCCAAGCAGCTCTTGGGCAGCTTATAAAATTTACAATATTGGCAACAACAATCCAGTAGAATTGAGCAAATTTATAGAGATTATAGAAAATACACTTGGAGTAAAGGCAAAAAAAGAGTTTTACGATATGCAGCCCGGAGATGTTCCAGCAACTTACGCTGATATTGATGATCTGATTAAAGATGTAAATTTTAAACCCAAAACAAATTTGGAAACAGGGATAGAAAGATTTGTTTTATGGTATAAAAAATATTATGGAATTGGTTGATCTATGCGGATAACAAAATTTGAATCAGACAATCTATAATAAAAATGATTATTTGAGTACAAGACAATACAACCAAAAAGGAATCTACAATTGAATCTCACAATAATTGGAACAGGGTATGTTGGGTTGGTAACTGGTGCCTGTTTTGCTGAAATGGGCAGTGAAGTTACATGCGTTGATATTGACGAGCAAAAAATTAAAAATCTTAAAAAAGGCATTCTTCCAATATATGAACCAGGACTTGAAAAACTTGTGCTGCAAAATTGTAATGAGGGACTTCTTAAATTTACCACAAGCCTTAAAGATGCCTGTCAAGATTGCAATGTGTTCTTTATAGCTGTTGGAACTCCGCCCGGAGAAGATGGTTCTGCAGATTTACAATATGTTCTGCAAGTGGCTCGCGATATAGGGCAAAATATCAATGATTATGCTGTAGTTGTTGATAAATCAACTGTGCCTGTCGGAACCGCTGACAGTGTAAAAAAAGTTATTTATGATGAGCTTGAAAAACGGGGGGTTAAAATCGACTTTGATGTTGTCAGCAACCCAGAATTTTTAAAAGAGGGGGCTGCTGTTGAGGATTTTCTCAAGCCTGATAGAATTATAGTTGGTGCAGAGTCGCCAAAAGCTGTAAAGATAATGCAGAGGCTTTACGCACCGTTTTCAAGAAACAGGGATAAGTTAATCTTGATGAATGTAAGAGATGCTGAGATGACAAAATACACGGCAAATGCAATGCTTGCTACAAAAATATCCTTTATGAATGAGATAGCCAATATTTGCGAGAGGCTTGGAGTTGATGTAGAGAATGTCCGTAAAGGTATTGGTTCAGACAGCCGTATCGGATACTCGTTCATATATCCAGGGTGTGGCTATGGAGGCTCATGCTTTCCTAAGGATGTCAAGGCACTTATCCGCACAAGCAGAGATATTGGGTTTGAGCCAGAACTTCTCTCGTCTGTAGAGAAGAGAAACATGATGCAAAAACATGTTATAGCATCTAAAATAGTAAGACGTTTTGGAGAAGACCTATCACCTTATACTTTTGCTGTTTTGGGGCTATCTTTCAAGCCCGGAACTGATGATATGCGTGAAGCTCCTTCAATTGTGTTGATTAATGAGCTTATAGAAAGAGGAGCTACAATACATGCTTATGATCCTGTTGCAATGAAGCAGGCAAGAAAAGAGTTTCCTGAATCTTTTTTCAGTGAAAGTCCTGAACAAGCTGCAAACAAAGCTCATAGTGAGTATGGAGGAAATGGTCAAAATCTTAATAAAATAACGCTGTTTGAAAATCAATATGATGCACTAAACCAATCTGATGCTCTTGTGCTTATGACTGAGTGGAAGGCATTCCGTCAGCTTAACTTTAAAACTTTATCTAAATCAATGAGGCAAAGAGTAATCTTTGATGGCAGAAACCTCTATGATCCAGAGGAGGTTATGGATCATGGGTTTGAGTATCATGGTGTTGGGCGTGAAAGGAACATATTATGAAGATTTTTCTAATAGCAGGTGCAAGACCCAATTTTATGAAAATCGCCCCGATTGCAAGGGAATTTGATAAACACGGCAAAGAGATTAACTACAAAATTATCCACACAGGGCAGCACTACGACCCAAACATGAGCGATGTATTTTTTGATGAGCTTGATATCAGAAAACCTGATTACCACTTAGGGGCAGGAGGCGGGACTCACGCTCAACAGACCGCAAAAATTATGATAGGATTTGAAGAGATATGCCAAACAGATCGCCCTGATTTTGTTATGGTTGTAGGAGATGTCAACTCAACCCTTGCCTGCTCAATCGTTGCAAAGAAAATGAATATCAAGGTGGCTCACGTTGAAGCAGGGCTTAGAAGTTTTGATCTCTCAATGCCTGAAGAGATAAACCGAATGGTAACGGATGCTATTTCTGATCTCTTTTTCATAACAGAAGAACAGGGTATGGCAAATCTTATAAAAGAGGGAAAATCTAAAAAACAGCTTCACTTTGTGGGACATGTAATGATTGATAATCTCTTTTTCCAACTAAAAAAACTTGAACAGATGGATACAGCCATATTTCCTACAAATTCATTTAAACAAAATCACGCAGATTATGGAGTCGTTACCCTGCACCGCCCATCTAATGTTGATAATAAGCGTAATCTTGAAAGCATCTTCAGCACCCTTTCAACCATATCAGAAAGGCTGCCGCTTATTTTTCCCATACATCCAAGAACCCTAAAAAACATGAAAGAGTTTAACATTGAGCCGTCAAGCAGCATAAAACTTATTGAGCCTCTATCTTACATGGAGTTTTTAAACTTATGGAAAGATGCAAAACTTGCATTGACCGATTCTGGTGGATTGCAAGAAGAGACAACAGCACTTGGTATTCCATGTCTTACCATCAGAGAGAACACAGAGAGACCTATAACTATCACCCAGGGAACAAATGAGCTTGTCGGCATCTCTAAACAAAAGATATTGAACGCTTTTGACGATATTATGAATAATAGATGGAAAACAGGACAGAGACCAAAATTTTGGGACGGCATGGCTTCTGAGAGGATAGCTGGTATCTTTCTTGAATATCAGATTTTTGCAACTAATTTGTTTTATAAATATCTGGACTTCATTGATGCGTCTGCGGGAGTAACTGAAGAGGAGCGGGAAGAGTTATATAATGAGTTTATTAAAAATGAGGAGACAGCCATGTTGGCACAATATATAAAAAATCGACTCCCCGTGTCATAATCTGATATCATAAATTGAAAACATATATTTTTTATGTATTAACAGGTGAAATATGCAATTTCCAGATTTAAATAGAATTACTATAGAGCCATATATAATGGGAGGAAAACCATGCATACGCGGGATGCGTGTTACAGCAGGAATGATTACAGGACTTGTTGCTTCAGCTCTCTCATTCCAGGAAATATTGGAGTTATATCCGTATTTAGAAGAAGAGGATATAAAAGCGGCACTATCTTATGCTTCATGGAGAACTGAAGAATTTGATTTGGAGCTGCAAGTTGCATGAAAATACTTTTAGATATGAATATATCGCCTGTATGGATTAAGTTTTTAGAAGCTAAAGAATATGAAGTAAAGCACTGGAGTGCAGTTGGTGCTATCAATGCTCCAGACAATGAAATAATGGATTGGGCAAGAAATAGTGGTTATACAAACAGCATAGTTGTCAGCTCAATTAGTCTTATTACAGAAAAAGGAGGAGAAATAGCTATGTCAACAGCAGAAAGATTAAGACAAGAAGGCATCCAGCAAGGCATCCAGCAAGGTATCCAGCAAGGCATTCAAAAAGGCATTCAAAAAGGCAGGAAGGAAGGAGGCTATAAAATAATGGTTTCCATAGTCCAAAGTGCTGCACAAAAAGGATTGCCTGAAGAGATTATTGCACAGATAGCGAATATTGATGTTGAGTCCGTCAGAAGGATATTAAATAACGAAACAATTGACATTCCACTGCATCTGCTGACTGAATTAGACGAGCAGGCTCATTAAAAAACAATAGAATCAACCAGATAAATGATTTATCAAAATTAAAAGCTCTGTTGAAACAAGCTGTCCAGATAAAAGATATAGATAGTTCAAGGCTTCTCTTTTAGCAGAACATTATCTTATAAGAAAATTTAATCAAATCGTCTTTTCTCAATCCAGTAGTTGCAAGAACTGACAAATTCTGTGATGTTAGATATTAAACCATACCCTCTTTTGGAGAATTATAATGGATATTGCAAAAAAGCTTAACTCTTATTGGAGAGTGAGATTGCAAATAGTGATCATATCCTTATCAATCTTCTCGGTCTCTTTGGGGGTGGCAGCCTCATTTCTTGATTACTGTGATCCTCCCCGAAAATCAGAGCTTGTTGTTTTGTTCCTTGGTCAAGAGAGAATCGAACGTTACAAAGAGGCAATGAGTCTTATAGAAGAGGGATATGGCCATACACTATTTATCCCTGCTTTAAAAATCGGGTGGAGGCAAAAAAGTTATCCTAACTATTACGAGGATACCCATATTGAAGTTATATACGCAAGGCAGATGATGGAACAAGAAGGATATCAATCAGCCATTATGGTAAGTTCGCCTTATCATATGCGGCGAATACGCATGATAAGCAATTCAGTTTTTGATAAACTGCCGTATAGTTTGACGTTCAGGGGGAGTCGATATGTCACGTTTGAACCCCATTTGGTGCTCTGGAACGGCACTCAACTAAAAAGGATAGTTGAAGAATATATCAAAATAGCAGCGTTTTACGGCTATCAATTCTATGAAATATTTACCAAAAGCCGCAAGGTAAAATAACAATATAGAGAGCATTCCAATGAAAAAAGCACTTATTACAGGAATTACTGGTCAAGACGGAGCTTATCTTGCCGAATTTTTATTAAACAAGGGATATGAGGTACATGGAATCAAGAGGCGTGCATCCCTGTTTAACACAGATCGCATCGACCATCTTTATCAAGACCCGCATGAAACAAAAAGAAACTTTGTTCTTCACTATGGAGACCTTACAGATTCAACCAATTTAATAAGAATACTTCAGCAAGTTCAACCAGACGAAGTTTATAACCTTGCTGCACAGAGCCATGTTCAAGTCTCTTTTGAATCTCCTGAATACACGGCAGATACAGATGCACTTGGCACAATGAGACTTCTTGAAGGTATAAGGCTTCTTGGGCTTGAGAAAAAAACAAGGTTTTATCAAGCATCAACATCAGAGTTGTTCGGCAAGGTTCAAGAGATTCCACAGACAGAAAAGACTCCTTTTTATCCCCGTTCGCCTTATGCCTGTGCAAAACTCTATGCCTACTGGATAACAGTAAATTATCGGGAAGCATACAGAATATATGCCTGTAACGGTATTCTGTTTAATCACGAATCTCCTTTAAGAGGAGAGACCTTTGTAACACGAAAAATCACAAGAGCTTTATGCCGTATCCATCTTGGAATGCAAGAATGTCTCTATCTTGGAAATATGAACGCACTTCGTGACTGGGGACATGCCAAAGATTATGTTGAGATGCAGTGGCTCATGCTCCAGCAGGAAACTCCTGATGATTATGTTATTGCAACCGGCGAGCAGCATTCTGTAAGAGAATTTGTTGAACTCTCTGCAAAAGAACTTGGAATCAGCATCAAATGGGAAGGTGAGGGGGTGAATGAAAAAGGAATCAATCTTGAAAATGGAAAGACCATTGTTGCAGTTGATCCAAGGTATTTCCGTCCCACAGAGGTAGAAACCCTTCTTGGTGACCCATCAAAGGCAAAAATAAATCTTGGATGGCAGCCTAAAATATCATTTGAACAGCTTGTCTCGGAAATGGTAAGTTCAGACCTTGAAGAGGCAAAAAAAGACGCATTTTGTCAAAATGCAGGTTTTCAGGTGTACAACTACAATGAATAGGAATATCAATATATTATTGGTAATAACTTAAAACAACCAAGAGAATATACAAACAAAAATGTCAAAACTATCGTCAGACTAAAGGGCACAGTAAATGGGACATCACGATCTATTTTTCAAAAAGACTTTTTCAATCCGTGAACATGCTATTGATTTTATTAAGCATACCCTTCCTTCCGAAGTAGTTCAGGGGATTGACTACTCTACACTTACACTTGAAAAAGGCTCATATATTGATGACTCTTTGACAGAGCACTTTTCAGATACAGTATATTCTTGCAAGTTTCAGGGAACAAAGCTAAAAATAGCATTGCTGTTTGAGCATAAAAGTTCACCAGACAATAATTTACCATTTCAACTGCTTCGCTATATGAGCAATCTTTGGGAAAACAGCATCAAGCAAAAACGGCCAAGAATGCCGGTTATCCCTATTGTGTTTTATCATGGTAAGGATAGATGGAATCATGGAGTGTTAAGCTCAAGATTCAAAGACCTTCCAAAGACAATTAAACCTTTTATTCCTGATTTTGAGTATGTTTTTATAGATTTGTCTGCTTATTCAAACGAGGCGATTAAAGAGAGCATATTCACATTAGCATCATTGAGGATAGCTCTTTTGATGATGAAAAATATCTTTAATCAGGAAGCACTTGAACAACATTTAAGCCAATATTTAGAAATCGGCAGCTCTTTTTTTCAACAAGAGCAAGGGTTGAAATTTTTGGAATCAATAATAAACTATATCTTGCAGGCTACAGAAATACAAACCGATATAGTTGTCAGCTCAATTAGTCTTATTACAGAAAAAGGAGGAGAAATGGCTATGTCAACCGCAGAAAAATTGAGACAAGAAGGCATGCAAAAAGGCATCCAGAAAGGCGGATATAAAATGATGGTTTCCATGGTCCAAAATGCAGCAAAAAAAGGGCTGTCTGAAGAGATTATTGCACAAATAGCCAATATTGACGTTACGTCAGTCAGAAGGATATTAAATAACGAGACAATTGACATTCCGCTGCATTTACTGACTGAATTAGACGAACAGGCTCATTAAAGAAAATAGCTGCTTAATCATCAAACATTATTAATTCTTACTTAAACAAGGACGCAGGATTTCAGGTGTATAACTACAATGAATAAAAACAGCAAAATATTCATAGCAGGTGCAGGCGGAATGGTTGGAAGTGCAATTATCAGGAATCTCTTGAAAAAGGGCTTCAACAACCTTTTGGGAAGTTTTAACTCTCGTTCACCTAAAGCTGAAATGTTCAATCTTATCCCAAAATCGGAAAATATGCCTCAAGATTTAATCCTTGTTCAGATTGATCTGACTAATCAAAATCAAGTAAACCGTTTTTTTGAAGAACATAAGCCTGATTATGTTTTTCTTGCTGCTGCAAAAGTTGGTGGAATTTATGCAAACAACACATTTCCAGCAGAATTTATACATGACAACCTTACTATTCAAACGAACATTATCCACTCAGCATATATAAATAAAGTCAAACGTTTACTCTTTCTTGGCTCATCCTGCATATATCCCAAACACGCACCCCAGCCTATGAAAGAGGAGCATCTTCTTACAGGTATTCTTGAGCCGACAAATGAACCTTATGCTATTGCAAAGATTGCAGGAATCAAGATGTGCGAATCTTACAACAGGCAATATGGAACAAGATTTATAGCTGTTATGCCTACAAATCTCTATGGACCAAATGACAATTTTAATTTAGAGACATCTCATGTTATTCCGGCTCTTATAAGAAAATTTCATGATGCAAAAATTGGGAATGCGTCAGAAGTAGTTGTCTGGGGGACAGGCTCTCCGAAAAGAGAATTTCTCCATGTCGATGATATGGCAGATGCATCAGTTTTTATTATGAACCTTGATGATTCAGTAATTGATGACCATTTTCTAAATTATCCCAAACCCTGTTTTGTTAATGTTGGCACTGGTGTTGATTGCACTATCAAAGAGATTGCGGAGACTATAAAAAATGTTGTTGGATATAATGGAAATTTGAGGTTCGATACTTCAAAGCCTGATGGAACTCCGCAAAAGTTGTTAGATATTTCACGACTTGAAACTCTTGGCTGGAAAGCAAAGATTCCTTTGAAAGGTGGAATTGAAGAGACTTATAATTGGTTTGTTAGGGAAAAAGATAGAACTGACGGCTTTGAGGGAAATTAAGACAGTCATAAATGTAAATATAGCACCAGAAAAATCAAAAAATGGAAAACATATGTTTTCCATAATGTCACTTTTAATTATTCTTGTTTCTTCTTCTGTTGTAGCGATTACTAATATTGATTATTGTGATGTACCTAATGATTCTGATGTTATTGTTCTGTTCATTGGTCCAGATTATCAGGAAAGACGAAGAGAAGCGTTGCAGCTTTTGGAAGAAGGGTATGCAAATATACTTTTTATCCCAGCACTTAACAAGCTGCTTACAAGCATTGACGGAAAAATAAAAGAAAGCCCATATAATGAGATTTGTTTTGATCGAAAGATATATCCTGATTACTATGAAAACACACATGTTGAGATATTAGAAACAAAAAAAATGATGGAAAGAGAAAGATACACCTCTGCAATATTTGTCAGTGCACCTTACCACATGAAGCGGATTAGTATTATTGCTAAAAGGGTCTTTTGCAATAAGGAATATCAATTGAATTTTCGAGGAAGAAGCTATGTGCAACATAAAGAGTCTTTATTGCTTCTTAGTTGGTGTAAAGTGAAACATTTTTTTGAGGAATATTGCAAGATTGTCGGTTTTTATGTATCAAGCTTATGAAATGAGTCTAAAGGTAAAAGCATCTTAAAAAGATTTATATAAAGTTTTTTGGATGCAATACGGTTCTATTTTTATCGAAATAAGTGAGGAGGGTATCATGAATACATTACAACAAATAGTTGTAGAAGAAAGCAATCAATATAACTTTTTAACAAAAGAAGATAAGGGAACAGACACAACTTTTAAGAAAAAAAACGGTTTGGTTCTGTGGATAATATTTGCATTGATTTGCGGATTACAGTTTGTATTTTACAATGCTTTAGCTGCCAATGCTGAGACATTACTTAACGTCTCAACTGATGGTTTGATTAAACCTTCTACAACATCCAATGCCAGTAATATCAAGACTGACCCTAAAGTTTCGGCTGAGGGAGCAAACAAGGCTTCCGCAGTCGAAACTCTGCCTCAGGATTCTGAAAAAACAGAAATTATAAATTCCAATCTGATTAAAAATTCTGGCGATAACGGAAGCCTTGATGGCTGGGGTGCAAATTCAGGAATTACTTTAGCTGTTTCAACTAAGGAAACTGGTATCCTTGTATCTGGTACACAAGCTGATAATTGGCATTATGGAGCTATTAAACTTTCTGATTCAAAAATTGAACCTGGGGCACGATATATGCTTGAAGCATGGATAAATGTAGAGAGTGTTTCAGATAAAAACTTTCCACCATATTTAACTCTCTCTATTTTAAATGTTGATGGAACGTATAAAAATTATGATACAAGCAAAAGTCAGCTATTCAAAATTGGTACATGGCAAAAAATTTGGAGTGTATTTACCGTTGACTCTAATGCAGGAAAGGGTGACGTCCTTTTAGAAAAAGGAACTAAAAGCTCACTTTCAATAAAACTCACATTAAAATCTGTATCGTTGACAAAGTTAGAAAAATACCCGTACGACAATATAACGACGGTTAATACTGAAAATGTATTGCGTGTAATTCCAACATTCAACTGTTTAAGCATCTATTGGACTCCAAGTGAGCAAAGTGCCAACACTGCATCACTCTATTACAAAGAAAAAGATGAAGCGGAGTGGAGAAAAGCTCTTGACCCATGGTTTGATAAACGAAACATGGAATTCAGAGGCAGCATAGTGAATCTGAATTCAAATACGGAATACAAAATCAAATTGATTTCAAATACAGGCGTAGAAAAGGAAACTCAAGCAAAAACTTGGAATGAAAATTTTCAAGTTTCCAAGACAATTGAATTAACTAATGATCAAAATGAACCTTTGAACATCACTGAATCGGGTTTTCCAGAGGGTTATGTTTTGTATACATCTCCCCCCGGAAAACAGATAACAGTTGATGTTAATGGGATTTATGAGCATTCTGCTATAATTGGGGCGAGTTATGTTATTCTCAGAAATATTATTCTTAAGGGTGCAAAGACTCATGCAATTAAATTGTGGGCATGCAATGATGTTGTTATTGAAAATTGCGACATAAGCGACTGGGGGACAATTGAAGATGTTAAAACTGGGTGGGGAGAAAATATGAATTCTGGTATTTTTTCTCAATCTGATGATTTATATCGAATAATAATTCAAAACAATCAGATTCATCATCCCAGATCGGATTCTAATAATTGGGATGAGTATTTTGAAAAATATAAATCATCTCACCCAAGGGGGCCACAAGGAATAAGTTTTATTGATTCTAAAGGTAATCATGTAATTCGTTATAATAAAATATATTCTGATGATAGTCATTATTTTAATGATGCTATCGGAGGAGGAGAGAATTTCAGTAAAAAAGGATTTCCAAACAGTGATTCTGATATATATGGCAACTCAATTGCTAATTGCTGGGATGATGGTATTGAATCAGAGGGGGCAAATAGAAACGTACGAATTTGGGACAATAAAATTGATAAAACCTTTGTAAAAATAGCATGTGCGCCAACTGCCATAGGTCCTCTTTACATTTGGCGGAATATTTCAGGCTATGCCCAAAAATCAAGTAAATGGGGAAGCGGAGGTTTTCTAAAAACAACAGCAGACCAAGGTGGTGGGATAATCTATGTATTTCACAATACAATTCTTCAACCACCACTTGGGCAAGATAAAACCGGATGCAACGTAGGGCTTGGACATGGGCCATCCATCCTAAATATTATGAGTAGGAATAATATTCTGTATTCAGACAGTGCTATTGTTGATAGAAAACCAACAGAAAGTCTCGGAGATTATGACTTTGATTTTTGCAGTGGGCAAATTCCGTTGTTACACAATATAGAACAAAATGGAATAAAAGGTGTACCAGAATTCCAGTCCATTGATGATAATTTGAATTATAAACTTTCTCCAGGAAGTATGGCCTTAGATAAAGGGGTTTATATTCCTAACTTCAATGATGGCTATAAAGGTAATGCACCAGATATTGGAGCATTAGAGTTGCATTAGGTTTATGTTTTAAATAAGGTAAATGGGACTTTTCAATGAATCAAAGTAATTCTGAATTAGATGTATAATCCTGTGTCAGCTATCGAGCCTCATTTACATTTAAGTCGGGTATATTTTATTTAGTGGGTTGTGGGGGCTTTGGTCATTTTTGGTTTGTCCCTTTTGCCTCAGGCAGAGAGTGTAGTAGAGTTAGGCTCTGTCTGAAAAATGCGTTAAAATTACCTAAACAGTTTTGTCAATCACATTGTATTAAAATTATCTATGCTTGAATAGTGATATTATAACATCATCCTACTTAGGATGTTTTTATGCAATGTTCGGGTAAATTCAAAGGAAGCTGGGTAGATTTTATTGAATAAAAATAAAAAAAATTCGGGAATGATTGTTGCTAAAAATACATTTTTCAATGCTTTATCTGGAATAAGTGTCCAAGCTCTTTCACTGATTACTGGTGTATTTATTGCTCGGACTTTTGGTCCCAATGGCTATGGAGAACTTTCATTTTCACTCGTCTTGGTTGGCTATCTGATGATGGGAACAGATTTTGGCATTACTGCTATTGCTATTCGTAAAATCGCACAGGATAAACAAAATTCAGGTAATTACATTACTACATACTTGGCAGCAAGAGGGACGCTTTCTGTTATTGCCTATGCTGTTTTAATGCTAATAGTATTTTTTTCGGATTTTACAAAGACGCTTAATCTGCTGATAATGGCTTATGGGCTGATGATTTTTTCCAATATATGCAGTGTCTATTGGGTATTTAATGCTCATCAAAAAATGGAATACCAGAGCCTTTGTGAAATTGTGGAAAAACTTCTTTATGTCCTTTTTATTTTTGTAGGCTACTATTGCTTTAGGTCTATGTTAATCGTTCCCTTTTCTCAAGTTATTTCTCTATTGATTGCCAGTGTTTTGGGCTGGATAATTTTAAAAAAAAAATTTGTTAAATTTAATTTTGTGTTTGATAAAGTATTTTTTAAAGAATTATTTATTTATTCATGGCCGGTGGGATTAAGCAACGGTGCATCCAGAATTAATACTAATTTAGATACAATATTTATTCAATTATACCACGGCAGTGTTTTAACCGGAGAGTATAATGCAGCTTACAAATTGGTTGGATTAATCATTATTTTTGGGAATTTTTTTACCACGGCTTTATATCCACTTATTTGCGAAAAGGCAAGCAAGAGTGACGAGGAGATATCAAAGGTCTTGGCAACATCGACAACAATATTGATTTATGCTGTTATTCCGGTTGTTGTTATAATGATAATGTTAAGCTCTAAACTGATTATTCTACTTTTTGGCGTTGAATATGTAAATGGTCATATTGCTCTGAAAATACTGGCTTCTTCTTCACTGTTTCTTCTAATAAGCAGGTTGTTTGGAAATACTCTGTTGGCAATCAACAGGCAAAATTTATTTATGGTGATCATGCTGGTATCTGCTATGTTAAACGCAGCTATGAATTATTTGTTTATTCCTCAATTTGGCATCTTGGGTGCAGCGTGTTCTACACTGATTACAGAATTAATGATTCTAAGTGTTTCCTATTATTTCATTAAAAAGCGTTATCCTATTCATGTAGGAAAACCTTTTTTACAATCAATAATAGCCGGCGTTGTTATGGTTTTATACTTATGGCTTTTTAAAGAATGGCATATCATTTTACTTTTAATGACAGTACCTTTTTTTTACATTGGTGCACTCTATTTACTGGGAGTTATTCAGTATCAAGATGTTGCAGTTATTATGAAAAAAATAAAACAAAAATACAGTTAGATTGAGATCAATATTATGAAAAAAATAATTATACATATATTTGGCGGTTCTCCTAAAAAAAAAGGTTCTATTGAAGAATATTATTTTGAATTAACACGCCAATTAAACAATAAAGGATATAAAACAGTTTTTATTTTTGACCGTGAAATTACCCCTCAACTTGAATACCTTTACAACCAAATTAATGCGGAAATTATTATTTTACCAAATGTAAAGGGGCGTATTGATTTTCAGTTTATAAAATCATTCAGAACTTTGGTAAAAAAGTTAGACCCAGCAATTGTCAATGTTGTATTTGGAAATACAGGATTTAATGCTATTGTAGCATCTCATTTGGCGGGGATACATAATACTGTGTGGACAAGAGGTTCTTTCAATGAGTATGGTCCATTTTACTGCAAGGTCTCTTTTTTTAAAAGAGTATGTTCAATTATCTTTTGCACAGGATTGTTGGCAAAAAGAATAATTGCTGTTTCAAAAGGTTTAAAAAAAGAAATGCTTATGTATTATTTACCTGACAGCAAAATCAAACAGATTTATCGTGGAATTAACCTTAAGAGATTCTCTCCTAAATTTGACTTCAATGTAATTTACAATGAATTTGGTCTTAAAGAGGGAGACCGCGTTGCTTCTGTAGTTTCCCAAGCCCGTCCTGAAAAAGGGTTGGAATATTTGATAGAAGCTATACCTATTATAACTAAAAAATACGATAACTTCAAACTTCTGATTATCGGAGGAGGTCCTTTGACAAATAGTTTGAAACAGTTATGTGCCCAACTGAATATTGAAAAAAATGTTGTGTTCTGTGGCGTAAGAAACGATGTTGAGCAAATAATGTCTATTTCAGAATTCTCTTTTTTACCATCGTTTACTGAAGGACTTCCTCTTGTGTCATTGGAGTCCATTGCTTCTGGAAAACCCGTTGTTGCAACCAATGTCGGTGGCATTCCAGAGGTAATTCAAAACGGAGTTACAGGCTTTTTAGTTCCTCCTAAAGATAGTTATGCATTAGCTGAAAAAGCTTTGCAATTACTATCAAACAAAGAATTGCTTATAAAAATGAAAAAATTCTGTATTGCAAAGGCAGCTCAATTTGATGTTAAACAAGGGGCTGCAAAAACAGTTGAGCTGTATGAGGAAATTATTAATGGCTGAATACAATATAGAAACAATACAAACTATGAATGATTTAATTCGTATTAGAGATGAATGGAATTGTTTGTGGGAGAAAAGTATTAATAAAACGCCTTATCAAAGATGGGAGTGGATATTCAAATGGATTGAAAGCACAAAACAGCAGCATTTGATGTATATTGTAATAGTTAGACTTAAAAATGGTAAATTAATAGGTATTGCACCACTTACTTGTGCTCATAATTTTGTATTTAAGAATATTCATACATTTAGATTGATTGGGCAGGAGTCATCAATATATCCTGATTTTATCGTTAATAATAATATGGTTTCTGATGTTATTCAAATAGTTATAAATTTTATTGAGTCAAAATATAAAAATATAGTTCTGGATTTTAAAATTTCTGAGCCATCTATAGCCAAAGAGGCAATAATTCTTTCTTTAAAAGAAAAATGGTATAATGTTGAAGACGAAAAATTTACAAATCGTCTAATCATTAACATTGGAACTAATTATGATAAATATCTTTATCGTATTAGTAAAAAAATGAGACAGAGCATTGGTAATCAAACAAGAAAATTATTAAGAATGTATGAAGTAGATTTTTTAGTTTGTAGTAATTTATCAAATCTTGAATGGGCAATGAAAAGATTATTTTTTCTAAATTCACTTAAATGGGGCGGCAATCCAGAAAAAAGTCATTTGGCTGCACGTGAATGCTATAAAGAGCTTGCATTTAGAGGTGCGTCTAAAGTTTTTTTGTTAAAATGTGATGATAAGATAGTTGGAGGTCTAAGTGCTTATCTCATAGACCAAACAGTGTTTATTAATGTTGTAGGGTTTGATTATTCAATAGGCACATTTGATCTTGGCAAGATATTTTATTATTATATGTTTAACTGGGCCATTGATAATGGCTATCAATACATTGATTTTTCAAGTGGTGATCAAACATACAAGTATAGATATTCTCCTGATGTATTTCCTAAGAGCCATATAACTGCATGCAATAGTGTTAAAGCTTATTCTTTTTTTAGAAGAAGCCAATTTTTGCATGAACAGAAAAAAAAAATAAAAGCGAAGATATGGCAGACATCCTTATTTAAAAAACTTTACAATTTATTACGATAACGATGAATATTAATTCAACCAAAATTATTTTATTGTGCCAGGATAAAAATCCTTCGTCCATAGAACTGATTCAATTAATTCGCCAGCTATCATTGCTTTGGAAATTTGAGTTTGAATATATAGAGTTCAATGAGCAAAGAGATAATTATCATGATATTACACATCTTTTGATAAGTTATCTTGATTTTAACGAAGATTATGAGGAATGGTGCTGCGACATAGTTCAAAAGCAACCTTTAAAACAGATTTTGTTATTTGATAATTATCCTAAAATTTTTGGGCAGAAGTTTAAAAATTTATTTGGTGTTGATGGAATTGACAAATATAGAAAAAAAGGAAGGGTCAAGTGCACGCGATGCAGAAATGATGATCTCATGTTTAACTGCCCCGAGAAGATTTGGCTTAATAATATTGTATCTAATCGAACATGTTCTATTAAAACAAGTTCTTCACTACCTTTGATTATCGATAACAAAACAGGAGCGTGTTTTCTATCAAATAAAAATAATAAGTATTGTATAAGTATTGATATATGGCAATTAGGTGTCCCAACATTTCCCGTATTTTTTAAGATTTTAAGAAATTTTATATTTTTTAGTCGTAAAATTGTTCATCTCTCCCCATTTCCTTATGTATCAATTCGTATTGATGATTACCCTATAACCTCTCAACAGTATATTCAGTCTGGAGTAGATGATGATAAAAGACTTGAAGAGATAAAGAATATGATATCTTGTTCCACAATAAGCGGGGCAAAAATGGATTTTATGGTCTCTTCAAAAATATTCGATAGTAATGGATTTCTAAAAGACATTGCAGATGTGGTGCCAAAATCTTTAGAATATATGAAAATTCTGTCAAATAAAATGAAGATTAATATAAATGCCCACGGAAAGACTCATCTTAATGAGGGTAGTTATCTTAAAGATAGAACAATAACACCCTATGAATTCAATTCGTTAGATAGAAATGAGACAGAACAGCATCTTTTAGATAATATTCGTTTTATTGAACTGCAATTTTCTAAGCATCCAAAAGGCTTTGTTCCTCCTTCTTGGGGCTATAATAACGGAATAACAAAACATATCTGTTCAAAATACTTTGATTACATAATTGATAGTTCTCAAAATTATAGAAAAAGCCTTGAGGTTCACCCATTAGGATATATTGACGATAATAATTTGTTACATCTTATTGAAACTTGGCATTTGGGTAATGATAGAATTAACTATTCGGATGCGTCAATATGGAATAGTTTTCTTGATAACGGAATTCCTATCCACATGATGGTACATGGACCTTATGTTTATGGGGTATTGCCTAAAAACAACAAATACAAATATTTGTTCTTATTTTTATTCATGTGTGCATTACCTGTTTTGTTTCCATTGCATTTCAAAGAGATTATAAAGGAAATAAAGAAGACAAAAATAACCATGAAATGGGGACGCTTTGAATTTGTAAATAAAGTGCTTATAAGATACCCTAATTTTAGAAATGCTACTTTACAGAACATCTTAATGGCGGGAAAGAATATTGGTGTTGATTGGTGTTTTACAGACGATTTGGCAATCTATCTTAGAGCTTATCATAAAATTAAACTTTTAGATTATTTTATAACGAATCAGAATCATATCATAAAAATATATGTGCCTAATTCTATAAGAGGGAGTATTCTTTTAAATATACCTTTTTTAATCAAACGTATTACTATTGACAAACAGGGTATTGTTGAAATTTATCGAAAATATTCAGTTAAAATATCAAATCTGCAACAAGGTGTTTATTCTCTAACAATTGAGGAAATGCTGCAAAATGATTGAAGTGTTTGTACAATATCCTGTCCCTTGCATGGTAGCAGCCATTGGTTTTATGGTGTTACTATATTTTTCCTTTTTTTTTCAGCAATATATTCCACACCTTCTTATCTCGGTATATTTTATACTTCCACTGTTTTACAGTATATTTAATATTCCCAATTTACCGTTAACAACTGTATTTGTGATTTTTTTGGGTCCTATCGTTTTAATGAGAACATCTTTTACTATTGTAAAAAGTATCTGGCCGGTTCTCCTGTATTCTTGTTTAATAATTTTATTATGCCTATTACATAATATATCTCTTTGGGAAATCCGTTCTGCATTTATTCCAATTGTAATTTCAAGCCTTTGTGTTTTTTCATTCAGCCAGATAGAAATGGTTAACAACACCTCACTTAATAAACCGCTCCTTTTTTTTACATATATTATAATAGGTTGGATTCTTTTGAACAGTATCTTTTCAATATTACAATTTATTGGAGGCGAACAATTTTATATAATTTCAGTAACAGAAACTTCTGTAGTAGATAATATAAAAAGGGGATATGGTCTAATTGGAATGGCGACTCAAGTTGGTTTTGTTTTCTGCCTTGGACTCCCATTGATTCTTACATTTCTTCTAAACACCAAGAGAAAAAAACTCTTTTTGCTCTTTTCGATTACAGGGATGATTGGACTTGTCTTATCCTTTTCAAGAGCCGCAGTATTGGGTATATGTACTTCTATTTTTTCAATGTTAATTTTATCAAAAAAGACAAAATTAGCACTTGTTTTTCTTCTATCTTTTATTTTAGCTATAGCTTTTTATAAAGGAGCTGTAATTCTTTTACCGCCAGAATATACAACATTTTTTTTAGGTAAAGATTCTTCAGCATCTTCAAGGAGTGCGTTTGTTGGAATAGGTATTAAAATGTTTATGGACAAACCATTGATTGGGTGGGGTTATGGAGGGTTCTACGAAAATGTAATACAATATGGTAGTTCAATGAAAATTGAAGCACATAATACTTTCATACAGGTTCTTGTTGAATATGGAGTATTTGGATTTTTATCATTTTTATCTGTAATTGTTTTTTCCATTAAAGGATATATTAACTATATACAAAAAGGTAAATCCAATGAGTTTAGAAATATTGCTATAGGTTTTCTGGGCAGTTTGATCGCAATGCTTATAGATGCATATTTTCATTGCTGCGAATGGAATTTAACATTATGGCTGCCTATTTGTATGGGATATTTTTTTAATAGTGCTAACGTTAAAGAAAAATTAAACTATTTTACTTCATAGATAGTGACATTTAATTTAATATAAAAATTTGACTATTTTAGAATTTAGGCTCAGATTATTCATATGAAAATATGTTTTGTATCTCAAAATATTTATGCACTCTTTTACAAAAATGGAAATGACACTATCGGTGGTGCAGAACTTCAGCAGCTCTACATTGGTAAAGGATTGGCTCAAAAAGGTTATATAGTTCAATATATAACTCAAGATTGCGGTCAGGATGAATTAGAAACTATCGATAATATACAGCTTTATAAATCTTTTAGAGAAGATCAAGGGATACCAGTTGTAAGATTTTTATATCCCAGACTCTATAAAATCTGGAAGGCTCTGAAGAAGGCTGACGCAGATGTCTATTATGTAAGATCAGCAGGCTTTATTTTAGGAATTGTAGCCTACTTTTGCAGAATTTATGGAAAGAAAGCCATTTATGCGGGAGCTCATGATACAGATTTTATGCCAGGAAAGCATATTATCAGAACAAGACGAGATGTTTTTCTGTACCATTACGGTTTGAGACATTGCGATAAAGTTATTGTGCAATCCCTCTTGCAAAAAAAGCTGCTAAAACAAAATTTTGGTATTAACGGAGAACTCATAAGAAATATTTCTCTTGAGCCATTGGTGAAAATACCTGATGAGCAAAAGCAGTGTATTTTATGGGTCGCGACTCTCCGAACTTGGAAAAGACCTCACTATTTCATAAATCTGGCACAAAAATTTCCAGAAGAAAATTTTATAATGATAGGAGGAAAGGATCCTCATTCACCTTCTCTTTATACGGATATTAAAAACAGATGTGATTATGTTAATAACATTACGTTTCTTGGTTTTAGACCTTTAGATGAAACGGAAACCTATTTTAATAAATGCAAAATTTTTATCAATACTTCAGAGTATGAGGGCTTTCCCAATACTTTTCTTCAAGCATGGAGACGCGGAACTCCCGTAATTTCATTTGTTGATCCAGATAATTTGATTAAAGATAATAATTTGGGAATAATTGTGAAATCAGAAAAACAGATAGCGGAAGCGTTAAACACAATGATTAATAGAAAAGAGCATAATAGTGATAGTATATTGGAATACTTTTCAAAAAATCACTCTTCACACCTTATAAATAAGTATATTGATCTAATCGGGAATTTATTTTGATGAAAACAAAGATTCTTTTCATTATGAGTTCTTTAAAAATCGGTGGGGCGGAAAAGCAGACCATAGATATCATAAATGGATTAAGTAGAAATAAGTTTGAAATAAGCCTGAACTATCTTGAAAAAGCTGATATTTTGCTTGAAAAAATTGATTTGAACTCATTAACGAGTTATGAATCCTGTAATAAAATGAGTAAATTTGATTTTAATGTTCTATTTCGTTTAAAAAAACACATTGAATTATTAAAGCCGAAAAAGCTCATTTGTGTAGATCCTTACCCTGCTTTTTATGCCCATCTGGTAAGATTATTTTGGGGAATGAAGTTTCAAATTATCCCAATCCTACATCAAACAATAATGCCAACTATATACAACGAAATTATTATAAAGATGATTTACAGGCATATTATTAATAAAAGCAACCTTGTCGTTTTTGTTTGTGAGAATCAATTGCAATACTGGGTGAAAAAATATCGAATCAGGAAGCTAATAAGCCACGTTATACACAATGGTATTGATATTGATTTTTTTAACCCAAAACATATTGATAGTCAGGAACAATCCAACCTCAAAGTACAGTTTGGAATTAGGGAAGATGTTTTTGTAATTGGTATCTGTGCAGTCCTCAGGCCTGAAAAGCGGCATACAGATCTTTTGGAATCATGTAAAATTCTTATTGATAAAAATAAAAAGATAAAATTGGTTATAATAGGAGATGGACCCGAAAGGCTCAAGATTGAACAAAAAGCTCGAATGCTTGGGATTGAGGAATGTATTTCTATAACCGGGTTCCAAAAAGATGTCCGTCCATTTATTAGTTTATGCGATCTGATGGTCATTTCTTCTATCGCTGTCGAAACATTTTCCATTGCAATTCTTGAATCAATGGCAATGGCTAAACCGGTTATCGCATCAGATATCGGAGGAGCCTCAGAACAGATCGTTGATGGTAAAAACGGTTATCTTTATCCTGCTGGTGACGTTAATGCCTTGGCAAAAGCAATTGATAAATTATTAAACAAATCAGAACTTGGTGTATTAGGGGATAATGCAAGGAATACAGTTACTTCCAATTTTGCCAAAGATAAAATGATTTTAAGCTATGAAAAACTTCTTCTATAGTACTACAATTTTGCCAAAGGAATCCACATATTGAAAACTATTTTATATATTGCACCTTCAATTACGGTAAAAGGTGGTATCTCATCTGTCTTAAGGGGATATTTAAACACAACCCTTTCAGATAAGTATAGAATATTGTTAATAAGTTCTCATAAAGACGGCAACAAAATATTTAAATTTTTTGTTGCCGTTATTGGACTTATAAATACACTCTTGTATCTTATTTTTAATAAAGTTGATATCGTTCATATTCATGGCAGTGACTATATAAGCTCCTTGCGAAAATATATATTTTTTAAATGTGTCAAATTTTTCAATTGCAAAATTATTTTTCACCACCACGCAGGCCATATTATTGAAAATTTTTCAAAGCTGCCATTGTTCTTAAAAAAAAGAATTCAATTCCTTTATGAAAAAAGTGATCTTGTTATTTGTTTGTCAGAAAGTTGGAAAAAAGCATTGCTCAAAATAGCACCATGTGCCAACATCCTGGTGTTAAAGAATTCAGTTGCAATCCCTAAATTGCATCATACAAACTACTCTGATCAATCCGAAATAAAATTTCTATTTTTAGGTGCAATTGAAGAGAAAAAGGGGATCTTTGATTTAATAAAGGTTGTAAAACAAATAACGAATATGGGTTACAAAATAATTTTAAATGTAGGGGGTGTGGGTGAAAACAAAAAAATTATTCAGGCTGTAAGTGATTTGGAGTTGCAGGACATTGTGAAATACCATGGATGGTTAGATTCTAATGAGAAAGAAATCTTCTTCAATATCTCTGACGTTTATATCCTCCCCTCATACGGAGAAGGTATGCCAATGTCAATTCTGGAAGCCATGTCCTATGGACTTCCCGTTATTTCCACAAATGTAGGTGGGATTCCAGAACTTGTTGTTGACAATGAAACAGGTTTCTTGATTCAGCCAGGCGACCTTGATGCGATGTCTGAACGAATTGAAAGATTAATAAAGGATGAGGAATTAAGAACCAGAATGGGATTAAATGCAAGAAAAACGATAGAAAACAGTTATAATCTTGATTTAAATATTATAAAATTGGATGAAACATATCAGGCTTTATTAAATACTTGAGAATTATTGAAATGAATACAGTTAATTTATTCGATTATTTTATCAGTCGTAGGGGATGTTTAGCAGATATTGATATTACATTTGATTCAATTGGTTCTAATAAAAGATCGTCTTATATGGCATGTGCTAACCCTCATTCACTCGTGATTGCCTCAAAGGATCCTCTGTTTATGAAGGCTCTTAAAGCTGCTGATATTCTTTTACCTGACGGTACAGGAATAATTTTTGCCGCAAAATTTTTAAATTTACCTTTAAATAATAAAGTAGCAGGAAGTGATTTTTTCAGAGAATGTAATAAAAAAGCTGAAACTATTGGATATATAAGATATTTTTTTCTTGGGTCAAGTCAAAAAGTGCTTGAGCTTATTTCAGAAAGATTGAAAAAAGAGTATCCCAATATCAAAGTGTGCGGTACGTATTCGCCACCATTTAAAAATGAGTTTTCTACAAAAGACAATGAAAAAATGGTGCAAGCAGTGAATGAGGCAGAACCTGATATACTCTGGGTTGGTATGACTGCCCCCAAACAGGAAAAATGGATATATGAGAACAGAAACAAACTGAATGCCCCCTTTATTGGAGCTATTGGTGCTGTTTTTGATTTTTATGCAGGAACTAAAAAGAGATCGTCTCCATTTTGGATTAAAATAGGCTTGGAATGGCTGCCTCGATTTTTGAAAGAACCTAAGAGATTGTGGGAAAGAAATATGAAATCAACGCCCATTTTTTTATGGTGGATTCTCATTGCAAAATTGCGGCAGATGGCTAAATCTTGAACGAAGTTTTATAAAATAATCTAAACATAGGATAAATGTTTGAGAACAAAACTAATTAATTTAATGCCTTATCTGGTAATGATTTTAATTTTTACCATCTTGCTGTTGATATTATATTTCTCAGCTTTTTCATATCTTCTCACTCAATGGCAAAACGATAACAACAATTACTGCATTCTTATCCCTTTTATTGTTTTATATATTTTATGGGAAAATCGGGAAAAATTCCTTTCATTACCTTCCGAACCTTCATGGTACGGATTTTTCGTCCTAATTTCTGGTATGATTTTTTTCTGGATTGGAGAGTTAGGAGGAGAATATTACTCTCTTTATATCTCTTTCTGGCTCGTCTTAGTTGGCATTTGCTGGATGTTGACAGGATGGAACAAGCTGAAAATAGTTCTTTTCCCTCTCTGTTTCATAATCACGATGTTTCCCTTTCCTTCTTTTGTCAACAACCGAATTACACTTGAGCTTAAACTCATCTCCACTAAAATCGGCGTTATCATGATGCGTGCATGGGGAATGTCTGCGTATCAAGACGGCAATATTATTGATCTTGGATTTACGCAGCTTCAGGTGGTTGATGCCTGCTCCGGGCTTCGGTATCTGTTTCCTCTGATTATTTTGGGCATTTTGATGGCTTATTTTTTCCGCTCTTGCTGGTGGAAAAAGGTTTTGCTTGTCCTCTCCACCATTCCAATCACCATTTTTACAAACAGCTTAAGAATAGCATTGACAGGCATTCTTTCAGAACGTTTTGGCTCAAAAGCGGTTGAGGGTTTTTTTCACGATTTTGAGGGGTGGTTGATCTTTATGGCTGCATTTATATTTCTTGGAATTGAGATGCTGGTGCTTTCAAAGCTCTTTCCAGAAAAAAATGATTCAAATAAAGCTGATGAGTCTCAACAATTAACAGCTCCGCCTCTGCTTGCATCTACATCAACTGATAATAATATAATTACAAACTCCCCTGCCCTTTTAAAGCAGCCTCAATTTATAGTGTCGGCTGCACTTTTGGCTCTTACGCTTATTTTATCTAATGGCATTGAGTTTAGAGAAGCTGTTCCAATAAATAAAAAATTTGACACATTTCCCATGCAGATTGGCAGATGGGAGGGAATCAGGCAGCCGATGGAAGAAGAGTTTATCAATGCCCTTGATTTCAGCGATTACATAATGGTTGACTATCATGATGAAAAGGGTGCAATGATAAATTTTTATGTTGCCTATTACGAGAGCCAGAGAAAAGGCGAATCTATCCACTCTCCAGAGACCTGTCTGCGTGGCGGAGGCTGGGTGTTCAGCCAGAATGGAAAAGCATCTGTTCCTTTAGATGGTCAAAAAGGAGATATGGTTGTTAATCGTGCTCTAATTCAAAAAGGCTCTTTCCGCCAGATATCATATTTCTGGTTTCCTATGCGGGGGCGTATTTTGACCAACGCATTTGAGATGAAGTGGTATAACTTCTGGGATGCCTTAACACAGCAGCGGACTGACGGGGCTTTGGTTCGGGTTATTGCACCTGTAGGGCAAAATGAATCACCAGAAGATGCGGAAAAGAGACTGCAAGATTTTGTAAAAGATATTGTGCCTGTGCTTGCCGCGTATCTTCCTGAATAACTATGCACTTGAACAGACAAAAGAGATAAAAACATATATGAAAAATCTACCTTTAGGAATCAATACTTTATCTGCCATACTTACCAGCGACATGGTTTATGTAGATAAAACTAAAATTGCGTGGGATTTAATAAGATTGCCGGGTCGATATTTTCTTTCTCGTCCCCGCCGTTTTGGGAAGAGTCTTTTTGTTGATACTTTAAAGGAGATTTTTGAAGGCAATAAGGAGTTGTTTAAAGGGCTGTTTATCTATGATAAATGGGATTGGAAGGCGAAATATCCTGTAATTAAGATAGATTTTGCAGGCGGAGTTTTACGCAGCAGGCAGGAGTTAGATGAAAAAATTGATGGTATGCTTTTAAAAAACGCCGAATTGTTGGGGATTAAGTGTCAATTGAATGATATACAGGGGCGTTTTGGTGAAATCATCTATAAAGCATCTGTAAATTCGGGCAGCAAAGTGGTGGTGTTGGTAGATGAATATGACAAGCCGATTTTAGATAATATAGATCGCCCTGACATTATGGCAGAGATGCAGGAGGGTGTTAAAAACCTTTACTCTGTAATGAAAGAGCAGGATGCACATTTGCAGTTTGTGTTTATGACTGGTGTGAGTAAGTTTTCAAAGGTAAGCCTGTTCAGCGGCATCAATCAGCTTACAGATATCACCATTGACGAAAAATTTTCCACAATATGCGGATACACAGAGGCTGATTTAGATGAGCATTTTGCTGACCATCTTGCAGGTGCTGATAGAAAACGCATCCAAAAATGGTATAATGGATACAGTTGGATGGGTGAGCCTGTCTATAATCCTTATGATATTTTGCTGTTTATCCATAAAGGTCGGCTGTATCGGAACTATTGGTTTGAGACTGGAAATCCAAATTTTCTGATTAAGCTGTTTTTAATGAACCGCTATTTTCTGCCAAATCTTGAAAACCTTGAGGTAACTGAGGAGATTATTGACTCTTTTGATGTAGAGAAGATAAACCCTGTAACACTGCTTTTTCAAACTGGGTATCTAACTATTGAGCGGACATTTACACGAAGAGAGAGATTTATGTTTGCTCTTAAGATTCCCAACATGGAGGTGAAAATAGCCTTAAGCGATCAGTTTATCAACGGCTATACAGATTTGATTAACGATAAAAGCACTATTCAAGATAATCTGTATCTATGTTTAGAAACGGCTGATATTGAGAGAATGGTTGGTGTAATCAAGCAGTTGTTTCATTCTATTCCGTACCGCAATTTCACAAATAATGATATAGCTGATTACGAAGGATATTATGCGTCAGTGCTCTATGCGTTTTTCATCTCTCTGAACGCCTCTGTTATACCTGAAGATGTATCTTTGCATGGACAGGCAGATATGACAATCAAACTTGGAAATCATATCTATGTTATGGAAATAAAGGTAATTAAAACAGATACATTAGATGGCAATCCTGCTTTAGATCAGATTATCAAGCGTGGCTATGCACAGAAATATCGAGGTGAACATGGTAAATCAGTGCACGAGGTTGGGCTTGTGTTCAGCCGAAAAACCAAAAATATAGTCAAGGCTGACTGGAATAATCAGTGGTGTGGAGTTCTCTAAGCAGACACGAAATATTGTCGGTTTTGAAGTGGAAGAAGTGGAAATAGATAACAAACACGGTAAATGTTCCTAATGAAAAACCTGCCTATAGCAATCCAGACATTAAGCAAACTTATGGCTAACAACTGCGTATATGTTGATAAGACAGAGTTTGCATGGCTTATGGTTCAGCGTTCAGGAGCTTTTTTTCTCTCACGTCCCCGCAGATTTGGTAAGAGCCTGTTTGTAGATACTCTTAAGGAGATTTTTGAAGGTAATAGTGTTCTGTTTGAGGGGCTGTATATCCATGATAAATGGGATTGGACGCAAAAGTTTCCTGTCATCAAGATAGATTTTTCAGATGGTACGCTTCAGAGCCGTGAAGAGCTTGACAAGCGGATATACAATATCCTTAATGATAATGGTCGATATTTAGATATTAAATTGAGCACAGGGAAAGATATACCCGGCACATTTGGAGAACTTATCAGAAAAGCTAAAGATAAATATGCTGCACCAGTTGTTGTGCTTGTAGATGAGTACGACAAACCAATTTTGGATAATATAGACCGTCCTGATGTTGCAATTATGATGAGAGAGGGGCTAAAAAATCTCTACTCAGTTCTCAAGGGGCAGGATGCTCATCTGCAATTTGTATTTATGACAGGTGTGAGTAAGTTTTCCAGAGTCTCTCTTTTTAGCGGTATTAATCAGCTTGAGGATATCACTCTTGATGCAAGATATTCTGCTATCTGCGGATATACCCAGAAAGATATTGAGTCATGTTTGGGAGAATATATGGAGGGTGTAGAGTGGGAAAAGCTCCAATATTGGTATAATGGATACAAATGGATTGGTGATATATCTGTCTATAACCCTTATGATATTCTTCTGTTTATCAGCAAAGGAAGAAGTTATCGAAATTACTGGTTTGAGACCGGCAGCCCTAACTTTTTGATAAAACTGTTCAAAAAAAACCGCTACTTCCTACCTGATCTTGCTAATATAGAGAGTACTGAAGAGATTCTTGATTCATTTGACGTTGAAAATATAAACCCTCTCACCTTGCTGTTTCAAACTGGATATCTGACAATAGACAGAACATTTACACGCCGTCAAAGGCTTATGTTTGCCCTTAGGATTCCTAACTTTGAGGTCAAAATATCGCTCAATGACCAGTTCATTAATGGTTATACAGAGCTGCTCAATGAAAAGATAGGAATACAGAACAACCTTTATAGCTGCCTTGACAAGGGAGATATGGAGGGGGTTGTTGGCGTGATTAAACGGCTCTTTGCAAAAATTCCGTATCGTAATTTCACCAGCAACAGGCTTACTGATGTTGAGGGTTATTATGCGTCAGTGCTCTATGCTTTTTTTAGCTCTTTAGACGCACAGATTATTCCTGAAGATGTAACTAATCATGGTCAGGTCGATATGACGGTAAAGATAGGGAACAATATATATGTAATGGAGATTAAGGTAATTGATTCGTCCGACATTGACCATAATCCTGCTTTAGAACAGATTCAGAGGATGCAATATGCACAAAAATACCAAGGTGAACATGGAAAATCAGTGCACGAGGTTGGGCTGGTTTTCAGCAGCATTGAACGAAATTTGGTAAAGGCTGACTGGAATAATCAGAGTATAACAAAAAACCACCCATGAATCAGCTCAAACTCCCCATAGGCATTCAGAACTTTCGTGAGATTCGCGAAGAGGGATATTATTATGTTGATAAAACTTATTTTGCTTTAAAGTTGGCAAAAGAGGGTAAATGCTACTTTTTATCACGCCCGAGAAGGTTTGGAAAATCTCTTTTTCTTGACACACTATCAGAGCTTTTTGCTGGAAATGAGCTTTTGTTCAGAGGACTTTTTGTTTACGACAAGTGGAATTGGAATAAACAATATCCTGTTATAAAAGTGAGTTTTGGAGGCGGTCTTCTTAAAAATGAAGTTGAGCTAAAAGAGAAGTTTGAAGAGATATTTCGCGATAATGCAAATCAGCTTGGGATAGAATGCGATTATCCATTTAGTGACAGGCGTTGCTTTGCCCAGATTATAAAGCGTGCTAACGAAAAGTTTGGTGAGCGGGCTGTAGTGCTGGTTGATGAATATGATAAGCCGATTCTTGATAATATCACCAACGTAAAAGTCGCTGCCATAATGCGTGACGGACTCAGAGATTTCTATTCTGTTATCAAGGATTCAGATGCACATATCAAGTTTGCCTTTCTTACAGGGGTGAGCAAATTTTCCAAAGTGAGCCTCTTTTCAGGATTAAACAACCTGCATGATATTACATTATCTTCTGACTATGCTGCCTTATGCGGTTACACAGAAAATGATGTTGACACTGTTTTTGCCCCTGAACTTAGAGAGCTTAACCGTGATGATATCCGCCTCTGGTATAACGGTTACAGATGGTTAGGTGAAAGTGTATATAATCCTTTTGATCTGCTTTTGCTGTTTAAAGAGCGGGAGTTTCGACCATACTGGTTTGAAACTGGCACTCCAACTTTTTTGATTGAACTGCTTATGGAGCGGAAAGTTTTTGCTCCAGCTTTGGGAGGCATTCAAACTAATGCAGAGCTTTTAGGACGTTTTGATGTAAACGACATTGCAACTGAAGCTCTCTTATTTCAGACTGGCTATCTAACTATACGTTATGTTCGCAATATTCCTGGCAGACAGCAGTATATACTGGCTTATCCCAATTTAGAGGTACAAACAAGCCTTAATGAGCATCTTTGCTCTGCTTTGGTGCATGACAGGCAGGCTCAGAATAACCTATCTGTCAAGTTATACGATATTTTGCTTGATAATGACTTTGATAAACTCAAATCCCTTATCCACTCCTTTTTTTCGAGTATCCCGTCTGACTGGTATCGCAACAACACCATTGCTAATTACGAAGGTTATTATGCCAGTGTCTTTTATACCTATTTTGCAAGTCTTGGTATGCAGGTTATACCCGAAGATGTAACGAACAAGGGGCGTATTGATATGACTGTTCTCTTCAATAACCAAATTTACATATTTGAGTTCAAGGTGGTTGAAGATGTGCCTGACGGTCGTGCTCTTGCACAAATCAAGATAAAAGACTATGCTGCCAAATATAGAAAAAAAGAGCAGCCTATCCATCTGATTGGTGTGGAGTTCTCTAAACAATCTCGCAATGTAGTCGGTTTTGAAGTGGAAATAGAAATGCTGTAAATCCTTAGACAAGGCAGATTGATAATGTATATATTCATAGTATTTAGCCTCTCACTCTTTTTAACAATTGCACTAATACCAGTTATGAAACGCTTAGCGTTTAGAATGCACCTTGTTGATGAGCCAGATGAACGCAAAGTACATGTTATGCCTATGCCACGAAGTGGCGGAATTTCTATGGCTTTAGGTGCAATTGTTCCAGTTATGCTTTGGGTGCCCATAGATCACTGCATACGCTCTGTACTTATCGGTTGTGCTATTATTGTTCTGTTTGGAATGGTTGATGATATTAAAAACCTTAAATATACACATAAACTTCTTGCACAAATTTCAGGTGCTTTGGTGGTAATTTTTTTGGGAGATATTAAAATTCACTACCTTGGTAATCTGTTACCTACAGATTTTGTTATCCCTTTTATATTCTCTATTGGACTTACACTTCTTTTTATAGTTGGAGTAACCAATGCCATTAATCTGTCTGATGGATTAGACGGTCTTGCTGGTGGCATTTCGATGCTCAGTTTTGTTAGCATTGGCTTTATGGCATACCAATCTGGCGACATGCAGATTGCCATAATGGCAACAGCGGTTATTGGGGCTATATTAGGATTTTTACGATACAACACCCACCCAGCAGTTATATTTATGGGAGATGCCGGCAGTCAGATGCTTGGCTTTCTTTGTGCGGTCTTTACTTTGATGCTCACTCAATGCAACACCCCATATAGTCAGATAACGCCTCTTTTTCTTATCGGTTTTCCAATTCTTGATACCTTGACAGTAATGGCTGAACGTATTGCAAATGGAGGCTCTCCGTTTAAGCCTGACAAAAACCATTTTCACCATAAACTTATGAAGTTAGGACTTTATCACTCAGAATCTGTGGCTACAATTTATCTGCTACAAGCTCTATTTATCTGCTTTGCTTTTTCGCTTAGATTTCACTCTAATGGAACAAACTTAATCGCATTTATGCTTCTATCTGGTGTTATCATTGCTGCATTTGAAGTTACAAGAGCAACTCATTTTAAATTTAGAAAAAATGGAGCAACAGCAATAGGTTCTAAAAGCATATTTGCATTTATAAGTGGGGAAAAATTTTCAATCCGTTTTTTCTTTAACTCCTTAAAATGGGGGTTAAGCCTGCTTCTATTTTTTCAATGTATTATCTCTAAAGCGATGCCACTATACATGACTTTGGGCGCTTTTATCTTTATTATCTTAATTTTATTTATAAACAAGATAAAGCCTGACATGAAAAAAGAGATCACAAGAGTATCTCTTTATTGTACTATTCCACTTTTAGCATATTTTTCTACAGTTAATACATATAGCTGGATGACACACAAGATGGCACTTATTAATAATGGATTCTTTGTAGTTATTATTTTTTTTGTAATTGCCACCCTTAATCTTACAAAGCGTCAAAACGGATTTAAAGCAAATCCTCTCGATTTTCTTATTTTTATTGTGATTATTGTATTTCCAAATCTCCCAAGTGTCCAGATGCAGCAAGACCCTCTGTTAAAAGTAGTTGTGGCAAAAATTTTGATTCTTTTTTTCAGCTATGAAGTCCTTTTAGGAGAACTTCGTAAAGAAGATACTTTTCTTGAGAGAAATTTGATGTTAACCTTTGGGGCTATTATCGTAAAAGGTTTTGTATAATTAATATTTTTCATCTTAGAACCCAAACCTAAATACATAAACTTAAGGATTTATTTAATGAAAAAAATACTTTTATTCCTATTTGTATATATATTATTTTGCTCTATTTTGGGATGTGGCTCTCCTGAAGAGAAAAAACAGGAATTTTTCCAGAAAGGCAAAACATATTTTGAACAAAAAGATTATGTAAAAGCTAATCTTGAGCTTAAAAACGCTATACAAATAGACCCTGAGTTTGGAGAGGCGTATATATTTTTGGGGAAAATTGAGCTTGAGAACCGTAATTTTGAAAAGGCGTACGGTTTTCTTTTAAAAGCTGTAAAGTTAGAACCAGATAGTATTGATGCAAGAGTTAATCTTGGCAAACTGCTAATAGGGGGTAAAGGCTTTGATAAGGCAATGGAGCAGGCAGAGGAGATACTAAAACGCGATCCTCAAAATGTTGATGGCTTTATGATAAAGGCATCTGTCTATATGTCTAAGGGTGAGCATGATAAGGCAGAGAAGATTTTAACCGACTTAAAGAAAAAAGGCATTTTAAAGCCAGATATATTTCTTATGCTTGGAGCTATTGCCAACGCAAAGGGGAAAAGGGATGAATCTTACAATCTAACTCAAGAGGGGTTAAAGTCCAATCCAAATTCTCTACCTCTTATTTTAACACTTGCTCAGATGGAGGCAGAGAGAAAAAATGACAAAAAGGCAGAAGAGCTACTTAAACAAACGATTCAGATTGACCCAAATAATGACGGATTCAAGATGAATCTTGCTGGATTTTATATCAATCAGGGCAGAGCTGAGGATGGAGCCAAAATTATGGATGATATAATTAAATCCTCCCCTGAAAGTGAAGAGAAAAGAAGTATTGTGGCTGCATTTTGGCTTAAAAATAGTAGAACTGATGAGGCTATAAAAATCTTAGAGCAAGGTGTTGAGCTAAAACCTGATACTGTAGAGTTAAGAAAGAGGTTAAGTGAAATTTATCGTGCTACAGGAGAGCTTGAAAAAGCAGAAGATATTTTAAATGGTGGGATTTTAAAGCATCTGAAACCAGACTCTCCTGAACGGATAAAACTCCAGACCGCTCTTGCAGAGGTTCTATCTCAAAAGGGTGATGTTTCGCAGACAAAACAGATAGTTGATGAAATTTTAAAAAATGACCCAAAAAATGTCGCTGCTCAGATGATTAGAGGAAATCTTCTGCTTGCTGATAAAGATTTTGGCGGAGCTGTTGCATCATTTAGAATTGTTGTAAACGATCATCCTGAGATGATTGATGCACACATTGCACTTTCACGGGCACATGCACTTAACAAAGAGTATGAACTTGCACTTGATGTGTTAAAAAATGCTCAAAAACGTGAGCCAAATTCAGAGATACTGCTAAAGGCTATGGCTGAATTTTATCTACTAAAAGATGATGCTGAAGCTGCCCTAAATGTGATGAAAGATCGAGTACAAAAGCATCCAGATAGCCGTTTAGCTCAAGATGATCTGCAAAGATTTACAGCAGTGATGGTAAGTTACTATTTCTCAAAAGGGATGGTTGATAAAGCTGTATCTATTTGCAAAGAGAATCCAAAAAACAGAGATGCTTGGATAGCTCTTGGCAGCATGTATGAGCAGAAAAAAGATTATAATAAGGCAATTGATATCTATGAAGATACCCTAAAAAATAACCCTAACTCTTGGGATGCTGCCAATAACCTTGCCTTTTTGTTAGCAGAGACAGATGGCTCACCCCAGACATTGCAAAGAGCATTTGATTTGACTGAACAAGCACTCTTGTTAAATCCTGACTCTCCATATATCCAAGATACGCTTGGGTGGATTCTTTATAAAAGAGGTGATATTGAAAAAGGTGCGCAAAATATTGAAACTGCTTTAAAAAAGATTCCTGATCATCCAGTTCTAAATTACCATATAGGTGTTATTTACCATAGTATGGGGAAAATAGAAGAGGCTAAAAAGATGCTTAAAAAAGCTATAGATAACCCTTCAGATTTTCAAGGAAAAGATGAGGCTAAAAAGCTGCTTGACACTATTTAAGTAATTTTTCAACAACTATTTTAAAATTAAATAGAGAGGTGAAATTAAGATGAGACTCTTAAGAGGTTATTTTGTATTGGTTGCTACTACTACTTTGCTGTTATCTATTGTTGCTGCTGTTGCTGCAACTGCTTTTGCAGCCAACGACTCTGCTAACTCCGTGCTTGAAGAGTATAAAATAGGTACTGGAGATATACTTGATATCTCTGTCTGGAAAGACCCTGCATTGACAAAACAGGTTATAGTTCTGCCTGACGGCAAGATTCATTTCCCACTTGTAGGAGAGCTAATTGCAGAGGGTCGTTCTGTTGCACAACTAAAAGATGAGCTTGAGTCAAAAATTCGTGTTTACATACCAGACCCTGTACTTTCGATAAGCATAAGTCAAGTGAACAGTATGCTTTTGTATGTTATTGGTAAAGTGAACAGACCGGGACATTTTATTTTAAACAGCAGAATAAATGTTCTACAGGCTCTCTCAATGGCAGGAGGACTTAACCCATTTGCAGAAGAGAAAAAGATTAGAATCTATAGGCAACAACATGGTAAAATCCTACAGTTTCCATTTAACTATAGAGATGTTGCAGAAGGGGCAAATCTTTCACAAAACATTATACTTCAACGTGGTGATGTGATTGTGGTACCTTAAATTATGACTATCTACACCTTTATAAACAGCCACCTTTATTTTAGGATAATAAGTAGAGCTATAAACCCTCTTTTTTATGCCGCTATCTTATACTCTTCTATTCTATTTTTATCCATTACGATAAGTTCTAACGCTACGGCAGATACATTAAAGTTTGAACCGTGGTTGACTCTTGAACAGGAGTATAGCGACAATACTCTCTTTACTGCCAATAATCCTCAAAGCGATAATATTACAACTTTATCTCCAGCATTTTCCGTTAAAAAAAGAACTACAAGGCTTGATGGAGATATTACAGCAGCAGTTGACGCTGTTTTGTATCAAGAGTTAGACGACTTAAATGCTATTGATAAACGAACCTTAGCCTCTTTGAGTTATCTTTTTACTGAAAGGCTTAAACTTGGGATATCAGGTGGATATATTGAAGATTCTCGAGCTGACAGAGAGGTAGGAGAGACTGGGCTTATCTTCTCTGGAGATCGAGAGCAGATACGGAGCAACTTTTCAGGGCAATATAACTTTTCAGAGATTACTATAGTTGAGGCTTCTTTTGGATATTTTAATGAGAAGATTGACTCTTCTGATGTTGCTACCCTATTTTCAGACAATGAAGATAATAACACATTTAATGCTCGACTCTCTGCCTCTCACAACATTTCAAAAATTGTCCGAAATACAACAGCACTATTTGATATAAGCTATATGAACTACAAATCCGACTCTCCAAATATAAGAGCCATAGCTTATAATGAGTTGCCAGATGAGATACTGGTTGTAATAGCTGATCCAGAAGATAGCAACTACCCTGAATTATTAAGACACTTTTTATCTAAATCAAACTACGATGTATGGAATATCTCTGCCGGTTTTTCTAAAGAGATGACAGAACGACTATCTTATTTTATAAAAAGCGGGGCAAGTTGTGTTGTATCTGACGAGGCATCTTCGCTATCTATAACATCTTCTGATACCACTTTGTACAGTGCAAGCTCATCACTTGATGCCCCAACCACTTGGGGATGGTTGCTCTTTAGCGGCATGAGTTACAAAGGAGTATATGACCGTATTGATGCAACTATCTCTCGTGACGTTCAAACTGCAAGCTCTCTTAACGGAACCACAGAGAGAAGCGGTTTTTCGTTAAAATATACCCGTAGCTTTACTGAAAAACTTAGTGCAAGGCTCTCTGGAAACTTTTATCTTAATCAAAGTGACAGAGTTAGCCGTTCTGACATTGATGAGTTGACAATAAACACTGGAGCTGGCTTTACCTACAACCTTTCAAAATTGTGGAAAGGTTCTCTTGATTGGAACTACACAAAAGTTGAAGAGAGAGATAGTGATATTGAAAAAGATAGAAATCGAGTATATGCAAGGGTTGTTAAAACTTTTGAGCTATAATCGAGCTATAATAGGCTACTTATCTCTATGCCCCCCCTATATTTTCCCCATTATGAGTGCAGCAGATTTTATGAATCGTAATTTTGACAATAAATACAAGGAGAGTTAATGCAAGAAGAGAATACATTGGGAATCAGCGATATTATTGCAATTATCAATCTGCGAAAGTGGTTTTTGATTCTCCCTGCTCTGCTGGTAATTACCACTTCAGTTTGTATAGCACTTTTGTTACCACCTATCTATAAATCAGAATCAACAATATTAATAAAAGAACAAGATATTCCCGGAGATTATGTTAAAACCAGCATGACATCATACGCCGAGCAGAGAATACAGAGCATAAATCAAAAGGTTATGACCTCTTCAAGGCTTATGGAACTTATTAACAGGTTTGATCTATATCCAGATTTACGGCAAAAAAAGACAACAGACGAGATTATTGCCATAATGAGTAAAGATATAAAGCTACAACCAGTTAATGTTGAGCTACCAGACCCTAAAACTGGCAGAGAGAAGGTTATGACTATTGCATTTACCATCTCCTATGAGGGTAAAAATGCGGCAAAGACACAGCAGGTGGTAACTGCTATTACATCATTTTACTTAAGCGAAGATTTGCAAGTACGAGAGCAGCAAGCATCAGAGACCGTAACCTTTTTGAATGTTGAAATTGAACGTGTAAAAAAGAGCATGGATGAGAAAGAGGCTCTACTTTCAGACTTTAAACAGGCAAATATTCAAAGCCTTCCAGAGGTATTTCAATTGAACATTCAGACACTAAATAGTGCTGAAAATGCTATTGAAAGAGAGCAAGAGCGATTAAGAGGCATGAAAGAGAGGGCTGACTATTTAGAGAGTCAACTTGCTACTGTAAAATCTAATGTTGAGATAGAAGAGGAGATTCGCCTAAAACAGCTTGAGATGCAACTTGCTAACCTTAAAAGTCAATTTTCTGACCAATATCCAGATGTTGTCAACGCTAAAAAGGAGATTGAAAAAGTTCGTGCTGTTGTAAAGCAGAAAAAAGCAGAGAACAGGGGGCAACCAGATAATCCGCTTTATATATCACTTGCTTCACAGCTTGCAGCCACTCGGGCAGATATGGCATCCTCAAGAGAGCAGATTGCCCAACTAAAACGTCAGGCTGAAGAGTACAGGGGAAAAGTTGCAGCTACGCCTAAAACTGAAGAGACATATACACAGATGGTATCAGAGATAGCCAATCTAAAACATAAATATAATGAACTGCAACAAAAAGCTATGGAGGCTACACTCTCTTTATCGCTGCAAACTGAACAAAAAGGTGAGCGTTTTACACTTATTGAGCCAGCAAGACTTCCTGAAAAACCATACAAACCAAACCGCCTTGCTATTGTACTTATTGGCTTTGTACTTGGTATAGGTGCAGGTGTTGGAATGGCAGCTCTTGCAGAATTTTCAGATACATCATTTAGGAGTGCAGAATCTTTAGAGCGTGCCACAGGTTTTCCTGTATTGGCAGAGATACCAAGAATTATCACCTTAAAAGATAGGGTAGAACGGACATTAAAATTGAGCATTGGATTTGTGCTAATTCTCGCACTTTTAGCAGGAGGGTTGGCTGCATTCCATTTTTATGTGATGGATCTAAATGTTCTTACAGTTAAAATCATGAACCGTTTTTCATGATAAGGAATATTTTGTAATTATGAAATTGAGAAAAGCGTTAGATAAAGCAAGGGATGAGAGAGTCAAACTGATTGATATTGATCAAGATATATCTGAATCTGATATAAAAAATAGCCATGAGATTATCTTTAATAAAATATCTGAACCTATTGTTGAGAATAATTTAAAATCTATACCTAATGATATTAATACCGCTTATCCTGATACAACATCTGAATCTGCTATAGAAGAAGAGCCTTCTCAAAAAGATATTTTATGGAGAAAGCCTGTTTATGCCAACTCTCAGACTTACAAAATAAATCCTGATGTTGTTGCTGCAAACAGAGGTGTCTGTATAAACCCCAATGCTCAAGAGATACAGCGTTATAAAATTCTTAAAACAAGAATTTATCAACATTTAGAGGCAAATGCCCTAAATACAATTATGATCACAAGCCCAAATAAAAGAGAAGGTAAAACTGTAAATGCTATCAATATGGCTTTTACATTTGCACGAGGCATGAATCAGACAGTGTTGCTGGTTGATTGCGACTTTACAGGGCAAGATATCCACAAATATTTAGGAATTGATAGCAGCGTAAGTCTTATTGACTACTTTATGGAAGGAACTCCCCTAAACGAGCTTATAATTTGGCCCGGCGTTGATAAGTTGACAATTATCTCTGGCAATAGGACAATTGTTGATGGTTCTGAGATTCTCTCCTCTAAAAAGATGGAAGAGCTTGTACATGAGATGAAGCATAGATATGATGACAGATACGTGATATTTGATGCTCCACCTGTTTTAGAACATGCAGAAGCTATAGCAATGGCTCCTATGGTTGATGGGATAATAGTGGTGGTTGAAGCAGGAGTTACACCTAAAAAAGATGTACAAAAGGCAATATCCATGCTACCAAAAGAGAAGATTGTTGGGCTACTGTTGAATAAACGGGTTTAAGCAGAAGGATTTTAAAGAGGTTAGATGTACACTCAATTTTACGGACTTAATTCAAAACCATTTAGGTTAGTTCCTAACCCTGCCTATATCTATCTTAGCTCACGTCACCAAAATGCGTTGACTTACCTTGAGTACGGATTGACTGAAAATATAGGCTTTATTATGCTTACAGGCGATATTGGGATGGGAAAAACAACCTTAGTTCGCCATATTATCAACAATATTGAGTCAAATGTCGAAGTTGCTGTTATCTTCAATACCATGATATTTTCCAATGATCTGCTGCTTATGATCCTTAGCGAGTTTGAAATTGAGTATGAACAAGGAATAAGTAAAGCAGCATCTCTTACACTTCTGTACAACCATCTTATCGCCTGCTACTCAAAAGGTAAAAAAGTGCTGCTTATAATTGATGAAGCACAAAACTTGAGCCATGAGGTGCTTGAAGAGATAAGAATGATCTCCAATCTTCAAACTGATAATGAGATGCTTATTCAGATAATGATTGTTGGGCAACCTGAGCTTAAAGAGAAACTTCGATCTAAGTCTCTACACCAATTTGCACAACGAATTGGTGTAAGTTACCATATATATCCAATGGATAGGCAAGAGACTTATAACTATATCACCCACCGTTTAAAAGTAGCCGGTGGTTCAGAAGATATTTTCGATAAAGGTGCTATTGACGTAATTACAGAGGCATCTGGTGGTATCCCAAGAGTTATAAATCTTTTGTGCGATGCCTGCTTAGTTTATGGATTTGCTGATGAAGTAAATCCAATTTCTGCCGATATTGTAAAACAGGTGCTTGCAGATAAGGGTGGAATCGGGATATATACACCTTGTAAGATATCTTCTGATGATACTCTTTATTGTGAAAACTCTTATAAAGAAGATATAACAGATAGGCAATATACAGAATCTCAAGATTTTATAAGCAATTCAAATACTCTGCCCTGTTTTATAAATGAAGAGGAGTATCAAACCCTTTGCCAAAGAGTTGAGACATTGGAAAAGAGTGTACAAAGTATGCAAACAGATATCCAATCGCACATAAAAGAGCTACAATCCAGAGCAGAATTTTGTAGAGATGAGTTGGTTAAAAATCTCCAGCGAATGATTATGATCGAAAAAACTCAAAACTTAAGAATTGCCTTTGATTATATCTCTAAAATTAATGCTAAAGCTCCCCTCAAGAATACCGATTCACCTAAACAGAAATAATCTTATAAATAAAATGGTAGTTGTCCAACATCATAAAAAAAGCAAGCCAATAAAAAGAGGTATGAGATGGAACAACGAAAAGAGACTCTTCAAGATAGTATAAAAGATACCTCATTTCTCTATCATACAAGGAGGGTTGCCCCAGTGACCGAGCACGAGATATTGCTTGAAAAAGAGCTGGCAAAAAGGAGCAGAGACATAGAAACTCTGCAACGAATACATAACTCAGTCAGTATTGAGCTTTTAGAGACAAACAAGGCAATATCAGTTCTGGCAAAAAAATATGAAAAGGTAAGCCAAGAGAAAGAGCTTGCAATTGCAGAGCAGATTGAGAGCAAAATATTACCCTCAATTCTTACAATGAAAGATGCTGTAAAAAATAATAGTGCTTTAGAGTTAGAGATAGAGATAATCTCTTCTCAGGTAAGAGCATTAATAAGAGCATTGACAATTGGAGACGATAGCTTTAACCAACTGACTCCTACAGAAATGCGTGTTGCAATTATGATTAAAAATGGCTTAACTTCTCATGAGATAGCCAAAAATCTATTTATTTCTGAAAGTACAGTCAAAACTCATAGAAAAAATATAAGAAATAAACTTAATCTTCAAAATAAAAAGCTAAATCTGGCTACCTGTTTGAGCCAAATTATGTAAAATAAAAACAATGTGTTATCTATAAAGTGGGTATATGGATATACCCACTTTTTGGCACAAAAAATCCCCCTTTTCTTTTCTATTTTTGTGTATTAGGGTAAAATCCAAAATAGAAATTAAAGGCTCATTGAAAAATAAGTTAAAGTTTTTAAGAAAAAGCCAAACCTGTTGAGAAGCAGGGACGGAAAGCTACGGGTCTTATAAAATTAAAGATAGCCGGGTTACCTTAAACAAAGGTACCCGGCTTTTTGCGTTTTAGGCATCAATTAAACTGTACAGATAACTAATGTCTTAATTTACCCGTAATATAGCAGAAAAAGGAGTTGTGAAATGAACGTGACAGCAGCTACAAAAACTGAGGTTAGAAAATATCCGAGAGTTATTCCTGATAAAGATGTGTATGCAGTATTTGGAGTTGAAAAGAATATAATTGGTAAATTGTGTGATATTAGCATGGGTGGTATTTCTTGCAAACATTTCACAGATTCAGATAATGGTTACGATTACTCATCCCTTGACCTCTTTACTTTAGACAATCAGTTTTATATGAGCAGAATACCATGTTCGATTATTTACAGCGTTAATCTTGATGAAGATAATGAGATAAACAATAAGATGACAGTTAAAAGTCGTAGAGTTGGTGTGAAATTTGCTAAATTGAACTTTTTACACAAGAGTCAACTAAAGAGCTTTGTAGAAGATTTAAGAGTCTGGAATTAAAAGTATTATAATTTTATCAGTTAGACAGACTCAGTTGATTATCTTAAATATTGAATCTGTCATATATATTAATTAAGTAATTGTTTTTAAGGAGAAACATTATGAAAAAGTTAAGGATTCTAATTGTTGCATGTATAGTTTCATGTTCTCTGTTTTTAGTGGCTGGGTCTGCGATGGCTGCATCAACGGCTTGGGTTATCACAGATACTCAAAATGACAATGCATATGCAAGTTTAACCAGAAAAAGTTCTTTCGATACTGGCGAAGGCTTTGCCATATATGCATATAATAATTTAGATAGTGCCATCACTCTGTTAGACTCGACTATCGTTAGTGCTGACCTGTATTATAACAAGGACAATAATACCCTTAAAGTGACAGGCTCTGATGAAGAGGATAGAGAAACAGTTCTTGGTACATTACAACTCAACTCTGGGGGGCAATTCGCATTCTACTTTTTCGATAGCAACTCTAACAAATATGACATATCATACACATTGGGTACTGGAAAATATGTATTGACTGACGGTAGTGGAAACATGAGTCAAAGAATTGACTTACATGATGCTGCTCCCGTCCCCATCCCAGCATCAGTAATTCTTTTCGGTACTGGTTTATTAGGCTTAGTTGGGCTTAAGCGCAGAAAAACAGAGGTTTAGGATAGTAGGATAGCGAAATAGTAGTTTAGGTAAAAATACCTCCGGCATATTGTCGGAGGAATACCAAATGGCTAAAGCCCTTGATTATTATAACCATGCATAACAAACCAAACACTATAAAGGAGGACTACTATGAAAAAGATACTATTTCTAACAGTCTTTTGTGCTGTATTTATTATGCACTCTTATGCATGGTCAGCTTTGACTACGCATAAATTTGATTCCAAAATAATAGATTTAGGCACAATAAAGGAAGATTTTTTATGGTCAAATACAGATGATGCCTTAGACAATTACAGTCTGACTTTCGCTGTTGAAAATGACAATGGAGTGGACTTTAAAGTTAATATGCAAAAAAACCAGATTATCTGGTTCTTTGATGGAAAAGAGAACAAATGGAATACCGCAGATAAAGATTCAGCTTCATGGCTTTGGACAAAGCATTTTGACAAAGGTTCTTATACGTTAAATATTTATGGTAAGATAATAAACGCCCACATGGTGTTAGGTAATAGCAATCCAGTTCCGCTTCCAAGTGCGTTGATATTTTTGGTATCTGGGATAGTTGGTTTGTTTTCAATACGTAGATTTAAAAAACCAGTTGCATGAGGTTCTAATTATGAAAAAGATATTTATTAGTTTGTGCATTATATTATTAATGGTGAGTTTTACAGGGATAGCTGGAGCGGTGATGGCACCATCAACAACTACTTATACTACTTTCACTCCAAGCCCTGCTGATTTAGATGGTTTAGATCATGGTAAATATTATAGATGGGGAATTAATTTTACAATTCCAGAAGGTCAAAAGATCACAGGGGCATCACTTTTTTTTGATGATATAAGAAATTCGGATAATAGTAATAATGATTTATGGATTACTCTTTTAAAACTAGGTCCCTCAAACAGCGTAACTGTGCATAATGATAATAACTCATTTAATAACTTCAATAATGCTATTAATAAGGGAAATGGAATTTTATTATATCATTATGAAGATTTATCAAACACGGCACAGGATATCACTTTTACTTTTGATTATAGTCAATTAACTACTCTTAACGATTACCTTTCAGACGGGAATTTCGGAATTGGATTTGACCCAGATTGCCACTTTTATAATTCTGGCATATCACTTACAATTGAAACAAGCCCTGTTCCAATTCCAGCATCAATTTTCCTACTTGCTCCTGCTCTTTTAGGTGTTGTAGGATTCTCAAGAAAACGTAACATAAGACAACATATATAAATACAAAAGATATTCTATATGAATCAAAACGTTTACATTGAAACAAATTTTGTAACTTATGGGAAAATAAGCCATGTGGAAAGACCCAATTATTGAAGAAATACACAAAATAAGACAAGAACATGCTAAAAAGTTCAATTATGACTTTAACAAAATATTTGATGACTTGAAAAAACAGGAATTGCAAAGTGAACATAAATTTATCTCTCTACCTATTAAACGCAATATAAATATAAAGAACGTAAAACAGCTTAGTTGTTAGTAAATTGAAAATAAAATTGCAAATTGAAATATAAGGAGGTGGGATTATGAAAAAGATATTGTTAGCTTTGATAAGTTTGTTTGTTGTGTTGGGTTTTGCGGGGTCGGCGTTGGCTGTAAATACTGGTATATATCTTGGTAAGGTTACAGGAACTAATGGAGGTAATGATAACAATGCTGCTGATGTAGAGAGCTTTCTTAATGCTTTATCATCACCTGAAAATTGGATAAGTTACAAGAGTACTTATTTTTCAACTGGAGTTGATCTGCAACTGGTTGGTAAGTCTGATGAAAACACTAACTTTACAGCAACGGGTAATACATCAGGCACTTGGAATACAAATCCTTCAACAACAATATATTTTTATACAATTAAAGCAGCCGGGGGGGGGAATTCAGGCGGAGGATTTGAAGTTTACTGGATTGAAAATGGTGCAACAACTGGTGATTGGGAACTGTATGATAAAACACATAATATGTCTCACATAAGCGGTTGGACATTTACAAATCCTCCTCCAAGCACCCCTGTCCCAATTCCCGCATCTGTGTTGCTCCTTGGTTCTGGTCTTGTTGGTATTATAGGGTTTTCAAGAAGAAAGAAAAAGATGTAGTGAAATAACTACTCCTTACGATTCAATTTGCAAAAGTGTTAATTTGGCATATAAAAAGCAGGCAAATATTTAAGTTGTCCTGCTTTTTTTGTTTATGCACTTTGTTAGACTTTAAATTATTATGGAATTTACAGAAATACCTTCGCTAATTTTTGAATGACAAAGGTATTATGAAAGATTAACTGAAATCATAGAATAATATAGTAAATTTGGAGGGTAAGGCTATGAATTTAAGTTTATCAATAGATTTTAGTCAGTTGAAATCATTAATAACTCAATGTGGAATAGAAGAAAAAATTGAGATTATTCATTTCTTAGAAAAAGATACTTTTCCTTTTCGATTTAATCATCTTTTGAAGAATCTTAAGTCAGAGGAACTGAGTTTGGAGGAGATAACTGCTGAAGTTGAAAGCGTAAGGCAAAAAAGATACAATGAGAAAAAATCATATTAGAATAGTAATAGATACAAATATATGGATTAGTTTCTTAATAGGTAAAACTTTATCTGGCTTATCTGATGCAATAATTGATAATACAGTCAAAATAGTATTTAGCAAAGAGCTGTTTGATGAACTAATGGAAGTATTAAAACGCCCTAAATTTAAGAAATACTTTTCAGAAGAAAACACAAAAGAACTCATTTCTCTTATTAACTCTAAAACAGAGTGGATTGAAATTACAGAACACTTTAATAGCTGCCGTGATCCTAAAGATGACTTTTTGTTAGATTTATGTGTATCAGGGAATGTGGATTATCTGATTACAGGTGATGACGATCTGCTAATTCTAAATCCATTTTATGGTGTAAAAATAATTGATTACCGTGCATTTCAAGAAATTTATAAATATATATAAGCATATAAATAAATTACACCCATCATTCCATAACTCAATGCAAATTCTGAATAGTTGAAAATGATAATCTAATGCCTGTTTATAAATGTACTGTTATAAATTCAGAAGGTCACGCACTGAGCAAAAATATTGTTGCAGCTTCTGTTAAAGCTGTAAAGGCAAAGGTAGCTCAAGAGGGTGATTTTCTTGTTGATATTCAAAAAAGTGCTGGTTACACATCTTTTTTCTCTTTTGCACTTTCAGATATTAGAACTCTAAAGCCAAAGGTTTTTATCTCTTTTAACCATGAGTTTTCGGTGCTTTTACGATCTGGTATGCCAATTGTTGCAGCACTTGATATGTTAATAGAAAAAGAGGGTAACACCCATTTTCAAGCACTTTTAACTGAAATTAGAACCGATATCTCCAATGGAGAGTCTCTTTCAACAGCAGTTGCAAAACATGAACATATATTTTCACCTATGTATGCTGCTGCGTTAAAAGCTGGTGAGAGCAATGGTACAGTTCCACAGTCGATTACAAAATATATTGAACACCTAAAAAGAGCAGAGAGCATAAAGCAGAAGGTGAAATCTGCATCAATTTATCCTGCTATTTTAACAGTTGCATCTCTTTTTGTGGTTATATTTCTTTTAATATTTGTAGTTCCTGCAATCACATCCTCTTTTACAGATTCAGGAGCAGAGCTTCCCTTTATGACACACCTTTTATTAAGTATCTCTGAATTTTTAAAGAGGAGATATCTTTGGATTGTACTCTTTATTTTGGTATTTGGCGTAGGATTTAGGCTATTTATTAAAAGCGAATATGGCAAAAACAGTATTGATAAATTAGTTCTCAAATTGCCCTATTTTGGAACTATTATAAAAGCCTACTCAATCTCAAGGTTTACATCCACCCTATCCTCTCTTCTATCAAGTGGTTTTACCTTAAACAGTGCAATAGTAACCTCTGCTGGATTGATAAGCAATCAACATATAAAAGCTGGAGTTATGAAAGTTGTAGATGAAGTTGAAACTGGAGAGAGCTTTTCTGACGGCATTAAGCACTCAGGTGTCTTTCCTCCTCTTGCTGTAAGCATGATTGTAGCAGGAGAACAGAGCAGTAGCTTAGAAGAGATTCTTATGGAGTTAAGCCAACTGTACGAAAATGATGTTGAAAATGGACTTACTACCATGACATCCATGATTGAACCTATTTTGATGGTGCTTATGGGGTTTGTAATTGGCTTTATTGTTTTGGCTTTATATATGCCAATATTTCAGTTGGCAGGAACGATATAAAATTTAAGATGTTGTTATACTGTTCAAGTTTATAAATTCATAAAAGGAGGTTTACTATGGACATTTTTATTCCAGATATATTTTACAAAACATTGCCATTACTATGTATTCTACTTGCTGTAGTCTTTGCATTTATGCCCGCAAGTGTCGTAAAATTTATATGTATTGCATATCTTTTAAGCTATGCTGGATATATTACATTTAAACGGAGTTTCTCATAAAGCATAATCAGCTTGCTTAGTTACATTCAGGCAACCTGCAATTGAATGTTTTTACCCACAGCCTGGGCATAGTTCACAAGTGTTGATAGGCGGATATCCTCTGCATGATTTTCGATTCTTGAGATGGCTGATTTTTTTGTATGCAATGCAGCTGCAACCTGCTCTTGGGTCAAACCAGCTTCAATGCGTGCCTGTTTAAGAAGGACACCAATTTTGAATTGTTCATACCCTTTGTCAAAGTTTTCTGCAAATTCAGGACTCCGTTTTTTCCGTCCTGCAATGTATTTATCAAGGTCATCCATTTAAGTTACCTCCTGCTGAGATGGTCTTTTTTTCTCTGTTCTGCTAACTTGATTTCATTTTGGGGAGTTTTCTTACTCTTCTTTTGAAACATAGGACATCTACCTGATTCGGTTTTATAAAATGAGATTATTTTCATAGTCCCAAAAATACACATATATGTGAACACTGTCAAGGTTCTCCGCTTTTCAACAATGCGACTTAACAGTTAAATAATTGTTTTTTTATCGTAACCATGATATCTGATATCTGAAGTATTCAGAAGTTAAAGTTTAAAAAATGGCTTACTTCCTCATATTTATGTATATAGGGAATGTAAGCCATTTTTTATAAAATAAATATAAATATAAGGGGTATGAGGGGTGGGAGAATTTTATAAGCTCCCGAGTTAAAATTATCATGGCAAACAATATATATATTACAGCAACAGG
>CAYRLG010000002.1:0-230725 GCA_964425195.1 uncultured Desulfobacterales bacterium
TTTGTGTTTGCTTTGCCTTTATTGTTTATTTCTCTTTTATTTTTTTTATTCGCTCCAACTCTTTTCCTCTTTAAATCATTTTAAAACCCCCCTTACATTTACATTATGTATAATTTAAAGTTATACTCTATGGTATGTATAGTTCCTTTATGTTATGTATAATTTATTAAAACCTCTCTTATAACTTTCTTTGCTCTTCTTTTACATATCTTCAACTCTTCGCTTGACTCTCTTCTTTCTTCACTTGCTCAAATAGCTCTCTCACTTTGCTTGCTTCCTAGGCTCATAAGGTTTGGTCTTTCACATAGCAATCATAAGGCGTCTGTTCCATTGATGATATTCCTCAAAAAAGTGGACAAATCGAACAGCAAAGTAGTATTAAGCTGTAGGAAGTATGTCTATATAGGAAGAAAATTCAAAATTGAAGTAGTTAAGTTGGCTTCAGAATCCATAAACTGGGTATAGGTCAGGGCGTAAATCAGTCGGTGGAAAAAAGAACTCTTCATGGATGGAGAATCTGCGCTTCATGGACAAGACTGAAAAGATGCAGAACCACGACAGGCTCAAAACACTCAATCCTATTCTATTGCAGATAAACCTTCTGCACCAGCTCCACATAGGGCATGGGTGTCTGATATCACTTATATAATGACAATAGGAAAGAAGTCAGTTGTATCTGACTGTTTATAGTTCTTTATTCCCGATTATAACGAATTTAGGGGATACTCGTAAGTTATTGGCTTTATTAATTCAGTCTCAAGAGTCATTTTGTCAAAAAAGAATCATAAGGTCATTAAATTATAAAATAACAACATATTGGATATAAAAAATGAAAGCACTATTAGCACTTGAAGATGGCAGAACATTTCCTTGCAAAAGTTTTACAGGGGCGGGGGAGGCAATGGGAGAGGTGGTTTTTAACACCAGCATGACAGGTTATCAGGAGATTTTGACAGACCCATCATATTATGGGCAGATGGTTACAATGACCTATCCAATGATGGGCAATTATGGCGTCTGCCCAGAAGATGTAGAATCTGACAAAATTCAGGCATCAGCTTTGATTGCAAGAGAGTATGTTGACTTTCCAAGTAATTGGCGATCTACTGGCACACTTGCCGATTATCTTAAAAAAGAGGGGATTCTCGGTGTTGAAGATTTAGACACAAGAGCTTTGACTCGCCATATCAGAAATTCAGGGGCAATGAGAGCTGTAATCTCAACATCAGACCTTGACCCTGCTTCGCTTGTAGAGAGGGCAAAGCAGATACCACCAATGGAGGGCTGCAATTTAGCAGAAAAGGTCAGCACAGATACGCCGTATTTTTGGAGAAATAACCGTCCTGAATTTATCAGTTTAGATTTTATAAATTCTGCTGACTCAAAAGCGTGCGTATCTACAGCATTATCAGATAGTTCAATCTGGAGAAACAGAGGGAAAAAGCACTCTGTTGTGGCCTTGGATTTTGGCATAAAATACAATATTATCAGATGCCTTGAAAGTGCAGGTTGTGAAGTGCTGGTTGTTCCAGCTTCTACTTCTGCTGAAGATATAAAACGCCTTGAGCCAGATGGCATTTTTTTATCTAATGGACCCGGCGACCCTGAACCCCTCCACCAGCCTATTGAGACAATAAAGGCTCTTTTGGGTTATAAGCCGATATTTGGAATATGTCTTGGAATGCAGCTTTTAGGGCTTGCAATGGGTGCAAAAACCTACAAGATAAAATTTGGACACAGAGGCGGAAATCAACCGGTTAAAAATTTTGCAACTGGAAAGGTTGAAATTACTTCACAAAATCATGGCTTTGCAGTTGATATTAAATCATTGAAATGTTCAGCAGCCAATGCAGCCATGACCCACATCAATTTAAACGAAGAATCATTAGAGGGCATTAAAGATGATTCATTAAAAGTGTTTGCTGTTCAGTACCACCCAGAAGCCTCCCCTGGTCCCCATGATGCAGCGTATCTGTTTCGGCAGTTTGCGGAGATGATGAGTAAGTAAAATAAGAATTGCCGAATATAAGCCTTAACTAATTGATATATATGAATATTTTTGCTAAAATAGAAGGCATTGATTGATAAAATCAAACTCTCAAATGATTTAAAAGCAGTTGAGTTCAAAGATTTTGATATAAACACAATGCCTGCTTCTTGCTTGATAAAAAGCAGGCATTATAATTTTGCAATCTCAAAATGGGTTTCACCTAAACGGACACGCTCTTACCCATTTGAAAGAGTCTATAATACTTTATCAATTTCAAAAAAAATCACTGTGATTCCAGTAGTTAAAGATGAAGGAGCAAAAGGGGATAGAGATTTTTTGCAGTGGGATACTGTCTCTTTAATGAGTTTGTTAGATGTTTATGTAATTTTTGCATATTATAATAAAGCAGAAAAGCATAAGACCAGAAAAGATAAAATTACCAATCAAAAATTTGATAACGCGTATGTTATTTCAAAAATAGATGAAATTGGAAATTATCATAGTTCTGCACTGCATTGGAATCTTAAAGAGATAAAAGATACGCTTCCTAATATGATAGAGGGTGTTAAAAAATGCTATTTTGAGATTGGCAATCAACTTGACGTTAAATTCCATAGCCCAAACGGTATTGATAAATTCCAAAAGCAGTTTGAAAATGGTGTAAAAATATTCATGAAAACTTCAAGAGAGAAGGCAAAACAGGCTCAATATCGTGAACAATCAACATTACAGCCAAAAGAGATTCTTCAAACAGCAACCAAATCTACAATAACCATAAAAAACTATTTAGGAGGTTTATATTATCTAACAACTGATGAGATTCAAATCAAAGGAGATAATCTATACTTGATCGAAGGGAAACACTCAAAAAATGCAAAACTTCCAAGTATAAGTGATATAAAAGATGGTTTGGTTAAGATGATACTTTACACCAATTTAATAAATATAAGTATTAACAATAAAAATTTTACAGCAATCCCCACATTAAAGCTCACCTCGTCAAAACTGACTGATAAGTTTGATGCCTCATTTTCAGAAACTCAGAAAAACAATTTTTTTCATGCTAACCAACTCAATTCTAAGCAGATTAAGCTAATTAATAATTTAGTATCAGAAAGTCGGGCAAACGGCTTTGAGCTGATAATTCAAGGTCTTTAAAGAGTAAAGAGATATGGTAAAAAGCCCTTTAAGATATCCAGGTGGAAAAAGCCGGGCAGTTGATCTTATATCAAAATTAGTTCCTCAATTTGATGAATTTAGAGAGCCGTTTGTAGGTGGTGGCTCTCTATTTATATATTTAAAGCAAAAATTTCCGCAAAAAAAATTCTGGATAAATGACATTTATACAAATCTTTTTCATTTTTGGAATGAGTGTCAAAATGATGGGGAAGAGCTTATAAATCAGATAGTTGAATGGAGAGATAAATATATTGATGGCAAAGAGCTTCATAGATATTTAAATGATAATATCAATAATTTTAGCCCATTAGAAAAAGCAGCCGCTTTTTTTGTCTTTAATCGGATAACTTTTTCTGGAACAACTGAAAGCGGTGGATTTTCAAATGCTGCATTTAAAAGCAGATTTACTGTTTCAAGTATAGAACGTGTCAGACTGCTGCAAAAAGTGCTGCCTAAAACCATAATAACTAACAAAGATTATAAGGAAGTTGTAGAAGCAGATGGAGAAAATGTTTTTATTTTTCTTGACCCGCCTTATTATTCCGCCACAAAATCAGCATTATATGGTAAAAATGGGTCATTACATAAAACATTTGACCATAAACGACTTGCAGACACTTTAAAAACTATAAATCACAAATGGTTAATGACCTATGATGACAGTGATTATATTAGAAAAATTTTCTCTTTTGCCAATATAACAAGCTGGAATCTGACCTATGGAATGAGAAATATTACTAAACACTCAAACCAGATAGGAAAAGAGATTTTTATTTCAAATTTTGTTTGTGGGTTACCTAAACAAAATATTGAACAGGATATTTTTGAAGTCTATAAAAGTTAAGGAGGGAAATATTGACAACTATTAAAGGTTTCTTTTCTCAAACAGACAATATCAGCAAAATCATTGCTGTAATAAACCGGTAAACGAACCTAATTATATGCACACCTCAAGAATTAATGAAGAAATAAAATGGAAAGAATCATAAATATCCACATAGAAAAACTACCAGAAGGCTTTTACCTTGCTACATCAGAATCAGTGTAAGGTCTTATTGCTCAAGGCAGGACTGTCTCTGAAACTCTTGAAATTGCTCGTGATGTTGCAAGAAAGCTTATAGAAGCACGGAGTATCATTTATTGAAGCCTCAACAGTGTTTTCAGACCCATTATCAATAACTTATGATGACCCTGATCACTCTTATAATGAAAATAGATATATCATAATCGGATTGTCATCTCATGGTAAATTACTTTTTGTTTCTCATACAGAAACAGATGATTTGATAAGAATTATAAGTGCCAGAGAATTAACAAGAAAAGAAAGGAATCAATATGAGCAATATATCAAATAATGAAATGAATGATGAGCTTCGACCTGAGTATGATTTATCAAAACTAAAAGGCGGTGTGAGAGGCAAGTATGCTGCAAAATACAACGATGGAACTAATATTATATTGTTAGCACCTGATGTAGCTGAAGTTTTTAAAGATAATGAATCTGTAAATGAAGCATTAAGATTATTAATTAAAATCTCAGGGGAAAAATATGCGCATGCTTCTTGAGTGTTCTAAAATAAAAAAATTATCTTACCAGCTCACTGAATTTATTGTTATGTAATAAAAACAAATTAAGAAAAGGCACATAAAACTGAAATCAAGGAACAATAAAACAAAATGCCAAAAAGAACAGATATAAACAGAATTTTAATTATTGGAGCAGGTCCGATTATCATAAGTCAGGCTTGCGAATTTGACTACTCAGGCACTCAGGCGTGCAAGGCTTTGAAAGAGGAAGGATATGAGGTTGTTTTAATAAACTCAAACCCTGCCACAATTATGACTGACCCTGATACAGCAGACAGAGTTTATATTGAACCAATAAACCCTGAAACTGTTGAAAAGGTTATTGCAAAAGAACGTCCGGATGCACTTCTTCCAACTCTTGGTGGTCAGACAGGCTTAAACACTGCTGTTGAAGTTGCAAAACGGGGGATTCTTGAGAAGTATAATGTTGAGATGATCGGAGCATCAGTTGAAGCTATAAAAAAAGCAGAAGATAGAGAGCTTTTCCGAGATGCCATGAATCGGATAAATTTGCGTATTCCAAAAAGCGGGTTTGCAACCAACATGCATGAAGTTGAAAAGATTGCCGAAGAGATTGGTTTTCCAATAATTGTCCGTCCAAGTTTTACTCTCGGCGGAACAGGCGGCGGAGTTGCCTATAATCCTGAAGAGCTTGCCCTTCTTGCAAAAAAAGGTCTTGATGCAAGTTTTATCGGGCAGGTTATGCTTGAAGAGTCTGTGCTTGGCTGGAAAGAGTATGAGCTTGAGGTTATGAGAGATCATGCTGGAAATGTTGTTATTATCTGCTCTATTGAAAATATTGATGCAATGGGCGTTCATACAGGAGATAGCATTACAGTTGCACCTGCCCAGACACTTTCAGATAAAGAGTATCAGATGCTCAGAGATGCCTCTATTGCAATTATGCAAGAAATTGGCGTTGATACTGGAGGCTCAAATGTTCAGTTTGCAATCAATCCGGTAAATGGAGAGATGATAATTGTTGAGATGAACCCAAGAGTTTCAAGAAGCTCTGCACTTGCATCTAAAGCCACTGGTTTTCCTATTGCAAAGATTGCAGCTAAACTTGCGGTCGGCTTTACCTTAGATGAGATAAAAAATGATATCACAGGCGAAACTCTTGCCTGTTTTGAGCCATCAATTGATTACTGCGTCATAAAAATTCCACGCTGGACATTTGAAAAATTCCCTGAAACTGATGATGTGCTTACAACTGCCATGAAATCAGTTGGTGAAACAATGTCAATCGGCAGGACATTTAAAGAGGCTCTGCAAAAGGGCTTACGTTCGCTTGAGATTGGAAGGTTTGGATTTGGTGCAGACGGCAAAGACCCAGTATCTGGCTCTGTTTCACGCACTGAACTTGAATACAGGCTTGCAACTCCCAATTCACAGAGAATTTTTTATATCAAATATGCTCTTGAACACGGCATGACTATTGAACATCTAAACGAGATCACAGCGATTGATCCTTGGTTTTTATATCAGATGAAGCAGCTTGTGGATTTTCAGAAAACCGTAGAGACTCATAGAGGTGAGTCTCTGCAATCTATAATATCTTATGAGACCATGGAAAAAGCAAAAAGATGGGGCTTTTCAGACAGGCAGCTTGCACATCTTACTGGTTTTTCAGAAGAGCAGATTGAAACATACAGAAAAAAACTCGGCATAGCGCCTGTTTATAAACTTGTTGATACTTGTGCAGCAGAGTTTAGAGCATCTACGCCTTATTACTACTCAACTTATGAAAAAGAGTGTGAAGCAAGAGTTTCAAACCGCAAAAAGGTTATGATCTTAGGCGGCGGACCAAATAGGATAGGGCAGGGCATTGAGTTTGACTACTGCTGCGTTCAGGCATCTTTTGCCTTAAGAGAAGAGGGTGTTGAGAGCATAATGGTCAACAGCAATCCTGAAACTGTCAGCACAGATTATGACACATCAGATAAACTATATTTTGAACCTCTTACACGCGAAGATGTTCTGCATATTATAGAAAAAGAGAGACCAGATGGTATAATTGTGCAGTTTGGCGGACAGACCCCTTTAAATCTTGCAACAGCCTTGAAAAAAGCTGGTGCGAAAATCATCGGTACAAGCCCTGAAAGCATTGATATGGCTGAAAATAGAGACCTTTTTCAGTCAATGTTGAAAAAACTTGACATAGCGCAGCCCGCAAATGGAATTGCCACAAATTTTAAAGATGCTCAACGGGTTGCAAAAGAGATCGGCTATCCTGTTATGGTAAGACCCTCGTTTGTGCTTGGCGGGCGTGCAATGAAGATAGTTTATGAGCCAAAAGAGCTTGAAGAGTATTTTAATCTTGCCGTATCAGCCTCTCCTGATCACCCTGTGTTGATTGATCAATTTTTAGAAGATGCTTTTGAGCTTGATGTTGATGCAATATCTGATGGAAAGAGAACAGTAATCGGCGGAATGATGGAGCATATTGAAGAGGCTGGCATCCACTCCGGAGATTCTGCCTGCGTTCTGCCTCCTTACAGCATTCCAGCAAATCTTATTCAAGAGATGGCTGATGCAACACGTGCCCTGGCAAAAGAGCTTAAAGTGATAGGGCTTATGAATATCCAGTTTGCAATTATGAACAATAAAGTCTATGTGCTTGAGGTAAATCCCCGTGCATCAAGAACAGTTCCGTTTGTCAGCAAAGCTACCGGTGTTCCTCTTGCTAAACTTGCCACAAAGGTTATGCTTGGAAAAACGCTTGATGAGCTTGGATTTACAAAAGAGGTGGTGCCTCTTCACTATTCTGTTAAAGAGGCTGTTATGCCGTTTGACAGGTTTGATAAGGTTGATCCTGTACTTGGTCCTGAGATGAAATCTACAGGCGAAGTTATGGGAATTGATATGGATTTAGGTGCTGCTGTTGCAAAATCTCAATTTGGAGCTGGTCAAAATCTGCCAACCTCTGGAACAGTCTTTATAAGTGTTCAAGACAGTGATAAAAAGGCAGCTCTGCCTGTTGCACGAGATTTTTATGAGATGGGATTTAAGCTGCTTGCAACAAGAGGAACAGCAGCATTTCTGAAAGATAATGCAATTCCCGCTAAAGTGGTGGAAAAGGTATCAACCGGCAGACCCCATGTTGTTGATGCTGTTAAAAATAACGAGATTCAGCTTATTTTAAACACAGGAGCAAGCAGCCAGACAAAGATGGACGGCTATGAGATTAGACGTGCTGCAATAAGATATAAAATCCCCTATGCAACCACAACAGACGGTGCAAAGGCAATCTGCAGGGCAATCAAGGCACTAAAAAAAGAGCCTCTGATTGTGAAATCGATTCAGGAGTATCATGCTTCTGTTTAATTCAAATGTGGGTAAACTAATTTGAGCTATATGATGAAATTAACCGAAGCAACATCACAATTAACAACTACAGATAAAGCCAGTGAATGGGCTACACTTTATTTGGGTAAAAATGTTACTATTTCTAATATATCATATCTAATTCAATATGGTAGAATAAAAAAGTATGAGAATAATGGAAGAACATTAGTCAATTTATCTGAATTAAAAGAATATTATCAAACACAGGTTGGTACAAAGGAAAAAGAGTGGAAAGAAAATCTTGGTAATGATCTTAATTGGCTGCTATCTTTTGATCAATATAAAGAATCTGAAAGAACTAAGCATGTTCATAGACTCCACCCATACAAGGGTAAATTTATTCCTCAGTTGGTGGAGTATTTTATCGATGACCATGTTGATGAATTTAAAAACGATGTGTTCTTTAGTAAAGGAGATATTATCCTTGATCCATTTTGTGGCAGCGGCACAACGCTTGTGCAGGCAAATGAACTTGGTATAAATGGAGTTGGTATTGATATTTCAGCTTTTAATTCATTTATCAGTAATTCAAAACTTTTAAGATATGATCTTGTAGAGCTTACAAAGACCTTAGCTTCTATTACTTTAAGGCTAAAAGAGTTTCAAAAAAAGTTCAATAATCTTAAATTTGATCAACATATTTTAGAGGAGTTGAAAAAATTCAATGATAGATATTTTCCATCTCCAGATTACAGAAGATGGGTAAGGCTTAAACAAGTTGATGAGAAAGCCTATGGAGAGGAAAAAGAGAGAATATTTAAAGATATTTACTATCAACTGTTAGATAAATATCAATTAACTGTAAAACAAGATAACGGCATATCTTTTATTGATAAATGGTTTTTAGCCCCTGTTAGAAAAGAAATTGATTTTGTCTTTGAACAGGTGAAACAGATACAATCCGTTTCGATCAAAAAAATAGCTGGAATTATATTGAGTAGAACTATCCGTTCATGCAGGGCAACAACACACGCTGACCTTGCAACGCTAATATCTCCAGTTACAGAGATATATTATTGCAAAAAACATGGGAAAATATGTAAACCTATTTTTTCAATTCTTAGCTGGTGGCAAAGATATAGCAATGATACTATTAAACGTCTCAAAGAATTTGATAGATTAAGGACAGACACATATCAGTTTTGTTTAACAGGAGATGGCAGAAATATTGATATTTTAGCTCAATTAAAAGCTAAGTATCGAATCTTAGCAAATCTTGTAGAAAATAAGAAAATTAAAGGTATTTTTTCCAGTCCGCCTTATGTTGGTTTGATTAATTACCACGAACAACATGCATATGCTTATGATCTATTTGGATTTGAAAGAAACGATGATTCAGAGATAGGTAATCTATACAAAGGACAGGGTAAAGATGCGAGAGATTCTTATGTTGAAGGGGTGTCTGAAGTTCTAAATAACTGTAAGAGATATTTAGTTGATGATTATAATATCTTTCTTGTAGCAAATGATAAATGGAATCTTTATCCGAAAATTGCTGAAAAATCTGATATGATAATTGTAAATCAGTATAAAAGACCAGTTTTGAATAGAGTAGAAAAGGGGCAGGCTGCATATTCTGAAATTATATTTCATCTAAAATCTAAAAATTAAGAATAGAAAATAATGGCTCTATCAATAAATCAAAAAGATAAAATTATAAATCTTTTATCGAAAAAGATTACAAGCAAGTTATCTTCATATGGACGAGAAACAACATCAATGCCTTTTCTTGCACGCCTTATACAAGATAATGAGAAAATAGCTGCTTATTCGTTTATCCATTCAATGGCTACAACATTAGGAATGTCTATTTATGAAGATGTATCTGTTATTATTGCCTCTGAAACTTCAGATGAATGTTTTAGAAATTATGGGGTTGGAGGAGCTATTTCAAAAGAGCAGAAATCGGTAATTGATCGTATTGTCTCTGAACTAAGAAATGGATCAAGAATTGCCAATATTGATACGGAAATAGACGAGGTACTAAAGGCGTCTGCTTATAATGGAGAATTTCAAAAATCAGGTAATATCTCAGATTTCTATATGAAAAGAGATGGTAAAGAACACTACTTTGAAATAAAAACGGTTAAGCCAAATATTGATATATTTGAAAAGAGTAAAACAAAACTTCTTGAATGGGTTGCAAGAAAGAGAACGGCTATTAATGTATTTCTTGCATTCCCATATAATCCATACCATCCTAAACCATATTATAGATTTACTGAAGTTGGTATGATGAATCCTCCAAATGATTTTTTAGTTGGCAATGAATATTGGGATTTTATTGGTGGTAAAAACACTTTTATAGAGTTACTTGATGTTTTTAACGAAGTTGGTCAGAATTTTAAAGATAAACTTGATAAGAAATTTAAAGATATAGCAAAAGAAAAACTTGATTCATACTAAACTTAATACCTTTTCTAAGTTTAGTATGGCTAAAATGGAAAATACAATGATTGATAACAACATACCTAAAGAAGAGTGCGGTGTTTTTGGGATATACAGACACCCAGAGGCTGCCCAGCTGACCTATTTTGGACTTTATGCACTTCAGCACAGAGGGCAGGAGAGCGCCGGGATTTCAGTTGCAAGAGATAAGGATAAAATTTTTTCCCACAAAGGCATGGGGCTTGTCCATGACATATTTGAGATGGACGATTTAAAAAAGATAGAGGGAGGCGGAGGCAGTGCAATCGGTCATGTCCGATATTCGACAACTGGAGACTCAAACCTTACCAATGCCCAGCCGTTTGTGGTGCAGCACAGAGGCAGAGCTTATGCAGTTGCACACAACGGCAATTTAGTTAATGCTCATATCTTAAAAAACGAGCTTGAAGAGACTGGCTCAATTTTTCAGACCACAATGGACAGCGAGGTGTTTTTACATCTGTTCATTAAAAACTTAAAGCAGGGAAATGTAATCCAAGCTATTCAAAAGGCAGTTGCAAAGATTGAGGGTGCTTACTCTTTTGTTATTCTAACCTGCAAAGGAGAGGTGATCGGGGTAAAAGACCCGCATGGATTCCGTCCTCTGGCGTTAGGCAAACTTAACGGGCATTATGTGCTTGCGTCAGAAACCTGTGCATTTGATTTGGTTCAAGCTGAGTTTGTTCGTGAACTTGACCCTGGTGAGATTGTGATAATCAATGAAGATGGCGCCCAAAGCATTAAGCCTGAAAATCCTCCTGATAAACGCTCTCTTTGCATATTTGAGTATATCTACTTTGCAAGACCAGACAGTACAATCTGCGGAAAAAATGTCTATCAGATGAGAAAGGCACTTGGCCGCCAGCTTGCACGAGAATCTCATGTTGATGCAGATTTTGTCATGCCGTTTCCAGATTCTGGCAACTACTCTGCAATTGGATATGCAGAGGAGTCCGGCATTCCGTTTGAGATGGCAATGATAAGAAACCACTATGTTGGAAGAAGTTTTATCCAGCCGACCCAGCACATGAGAGATTTTGCAGTAAGAGTAAAGCTCAATCCAGTAAGAGAGCTTATAAGAGGCAAAGAGCTTATAATTATTGAAGATTCTATAATCCGCGGCACAACTGCACGGACAAGGGTTCAAGCATTGCGTGATCTTGGTGCAAAAAAGGTCCACATGCGGATAAGCTGCCCGCCCCATCGTTTTCCATGCTATTACGGCATTGATTTTTCGACAAAAGGAGAGCTTGTAGCTGCAACTAAAACAGAAGAGGAGCTTACCCATTTCTTAGGATTAGATACGCTCCACTATCTCTCAATTGAAGGAATGCTTGAGGCAAGCGGTGTTGAAAATCCTGCAAATAACTTTTGCAAGGCGTGCTTTGACGGCTCATATCCAGTTGCATTTGACCCGAATCTTTCAAAAAAGTGTATGGGATAAAATAGTAGAATGCAAAAAAACACAGTCGCATTTTCAAAAAACTCATCAAACTTATTTTTTCATATTTTGACAAAGTGCAACTTATCCTGCCGCCACTGCTACATAAATCCAGAGCAGCATGGTACAAACACGCTAAATATTGATACGATAAAAGATTGGCTCTATCGGTTTGCTCAATTTTCTAAAAAATCTGAAGAGATTAATGTGATCTTTTTGGGTGGAGAACCAACGCTTCACCCAGATTTATCTATTGCAGTGAAAGAGGCAAGGAAACTTGGATTTAAATCAATCACCATTGATACAAACGGCTACCTTTTCCACAATATACTTGATAAAATTACACCAGATGATGTTGATTTCATAAGTTTTTCCTTAGATGGAGCAACTGAACATACCAACGATTTTATAAGAGGAAAAGGCAGCTACCAAACTGTTTTATCTGGTATAAAAAGGGCGGTTGATTTAGGTTTTTCCACTTCAATGATCTATACGGTAAGTGCTGATAATCTGCATGAGCTTGAACTTATGCCGGATTTTCTTAAATCTCTTTTAGGCAGCGGTGCTGGAATTAAGCGTTTTTTTATACAGGTTATTGGTATCCGCGGCTCATCAGCAGATAAAAGTAAAACCAGCACTGACCAATATGAAAAAACTAAAGCACGAGACAAAAAAATAGAAAATAGCAATCGTCAAGTATCAAGAGAATCATGGCTTCAAATAGTGCCAAAGGTTGCTCAAAAAATAGCAGAATTTGGGATTACGGTAACATATCCTAAAGTTTTTCTTGAAGATGGGGAAAAATTTGAGTGTGCAGGTGTTGTTGCAGACAACTACTTTATATTCCCTAATGGCAGAGTCTATCGCTGCCCTTTGTGTGAAGATTATCCGCTTCACAGCTTATATATAACACCTCAAGAAATTAACGCCAAAGAGCTTGATAATAAGAGAAGTAATAATGGAGTTGCTAAAACAGAATACTCTATATTGGCAACTCCAAAAATTAATGAGAGCGATCTTTTTGAGCTTAACGTTCCTGAAGGGTGCGTGATGAATAAACTTATACAGCCCGGAAATTTAGAGTATGACCCTGATGGACCTCCATGTTATAGAGTCGCTTGCTGTATGCTAAAAGAGGAGCTGATGAACAACTCTTGCTAATTGCTCTATTGAATATGGCTTTTTTAGGTATGCTGAAACTCCCATCTGACAAGCTCTTTTTACATCTTCGCTTTCAGCATAACCACTTGCAATAATAGCTTTTTGGAGAGGGTTGAGCTTAATAATCTGCTCATAAGTTTCACGCCCATTTATTCCCGGAGACATTATCATATCAAGTAGTACCATATCTACATGATCTGTTTTTATATATTCCACTGCCTTTTCACCCGACTCCACCCCAATTGCTTCATAATTTAAAATAGTTAGCATACGGGTGGCAAGATCAATTTGGTGAGGTTCATCATCAACAACAAGAATCTTCTCTCCATTACCCTTTAAAAGCTCAAGTTCTGCTTTATCTCCATTTTTATCAAGGCTTTCAATCATATTGTATGGAATAGTATCAGTAAAAGATGGAAAATAGAGATTAAATGAGGTTCCATTACTGTCGCTTTTTACAGTAATAGCTCCATTGTGATCTTGAACAGTATTCCATACAACAGTGAGACCAAGTCCTGTTCCGCTTTTACCCATAACTTTTCTGGTGTAAAAAGGCTCGAAAATATGTTTTATGTCTGTATAAGAGATACCTTCACCTGTATCTGTGATATTGAGCAGAACATATCTTCCCTCACATAAACCATGCTCTTTGGATTTATTTTGGTCAATATACTCATTACGGGTAGATATTGTTACTGAACCTGAATTATGGATTGCTTCCGAGGCATTCATTACAAGATTCATTATTAATTTTCTGATATGAATTGCCGAACACGATATATAGTCAAGCTCTGGATCGCAGTTTAAGTTGTATATAATATCAAAATTTGATTCCTGTAATTTCTGAAATTCTGGAGAGTTGATATATTGCTCAACCATTTTGTTGATATTTTCAACAGTTCTGTTGCTTGCTGCACCTCTTGCAAGAGTGAGAAGATCAGCTACAACTGCGGCTGCCCTATATCCTGACTCCATAATGGCTTTTAGGGGCAGCTCAATTTGACTCCCCTTTGGAATCTGCATTAAAATAATTTCTGGATAACCTATAATAGCAGAGAGAATATTGTTGAGATCATGTGCAACACCAGATGCAAGCACTCCTACTGCCTCCATTTTTTCTGCTCTGTGCAATCTTTTTTGACTATCAGCAAGCTCCTCTGTTCTTAGCTGTACCTCCTGTTCAAGATTGTTTACAAGGGACTCAATTCTGATAGCCATTAAATCAAACGTATGGGTAAGTTGACTAATTTCATCCTCTTCAACTCCTTCTGTAGATACATCTTTATCTTGAGATCTAAACTTTGCTGCCATATCGGTCAAAGCTATAACTCTTTTTGTAATACTGATATTTAATAGGTTAAAAATAAGTATAGCAAAGCCAATACCTATAAATGTCACGAAAATTATAACTGCTATTGCCCAAAAATATGCACGGTTAATCCCATCTCTTGAGCTTTTTACCTCTTCATTGGCAAGCGTGATGAGAGATTTAGATATTGGTGCAACTGAGTTTGCTTGAATGGCAAAATCATTTAATTTGCCTTTAATCTCTACATCAACTTTAAGTATCTCTTCAGCTATTTTAATCCATTGCTCTAACAGAAACTCTATCTTCTGATTTTGAAATAAGTTGATATGGATAGATTTTTTTATCTCTTGTTTAAATTTAAAAGCCTCATTAAATGCCGATTGCATTAAAAATCGTTGACGACTAATTCTGTATTTAAGACTCATAATACCCATCATTAAAGAGAACTCTTTAAGACGAGGCTCTTTATCATCTATTTCTGATAATAGCTTATCAAAGCAGTTGTCAAGACGAGCTTCTAACCCTTTTTGAGGCATAAAAAGTTTTGTAGCTAAATTTACAGATTCAAGTGAAGTATCTGCAAAACGATTTGCAAAAGATAGATATAAAGTTAAATTAATTTGGGAGTTTATAGCTATATGGGAAGTTTTAAATCTATCAAGATCAGGAGATGATAGTTTCTGTTTTAGCAAAGAGCTTGTCTCTATAACATCTTTAACCTGTTGAAGAGATGGTTCAATATAAATTTTATGTGCTTCTTCAAAGCCAATTAAAGGATATCTAAGGAAAAAAGAGTTATGAAGTCGTCTTGATCTCTCCATTCCTCTGTCCATCTCAAGAACTAATCGTTGTATATCATTGCTTAACTCAATAGAACGCTCTGCATTATATACAGCGTTTAATGCAAAGTAACCTGTTGCAGCTACAATAATAATCAAAGCCAATAAAAGTCCAAAAGCAGTGCCAAATTTGTAAGAGATATTTGTTTTATTCCAGAGTGATTTGGCTTTTAAGCAGCGACTTAGCTTATTAGAAATCATAGAATTATCTCTTTAAATTGATAATTATAAATCGTTTTCATAATAACAGCTACTGTAACAAAATACTACATTAGATAAAAGAGCTTTTACTCCACCATCAGGGTTATCTAATCTCATCACATTAAATATAGGAGTGGCACAATCTCCAAAGATATCGCAATTAAGGGTTCCACTGACTCCTTGAATCTCTTTTGTATGATAAAGAGCATCTCTTAAAGCCTGCCTTCCAAGTCTTAAACTCCCATTTTTTTCTACTACTGATGCACTCTCAATAGCCTTAAACAGCAAGATTGCAGCATCAAATGCAGATAGATAGTAGCTTGTAAAAGGAGGAGAACCATATTTTTTTGTATAAATGTCAGCAAGCTGTTCCCCTCCAACTCCTTTTGAATATGAAGGACCAACAAAGTACATACCTTTTGCAGAATCTTTAACGCTTCTGATAAATGAGTTCTCAATCAACGCTCCATCACTCATCATAATGATTTTTTCCATACCAGCCATCTTTTTAGCCTGAATCAGAAGATGATTACCTTCGGGCTGAAACAGTGGAAAAAATATAAGTTCTGCACCAGAGAGCTTAACAGCCTCTATAACTGGCTGCATCTGTTTATCCCCTTTATTGATTGAGGTATCAAGTACTACTTCTCCGCCAAGTTGTTTAAACTGCTCTATAAATCCATTTGTAAGACCAGTAGTGTATATATCTCCATCATTTATTGTTGCAGCTTTTTTAATTTTAAGTTCACGCCATGCAAACATAGCAGCAGTTTTACCAGAATACTCTTCATTAGCAGCAGTTCTAAAGTAGCCTGGTTGCCAGTAAGCCGCTCTTTTCCCACTCACAGAAGTTAAAAATGGAGCGCTGTTGTTGCCTGAGATCATGGTAAGACCAGCTCTGCTTATAATCTTTGATGCAGTGGCTGCTGCACTTGAGCAAGTAGTTCCAAAGATTGCAACAATTTGCGGATCAGCAATCACTTTTAATGCAGCGTTAGCTCCACCTTCAGGAGTACATCCTGTATCTTCAATTTGGAGTTCAATAGGGTGGTTAGTTATCTTACTATTCCATCTATCCATAGCAAGTTCAAGTCCACGTATCTGTTCTTGTCCTAAAGGGGCAACATCTCCAGTCAATGCTTGAAGCACAGCTATTTTGAATGGTTCACCTTTATTAAGATAAATGCAACCTATAGCATCTGTGCATTCAGATTTTTTAATATCAGAAGTATCGATTTTATCACAGCCTGTAAATGAGAGAAGAAGGTATAGAGCATATATACAAAAATATATATTTTGAGGCATTAATTTTAACATTGTTTTCTCCGTACGAGATAGTGGGGATAGCTACGTTTTTGATGTAAGTTTCATATCCGTAACAGAACCTAACTAATTTGACAAGTTTATTATTTATGTTGCTTTAAGATGTTCAAATATTGCTTGAGAGAAAATAATCTGTTTGGTAGTAATAAACCCCTAATTTTACGTGGCAAGCAATATATACAAGGTGGCATTATGATGGTATAGAGGCATCTATATAGTAGATACGTACACAGATTACTATACGTATCTAAGGTTTAAATTATGGAGATATATAAATGGAGATAGAAAGATATAAAGAGAGTCTGTTTGAAACTCTCTCTTTTTTTAAAAATAGAGGTATTGAAACAACCGAAATCGCATTTTTAACTGGTACAGGACTTGGCAATAGTACCGCTTCAATGGATATTGCTGCCAAATTTAGATATCAAGATATTCCAAACTTTCCTATCTCAACTGTTGAGAGTCATCAAGGAGAGTTACTATTTGGGAGAATGTGTAATAAAAATATTATAGTTATGCAGGGAAGATTTCACCTTTATGAAGGATATTCCCCCTTAGAGATCACATTTCCTATAAGAGTTATGCAACAACTTGGAGTTAAATATCTAATTATAAGCAACGCATCAGGAGGAGTAAATCTCAATTTTTCAACTGGTGATATCATGGTTATTATAGATCACATAAATCTTACTGGTCACAATCCACTAATAGGTAGTAATATTGATAGTTGGGGGGTGAGATTTCCTGATATGACCCAAGTTTATGACAAAGAGCTTTCAAATATTGCTATTAATGTAGCACAAAAAGCGGGCATAGCGATTCAACAGGGTGTTTATGCTGGGCTTTGTGGACCATCTCTTGAAACCCCTGCTGAGACTCGCCTTCTTAAAACTGTAGGAGCAGATGCTGTGGGATTTTCAACTGTAATGGAGGCAATTGTAGGGGTTCACGCTAAAATGAAGGTGGTTGGGCTTGCAACAATTACAAATATTAATAACCCTGATGCTCCTGTAAAAGCAACTATTGAAGATATCATAAAAGCAGCAAATCAGGCTTCTGAACATTTAAATATTATATTAAAAGGCATCCTTGAAAAGATTTAAGGAGATAAGATGAGTCAAATTGTATTGATAAATATAAGTGGAAAAGACAGAAAAGGTATTAACTGTCGTTTTACAAGTATTCTTGCACAATATAACGTAAACATTTTGGATATAGGACAATCTGTAATACACGATAATATTTTGCTTGGAATACTTGTAGAGATTCCTGTTGAGAGTGATTTTCCCTCCATATTCAAGGATATGCTGTTTGAAGGATATAAACTCTCCTTGCATATAGATATTGAGTCTGTTCCAAAAGAGGATTATCAAAAATGGGTTGATTTGCAAGGACAAGAGAGACGAATTATAACCCTTTTAGGAAAAAAATTGACAGCTCTTCAGATATCACAAGTTACGTCAGTTATTGCAAACAATAATCTCAATATTCATAATATTTCACGACTGACTGGTCGTATCTCTTTAGATAAAAATAGATGCGATATAGAGAAAAGAGACGAAACTTTATATATAGAACGAGATAGACCTACAAGAGCATGTATTCAACTTTCAGTAAGTGGCGCTCCTTCAAGCATAAAATCAATGAGAGGGGATTTTATGAAGATATCTCAAGAGACCGGTATTGATGTCTCATTTCACATTGATAATATCTACAGTAAAAATAGGAAACTTGTGGTGTTTGATATGGATTCCACACTTATTCAGGCAGAAGTTATTGACGAACTTGCAAAGATTGCTGGAGTGGGAGAGAAGGTTGCAGCTATAACTGAATCTGCCATGAGAGGAGAGATCGATTTTAAGGAGAGTTTTCGTAAACGGGTTGCTCTACTAAAAGGTTTAAAAGCTGATCAGCTTGAAACTCTTGCCCAGAGCCTGCCTCTTTCAGAAGGGGTGGAGTTTGTCACAAAAACTCTTAAAGAGCTTGGATATAAATTAGGAATACTTTCAGGTGGATTTACCTTTGTTGGAAACTACTTAAAAGAGAAACTCAACTTTGACTATCTGTATGCCAATCAGCTTGAAATTGAAAACGGATATGTGACTGGTGAAGTTACGGGCGAGATAATTGATGGAGAGAGAAAAGCCCAACTTCTTAGAGAGATTGCAGCAAAAGAGAATATATATATTGAACAGACCATAGCTGTTGGAGATGGGGCAAACGATCTGCCAATGATAACAATTGCTGGTCTTGGTGTAGCTTATAATGCAAAACCGCTTGTTAGGGAGAAAGCTGCGAGCAATATATCAAATGTTGGACTTGACGGACTTCTCTATTTTATTGGTATGCGTGATAGAGAGATCAACAGAATAATGTAGATATTTTAACTGTTTACTCTAATCAAATAGTTGTACACTTTGTCGATATCAACTTATATAGATTAATAGATATAAATTATCTGAATCGAGCTCATTTGATGAACCTAAAACAGTTGACTTTGTAATTACGTAAATATATATATCAGCAATACAAAGTTTATATTAAACGTCAAATATCATAATTTTTAAGTTGGGTTAAGCAGTTGATATCACAACAATACATCACAGAGGAGTACGTTAAAATGAAAATCGAAATTCAAATTGAACTTGACAAAGATTCACAAGAGCTGCTTCAGACTACATTAAACAAAGTTGCAGATAATTTAGCTGGCTTTATGAACATGTTTGAAAAATTCAATGTAAAATCTGAAGATGTAGAGCATGAATCTGTATCAGTTAAAGCTGATGATATAAATACTAAATCAGAATCTGGTGCAGCATCAGAAAAAAAGAGAGCTAATTCAGCTAAAGATAGAGCTAAAAATAGTTCAAAAATCGAAGAAGTAAAACAAGAAGAGTCAAAACTGTTGGGAAAAGAGATAGAGCATCAGAGCAAAAAGGCTAAAAAAACTACTTCATCTAAAATTCCAGCTTCTAAAAATATAACTGGTCGTAAAAAAAATAAAACCGCTGTTGGAACAGTATTGAATGCTATTAAAAAAAGAGGGAGCATTAATGTTGACGATTTAAAAAAAGAGACAGGGTTTAGCTCCAGAAAAGTTGCAGACGCTGTTTATAGATTAAAGAAGACTGGTAAAATTGATAAAACTGACACAGGACATTATATTCCAATTGGATAATAAGCAATTGAATGATAACTTTTTACGACATCTCTACTAAAATGCTTAAATATGACGAGAAAAATGTCATAGGAGCAGAAGATAAATTCTATGAAAAATCATAAAATTTACAGGCAATTACAAGAACATCTAAATAAAATGCCTGTAGGCTTTCCTGCTGCAAAATCAGGGGCAGACATAAAGTTGTTAATGGGTATTTTTACACCTGAAGAGGCTAAAATTGCCTGTTTTTTAACCTATAAGCCTGAAACTATTGAAAATATTTTTGATAGGATAAAGCAGTCTGCGCCAACTATTATTCAATCTCATGAGCAGCTTGCAAAAATACTTGACCGAATTCAGAAAAAAGGGGGCATTGAGTCAAAGATAAAAGATGGGGTGAGATACTACTGCAATGCACCACTTGTAGTTGGGATATACGAGATGCAGGTCAACCGCCTCACACCTCAATTTTTAGAAAATTTCAATGAATATACCAATGATATTAACTTTGGTCTTGAGTTTTTAAGTACTAAAAAATCGCAGATGCGGACAATTCCCATTCAAAAGAGTATTACCCCAAAGAACCATGTTAGCCATTTTGATGAGGTGATAAAACTATTTGAAAATGCACAACCTCCATTTGTTGTTTTAGAGTGTATATGTCGTAAAAAAAGAGCACTTGAAGAAAAACCGTGCAAAGTTACTGACAGAAAAGAGACCTGTATTGCTGTTGGAGAGTTTGCATCTACTGCTCTTTTAATGGATTTAGGACGAGAGATCAGCAGGGAGGAGGCAATCTCAATAATTGAGCAAAACCAGAAAGAGGGGTTAGTTCTTCAGCCGTCCAATACTGAAGAGATTGAGTTTATCTGCTCATGCTGTGGGTGCTGCTGTGGAATGTTAAGTATTCATAAGATGCTGCCAATACCCATGGATTTCTGGTCTTCCAATTTTTACGCAGTTGTTGACCAAATAGCTTGCAATGGCTGTGGCGTGTGCAAAAAACGGTGTCAAGTTGGAGCTGTAAAAATTTTTAAAAATAGAGATGTATCTATCACAAAAAGAGTACCAGAAATTAAGCCCCAGATTAATAATGCCAACCTTGTAACAGCTAAGGCATTTATAGACCTAAATTCCTGCATAGGGTGCGGTCTATGTGTTCCAACCTGTTCTAAAAAAGCCATCTCTCTTGTAAAGAAAGAGCAAGAGATAAAGCCCCCTCTTAATAGAGAGGAGCTTTATGAAGAGATCATGTCACATAAACAGGGAACCGTAAGAAAAATTAAAGTTGCTGGAAAACTTCTCAGAGGAATGATTAAGACAGGTAACACCTCTTTGATTAAAACACATTAATATTGTGTACAAAGAAAATTATTTAATACCAACTCTTCTGAAACAAAAAGCATCTTTGATAATAGTTGATGATAGTATCTCAGTTAAGCTATCTTTAACTTATCAGAAGAGTAATCTCTTGCCCGCTCAGAATATACATCTTCTGCCAGTTTGATAAGCTCAACAACGCTTTCATCAAACTGGCGTTTAACCTTTCCGGGAATTCCTGCAACTAATGAAAATGGTGGAATCTCTGTATTTTCAAGAACAACCGACCCTGCTGCAATAATGCTTCCTCTGCCGATCTTTGCTCCATTCATAATAATTGATCCCATACCAATAAGACAGTTATCGCCAATTGTGCAACCGTGTATTACGCATTTATGTCCAATAGTAACACCATCGCCTATAACCAGAGGTTTGCCAAAATCTTCGTGGCAGACAGTCATATCCTGAATATTGGTATTTTTACCAATAACAATAGCGTCACAGTCAGCACGAAGAACAGAGTTGAACCATATTGAGGAGTTTTCATCTATAGCAACATCACCAACTATGGTTGCATTTGGGGCGACATAAACTGAGGGGTGGATTGAAGGACATTTATTATCAAAACAGTATATAGCCATTTTTCTCCTTATCTATAACTATTATCATTTTTTTACAATTCTGATTGAGAGCTTGCAGCAACCATTACGCGGTTACGACCACAATGTTTTGCAGAATATAAAGCTTCGTCCGCTGCTGTACAGATACTCTCCATTCTATCGTTGCATAAAATATTAATACATCTATCTTCTTTAGATAGTGTAGCTACTCCACAACTAAATGATGACGAGAAAGTTGCCCCACCTGCTCTAAAACAGATAGCAGCAAAGTTTTTCCTTAGTTGATCAAGTATAACCACAGCCTCATCAATTGAACAGTCTGGCAAAATGACTGCAAACTCTTCACCACCATAGCGACCAATAACGTCTGATTTACGGAGTCTCTGTTTAAGAAGACTTGCTAATGATACCAATACCTGATCTCCAACTGGGTGTCCATAAGTGTCGTTTACAGTTTTGAACCTATCTATATCGATCATAGCAAAACTTATCTCTGTTCCATTGCGTATTGAGCGTTCTATATACATAGCTAAATACTCCTTGATAGCACTATGGTTATAAAGTCCTGTCATGCTATCCTTTATCATAAAGGAGCGTATAAGTTTCATTCGCTCTGCACGTACAGATACAGCAGATATAAGATGTTGTGGTTTGATAGGTTTTAGCAAAAACTCATCGCCACCCATTCTTCTTGCATCAAAATGGAGATCAATGTCAGTTTCGCTGGAGAGAAAGACAATTGGAATACTTATAAACTCCTCCATTTGGCGGATCGATTTTGCAAGCTCCATACCATTACACCCTGGCATGTGCATATCCATCAATATAAGATCGGGTCTAAATTCAGTCAGAACTGGCATAGCTTTTAGAGGATCGTTTAAAATAGTGGTCTCCATTCCGGCATCTTTGAGGATAGTGGCATACATTTCCGATAAGTATGTATCATCTTCTACAATCATAATGCGTGATGGTTCGCTCTCTTCTGTAGTTGTTAGTAGATGCAAAGTTGCGCATAAAGCAGAAGGGTTTGCTGGTTTCACAAAATATGCACTGGAACCTGCACGAACAGCGGCTAAACGTGACAATAAATCTGTTTGAGCTGAAACAAAAACCACTGGTACAAGAGAGTTATGATTCTTCATAATCTCCATTATAGCATCTGCACCACCTGTCTGAAGGTTGTTGTGCATCATATCCATTACAATCACGTCTGGAGGATTTTTATAAACAGCAGATTTAAACTCTTCTAAATCGCTAAAGGCTGAAACTTTAAAACCAAAACATCTTATCTGATCAGCAAGATTTGCACATTGAAATGGATCATCTTCGCAAATATATACAACTTGTTCTGAAGTGTGACTATTTAAACTCGATTTGTCATCAATCTCTTTGCTATCTCTATTTTGCTCTTCAACCGCCTCTTCTGGTTTAGTACTAATATCTTTTTTTTCCAAAGTTTTCGGTTCATGAGGTTCATGAGATAACAAATAGTCGTTACACTCATTTTGAAAACTATTAATGCGGCTAACTTCTCTCTCAAGTAGAAGAATGTGATCTGACATAACGCTTTGCCATTGAGGTAAGATATCTGATGATACAAAGTCTGATTTAACATACTCTTTTATGTTAAATTCTCCTTTTAACATCTTTTTTGCTAACCCTTCTGCTAACGATGCCTTAACACTCAACTCTTTCAAGCCAAAAGATGCAGAAGCACCTTTTAATGTGTGTATGCTACGGTGCAGCTCTTCAAGCCTTTTATTGAAAATAGAGCTGTTATCATCTCTCTTTGGGCTCTCTGTAGATTTAGATATATCAGTATTTTTACTGTTAAGAACCTCAGAATGTGTAACTGTTAAAAATTTCTCTTTTATACCTCGTATCTGTTCAGGAAGTTGAGCAATAAAAGACTCTTTTAGTTTTTTAAGACGTTCTGTTGCTGATAGTTTGCTAACGGTTTTCATACTGATGATATATCCTTATTACGTATCTTTTTTGCCACTGCTCATTTTATCAGAAATTCCTCAATCAGCCGAGGCAGAACATCCTGAAAGTTTTCATCTTTAGTGATTATAGCATCGATATTAGGATAGGAGTTTTTAAGTGCTTCTGCCTCTTCTCCAGTTAGCAGTACAAATGGTTGATTCATCCCAGCTTTTCTTAGCTCTTCAAATAACTCAGCTCCAGTTATCATTGGCATATTCATGTCAGAAACAACGATTTTTATTAAAGGGTCTTCTCCTATCTTTTCTAAAGCATCAAATCCACCTTCTGCAAGCACAATCTCATAACCTAAGGATTCTAATGTTATTCCTGTCAGTTCTGCTGCAAATGGATCGTCATCAACAACCAATATTTTATAGTTTTCGATCATATTTAAAGAATCTCCATTCAATCTATATTAACACTGTTTTTATCACCCAATTAAACTTTTAACAGTATCTAAAAGATTTGATTGATCAAATGCCCGTTTAACAATATAGGCATCAGCACCAACCATTATACCACGCTTTTTATCAGACTCCTTGTCAAGTGAAGTTACAATAATAATTGGTACGGTCTTATATCTTGAATCTAAACGAAGCTGCTCTGTTAATGCAAAACCGCTCAATCTTGGCATTTCAACATCAGTTATTACAAGATCATATAATTTATTACTGGCTTTTTCTAAAGCATCTTGCCCATCATCTGCGGTCTCTACAGTATAACCATAGGCTTGAAGAATACTCTTCTCTATCTCTCTTGTATTTATTGAATCATCAACAACCAATATAGTAGCTTCCGATGTTTTTGCTTTTGATTCAAAAGAATCTGATTTATATGGGGTTGGTTTATCAGAACCAGATTTATAATTAGATTGCCTACTTGCAAGCCTCATAATCTCCGGAATATGCAAAACATTTACAATGCTGTCTCCATTTCCGATAGTACCTCCAGTAACTATTTTTATGTCTGAAAGGTGAGATGGCAGAGGTTTTACCACCATCTCTTCTCGTCCAATTATGCTGTCAACTATCAGACCAAGTTTATTTGCACCGTCTTTTACAATAACCAGCGATGCAGAAGCGTGAAACCACTTTTTTTCATTAAAGTGAGGCACGTCAGCAAGTTGTAAAATAGTGCTTAAATATTCGACCGGAATAATCTGTTCACGTAACCGAATAGCTTTTTTGCCAATAATTTTAATTATTTCATTAGTATTAACTGAGCAAAGCTCTGCAATTGAGGTTGCTGGAAGTGCAAATATCTGATTTGATGCTGATACCATACAGAGTGGAAAAACTGCAAGATTAAGAGGCAGACGGAGCATAAAAGATGTCCCTTTACCTTCAACACTATCCATAACAATAGTGCCTTTAAGTTCATCAACTATGTTTTTACGAACAACATCCATCCCCACACCTCGTCCTGACAAATCTGTAATGATGGGGCTTGTGCTAAATCCAGGCAGAAAGATGAGATTTAGAATTTCAGTGTGAGATACCATAGCAAGGGTCTCTTCGTCAAAAATCCGCTTTGAGAGAGCTTTTGCCTTTATTTTCTCAGCATTAACTCCCTGTCCATCATCTTTAAGAGTTATAGTTACACCACCGCTATCGTAAAAGGCTGACAGAGCTATTGTACCTTTAGAAGATTTACCAGAAGCTAATCTCTCTTCTGGACTCTCTATTCCATGATCAAGAGCATTTCTGATCATGTGTAGTAGAGAGTCTCCAATCTGTTCAGCAATCTTTCGGTCAAGCTCGGTCTCACCACCTGTAACAACAAACTTCACATCTTTGCCAGCCTCTTTGGCAAGGTCTCTAACCGTACGCCTCAGAGGTTCAAATACTGTTGACAATGGCATCATGCACAGCTTTAAAGTTGCCTCTTGAAGTTCAGCTATTAAATGAGATTGCATAAGAACTGCATCAGAAATAGTTGTAGCTGACTGTTTTAGCAGAAGTTGAGCTGACAAACTATTTTCAGATGCTCTTTTGATCTCATCTATACTTACGTTGTTGCTATAAATAAGGTTATTTAGACTCAAATTTAATTGAGCAGCTAAACGGGCACGCTCCTGCAATAGATGAACATCTTGTTTAAAACGATTATGATCGGAAATGATCTCGCCCATTAAATGGATAAGTTCGTCTAATTTTGTAGTATTTATGTGCAGATACTGAGCCTGTGTTGTTTTAGCTCTATTTTGTAGCTTATTATCGTTTATTAGTTGCTCGTTATGTAAAGATTGTTGACTCTCTTGTTGATTTTCTGGCAGGAGTGAAATCTCTTCTGTACTATCGGGTTTATCAACTATTTTAGGCACAACAGATATATTGCTTATGGCTTGACCACCTTCTTCTTTGGAATCCTCTTCTAACCTTATAGACTCTTCCTCTTTGGAAGGGTGTTTATCACTTAGCAGTTCTGTAACAGTTGCTGCTTTTTTAAGCTCCTCACAAAGATCAGAAGGTGCAGGAGGTGGACCATCTGGAGATGTAACACTCTCAATCATGGCTGAAATTGCATCTACACCTTTGAATAGAAGTTCAAAGAAGTGGCTGTTTAAGGCAACTTTACTGCTTCTTGCTCCATCCAAAAGGTCCTCCATTGCATGTGCAAGCTCGCCGATACTGCCAAGTTTCATCATTCTGGCAGAACCTTTAATGGTGTGTGCAGAACGAAACAGAGAGTTTATTATTTCAACATCAACAGCAGTGCGACTAACAACTTCAGTAGCAGATAGAGCACTCTCTAAAGAGAGCAGACCATCACTCAACTTTGAACAGTGCTCTTGTGCCTCCTCTTTAAATCTTATTAAAAATTTTGAACGGTCAATTGCCATATCTTTTGTATTTAGCCTTTATAAGCCTTTAAGCGTATGATGAAATCAAAAGAGCTAAGAGTTATCTCTCTCTTATCATATTGACAATGGCATCGCCCATAGAGACAGTATTCACAGCAGTTGCTCTGTTAGATGTAAGGTCTGCTGTATAAATTCCCTTATCAAGCACTGCCGATACAGCCTCTACAATACCATTTGCCGCTTCAGTGATATCAAGGCTATATTGGAGCATCATGGCAGCAGAGAGAATCTGGGCAATTGGATTGGCAACTCCTTTACCTGCAATGTCTGGAGCAGAACCACCTGCTGGTTCAAAAAGACCAAAGCTCTTCTCATTTATGCTTGCAGATGCAAGAAGACCCATAGAGCCAGTAATCATTGCACACTCATCAGATAAGATATCTCCAAACATATTACCACAAAGAAGTACATCAAATTGGTGTGGATTTTTTACAAGCTGCATTGCTGCATTATCAACATATATATGGTTTAGAGCAACATCTGGATACTCTTTGCCAACTTCCATAACAACTTCACGCCAAAGAACCATTGAGGAGAGGACATTTGCTTTATCAACAGAGGTTACAAGTTTGCGTCTTTTTCGTGCAGCTTCAAAGGCAGAACGGGCAATACGGTCAATTTCAAATCTCGTATAGACAAGAGTATCATAACCCTTCTCATCCATTCCACTTCCTTCACGACCTTTCGGTTTTCCAAAATAGATACCACCTGTAAGCTCTCTAACACAGAGAATATCAAAGCCATCTTTTACAATCTCAGGCTTTAGAGGAGATGCAAATGCTAATGATTTAAATACTTTAGCCGGTCTTAAATTACAGTAAAGTCCAAAATGTTTTCTTAATGGCAAAAGTGCACCACGCTCAGGCTGCTCTTCTGGTGGCAAAGACTCCCATTTAGGACCACCAACTGAACCAAATAAAATTGCATCGCTCTTCTCACACAAAGATATGGTAGATTGTGGAAGAGCTTTTCCATGGTTATCAATGGCAATGCCCCCAACATCTGCCTGTTCATAATTTAGCTTGAAACCATACTTTTCACCTGCTGCATCAAGCACCTTTACCGCCTCTTTCATAACTTCCGGTCCAATTCCGTCACCAGGAAGAAGTGCAATATTTCTTAACACAAACGCTCCTTAAATTCTAAGTTAGTCGGTTATTTCTATCTATGAAATGGACATAATTTAAATGAATACTATTTATCAATTATTGATGCAACATCAAATCTTAAATTATTTCTCAAACCTTACCATAAATAAGTTGGCATAGATTTGTCGTATTATTCAACGATTTTATAAAGATTGTGCAAAATGGTTGACTTTTTGAGTTTATGTTTATTATGGTGAGTTAAAAGCAGCTTTTATAGAGAAATATTACAAAAATATTGTAGCAAGAGTCAATTTGCTACCTTTTACACTATAGATTTGAGGATATTAACGTGAGTTTAGCCAACGTTTATGCAAAAGAATATTTCCCCCATGTAATAATAGATATTGATAGGATAAAATCTATAACTAAAAGCAACGCTAATATACAGATCATAGGGCTAACAGGCAGCATTGCAAGCGGTAAAAGCACTGTAGTAGATATGCTTAAATGTTGCGGTGCACAGATTATTGATTTTGACATTTTAGCAAGAGAGGTAGTTGAACCCGGAACAGAAGGGCTTGATAATATTGTTAAAAGTTTTGGTGCTGATATTCTTGATAATAGCGGATATCTTAATAGAAAAGCACTCTCTCAAATTGTTTTTAGAGATAGTGAGAAGAGAAAAGAGCTTGAAAGGTTAATTCATCCTGCAATATTTGAACTCTTTTGCAAAAAGGTCAATTGTTATATCAACTACTATAAGACTGACAAACTTGCTTTAGATAACCTAAAACCAACCATCATTGCTGTAATTCCGCTTCTTATTGAGATGAATCTTCAAACTCTTTTTGATAAAATCATAGTGGTATATCTCTCTTCTGATATTGAGCTTGAACGGTTAATGCAAAGAGAAAATATTGATAATAAAAGAGCTGTTGCAATGATCAGATCCCAACTTCCAATTGATGAGAAAAGAGAGTATGCTGATTTCTTGATTGATAACTCAGGTGATATTCAAAATACCTTAAAGCAGGTTCAAACTCTATGGAAAAGTTTACAAAGATAAAGAATATAAAAAGCTCTGTTTTGAATTTAAAAAACCGCATATCTAATATAAAAATCAAAATTGCGAACTTTATAAATAGATATAAGCTAAATCCTATGCAATTTATCAAAAATTTTAGGATACGATATAAACTTTTATTTATCTACTCTGCTACTTTTATCTTAATAATGGGACTTACAAGTCTGATACTTTACTCAATTGTCAAATCAACTGTGGAAAATAATATTGAGAGCGAGCTACAAAACTCAACAAAGGCAATCTTAAATAGCGTAAAGACAGCAGTATCTGTTTCAATTAAGAACCATATAAGGGCAACTGCGGAGAAAAATTACGAAATTATACAATATATGTATCAGCTTCAAAAAAAAGGAGAGATTTCTCTTGAAGAGGCACAAAAGAGAGCTATTGATATTGTTTTGTGCCAAAAAGTTGGGAGCTCCGGTTATCTCTGTATTCTTGACGGTAAGGGAAAAGTATTAAAACATCCCAAAAAGTTATTAGAGGGGCTTGATATCTCTGATCATCAGTTTGTAAAACAGATGATCACTATTAAAAATGGCTATATAGAATATTTTTGGAAAAATCCTGACGATCCATATCCTATGTCAAAAGCTATGTATATAAACTATTTTGAACCGTGGGATTGGCTTATAACTGTATGTTCTTATCGAAATGAATTTGAAAAACTTGTAAATATCAGCGACTTTAAGGAGAATATATTAAGCCAACAGTTTGGGAAAACAGGCTACTCTTATGTAATGGATATGAAGGGCAATGTAATTATACATCCTGAACTTGAAGGGATAAATGTCTTTTCAGACAAGAGATTCTCTTCAAGTTTTTATCAACAGATGCTTAAAAAGCAGAATGGAAAACTTATCTATGAGTGGAAAAATCCCAATGATAAGGATTTTAGAGATAAACTTGTGATCTTTAACATCATTCCTGAATATGAATGGATAGTTGCCTCTGCAAGCTATCTTGATGAGTTTTACTCTCCTTTAAAGATCATAAAAAACATTATAGTTGTTATGGGATTTGCATCTCTTATCATTTTCATTCCTATTACCTTTATGCTCAGCTCTACAATTACAAAACCACTACGTGAGTTGACAAGTCGTTTTAGTCAGGAGATTCATGATGGTTTTTCTGATAGGATTGTAACTTTACACTCAGATGATGAGATAGGACAACTCGCCTTTTACTACAATACATTTATGGAGAAACTCGAAAAATACAACAAGACTCTTCAAGCTGAAATAGTTGAAAGAAAACTTGCACAAGAGGCTCTTGAACTTAGTGAGGAGAAATACCGCTCTGTAATGGAGGCAACACCTGATCCTATTATTGTTTATAATATGAATGGGGAGGTAAGTTATCTTAATCCCGCTTTTACCCGGGTGTTTGGTTACACATTTGAGGAGAGTATAGGGTATAAAATGGACAATTTTGTACCAGAAGAGCATTGGAAAGAGACAATGAATGCCATCAAGATGGTTCTAAAAGGCGAACCGGTTTCAATAACAGAGACAAGAAGAAGATCAAAATCAGGTAAACTTATTGATGTTAGTATTAGAGGCTCTGTCTATAGAGACAAATATGGTAAACCTGTGGGCAGTGTTGTTACACACAGGGATATTTCTGAGGTCAAATTTCTTGAAAAGAGTATTATGGAGACAGGGGAGCGGGAGAGGCAAAAGATTGGAAATGATCTGCATGACGATCTCTGTCCTCATCTTATTGGTATTGAGGGATTAACTAAAGTATTAAAAAGAAAAGTACAGGGATACTCTTATGATGCAGTCAACCTTTCTGATAAAATAACAGAGCTTATTAAAGAGGCTATATCCAAAACTCGACGTTTAGCAAGAGGGCTTTGTCCAGCCTATTTCGACTATGGGTTGGAGTCCTCTTTAAGAGAGCTTGTAAATAACATAAAACTTTTGTACCAAGTTGAATGTTCTCTTGAGTGTAACGCTGTAGTTGACATTCGTAATCCTATGATAGTTATTAATTTGTACCACATTGTTGGAGAAGCGGTTCAAAATGCAATAAGGCACGGCAATGCTGACAAAATAGTTATTGAACTTGATATTCAAGATGACAATTTAAATCTCTCTGTCCATGATAATGGCATTGGGATTGATAATTCAATGGAGACTAAAGGGATGGGCATACGAATTATGAACTATAGGGCAAAGTTAGTAGGGGCATCATTTGCAATTCAGGCGGCCAATAGAACTATTAGCTGTGCTGATACATCATTAGATAAGAGTAGCACTAAGTTTGAAGCCGATAAATATAAAGGAACTTCTGTTATGTTGACAATTCCATGTGATGCGCTGGTTTGATAGCTTAAATATTATTTAGAATTATCGTCTTTAAAACCAGCCTTTATCCAAAATAGTGCCCAACCTAATGCAACAGGCAAAATACCAAAAGAGAGAAAAAGTATAATATCATCACCTTTCCATGGTTTTAATATAAACAGCATAACTATAGGCAACATAAAAGAGCAGACAATGGCAATACGCATTTTACCTGATAGCTTTAGATAAGCTCTGATATTTCTGTTCCGATTATAAGAGGCTTGAGGGTTAGTATGCCTAAAAAATCTTGGAATAAAAAATATACAGATAATAATAAAGATAATTGTGAAAATTTCCTGAATACCTGCCAACACTATTTGCCTCCCTTAAGTATCTAAGGTTTTTAATTATTTTGCTTAATATGGTTTTGTAATTAATTGGTTGTAAATGTCAGTTTTTTGCCATTTTTGTACTCAAAGAGCAGTTTTTCAAACTCACTTAAACTCTCCTCATTTACCTCAATATCGTATGATATTTTATCAGAATATCTGGCGTTTGTAATTTTTACCTGAAAGTTATTAAGATAGTAAAGCAAAGTATCATTAAAAGAGTACGGTAGATCAATAACATACCTCTTTACTTTGACGATTTTTTTAAGAGGAATAAGTTCAATTGCAGATATAACAGCTTGAGAGTATGCCTCTATAAGACCTCTAACACCAAGTTTGACGCCTCCGTAGTATCGAGTAACCACAGAAGCAATATTGGTCATTTTATATGAACTTAAAGCATTTAGCATAGGCTTTCCAGCAGTACCTGCCGGCTCACCATTGTCAGATGAATGGCTGAGTTCACCCTTGTCTCCAACAATATATGCCCAACAGTTATGGGTTGCGGTCTTATGTTCAGACGATACAGATGAGATAAACTCCTTTGCATCAGATATTGTCTCTACGTATCTTAATGAGCAGATAAAGGTGGAGCGTTTTATTTTAATCTCAGTACGTCTGTCATTATCTATGGAGTAAAAATAGTCCATAACTTCCCTTGGTTGTTATATATTTATAATACTAAATAGTTTATTATAGTATCATTACAGTGCAATATTCAATCAGAAACTCTTAACCTTGACAGATAAACTTGATTCAATTAAACATTTATAAATAGAGTCTATAAATATTTTTTTAATAACGATTCAGGAAAAAATCGTAGATGAAGCCCTCTAAAGATATAAAAAAATCTGAAGCGAAAAAAGAGATAGAAAATTATGGAGAAATAGTATCTCTTCTTCTTGATAATGGTCTGATAACTCGTCAACATATTGATTACGTTGTTCGTATTCAATCAAAGTTGCCCAATCCACGACCAATGATACACATTCTAAAAGAGCTTGGATATATTACTGACGAAGCTCTGTGGGAAACTATCCGAAAACATCATGTATCTTTAAGGATTGGAAGCCTTCTTGTTGAACTTGGAATTATTACAGATGATGATCTTAAAAAAGCGTTTCAAATTCAATCTGAAGAGGTTACTAAGCGGAAAATTGGAGAGGTGCTTGTTGCTCACAGGATTGTTGATGAAAGAAAGATGGTTGAAGTACTCTCGTTGCAGCTTGGATTCCCTTTTGTTGAACCTGAATTTATTGATATTGACCTTAAACTTTTTAACCTGATTCCTTTTAAGATGTATGAGAGCAACAGCTTTATACCGATTAAGGTTGAAGATGATTTGATTCATGTCGCTTTTATCGATCCTACTGACAAAGAAGATATAAGAAAAGTAAGGGAAATATTTAGACAAGATATTATTCCCTGTTTTGCTCTAAAAAATTCTATTAAAGAGGCGATCCAAAAGTTATTTAGCAGGCAGATAGATCACGGAAAAATTGCAAGCGACTCAGCAGTAGGCATTGTGAATCAGATGATTGTTGATGCTATGGCTGATAATATAAGCGATATCCACATTGAGCCTCTGCCAGATCGCTTACGTATCCGTTTTAGAAGAGATGGAGTTCTTGATCTTTATAAAGAGCTTTCACTCTCAATTATTCCGACTCTGACAAGCCGAATTAAGGTTATGTGTGGTGCTGATATTACTGAAAAGAGACGGCATCAGGACGCAAGGTTGATGTTTGATCATGCAGGTCATAAACTTGATTTGCGAGTCTCTTTTTTTGCCACAGTATTTGGGGAGAAGATTGTTATGCGTCTTCTTAACCTTAAACGGGAGTTGGTAAAACTTACAGACCTTGGTATGTATCCTAAGATGCTGCAAGCATTTAATAATGATGCTCTTGATCTGCCAAGCGGAGTTATTTTAGTCACAGGACCTACAGGTTCAGGTAAGACAACAACTGTATATAGCTGCATTGATTATCTGAACACTCCACAAACCAGCATAATCACTGCTGAAGAACCTGTTGAGTATGTAATTCCGGGTATTGCTCAGTGCGGTATTGATCCAAAAATCAATCTTACATTTGAGTCAACTCTGCGTGCAATGGTAAGGCAGGACCCTGATGTTATTGTAATTGGAGAGATTCGTGATAACTACTCTGCTGAAATAGCAGTTCAGGCAGCACTTACTGGTCATAAAGTTATCACTACATTTCATACTGAAGATAGTATTGGCGGTCTTGTAAGGCTTATGAACATGAATATTGAGGCTTTTATGATCTCATCTACAGTGGTAAGTGTTCTTGCTCAGAGGCTTTTGAGAAAAATTTGTCCTAAGTGCGTAGAAGATTATAATCCTACAGTTCAAGATTTAAGACGCCTTAAATATACGGTCAAGGATATTCATGGAGGTAAATTTAAAAAGGGCAGGGGCTGTTCATATTGCCGTCATACTGGATACAAAGGTCGTATCGCCTGCTTTGAGCTTTTAGTGCTTGATGAATCTGTAAGAAACGCAATTTTAGAAAAAAAGACCAGCTATGATATTCGCCGAATAAGTATTGAGTCCGCCGGCTTAGTAACTCTTTTAGAAGAGGGGATTGTAAAGGCTGCCTCTGGTATCACCACTATTGACGAAGTGTTGCAACACGCTCCACGGCTTATAAACCCAAGACCCTTGATGGAGCTTAAGCGGCTTTTGGGGGCTGCATAATTTTTTATCTGATTCAGAACAATCAAAGGGCAGTTTATAGTTTGATCAGCAAAATATAAGTGATAAATTTAAGGAATAGAATGGAGAAAAAACGATCATTAATTGATGTCATAGATGAGTATGTAAAATCTGGAAAGGTAAAGCTGCCAGTAATGGATCAAAACAGCTTAATGGTGCAAAAAGAGATTAGTAAAAGTGAGCCAGATATTGAGCGTATTATAAATCTTATAAAAAAAGATATCTCCTTAACTGCAGAGGTATTAAGAATTTCTAACTCCTCATTTTATAAGGGACTTGAACAAGTTAAGACCGTTCAAGAGGCAGTTGTTAGATTGGGTATGGTTGAAGTTACTAATATTGTATTTTTAGTATGTCAAAAGAACTCATTTAAAGCACATGATCCTCAACTTCAGGAGTTGATCGGCAAAATGTGGCTACACTCTGTAGGTTGTGCTGTTGGCACTCAGTGGCTTGCTCGATATTATCACTATGAAAACTTAAACGAGGCGTTTTTAGCAGGTCTTCTGCATGATGTTGGGGCTTTTTTTCTTCTCTCTATCTTGGATCAGATAAAGAGCAAAAATGTTGCAATGGCTCATAAATTAATTGAAGATATTATTATAAAAATGCACCCTCATTACGGAAATATGCTTCTGACAGACTGGGCACTTCCCTCTCAGTACTGCATAATTGCTTGCGAGCATCACTCTTCTGAGTTTGATGTTACAAATCAGCTTCTTGTAATGCTAAGATTTGCAGACAAGGTTTGTCAACATCTTAATATTGGTATGGTTGAAAATAAAGATGTTGATATCTTTGCATGTGAAGAGGCTGCAATTCTTGATATTAGTGATGTTACTATTGCACAGCTTCAAATTAAAATAGAGGACTCTTTGAGGTTATCATAAAATATGAATTACAAATATTTAATTATAGTAATAGTTTTAATGTTAATTCCGCTTATTTTAAATGCAGAGGAAAAAATGCAGACCACAAAAGAAAAAGAGACAACTATACTCTTTCTTGGAGATTCTCTTACAGAAGGTTTTGGAGTAGAGCCGGAAGAGTCATTCCCCACGCTTCTTGAGGATATGCTTGAAGAGAAAGGATATAAAAATATAAAGATAATCAATGCTGGAATAAGCGGCTCTACAACCGCAAGTGCTGTCTCAAGGCTTAAATGGCATCTAAAAATGAAGCCGGATATCTTATTTTTAGCACTTGGAGCAAATGACGGTCTTAGAGGCTTGTCCTTAAAAGAGATGGAGCAAAACCTTAACCGTACAGTTGAGATGGCACTTGCTGCACAAATGAAAGTTATCCTTGCCGGCATGGAGATTCCGCCCAATTATGGAGAAAAATACACTCAAGATTTCAGGGCAGTATTTAAAAATATTGCAGATCGCCACAGCATAACCTTAATGCCGTATCTGCTTAAAGATGTCGGGGGGTTCTACAATCTCAATCTGCCTGACGGTGTCCACCCAAATGCTGACGGCTATAAAATAGTTGCTGCAAATGTGCTGCCTTACATTTTGGAGAAGTTGTAGCTCACCGTTTTCCAACAAAGCCTCTCAAACCCAAGAAAGACCAAAGCAAAGCTCTTTTTAGAATCATGGATTGCCACAGATTAAGTGATTCCACAGATTAAAAAATCAGTGCAATTCGTGTAATCAGATTAATCCGTGATTCAGTCACTATTGCTCTTTAGCATATCAGAATATAATTGCAAAATATGGGATGAAAGCTTCTATGAGTGCAAAAGGTATGAAATATGAGGAGATTACAGAGATCTTGATTGAAGAGCATCTTTTAAAAAGACTTGAATAATTTAGACCTGAGCTTCAGCTCTGGGCAACTGAATGGAGATTAAAAAAATGATACCCCAAGAAAAACAAAAAATGACACCAGAAGATTATCTTGAATTTGAAAAAAATTCAGAGCTACGGCATGAATATTTTGATGGAGAGATATTTGCAATGGTTGGAGCAAGAAAGAACCACAACCGCGTCAGCTCTAACACCAGCAGAATTTTAGGCAATCAGTTGTTAAATAGATCATGTGATGTATTTATAAGTGATATGCGGGTGAAAATCCCTGAAATTGAGAAATACACCTATCCTGATATTGTGGTTGCCTGCGATAAGGTGGAATTTGCAGAGGAGGAGTTAGATTCTCTTTTAAATCCAGTTGTTATTATTGAGATTTTATCAGACACCACAGAAAGCTATGACAGAGGTTTAAAATTCAGCCATTACAGACTTATTGAATCACTGCAAGAATATATTTTGATTTCTCAGTATCACTGTCAGGTTGAAAAGTTTAAACGAGATAAGGAAGGCACTTGGGTTTACTCATCTGTTGAAGATATTAACTCATCAGTAAAAGTTGATTCTATTAATTGTGAGTTGGCTCTTTCAGAAGTTTATCATCGGGTGGAGTTTTAGATTTTTCAATAAATTTAAACTTAAATCCTGCAAAGGCAATTATTAGTAGTTAATATCATTAATATTTAATTTGGAAAACTTATGAAGAACAGCTTAAAAATAGTTGATGCAAAAAATCTGTCTAAATCCTACAAACAGGTAGATTCAGGCGTTTTAAAGGTGATTGATAACACAACTTTTGCAATACATAAGGGCGAGACAGTTGCAATAACAGGGCAATCAGGCAGCGGCAAGACAACCTTGATGGCTCTGCTTGCTGGTCTTGACGCTCCTGATTCTGGAGACATCTTGCTTGATGGAAAAAACTTGAATCTTATGAACGAGGACAGGCTTGCAAAGTTTAGAGCAGAAAAAATTGGGATTATATTTCAGCAGTTCCACCTTATGCCTCATCTATCAGCAGAAGAAAATATTTCGCTTCCGCTTGAGATACTAAAAGCTAACGACATTGAGAAAAGAACTCAGACAGCTTTAGAACAGGTTGGACTTGAGCATAGAAAAACACACCTTCCCGGGCAGTTGAGCGGAGGAGAGTGCCAGAGAGTGGCAATTGCAAGGGCACTTGTTGTAAGACCTGCTCTTCTGCTTGCTGACGAGCCGACTGGAAATCTTGATACTAAAACTGGCGGACAGGTTGCATCTCTTCTGTTTGATATAGTGGCAGATTCAGGAATGACTCTTGTTGTGGTAACCCATAACATGGAACTTGCAGGCAGATGCCACAGAGTTCTAAGACTTGATTCAGGCAAATTAGTGGAATGATATTTTTTTATAGCTTATAAATTTATTTCAGGGCTTTTAAAAAATGAACATACGAAAAAGACAGGGTTATGTCTGCGATAATTAGGAGATTGCGGTATTATGATATTTTGGCTAAAAATGGCATTTAAGGAGCTTAAGATAAATAGAGGATTTTCTCTGTTTTTTATATTAAATCTCTCTATCGGTCTTGTTGGATTTATTGCCCTTAACTCTTTCAACAACTCTCTTCAATCATATTTTAAAGATAATCTTAAAGAGATACTAACTGCTGATATTGTCGTAACATCGCCAAGAGAGCTTAATGAGACAGAGATAAAACTTATTGATGAAACTCTTGGCGGTGATAAACAAGAGTCAAGGCAGATATCATTTTTCTCTATGGTCTCAAATTCAGACTCTTCTGATCCAAGCTATAATTTTAGCAAATCTTTAAAATCCTCTAACATGAGATCAAAACTTGCGAATATAATTGCAGTTGATAAGGTTTTTCCTCTTTATGGGGCTATTATTTCTGAAAATGGTGATTTCAAACAATCAGGTTCAACCATATCTAATCAAGACATATCAACCAAACTGCATAACCCATCTTCTTTATCCTTAAATCAAGGCAGAGCTGAGGCATGGATAAGCCGTGATATTTCAATTGCAATGAATTTAAATATCGGTTCAACCTTAAAGATAGGAGATAAAGATTTTGTTGTCAGCGATATTGTAACGCCTCCTCCTGATGCCTCTGTATCGTCAATTGAGCTTGCTCCTAAAATTTATATAGGTCTTTTAGAGGCACAAGATACTGGACTTCTTAAATTTGGCAGCCGTATAAGTTTTAAGCGGTTTTATAAGCTGCCTTTTGGGAGTGATGTTAAAGAGAAGACTGTTTTTTTGCGTGGTAAGTTTCATAAACTTTTTAACGACTCTCCAATAATAAGCGTGTATGATAGCGAAGATGTAAATCAGAATCTGAGCAGGATTTTCGGCTACTTTACAGGATATATGGGGCTTATCGGAGTTGTAGCTCTATTTTTGGCTGGTATTGGCACTGCCTATCTGTTCAGGGGATATCTAAATAGAAAGATAAAAGAGATTGCAATTTTAATGACTCTTGGAGCAAAAAGAGTCGATGCCTATATGCTCTTTATGCTTCAGATTATATCACTTGGTGCAGCATCTACAATATTTTCTGTAATGCTCTCTTTTTTTATTCTTCCGCTATTTCCAGAGGTTCTACAAGGTCTTATTCCTCCAAATTTTCGTGCAGCAGCAGATATTAAAAGCATATTTTGGGCATTTATCCCGGGAATATTTGGTAGCATAATATTTTGTCTGCCCGTGTTTGTTCGGATTCATACGTTAAAACCTGTCATGCTGCTTCAAAGTGGCTATAACCTTACTCCGATAAAATTATATACTGCCAATATTTTGAGTTTTTTACCTGCAATTTTAACCTTTTGGATTCTCTCTATTGGTCAGACAAAATCGTTTGAGAGGGGATCGATATTTTTTTTAGGCTCTCTGTCTGTAATGGCAGTTATGACCGTAATCGGCTGGCTGATACTTATTATTTTAAAGAGATTGTCATCAACCAAGCAGTTTATTCGTAAAATAGCATTTAGAAATTTATACAGAAACAAGAGCGCATCTATATCGTGCTTTGTAACCATTGCAATGGGTGCATTTTTGATAAACATAATTCCACAGATAAAAAACGGAATACAAGATGAGATAAGCCAACCTAAAGGCATGAAAATTCCTGGATTTTTTCTGATTGATATCCAGCCAGAGCAGCTTTTGCCTCTTACTCAATTTCTTGAATTAAAAGGATATGATCTTACAAATGTTTCGCCGATTGTACGAGGAAGAATTCTTAATGTAAATGACAAAGGCTTTTATGAGCGTTTAGATGAAGATAAGGATAAAAATTCAAAACAGAGCCTTGGTAAACAGATTTTTGGTAGAAAAAAGCAAGATGAGAGCTCATTTAGAGGGCGTTACAGAAGAAGAGAGTTCAATTTTTCCTATCGAGAGCATCTTGATAAGTCAGAAAAGATTGTAAAAGGCAGCCCTTTGAGTGAAACACCGTGGAGTTTTGAAGATACTTCCACCCAACCTTTGTCACCCGAATCTTCATATATCCAGATATCGCTTGAAGAGGGTTTTGCAGATAGATTCAGTATTAATATCGGCGATATTATGGAGTTTGATATTCAAGGAATGCAACTAAAAGGCAAGGTAGTTAATCTTAGAAAGGTTAAATGGAACAGTTTTCAGCCGAATTTTTTTATTCTCTTTCAAAAAGGTGTTCTTGATGATGCACCAAAAACATTTTTGGCATCAATTCCCCAGATGAGACCAGAGGAGAAGCAGGCTCTTCAAAATGAGCTTGTAAAAAGTTTTCCAAATATATCTGTTCTTGATGTAAATCAGACTGTAAAACAGATACTTAGCATTACTGACCGCCTCACTTTTGCTATTAATTTTATGGCTTCGCTTGCGATACTTGCGGGCTTGGTTGTTCTATTTTCTATTGCAAGACATGAGACTCACGGGCGTTCGTGGGAGATAAATCTTCTAAAAGTTTTAGGGGCTGGATTTGGTGATATCAAAAAAATCGTTCTGCTTGAGTTTGGATTTTTGGGATTTTTAGCCTCGTTTTTTGCTGCAATCGTAAGTTTGGCTGTCTCATATCTGATTGCATGGTTTTTCTTTGAGAGGCTATGGTCATTTAGATGGGAGTACAGCCTCTTCTGCCTGATTGCCATAACCTTAATCTGCGTTATGACTGCAATGCTCGCTACACGTAAGGTGATAAAACAGAAACCCGCTGGACTTTTATCTAACTGAATTTGATTAAAATTATAGAGACGCACGGCTGTGCGTCTCTTGTTAATTAATAATAACACCTATCCTGTGGGACTCTACATACAATATTATTTTGGCATTTTTAGAATTAAATACCAGTAATCACTGGTTTATTTCTTGGTGGCATTCTATGATATTTATATTTAGGATATCCTACCATCATTGTTCCATAGCTTAAATGATTTTTAGGCAGCCCTAAAGCCTCCTGCAAGGGGGGCCAAAACATTGCAGCAGCGTTAAAATATCCGCACCAGCACCCACCAAGGTCAAAAGATGGCAGAGCAAGTTCAAGCCATGTAAGAGCAATTGTGCATCCGCTTTGCGAAGAAAAGTCTTTTTTATTTCCATGTGCAATGATCAGATGGGGCGTTTCACGGGTTAGAACATCATTTCCAGCCTCATATCCTGTAACCACAAGAGCAAGCTCCATTGGTTTTGCCATCTCCGGTTTCTCTTTTATCATCCACTTCATCCATTCAATAACATGACCGCAAAGTTTTACAATCTCTTCACGTTCGTAAACAACATGCCAATTTACCGGCTGGCGGTTATGACCAGACGGTGCATGGCTTGCAATTGTAATGACCTTTTCAAGAATCTCTTTAGGTATCTGCTTTTTCTTATAGCTTCTTATTGAGCGTCGGTATCTCAAGAAATGTTCCATTGTTTCAGGATCAGGCAGCAGTTCTGGTTTTATCTCCATACACTCTTCAGGAGAGAGATTTTTGTGAGACAGTGCACCAGTGGGGCACACAGCTACACAATGACCACAGTCAATACAGAAAACTTCTGCACCTTTTACAACCTCTGGTGTTCTATTTTTAAAATTAATAATCAGTCCGGGGCACTCTGCCGCACATATCCCATCTTTAACACATTTTTCCTGATCTATGGTTATTAAAGCCATTAAGATTTGCTCCTTAAATTTATATAAAAATAGGGAGAGAATATTTTTGTTCTCTCCCTATTTTTTGATTTCTCTTTCTGATGTTTTTTGATTTTTGTAAATCTTACAACGCTTTTTATCTCAAACGGTAAAAACTATTCTACAGGAGGGATAACCATTACAGGGATTTTAGACTGTTTAAGAACTCCTTTGGCAACCTGACCAAGTGCTGTGGAGGAGGAGAAAAGCCCTTTATTAGAGCCTATAATGATGAGATCATAATTCTCTTCTGTGGATGTTTCAATAATAGTATCAACGACATGACCATCTTTAACAAGAATTTTATCTATTGTGTAGTCGCAATCGCTTGTTCTTACATCTTTGGAAAAAGCATCCATTGCATCATGGATCATGGTCTGATTATTTTTTTTACCAATAAGTGTCATTCTTGCATCATTTGCATGCTGTTTATGGAGAGTCTCCCATTTCTCTTTACCAATAAACCCACTTATTATTGCATCAACGCTATCTGGAAGTGCTTCCATAACATGGAGCAGGGTAATTCCTCCACAATATTTGGAAGATAGACTTGTAGCATAGGTAAAAGCGTGACGGCAGTTGTCTGACAGGTCTGTAGCAAACAAAATTTTTTTTATCTCACGAGCCATGTTTTTTATCCTTTAGTAATAATAGTGTTCTTAAAATTATTGTTTAGCTTCTCATGGTTCAAATGGTTAAAAGTGTTTGATATTTCTATCTCTCCTTAAGAAACGATATCAGCCCGCTTTAATTAGTTTGAACTTTAATTAAATAGTTTATGGTAGTTTTTTAGAATGTCAAGAATAAGGATAAAAACTTAACAAATTTAATTGTGAAAATTGTTTTACAATAATTTTTTTAGCTCAAAAAATCACTATAAATAGACGCAAATAATTCTCTTGACTTAATAAATCTTAGGTGGTATTTAAACTGTCAAATACTGACTGATTAATCAGTATGATTAATTGCACCAACTAATCAGTCAAGATTATTAATGCTAATTTGAAGCACCTTAAGAGGAATGAGGTATAAAACGTGTCAAAAAAAGATGAAATTCTTAATGCCGCTATAATTCTTTTTGCAGAACAGGGATTTAATAACACCTCCATCACAGAGGTGGCAAAAGCTACTAAGGTCTCAACTGCAAATATTTTTTACCACTTTAAAAATAAAGAGGAGCTTTTTCTCGCAGCTCTTGAAAATGTAAAGGATGAAATATTAAGCCACTTTGATGATTATCTAATGAGTAGAAAATTTGGGAGCGGTCTTCAGATGATGGAAGAGTTAATTGCCTATTATCTCTATCTTGCAGGCTCAATGGAGCAGTGGTTTTTGCTTCTTCATAGCCACTACCCTTACAGATTGGCATTGGTAAATGATGTGTGCAGAGATCACCTTGAACAGACCTATAATAGCCTTGTGGAGATATTTGAACGAGCAGTTGTAATAGGTAAAGATGATGGAAGTATGGCTGATGTAGATTCAAGAAAAACGGCTCTCATCATTTTCTCTATGGTTGAAGGTGTGGTTAGATTTAAAATTTATAACCTTTACGATGCAGGCGTTCTTTTCAATGAATTGATAAAATCTTGTAACAAGATTTTAAGGTATAAAGAGTAGTAAAATATAAGAGATGGCATTATTAGATTTTAAATCATAATTAATGTTCAATAGAGTGTTAAGAATACAAACATTTTAAACAAAACAGGTGGTTAAATGCAAATTCTTACTAAAATTTTACCGTTTCTTACTTGGTTCAAGAACTACAATCTTGACAGTTTTAAGACAGATTTTATTGCTGGTATTACAGTTGCATTAGTTCTGATTCCCCAATCAATGGCTTATGCACAGCTTGCCGGAATGCCATCATATTATGGGCTTTATGCGGCATTTTTACCCCCAATGATAGCCTCGCTCTTTGGTTCAAGCAGGCAGCTTGCTACAGGTCCGGTTGCAGTAGTCTCTTTGATGACCGCAGCATCGTTGGAACCTCTTGCAACCGCTGGAAGCGAAGGTTACATTGCTTATGCAATTTTACTTGCGTTGATGGTTGGGTTGTTCCAGTTATCGCTTGGTATTTTAAGACTTGGTATTGTGGTAAATTTTTTGTCTCATCCCGTCGTAAATGGTTTTACAAACGCAGCGGCAATTATTATTGCCTCTTCTCAGTTTTCAAAACTCTTTGGCGTTTATGTTGACAGTGCCGAACACCATTATGAAACAATTATTAATGTGTGCAAATCAGCAGCACACTACACCCATTATCCTACGCTTTTTATGGGGGTATTTTCATTTGCTATTATGTATCTCCTAAAAAAGTTCTATCCTAAAATTCCCAATGTTTTAGTTGCTGTTGCTGTAACTATACTAATTTCATGGGTTATAGGATTTGAGCATAATAATCCTTCTACAATATCTGCTATTCAATCTGATGAAGTTCAAGCAGATATTATGGAGTTTAACCGTCTTACTTTAGAACTTGAGCCTCTTGCTGACCAGAGAACCAAAACCGGTATGAATATGGATAAAGCCTATGAGCTTCATGATCCAATAGGTGTTCTTGATGCAGATCACGATCTCCATGTTATTGGTGTCAAAATGAACCAGACAAAACACCAGATAGGCGTATATCGTGCAAAACTGCGTAACATGCTCTTTACTGGTGTTAAAAAAGAAGATGGCTCAATGCTGTTTTACCTTCAGGGAAAAGAGCCCGCCGGTTTAGAGGGAGATGGCAGAACATGGAGGATAAAGGTTGGCAACCGACCTATTGATGTTCAAAAGGTTATGATGACAGGCGGCGGTGCAGTTGTAGGTGTTGTTCCTAAAGGTGTGCCTGCTCTTGGTATTCCTCATATAGATATGAAGGTTGTTATGAAACTATTTCCATTTGCAGCAATCATATCTCTGCTTGGATTTATGGAGGCAATATCAATAGCAAAGGCAATGGCAGCAAAGACAGGGCAGAGACTTGATCCAAATCAGGAACTTATTGGGCAGGGAGTTGCCAATATTATCGGTGCAATTGGAAAAAGTTATCCAACATCTGGCTCATTCTCTCGATCCGCCGTAAATCTTCAAGCCGGTGCTTTAACAGGACTTTCCAGTGTTTTTACAAGCCTTGTTGTTGTAATTACCCTGCTTTTTTTCACTCCACTTCTTTACCATTTACCTCAATCTGTACTTGCCTCTGTTATTATGATGGCTGTAATAGGGCTTATTAACGTATCTGGTTTTATCCATGCGTGGAGAGCACAGTGGTATGATGGTGCAATCTCTGTTATCACATTTATTGCCACACTTATATTTGCTCCGCATCTTGACAAGGGAATTATGGTAGGTGTAGTTCTCTCTTTAGGAGTTTTCCTTTATAAAAGTATGCGTCCTACAGTTCCATCTCTATCAAGACATGGGGATGAAGATGTTTTTAGATGTGCTGTTACTCACGGTTTAAAAGAGTGTGAATATATGGATCTTGTAAGATTTGATGGACCTCTATTCTTTGCAAATGCAAGCTATTTAGAAGATCAAATAAATGATCGCCTTCTTAAAAAGCCAACTCTTAAACATATAATCATTGTCTCTAACGGAATTAATGATATTGATGCTTCTGGTGAAGAGGTTATCTCTCTGCTCATTGATAACGTAAGAAGTTCAGGCAGAGATATCTCTTTTAGTGGAGTAAATGAGTCTGTCTATAAGGTATTTGAACGCACCCATCTTATTGCTAAAATCGGCTCTGATCATATCTATCCAACTATGGCAAAAGCTGTATGCAGTATCCACCCTGTTACACATAAAGAGGGTCAGGAGATTTCATGTCCTTTATCAACTGCTTGTTCATTAATATAAAAAAAACAATAAATTATAATTATATAAGGAATATGTATCATGTCAGTGATTACAATATTTAGCGGCAACTTTTGCCATGAAGATGCAATTGTTAAAGATTTGGTTAAATCGACAGGTTATAATCTGATTAATCAGCAAGATATCGTCAAAAAAGCGAGCAGCCTCTCAAAAATTTCAGAGATGAAAATCGCAGAGGCATTTATGGAAAAAACATCTATATTTAATAAGTTCACCCATGAAAAAGAGCGATCCATTGCATATTTAAGGCTTACGGTTGCGCAACTGCTTAAAGATAGCGAAAATAGTGGGATGATTCTTGCTGGATTTCCCGTTCACCTTATTCCGGTTGATATAAATCACGTTCTTAGAACATGCTTGATTGCAGATTTAAAGACCAGAGTAAAAACAGCAGAGAGCGAAGGGCAGAGCGAAAAAACTGCAATGAAGCTCATTAAAGAGCATGATAAAAACGCCTCTGCATGGGTAAAAAATATATCTACAACTGAAGACCCGTGGAATATATCTTTGTATGATATAGTTGTTCCTGTGGATAAAAATACAGTAAAAGATACAGTTGCTCTTATTGTGGAAAAATCTAAAAGTGGAGCTATTGAATATACTGAAAGATCAAAGAGTGCTGTACGAGATTTTAATCTTGCAGCACTTGTAGAGAGAGCTTTAGCAGACGAAGGCCACAACATCGGAGTCAGTGCTAAAAATGGTGCTGTAAAACTTACCATTAACAACAATGTTCTTATGCTAAAAAAACTTGAAGAGGATATTAAATCAATTGCAGAGAAGGTTTCTGGTGTTGCATCGGTTGAGACTGCAATTGGCAAAAATTTTTATCAGGCAGATATCTATAGAAAATATGACTTTGAGATTCCTTCTAAATTGCTTCTGGTTGATGATGAGCGTGAATTTGTTCAGACTCTTTCAGAAAGGCTTATGCTAAGAGATATGACCTCAGCAGTTGCTTATGATGGAGAGTCTGCTTTAAGCATTGTTGATGAAGATGAGCCAGAGGTTATGATTCTTGATTTGAAGATGCCGGGTATTGACGGAATTGAAGTTTTAAGAAAGGTAAAGGCAACAAAGCCAGAGATTGAAGTTATTATCCTTACAGGTCACGGCTCTGAAGCAGATAGAAAAATCTGCATGGAGCTTGGAGCATTTGCATACCTTCACAAGCCAGTTGATATCGAACTTTTAAGCGAAACTTTAAAAAAGGCGAATGAAAAGATAAAAGAGAATCTAAAGCTGGTGAAGTAGAGAATTTTATCCCATATAAAAGCAGAGGCGATCATGTCTATATCTCAATATTTTAAGCCGACATTTTTAGAACACCCTTCGCCTGATAGTCAAGTATATAAACACACCTTTAATTTTCGTAAAATTTGGAAGATGACTGTTATTATCACTGCTGCTGTTGCATTGATACCCTTGATTGCCATTACAGCTATAGACTATAATGTTACTCAAAAGGCTATAGAGTCTGAAATTATGTTAAGAGTGGAAAGGGTTGCCTCTAATACGAAACGTTCGATTGACTTTTTTTTAGCAAAACACAGATCCGTTTTAGATTTTCTTATTAACGACAACACTTTTGAGGATCTCAATAGCATTGAGCGTCTAACAGAGATTTTGAATCATCTTAAGAGCGGTTTTGGTGGATTTATAGATATTGGTATCATCAATTCAAAAGGAATTCAGATTGCATACGCAGGAGATTATAAACTTGAAGGTAAAGATTATAGCACTCAACCCTGGTTTAAAAAAACAGTTGAACAGGGCGTGTATATAAGCGATGTGTTTCTTGGTTTCAGAAATAAACCTCATTTTGTTATTGTTATGAAAAAAGAGTATTATGTAGAAAATATTGACGAATCAAGCTCTCAAATCTCATCAAATAAAGATTACTATCTGCTAAGAGCAACTATCGATACTGAACATTTTGATGAGCTTTTGTCAGGTCTTGAATTAGGCGGTATGGGAGATGCCTTTATTGTCAACCATGATGGAATAATACAGACTCCAAGCAGACTTCACGGAGAGCTTTTGACTAAAATTAATATGCCTGTGCCTGAATATTCAGAACACACAGAGGAGAGAGAGTTTTTAGATGCTGAAAAAAGGATAAATATAGTTGGATATGCCTATATACCAGAGACCAATTTTATACTTATGATTGTGAAAAATAAAACTGAACTTATGAGATCATGGTACAGCACACGTTCAAGTTTGATTCTCTTTCTTTGCGGAAGTATAACCGTTATTCTTGGGGTTATACTCTCTTTGACAACATATCTTGTAAACAACATGTACATTGCAGATAAAAAAAGGGCAATGGCAATGCACAGGATAGGATATGACAACAAACTTGCTACAATTGGAAGGCTTGCTGCTGGAGTTGCACACGAGATAAATAATCCACTTGCCGTGATTAACGAAAAAGCAGGGCTTATCAAGGATATGTTTATCTACCAAAACAAGTATGATAAGGATGCAAAACTTATCAGCCTTGTTGATGCTGTAACAGCATCAGTTGCAAGATGTGGCAGTATTACTCACAGACTCTTAAACTTTGCTCGTCACCTTGAAGTCTCTATTCAGTCGGTAAATATCAGAAGTTTGATTGAAGATGTTTTAGGATTTCTTGGAAAGGAGGCTGAATATAGAAGTATTAAGGTTATTGTTGATATTCCTGATAACCTTCCTGATATGATGTGTGATCGTGGAAAAATGCAGCAGATATTTTTGAATCTTGTCAATAATGCATTTGCTGCAATAGAATCTGACGGGATTTTGAAGATAGAGGCAAAAGAGAAAAATAGAGATTTTTGTATAATTACAGTAAGCGATACTGGCTGTGGAATAAAACCTTCTGATTTAGAGCTTATTTTTGAGCCTTTCTATACAACAAAATCCTCAAAAGGGGGAACTGGTCTTGGGCTTTCAATTACTTACGGTTTGGTAAAGGAGTCTGGAGGATACATAAGGGTTGAAAGTGAAGTGGGCAAAGGAACACGCTTTATGGTCACACTGCCCTATAAACACAATATAGTAAAAAAGGAGGAGAAGGTTGCGAATACTATTGGTTGATGATGAGGCAGACTATGTCTCAACACTGGCGGAACGTCTTTCCTTCAGAGGAATTGAAGCTCAATGGGCATTAAGTGGTCGTCAAGCGTTAAAGTATCTTGAAACAGAAAAATATGACTTAGCAGTTCTTGATATCAAAATGCCCAAAATTGGGGGAATTGAGTTAAAAAAAGAGATCGAAAAAAAGTATCCTGATATGAAGTTCATATATCTTACAGGTCATGGTTCTGAAGATGACTACCAAAAAGGTGTTGCAGACTCTGTCTATTATCTTATCAAACCAGTTAGTATTGATGATCTTATTAAAATGATGAGAAAGGTTTTGGGATAAGAACTTCGCATTAAAAGTTATGATAACACTTCAGATAGATACCATAAGGAATTATGATAAATGAACGGACAAGTTGAGACCGTAAGCAGTTTAGGTGTGGAGTATAACTACTATGGAGGATTGCAGTATTTTGGTGCAATGTCTGCTTCTATTGCACATGAAATAAAAAATGCTCTGGCAATTACAAATGAAAATGCAGGATTAATGGAAGATTTAAGCCTGATAGGGATAAAAAGTGGTCAACCATTAGACCCTGAAAGGATTGCAAGGCTCTCAAAAAAGGTTATGGAACAGGTACAGAGGGCTGATAACATTGTGAAAAAACTAAGTCAATTTTCTCACGCTGTTGACGATCTTGTGAAAGTCGTGAATCTGCCTGATCTTGTAGAGTTGACACTTGAGCTTGGCAGGCGTTCTGCTGCCGCCTTCAGTGTAACTCTTGAATCTGTAAAGTGCGATATCCCCATATCAATTGAAACTAATCCATTTATGCTTATGAATTTGCTTTGGTTACTAATCAAATCAGCTTGTAGAAGAGTAAATAGCGATAAAAACATTAAAGTTGGAATTTCAAAAGAGGGGAAACAGATTACTATATCTATAATCAATCTTGTGGAGTCTCAATTACCTTCTGAAGATAGTGAAGAACAACAAAATCAGATTGTTAAACTTGCAAAATCGCTTAATGCAGATGTTGATATGGTTAATAAAGATAAAATTGTCATCACTATTAAAGTCATAAATTGATAAATTAAACAGAACAGATGATTTTTAAAAATGTAAAGCCAATATTTTCAAGCATTAAACTCAATAATTACAAATTCAAATAAGGAGAATTAAAATGGCTGAAAAAATACTTCTGATTGACGATGAGACAGAATTTCTTGAAATTATGTCAGAGCGTATGAAAAATAGAGGAATGGATGTTGCAACAGTAGCATCTCCTAAAGAGGCTATTAACAAGGTTAAAGAAGAGTCTTACGATGCCATTATTGTTGACCTTATGATGCCAGAAATGGATGGACTTCAGACACTTAAAGCTCTAAAAGAGATAAATCCTGAGGTTCAGATAATTATGCTTACAGGTCATGCAACTGTTGAAAAGGGAATTGAGGCGATGAAACTTGGGGCAATGGATCTTCTTGAAAAACCAGCAGATTTAAATAGCTTAAGTGAAAAAATCCATAAAGCAAAAGCACGTAAGATGATTCTTGTGGAGAAAAAGACTGAAGAGAAGATAAAAAATATTATAAGTGCAAAGGGGTGGTGATTTTTAAGAAAGTTACAGCTAACTGTATAGACGCACAATAAAGAGTGTGCGTCTATCCTGCAAATCTCCTGCAAAATTTTTTTCCAAAATTGCTGTGATATTATTAGGTTATGCTATATGGTATCCTTTTACAAAGTGGAGCAAAATAGACATAAAACCGCCCTCTATTAATTTATGTGCTAACATTTCCCCTTAAACCAAAATAGAGATTTTTTGGTAGGTATCGTTGAGGATGATTTTGATATTGATTTGGATTTTTTTGTATCAGAACTGTCGTGATTATTGGTGCCGAAGGGGAGACTCGAACTCCCACAAACATACGTTTACTAGTCCCTGAAACTAGCGCGTCTACCAATTCCGCCACTTCGGCTTGAACATCAATAACTCAGAAATAGAAAAAGGATTGCTTTGAAGTGTTAGGTGGTTTATATATATTCGTTTCTGGGCTTTGTCAAGCCTATTATTCTAAAAACAAAGGTACTTATGGAAATAATAGAAGATATTGAAAAAATAGAAAAACCTTTTAAAAATGCTGTGGTGACAATAGGTAATTTTGATGGTGTTCATAAAGGGCATCAGGCTCTTTTTGAGAAAGTTAAAGAAGAGGCAAATCTGATATCAGGAACATCAATTGCCATAACTTTTGAACCACATCCGTTAAAAGTGCTTGGTAAAAAATCGCCTCCGCTTATTACAAGAAGAGACCAAAAATTTGAGCTTATCTCTGAATCAGGGATCGAAAAACTTATATCTATTCCATTTACAAAAGAGTTTGCAGCTATATCTGCCGAAAAGTTTATTGATACTATTTTGCTTCAACAAATAGGTATGAAGATAGTTGTGGTGGGTCCTGATTACTCATTTGGACAGAATAGAGAAGGGAATATCGATTTTCTTATTAAAGCAGGAGAGCAAAAAGGCTTTAAAGTTGTTGTACCTGATTGGGTTAAAGACCCTAATGCTTCTAAATACTCTGATGAGAGTAGAATCAGCAGTACTATGATTCGTAATCTTGTTATGGATGGCAGAGTTGATGAGACAAAAAGATTTCTTGGCAGACACTACCAGATACGGGGTAAGGTGGTTAAAGGAAGGGAGCGAGGAGGCAGTAAACTTGGATTTCCAACAGCAAATATTAAACTCCACGATGAGCTATGCCCTAAGATGGGGGTCTATGCAGTTACTGTAGAAACAGTAAAGGGTAATTTTAAAGGTGTTGCAAATATTGGCTATAGCCCCACTTTTGACGATCATCTATTTACTATTGAGGTGCATATTCTTGATTTTAAAGAAGATATTTATGGCACAAGAATCAGGGTAAATATGATAAAGCGTCTTAGGGATGAGAAAAAATTTGCATCAATTGAAGAGCTATCTGCACAGATTCATTCTGATATTGAGACTGCAAGAAAGATATTAATTTAAAGCATGAAAATAGAGCAGGCGATTTGTTGTAATTACTGCTAAATTGAAATTTGTTGAGCAACGAAATAAAAAATGTGAACATAAATATGACAATATTAAAGATAATTGAATACCCAGACCCATTTTTGACACTAAAAGCTAAACCTGTTGAACAGATAGATGACGAAATTTTAACACTTATTAAAGATATGGCAGATACCATGTTTCACGCTCCAGGGGTTGGGCTTGCAGCTACTCAAGTTAGAAGTGACAAAAGGATTATAGTTTATAATCCAAACTCGCAAAATGGGAATAACAGAGAAGATGAAACAGCAAATCCCAACAAAGACAAAGTGTCAAGTTTAGAACAGAAGCGTGAAAATGAAGAGAAGTTTTCAAATAGAGATAGCTCTACGCAAGATAACAAAAAAACGAGTTGTAATGATTATCGTGCAATAATAAATCCTGAAATTATTGCAGCTTCTGGCTCGTTAATATCTGAAAATGAAGCCTGTTTAAGTGTTCCTGATTACAGTGCTGATGTAAAGAGGTTCAGCAAAGTTACTGTAAAGGGTTTAAATATAGATGGCAAAAAAGTTCAGTTTGATGCAGAAGATATTGAAGCTGTTATCCTTCAACATGAGATCGATCACCTTGATGGTATTCTTTATATTGACAGAATAAGCATATTGAAAAGGAATATGTACAAAAAAAGAGTAAAGAAAAGGGCAAAAGAAAATTGATTACAACACCGACCAATTTTAATAGACCGCTTAATATAATATTCATGGGTACTCCTGATTTTTCGGTTCCAGCACTAAGGGCTTTGGTTAAAAATGGATATAGTATAAGCCTTGTAATTACTCAGCCAGATAGACCAAAGGGCAGGGGCAAAAAGATGATGTATCCTCCTATAAAACAGGCAGCTTTAGAGCTTGGTCTTGATATTTTCCAGCCTGAAACAATAAAAGGTTCTGAAGTTAGAGATAAACTTATAGCACTTAAACCCGATTTTTTTGTTGTGGTCGCATTTGGTCATAAGTTAACCAGAGAGATTCTTGATATTCCAGCAATTTACCCTATTAATATTCATGCGTCACTGTTACCAGCCTATAGAGGTTCATCTCCAATTCAATCTGCAATTATGAACATGGATAAAGTTTCTGGTGTAACCACAATGGTTATGGATACAGAGCTTGATACCGGAGATATTTTACTTAAAGCAACAACCCCTTTATCTGACGAAGAGACCGCCCAGACTCTTCATGATAGACTCTCTTTGATGGGAGGGGAGCTGATTATTGAGACGCTTGATGCTATAGTAAAAAACAGAGTTACTCCAACTCCTCAAGATAATTCTATAGCAACTTACTGCCGTATGCTTAAAAAAGAGGATGGAAAAATTGATTGGTGCAAAGAGCCTGAAGAGATTTCAGCACAGGTTAGAGCAATGACCCCGTGGCCAGGGGCATTTACATTTCTTAATGGTAGGCGTATTAAGGTTATGGCTGTAAGAGCTATGGATATTAGAACTGATCTCTCTGCTGGAACTATTTTTTCGTGTGATTGCAGTGAGATACATGTTGCTGCTGGTAGCCGTTCTATCGCCATTCTTCAGCTTCAGGGAGAGTCTGGAAAATGTCTCTGTTCAGAAGATTTTCTTCGAGGGAATCGTCTTGATACAGGAGAGTGCTTTTTATGATACTCAGTTTTTAATAATGTATTTTAAAAAGTATCTTGCAATCTTTAACTTCTTTTAAAGCATATAAACTAAAAATCAATACTTCTAATTTAATCTTAACTTTCGGAGATAAAACACTTTTGGAAAATGATCCCCGCTACGTTGCCCTACTAATCCTTATAGAAAACAGCCGTACAAGAGTTCCTCTTGACACAATTCTTGATCAGTTTGCCCCACGACTTGATATGCTCTCAAAACTTGATAGGTCACTTACAAATGCAATTGTTTATGGCACCTTAAGATGGCGAGAGAGCCTTGACTGGATCGTTCAGCCATTCTCCAACAGACGAATAGAAACCCTTAAAATAGAAGTTGCTTATATATTACGTATAGCAATGTTTCAGATTGTCTTTATGGATAAAATTCCTGTTTCTGCTGCTGTAAATAGTGCTGTTAATTTAGCAAAAAAAATTTCTCATCAAGGAGTCGCTGGATTTGTAAATGCAGTACTAAGAAAAGCATCCTCACATTGTGAAGAGATTTTACACTCTAAAGAGAACTCAGATTTTAAAGATATTACCTCTTTAAAAGATATTGTTTTACCTGATTCTGAAGCCGAGCCAGAACTTTATATATCGGTTACAAAATCAATGCCATTGTGGCTTGTTAGAAGATGGGTGGCTCGATTTGGATTTGATAAAACTTTAAAATTGTGTGAAAAAATAAACACCATTCCGCCCATAACAGTACGAGCCAATAGACTGAAAATTGACAGAGAAGAACTTATTTCAGTATGCTCTTCTTATGTTGAACAGATTGCACCAACTGATAATTCACCTGATGGTCTCTATTTTACAAAACCTTTAGTTCCTATACATGAATCTGAGGCGTTTAAAAAAGGTCTATTTCAGGTGCAAGATGAGGCAGCACAGCTTGTAACCATAATGCTTAACCCTCTACCCGGGGAGACAATACTTGACGCTTGTGCAGGTCTTGGTGGAAAGACAGGGCACATTGCACAGCTTATGAAAAATGAAGGTTCTATAATTGCTTGCGATACTGATATTAAAAAACTCGAAAGCCTTAAAAAAGAGATGAAAAGACTTGGTATTGATGTTGTGCAAACCATTTGTAAAGATATTCTTAAAGCAGATTTAAGCGATTTTGGCACTCAATTTGATAAAGTTCTTGTTGATGCTCCATGTTCAGGGATGGGTGTTTTAAGACGCAACCCTGACGCAAAATGGAAGAGAACAAAAAAAGACCTTGCACGCCTTGCAATCAGACAGGAGAGGATGCTTTTAAGTGTCGCAAACCTTGTAAAAGCTGGCGGGAGCTTGCTTTATGCTGTCTGCTCGTGCGAAACAAGGGAGAATGAAGCTGTAATAGAGGGTTTTTTAAAACAGAGACCAGATTTTTTAATAAAAAAAGAGCTTAGAACATATCCAGATAATAGTGATATGGATGGTTTTTTTGCTACACTAATGGAACGTAAAGTAAACTGATAGTCAAAGAGAAGAAAGTGGACAGACAAAATGTTTTAAAAAAATTCAGTAGCGGTTTGAGTTTGCTGCTAACAAAACTGTCCGCCAAATTAAAGATAAGAGTTTAACAGGAGAGCTATATAAAAACATGTCAAGAAACACGTTAGCAAATTCAACTATAATTGCCCCATCAATACTGTCAGCAGATTTTACAAAACTTGGTCAAGAACTAAATGATGTAGAAAAAGGTGGAGCTGACTGGATACATATTGATGTTATGGATGGTCATTTTGTTCCCAACATATCTTATGGACCAATAGTTGTTGATGCGTGCAAAAAGGCGACTAATCTGATTCTTGATGTTCACCTCATGATTGAAAAACCTGACCTTTTGATACCAGAATTTGCAAAAGCAGGAGCTGACCTTATATCTGTACATGCAGAGGCATGTACGCATCTGCACAGAACAATTCAGCTTATAAAATCTTTAGAGAGTGAAAGATATAAAGATGAAAGTAAATATAAAAATAATAATAGAACCATGGGTAATTGCCATTGCAAAGATAGCAATAAGAACGAATTTAACCAGCAGAGTACATTTGGTGGAGATAAAAATATAAAAGCAGGAGTTGCCCTCAATCCTGCAACTCCTCTTAGTTCCATTGAGTGGATAATTGATGAGATCGACTTTATTTTAATTATGAGTGTAAATCCCGGGTTTGGGGGGCAAAAATTTATCCAATCAAGCCTTGAGAAGATAGAGTCTCTATCAGCCATGATAAAGAACCGAGGTTCAAATGCTATCATTCAGGTTGATGGAGGTGTTGCACCTGACACTATTGGCAAAGTTGCTGCTGCTGGAGCAATATCTTTTGTTGCTGGCTCTGCTATATTTAAAACTTCTGATTATAAAGAGACTATAAAAAACTTGAGAGAAGCAACTGGTCTTTTATCAGCTTAATTTCTACCTTAAGCGTTTTAGAGGAGTTAGTTATGAACATTATAGTAACCGGAGCATCTGGTTTTGTTGGAACTCATCTTTGTAGAGTACTCCTTGACAAAGGGCATCGTGTAACTGGAGTTGGAACGTCAAAAAGAGGCAGATTTGAAGAGTCTGACCGTTTTGAGTGGATAAGTGCAGATACGACTATTGAAGGGGTTTGGCAGGACAAAATTAGAACATCAGATGTAGTGATCAACCTTACTGGCAAAAATATATTTGGGTATTGGACAAAAAAATACAAATCCCAGATATACAGAAGCAGGATATTAACAACTGAAAATATTATTTCTGCTATTCCTGATGATATTACAGTAACTCATCGTGCTGATGGGAATGGTTTAACTGTAAAATCTATAAAAAAGCCGCTTCTTCTTAATGCCTCTGCTATTGGATTTTATGGAGACAGAGGCAATGACTCCTTAATAGAATCAGAGCCTTGTGGAGATGATTTTCTTGCAACCGTTTGTTATGATTGGGAAAATATTGCTTTAAAAGCTACTAAGAAAGGGGTAAGAGTTGTTTTGATGAGATTTGGTGTGGTGCTTGGTAAAAACGGAGGAGCTCTTAGTAAGATGCTTCCAGCATTCAAGCTCTTTTTGGGAGGACCGCTTGGCAATGGTCTTCAATGGTTTCCGTGGATTCACATTAATGATCTTTTAAATGCGGTTCTATTTTTTATGGATAACGATGAAATTTCAGGTCCTGTTAATATTGTTGCTCCTGGCACTTTACGGCACCGAGAGTTTGCATCTGCACTTGGATACACATTGAACCGACCAGTTTTCATGCCAGCTCCTGCCTTTATGCTTAAAACGATAATGGGAGAGATGGGTGGCTCTTTTTTGAGTAGCCAAAAAGCTATTCCTTATGTATTGAGTAATAAAGGGTTTAGCTTTGAATATGGTGATATCTATAAGGCTCTGCAAGATATCTTATTGTGTAGATAGTATCGTTACTGTTTAGAATAGATGATTTTTTTCAAAAATATGCAAACCTGTAGAGATGTGTGGGTGTACATCTCTACAGGTTTAAATCGCATTACTCTCTTTGTATAAAATTAAAGATACCTTAAGCTGTAAAGTACAAAAAAACAGCTATTTCCCACCAAATCCATCTTCTGATATCTCTACAGCAGCTCCGTCACAATTTGATATTGCAGTAAGTCTGCCTTTTGCTACTGGCAGTACATAACGTATAAAGAATCTTGCCGTGTCGATCTGCCCTTTATAGAAGATATCATCTTTTTTGCTTGAACCAACTTTTTGAGCCGCAATAGATGCTCTCCAAAGAAGCATCCACGCTATCGACAGATCGCCTGTACATTCAAGAAAGGGGTGTGTATAGGTATATGCGTTGAGAACTTTTTCAGAAGAGATATTTTGTGATAGAGCCACTGCTGTCTCCATATATGTATCCAAATAGTCTTGAAGCTCTTTTGCAATCTCTTCAGTGCCATTTATCTCCTTAGCTTTTTTTACAATTTTAGTTATTTCATCTATAAATGCAATAAAAGGCGCTCCTTTTTTCATACCCATCTTTCTACCTACAAAGTCTATTGACTGAATGCCATTTGTCCCTTCGTAAAGCATAAATATTCTGGAATCTCTAAGAAGTTGTGCAATTGGGTACTCTTCAATAAATCCATAACCACCATAAACTTGGATTCCATGGCTACAGATCTCAAAAGCCTTATCTGTAATATAGCCTTTGATTATTGGAGTGAGAACCTCAACCATCTCGCCCGCAGCTATTCTCTCCTCTTCAGTTGCCGCACATTTTTCAATATCTTGACACAGCCCACCGTAATAGATAAGGCTTCTCATGCCTTCGACATGGGCTTTCATAATCATCAGTTGTCGTCTTACATCTGGGTGCTGAATAATAGGTACAGAGGTAGAGTTTGGAGATGATGTGATATGTTTAGTCTGAACACGAGAGCGTGCATAGTTAAGAGCATAAAGATATGCTGCTGAAGCATTGGCAAAGCCTTGAAGTCCAACCATCTGACGAGCTTCGTTCATCATAACAAACATTGCAGCCATCCCTTTGTTCTCTTGACCAAGAAGTGTTCCTATGCAGTTGGCATTCCCACCAAGTGTCAACGAACAGGTACAGTTTCCATGAAGTCCCATCTTATGTTCAATACCTGTGCAGACAACATCATTGAAATCTCCAAGATTACCATCAGATTTGACTCTGAATTTAGGAACAAGAAATAGAGAAATTCCTTTTGTTCCAGCAGGTGCACCTTCAATTCTTGCAAGAACTGGATGTATTATATTCTCCACCATATTGTGTTCTCCGCCAGAGATAAAAATCTTGTTGCCTGTTATGCTGTATGTGCCGTCAGGATTTTTCTTTGCAGATGTTGTAAGAGCTCCTACATCAGAACCTGCTTCTGGTTCTGTAAGCAGCATAGTTCCTGACCACTTGCCAGATAGCATATTTGCCAGATAGATATCTTTTTGTTCTTGTGTGCCAAAATTTTCAACCAACCTTGCTGCTCCGTGACTTAGCAGATGGAATAGCATAAATGAGTTACATGCCCCATAAAAATACTCGTTTGCTGCCATTGCTACTAATTTTGGCAAGCCTTGACCTCCCCATTTAGGATCATCTGTCATTGCAAGCCACTCACCAGCAAGATAGGAATCTAAAACTTTGTGATACGCTTCAGGCACAGTCACCTGTCCAGCATTAAACTGACACCCTTGATCAGAAATTTTCTGAAGAGGCAATATCTCTTTTAGAGCTAAATTTCTTGCCTCAGATACTATAAGGTCTATGGTTTTTTTATTGCATGTTTCGTATTTTTCAAATTTTGTTAGTGATGCAGCATCAAACTGCTCGTGAAGTACAAATTCAACATCCCTTTTATCTGCTATAAGTTGTGCCATTATATTTTTATTCCTTATATATTGTTATTTTATAAAATTGTAATTATAATTTTAAGATATTCGTAAGTTAGTTTTCTTCTTATCAAGGAGTGGGTATATTTGCCTACTTGACAAGAAGAGGGTGGAGTTAGGAAAAGATGAGATCACGACTCCACTAAAGTGAGATTCTCTCTTCCCTTATATCTCACTGCATCTATATGGTGGGACTTTGTAAATACTCCTAATTTTCCGGGATATACAGCATCTCTCTTTTTCTCTTTTGTCCAAATACCCATTGTCTCTGCCTCTTTAATAAGTTCCGACCTAAATGCAGGGTGGGCTATGCTTATAAGTGCCTCTGCTCTCTCCCATGTACTCTTTCCCTTTAGATTTACCATGCCATATTCTGTAACAATGTATTGAGTTATGGTTCTTGGAAGGGTAACTACAGTTCCAGAATCAAAAAGAGGTCTGATTCTTGATGTTAATTTACCTGTTTTATCCTTTGCTGTAGAGCTTAAGCATATAAAAGATTTACCACCTTGTGAGTGGTAAGCTCCATAAGCAAAGTCAAACTGACCTCCTGTTCCGGTGATATGTCTTTTTCCTACTGATTCAGACGAGACCTGACCATATAGATCAACTTCAAGAGCATTGTTAATTGAGATAACCCCAGGGTTTGATGAGATTCTTTGTAGATTGTTTGTGTAGTCAACTGGATAGCTTGCACAGCATGGATTGTTGTCAATAAAGTCGTAGAGAGATTGGCTACCTAAGGCAAATGTGTAAACAAGTCGCCCGGGATCTGTCGTTTTGTTCAGGTTACTGATCTTTCCAGCCATGTACATATCAAGATAGGCATCTGCAAGCATCTCTGTGTGAACTCCTAAATTTTTAAGATCAGATGCTGCTATCAATTTACCAACTGTGTTGGGCATTCCTCCGATACCAAGCTGAATACATGCACCGTCTCTTATTTCGCTTACAATTTGCTCTGCTATTATTCTGTCGGTTTCTGTTATTACAGGGTTTGGAAGGGTGAAAATTGGTTCATTATCAGATTCTACAACATAATCGACCTCTGAAATGTGTATAGATTCTTGAAATCCACCAAGGCAGCGAGGCATCTTTTCGTTAATCTCTACTATAACCAATCTTGCCTTCTCGATAGCAGATCGTGTACAAGAATTTGCAGCTCCATAGTTAAGAAATCCAAATCTGTCCATAGCACTGGTTCTTAATATGCATACATCAACATCTATGTTGTTTCTATAGTGGCTTGGTCCTTCGTGGTAGATAAAAGGAATAAAGTGGCACTCTCCCTTATCGTGCATTTTTCGCTCTGCTCCGCTAAAATGCCAACTGTTGTAAGAAAAGCTCTTTTTCCCCTCATTAACCGCTGCCACAGCTGGAATTCCGGGATATGCTAAAGACCTTATCTTGACATCTGTAAGTTGATCAACTCTTTTGGCAATCGCTGCATCTATGACTTTTGGTGCACAAAGAAAGGCTGCATAATCGACCCAATCTCCTGATCGTATAAGTTCTGCTGCTGCTTCTGGGGTAACTCGCTTTGAATTATATATTGTTGTGTAATCCATAATCTCCTCTCCTAAGTTATTTGAGCTTTCTATTTCTTGTTCTGATTTATGATGTTTTGTATAGTTGCTTATTCTAATTTTGTGTAAGTTGTGTTGTTAAATAGTAAGATAGCAACGGGCGTGCCAAAGAGAATTGATTATGTTTATCATCTTGTTTTTATTGATAATTATATTGTTTCAGAATATTTATAGATGGGCAAAGGCAAAATGGTGTAAGTCAGGTAAGAGGATAATGTTAATTAATGTGGTTAAAAAGCCCCATATACGATATTATCTCTATAATAACATATTGCTATTATAAGTAATTTTATGATATGTGGTCTTAACGCCACAAAATGGCTATTTAAAGTCTTATGTTGGTTAGGAGAGGATATCTGTATCTCTGGAAAATAAGATATAGAGACACTCAAATAGTGCGTCTCTATATCATCTAACATATTAAAATAATATCGAATCTTTGGTAAAGTTAAGAAGAATGTGCACAACATGATGAAATCAGATTGAAGATGCTAACATTACACCTTGCTCAATCGCCTTTTTGGCATCTAACTCACCTGCCTGATATGCCCCTCCTATTATGTGGTACTTTACTCTTTTGAAGTTAGAGTTCTCTTTATTCTTTTGTATTTTATTTTCGCAGCTTATAAATATAGGCGAAGAGTCAAGTTCACTTGCAAGAGAGTTCAACGACTCTTGTCCCGCACATATTACAACATTATCAACTTTAAGAAGCTCTTTTTGACCATCTCTTGTAATATGAAGCCCATGTTCATCAAATTTTTCGTAGTTAACTCCATTTAGCATGATAACTCCACGTTTTTTCAACAGATTACGGTGAATCCAGCCAGTTGTCTTACCAAGACCACCGCCCACTTTTGTTGGTTTTCTTTGAAGTAAATAGACTGTTTTACATAAGTAGTCTCTCTTCTCTGCTTTAGATATCTGCCTACTCTCGGTAATAACTTTTTTGTTGGAATCAGCAGCTAAAAGTCCACCTCTGTTACTGTAGGTTTGGTCAACTCCCCACTCATTTAAATAAAGCTCTATCTCAAGGTTTGGCAAATTCTCTTGATTGGATAGTTTTGGATTTACTCTGTTTGGCACCTTTTCTTCATGTGTCAGAAGAGTTGCAACATCAAAACCTATTCCCCCTGCACCAACTATTGCCACAGATTTTCCAATTAGGTTGCTATTGTTGATAGCATCGCTATATGATATTACCTTTGGATTATCTACACCTACGAAGTTTGGAACTCTTGGAACAACGCCTGTTGCAATAACAACCTCATCAAAAATAGATTCTTTAGAAGTAGGATGGATCATATCTTCAAAAGTGATCTTTTTATTTAGTACGACTTTCACTTTCTGAATTTCAAGCTGTCTTTTGAAATATCTTAAAGTTTCATAAAACTCCTCTTTTCCAGGAATTTTAACAGCCAAATTAAGAAGTCCTCCTATAGTAGGATTTGCATCAAAAAGAGTAATTTTATGACCTTTTTGAGCTGCATAAATGGAGAATGATAATCCGGCAGGACCTGCTCCTACTACAGCAATATTTTTCGTTTGCCTCATTTTTTTTGCAACTTTTGTGTTGCTATTATCTATTATCTTTAGACTATCTATGTAATTAAGATCAAATTCAGTTTCACGGCAGGCAATAGGATTAACAAGGCAGGAGCAGCTTTTTCCATCAAAAATATGGTCAAGGCAAGCCTGATTGCATCCAATGCAGGTGTTTATCTCATCAGCTCTCTCCTCTTTAGCCTTTTGTACAAAAAAAGGGTCTGCAAGAAACGGTCTTGCCATTGAGATCATATCAGCATGCCCTGATGCCAAAATATCTTCAGCAACTTCAGGCGTGTTTATACGGTTGCTTGTTATTAACGGAACATTTACCTTTCCCATCAATTTTGATGTGACCCATGTAAATGCTGCTCGAGGTACCATTCCAGCAATCGTTGGAACTCTGGCCTCGTGCCATCCAATACCTGTATTTATAATACTAACTCCAGCCTCTTCAATCTTTTGCGCAAGCTCTACCACTTCACTCCATGAACTTCCATCTTTTACTAAATCAATCATTGAGAGGCGGTAGATGATAATAAAGTTCTCTCCGGTTAGTTTTCTAACCTTTTTAACTATCTCAACAGGAAGACTAATTCTGTTTTCAAATGAGCCTCCCCATATATCATTTCTGTGGTTAGTTGCTTTTACAATAAATTGATTGATAAAATATCCTTCTGATCCCATGATCTCAACCCCATCATATCCAGCCTTTTTTGCAAGGAGAGCACAGTTTGCAAAATCGTCAATCTGCTGCCACACCTCATCAGTGGTTAGTTCTCGAGGAGTGAAAAAGTTGATAGGTGCCTGAATTGGTGACGCACTTACGATTTTATTATGGAATCCATATCGACCTGTATGAAGAATCTGCATGGCAATTTTACCGCTATTTTGATCCACTGCGTCAGTTATGATTCTGTGCTTTTCCATCTCCTCAAGTGAGGTGAGCTTAGAGAGACCATCTGCTCCACATCCTTGAATATTTGGAGAGAAACCCCCAGTTACTATAAGTCCAACCCCACCTTTTGCCCTAAGAGCAAAATAGGAAGCCATCTTTTCAAAGCCTTGATAAGACTCTTCAAGACCCGTGTGCATAGACCCCATTAGGATACGATTTTTAATTATCGTAAATCCCAAATCAAGAGGCTTGAAAATATTTGGATATTTGGGATGGAGCTGCTGTTGATAGATATCGTTCTGATTTAAACATTGTTGATTTTGCACTGTGTGACTCTCCTTGCGGGTAAAATTGTTATGGAGTTTCAATTGTTTCTCCTATATTACTTGCGGAACTATTTATTATATCCAAACTCAATATCAATCTTTCCTCTCTTCAAATTTAGGCACTGTTCCAAAAAATTAGGCTGCGGTAACTTTTATCATAAATAGTTCTTCTATAGTCAATAATCTATCTATCAACCCTTCTAACATCGCAGGAGAAAATTTTTTTATACTTTGTTTCAAATCTCTTAGCTTTAGGATTGATACAGTCACGAAAGGCAGCACATTCACTCAGAAAGTTCTAAACAGCCGTTATCCAATTAATCTGAGCATCATGAATATCGACATACATTAACTCTTTTTCAGATAATTCTCATCTGCCTAATTTTTTGGAACAGTGCCAATCTTTATGGACAATCTATTAATTCATCATTATCAAAATCCATTATCTTTTCACATGAACCATCTTCATTCCACCAATACCAGGTTCCAGTTTTAATTGGGGTGTATCCTGTATCTGGTGGTTTAACAGTACCCTCACTTTTTTTATTACCATTTTCATACCAATATGTTTGAAGTCCCTCCTCTTTACCATTGTTGTAATGCCATTCAAATGATTTTTGAGCAGTATTTTCATACCACATGGTATATGTGCCGTCATAACGCTTATTTTCATTGATGTTATATTGCAATTTATAATTACCATTATCATACCATTCTGTATGAAGTCCTATGGGTATCCCATTCTTGTAAGTCTCTTCTAATTTTTTATTTCCATTTTCCCACCACTTTATGCTTTTCCCGTCGAGTATTCCCATTGCATAATTGATTTCTGAAGATTTATTACCATTTTGTAACCAGTATGTTGATTTTCCGTGCATTTTATCCTCAAAATAACATTTGGCAAACTGAGGTTTTGTGAGTAATAAGTCATACCAAGAGAGATAACGACCATGCAGCTGATTTGCCGAATTATAATAGAAAACACTCCCAACGTATTCGTTTTTTTTCAATTGAGAATAGTCAACATCCCAGCCGCAGTCGTAATCATAAAGGGAATTATTATCTTCATTTTCTTTTTCCATCACAACATTTATATCTACAGAAACTTTGGTATTGTCCTTTAAAACAGCAGAAAAAGTTATTTTCCTCTCACCCTCTTCAAGTCCAAGTTCGCTTATTTTGAAAGAACCAGTAAAATTACCGTTATTATCTATTTTTAAGGGATTGACATTAGTTTTAAGAACATCCATTCTCGTCTCATTGACCGTCATAAACTTAACACGCTTATCAATTTCTTTATCCTCAGGCCAGATCAATACTCCTTGAATATCAACTACTTGGGTTAAAGTTAGCTTACTGCCATTAGAAGGCGTGGAAATCTTCAATTCAGGACAGTTGCATCGGTTGCTGGTGAATTGCATAGCAGAATAGGTCTCCTCCGCAGTTTGACGTGCAAGTGATGGCTCGTGGTAATACTGTTCGTGATCTATTCTACCTATATATTTATTATTATCAGTAATACCAACACCTGCCATGCTGATAACAGGAGATGCACCATCAGAATCGCCCAAATCTGCCCCCATAACCTGTGATGAGGCATTTCCCATAAGGTTGTAAACAAAGGTTGCACCTATACCGATTTCATTAAGATTAGTGAATGCTCCACCCCATTCTGCAGTTGACCAGTCAGCAATATTTTCTTTCAAAACTTGATCAGTTACCCCGTATAAAAAAGTATATTTTTCTCCTAAATCATCACTATAGTTCATTGCATTGATATCATTATTATAAAGCATATCTCCTGAGGAAAGGTTCCATAAACTATAGGTTTCTCCTGTGCTCTCTCCTACGTATTCAAAAAAATCAGTAAGTTTAAGAGATTCAAGATAGCCTAAAGATGCCATTGTCCAACGCATATCAAAAACACCTTGGGTAGGCATAACAGATTTCTCAAGTTTAGTTGAGAGTTGTTTTGTTATAGTATATGGTAACAGGCTCTTTAGAGCAGGAGAGGTAATGGCAAAGCGGAAACTATTAAGCGGTGTACCGTGATGAGGAGAACCCCATGAAACAAAACGCTGAAGATTGTCTTTCAGCTCGGCTTCAAAGAGCTGTATTCCTGCCCGAGATACAAGTCCTCCCATGGAGTGAGCAATAATGAAGAGGTTGAACTTCATGCCATTTTTAATTTGTGGTTCAAACTCTGCTTTCATAAGATTTGCAAGAGCACTGTTTAGATGCTGGAAAATGGGACGCCATGATGGATATATAAACTCATAAAACAGAGTACATCCCTGTTTATCAGCATGGCTGTCAAGGAAAGTTTTGTACATCTGATTCCATACATCACGTTTATACTCATAAGACCATGGGGCTATTGTATCAGTTTTTTCGTATCCTGTTTTTTCTGCTTCGTTGTGTCCATGGACAAAAATGACAACATTTTGAACAGGTTTTTGAGATTCAAGAGTTTTTTGTTCTTGAGAAAGAGGATTAACGTAAGTAACACTACCGTCTCCTGTACGGATATAAAAATAGTTCCTGTTTTGTTCCAAGGTATTATCAGGGAGCATACGCACGAGCTTGGCTGAAACAGCATGGTTGTCAGTTGATTGAATAGTAACAGCGGCATAGATGATTTTTTTAGGACCAGATACTCTTTGTGCCTTAGCTGTTTTTTTCGGGTTAGATGAGTTTATTTTTCCTCTGTTTAAGGAACCGTCTGTAAAATGCTCATCCATTATATCTACAGGCATTATCCAATCTCTAAATGTAAGATTTCCGCTGCTATCGGTATATAAAGGAAAATAGTGTATTTCCGTTTCTCCAGTGTCTGGATTAGTGCTATATCGTGCAATATTGACTGTATGCGGATTAATGCTGCCGATCTCCTCTTTGGGAATAGTGATGATAGGTGCAAATGAGTTAGCATTGTCAGCACCGTTATAAACAACATCTTCTATGGTAATAGTTCTCATGCTCCCGCTCGTTTGAAGTTGTGTTTCATTCAAACTAATTGTATTACTTGTACGCTCCAGCGTAAGAGTTAATCCGCTTCCGTCTCCTAAACCTTGAAATTCTATCTGGGTATTGTCTTTTAATGATATACTTGTTGTTGTGTTATTCAGCGTAATAGGTCCGCTTGTTTCAGATAAAGTTTCTCCTATAACAGGAGGTTTAGGGGTAAAATCATCTCCTTCTATGCTATTACTTTTAACTTCAAAGATATAAAACCCCAACTCATACTTTTCATTTTCAAGAGCTTTGATAATATCTCCGCTGCTATCTGGTGCAACAAGCCAATATACTGTCCACTCTCCATCTTTGGGGAATGGATGAAAAGATGTTCCGTTCGTTCCAACTTCAAATGGATTCAGTATTGTCTTTTCTATTTTTTTACCAGATATGCCTGACGCAATTGTTAAAAATCCGCCTGTGTCAAGATTAAGCAGCTTGCCAGCCTCGTCAGTAACGTAAAAACGCCCGTCTGGAAGTCCTATTAATATCCAGATATCAACTGGTTTGTTGTACGCTGGAAAATCAACCGACAACTCCATCTTTCCGCTGAGAGTTCCCGCATTGCCTCCGCTGCTGGTGATATTTCCCATGTAAACAGGAGCAGAAGATGGGTTTGCGGTTGCATCAATGACTGAAATGCCGTTAGGCGGAGCTATTCCTTCTACATTATTATTTGTGTCATCTGGCTGTTCAATTTCGGCTTCGCATCCATAAAGTTTAAGCGTAGTTTGTCCAGATGGGTTGGCACACATAGAAATAGTCTCATCAAACAATTCATAATCACCAGCTTTAAGATGCTGGTTAATGTTCCATATTCCTTCGCACCAGTACCCTTGGCACTCACCATTGCTGCTTATTAGTGCTGAGTCGCTATAAACATCAGGTCCAGATAAAAAGAGAAAAATACTATCTTTATCAATGCCTCCAGCCGTGCTTGTATCAAACCACACTCTTATTTTGGTAATATAAGCATCTTTGTTTAAAGTAAAATAAGATACGTCTGTATGACCGCACTCACCAAGATATTTGTAATCAAGAATAACCTTTTCTTCTGAACATCTGCTCCATGAAAATGAGGGATAGGCTGCAAACATACAAAAGCAGATGAAACTAGAAATAAAATATCTAAAAATACTTTTCATAATACGTAACCCTCCTTTTAAAAATTTCAACTTGTGATTATAACGCAGACTGTTTTTCTTCTGCTTAAGACCTAATCTGCAGTGGTTAAAACTTGAAAATCATAATAGCCGAATTCATACCCGCCCTTTTGAACAGCTTCTGTGATATCGCCGTTACTTACAGATGCAATGAGCCAATAGACTATTCATCTTCCACTTTTAAATAAAGTTAAGACTGAAATATTGGCATTAAACCAAATGCTTTAATGCCAATACCATGTTAAAGTTAGTTAAACGGCTTTTCGCAAGTTTTGGTTCCAGGTGTTGTAGTTGGACAGCACTCTTTTGTGTATGTGTATGTTTGAGATACATTTCCGCTTCCTGTGGAAGTCAATTTACCACTACTATCTGCTGTAATAGTTGCAGTTCCTGTAAACATAGCTCTTATGTCAACACATGGTCCCCAACATGACATAAACGATGGATCAATTTTACTATTTCCAGCGGTTGTAAAACTAAGATTAATTGAGTTGCATGACCATGAACCAGTTAAAGACTCTTGAGTATAATCATTCCCACCTTGTGAACAGTAATCATCAGGAATAATGGTTCCATTAGGTCCAAGCTGAAAGCATAGAGGGATATCCCATTGAATCCCCGAGCGATCTCCACAATCCTTGAAGTTTACCCTGACTGAAGCATTGTATGAATTAAAAAACATATCTTCTTTAAAATAGCAGTTATCTATCTCACTTTTTATTATCCATAATTTGGCAGAATAACCTCCTTGCAAGTTAAATGTATGTGATGTGGTTAATTTTTCAACACCATTTACACTAATTTGTATATTTGTATATAAAGTTTCTCCTTCGTTTCCAGAATTGTCTGCTATTAAATAAAAGACATCTCCTTTATTTACTTTTACTTCATGGCTATCCTCCTTCCCAATTAACCGTTCAGGAGTGGGAATGTAAGATGTCCTTTGATACTCTTCGCTGAATTTATATATACTTATTGTGCTGAAATTTCCTCCTGTAAATGATATTTTTGCAGTCGCGTCTTGTGGAACAGCAAGTTTTGTATTTTCTTCAGCTATCGTTGAAATACTATATTTACTAAGATATGAATCATTCCCAAAAATACTCCATGATGCGAAATCTCTGTAATACTGAGGCAGAGATATACCATTATAACCATTTAGTTTTTGAAGAGGTGCAGTTAAAGGACTTCCATTTGAGACATGCTCAAACATCTCTTTAAAATTAAGTCCCTTTTTTTCAACAAGAAATTGAATAAAAGCAGAGGCAGCATATTCATAGCTTTGATCTAAGTTCCAGCCGTTTTTATTATCCATCTTTCCAGTCGTTGATATTGGATAACTTAAAAAATCAGACCCAGTTTTTGCGTGAAGATTCTCAAATTTTCTGTTTGACCATGCAGCTCTATTTCCAGCGTATTCAGCCACAGCCTCCATCCACCAGAGGTTATGAGGAGTTTTAAAACCAACTATCCCGTAATACTCAGCTTGGAGTCTGTGAAAAAGTTCATGTCCTATGGTTACATAACTGTCATAAGCATTAAAATCTTTTAAAACATCTGTTGGGAAATGGATATTTTCCCAAACTTTTTCATAGTTTGGGTCTCCTCCAAGTGCTACCCACCATGAATCAATTTTAATTGTAATTGGATTTTTAGACTCTCCCCATATCCAGCCTGGTGTTGTTATAGGGTCTTTAAATTTATAAACATCAACATAATTTTTGAGTGAGGTCTCTAAAAGATTTCCAATATCTTGGATAAATTTTGGGTGCAAAGTGCTGTATGATGATATTGGAATTGGATAAAGAGGATTTTTATAAGTTATTCCAACCCATGATTTATCGTTTAAAGTTTGGTCAGCCTCAACTGCTGATTTGCTGTAAAGTAGTCTAAAGTTACCCTCTGGAGTTACATAGACATCGTTAAGAAGTTTTTCTCCAGCCCACGTTACTGGTATTGTTGCCACAGCCCCACTGCCAATAATAACCCACTCTATAAGTGTAAGATGGTTTGTATATAAACTTAAAGTATGATTTATAGGATCAATTTTATAAGCAAGAGGCAGCCAAAAATTTTCATATTCATTCCAACGCATTGGAATCAATTGCTCTTCAGCTGTATAGTCAGGATTTAATAGTTCAGGGTTATATTTGACCTTTATCTCAATATAGTCGTTAAGTGCCTCCAATCCATCAATGCTAACATCAAATGCAAATCCCTCTGAAAATGGCGATATTGAATTTATAGGAGCATTTTCAACTTTTGAAATTGAGAGAGTTCTTGTTGCATCTAAAATACCAGAAGGGATAGTTACAACTATCTCATCATTGTAGTTTACAGTTTGCTCAGTTGAAGATGGAGATAAAGATTTTGAGACTAAAGGGGTGGTAACAGGTGATAAGACTGCAAAATCTACATAATTGCTAAGTTTATTTCCAGATTTTATCTGAATAGCACCAGATTGTGCACTATTTGGAACAGCAATTTGCAGGATATCTTCTGCTATTTTTACAATCTTATTTTGCACTAACTCAGTTTGGTCGTAAAAAACTGTTATATTTGAATCTAAATCAGTAATTGGTGTGTCAAGTTTTAATAAAACATAAGAGCCAGCGGGACCACTTTTGGGAAAATAATCTGTAATATTTAGATCATAGGTTGTATTGTCAATTTTACGTTTAATAACAAAAGAGTAAAACCCTAACTCATAATCTCCGTTTTCAATTGTCTTTATAATATCCCCGCTGCTCTCTGGTGCAACAAGCCAATATACAGTCCACTCTCCATTTTCGGGAAAAGGGTCAAACGGAGTTGCAGATGCTGATGAATCAGCAGAAGGTATTTCAAACGGCTGTAAAATTGTTTTTACTGTTTTTGCACCAGCTACACCTGACGCAATTGTCAAAAACCCGCTCTCATCAAGGTTCAAGAATCTGCCAGCCTCATTAGCTAAATAAAAACGTCCGTCTGGAAGTCCTATTAATATCCAGATATCAACTGGTTTGTTATACGCTGGAAAATCAACCGATAACTCCATCTTCCCGCTGAGAGTTCCCACACTACCGCCGCTGTTTGCGATATTTCCCATGTAAACAGGAGCAGACAAAGGGTTTGTTGTTGCATCAATAACTGAAATGCCATTAGGTGGAGCTATTCCTTCTAAATCATCATCTGTCTCGTCCGGCTGTTCAATTTCTGCATCACACCCATAAAGTATAAGAGTTGTTTCGCCTGATGGATTGTAGCATACAGATTTACTATTTGCTGTTACTGTGTATTTTCCAGCTTTCAGAACCTCATTAAAGTAAAACATTGCTGCACACCAGATGCCATAGCACCCCTCTTTATTTATCTCGCCAGATGCTTTTGTGTATCCATCAGGTCCAGATATGGTTGCAGAAAGCGTATCTCCTCCAATAGAAGCATCATACCAAATTCTGATACGGGTTATGTATGTATCTTTCTCCAAAGTAAAAGAACTGGTCTGAGTATAGCCGCACACTCCAAGATATTTGTTGTGAAGCATAACCTCTTCTGTTGGACAAAATTCAGCATAAATTTGCGGAACTGAAAATAAAAGAGAGATAAAGACAAAGATAAAGTATGATGAAAAATATTTAATGTGTTTTTTCATGGTAATACTCCTTTATTGAGCTTCAATTGTAAACTCTGCTGACAAATTTGCTCCATAAATTATATGTCCCTCTTGGTAAAGATCACCCATAACAATAAATCTTGCACCATTTTTACTGACAGGCATGCAGTATGAAAAAGGTATTATTTCATTAACTGCGTTATACTCTCCTTCGGAATCAGCAGAAATATATTTGTTAATTCTGGTGTCGTTGCCAGGCATTAAATCATAACGATATATGGAGTTTTCAGGAGCAGATATTTGATATTCTCCATTTATACACACTTCAGTTGCACCTTTGCGTACCGTTCCTGCAATTTTGCGGATATATCCCATATATTTATCATTAATGTCTTCTTGTGTCCCCTTTTCTTGAACACCAGAAAATTCATACTTAATTCTAAGCCCATGATAATCGTCAGTTATACCAGCATTTATTACTACAGACTCATTATCTATGATAAAATTTCCTAAATCAATTGAATCGTTAGTAGGCTTTTTAGCATCAATTGTTATAGGAAACTCTACGTATTCTCCCTCTTTTGAGCCGGGAAGCTGGATACGAATAAAACTACTGCCGGGAAAGATTCTATCAAGAACAAATTTACCATTTTTATCTGTTTGAACAGGTTGAAGAGGAGCAAAATATTCTTTATTTTCGCCTTTACTTGGAACTTTGGCTGCTGACTGCACTATTGCAGACTGTATAGGATTTTTTTGTGCGTCAACAACAATTCCATAACCGTTGTATGACCAGCCTGTTCTCTCAAGCAGCGGAGCAAGCCTGTCGCCTTTTCCATTGTCTGAAAGATATTTTTTTATTTTAGCGTATAACTCATCCACTGTAATTGGTGTTTCAGAAAGGATTTTCCAGATATCTTCAAATGATGCATTAATTAAAGGCACATCTTCATCTTCACCAGAACGAGAATAAATTGATGAAAACCATTTATCAATATCTTGCACAGTCATAAGAGCTAATAGCCTCACTGCATAGCCCTCTACGGACGGAGTATCTCTTGAGGCTGGATTCAAGGAGAGAATAGTAAGATCAAGCGTATTATCCCCGCCAATCTCTTTGAGTATAGTATATTCAGTAAAATAGGCATACTCTTCAAGCATTGGTCGTCCTGAATGGGAGATACCGACACCATGCTCTCCTACTGCCTGTCCCTCTAAAAGCCTCATTACAGTATCACCGCCCAATACATGTGAAAGATAATGCCCTGTTTCGTGAACCACTGTCCTTTGGGTAGCTATTGCACCAAAAAGAAAGGTGGGTTCTGTACTGCCTGTAATAAAATCAAAAGGGCGGTATTGAGAACGATCATACAGCCCGCTTTTAGCCGTAGGATATATGTAAGCGTTTAATCTGCCGTCGATTTCAGTTTTAGCATTTGTCTTGGCAGGTTCTGGAAGCAATTCAACTATTGTTTTAACAACTGATGTAATCTGCTCTGCAAATACATCTTTTTTATTATACCATGATGCTTCATCTAATTTTTTCTGCCATAATTTTGCAGCACTAATAGGTTTATTCCTCAACTTATCTCTTTGAGCAGAACTGCCGGACAGGTTAGGTGATGTAATATCAAAAACAGCAGCATTATTAAGCGTTCTGTCTGCTACAGATACCGGCAGCCACATCTCGCTGACAGCAGGAGATTCATAAACATTTACCCCAGGATTGCCCCATACCCATAAAGCAGGATATTCGCCGCTATTGTAAGGCATAACATACTCAATTTTATCTGTGCCTGTATATTCAACTTTAAAACCAGAGCCGGAATCATCTGAATCTGCTCCAGGAGCTGAATTAATAGGCGTAACTATAAGCGTTCCGTCTGCTCCGTTTGGAAATTTAAATCTATTGCCTGTAACTGTATCATCAATAGATACCTCAGTTGTTGAAGATATAGCGTACTCTTTTGAAGTTCCATATTCAAAACCATTATCACTTACAACTTTAAATATATAAAACCCCAACTCATACTTCTCATTTTCAAGAGCCTTAATAATATCGCCATTGCTATCTGGTGCAACAAGCCAATATACTGTCCACTCTCCATTTGTTGGAAAAGGGTCGAATGGAGTTGTAACTGCTGATGAATTGGTAGAAGGTATTTCAAATGGCGTCAGAATTGTTTTGGTTGTTTTTGCACCAGAAGCACCTGACGCAATGGTCAAAAATCCGCTTGAGTCAAGGTTTAACAGTTTACCAGACTCGTCAGCAAGATAGAATCTCCCATCTGGAAGCCCTATTAATATCCAGATATCAACTGGTTTGTTATACGTTGGAAAATCAACCGATAACTCCATTTTTCCGCTCAGAGTTCCCGCATTGCCTCCGCTGCTGGCGATATTTCCCATGTAAACAGGAGCAGAAGATGGGTTTGCGGTTGCATCAATGACTGAAATGCCGTTAGGCGGAGCTATTCCTTCTACATTATTATTTGTGTCATCTGGCTGTTCAATTTCGGCTTCGCATCCATAAAGTTTAAGCGTAGTTTGTCCAGATGGGTTGGCACACATAGAAATAGTCTCATCAAACAATTCATAATCACCAGCTTTAAGATGCTGGTTAATGTTCCATATTCCTTCGCACCAGTACCCTTGGCACTCACCATTGCTGCTTATTAGTGCTGAGTCGCTATAAACATCAGGTCCAGATAAAAAGAGAAAAATACTATCTTTATCAATGCCTCCAGCCGTGCTTGTATCAAACCATACTCTTATTTTAGTGATATAAGTATCTTTGTTTAAAGTAAAATAAGATATATCTGTATGACCGCACTCACCAAGATATTCATATTGGAGCACAATATCCTCACTCTGGCACTCTCCAGCATAAACTTGGAGGGTGGCAAGCGAAATAAATACAAACACCACGATAAGGCATTTGGTAAAGTAGTTGATCCTTTTTTTCATAATGAACCTCCCCTTTTTGTTTATGTTTTAGCTTTGATCTTAAGTTGAAAATAGTGGAACTCATTTTATGCCTCGCCTTTTCATCTTAGTGAATAGAGTTTTTCTATGAATACCAAGAACCTTAGCAGCCTCTCCTTTATGCCAACGGCAACTTTCAAGTGTCTGCTTTATTATCTCTTTTTCCGCAAATGCCAGAGACTCTTCAAGGGTAAGTCCTTTTGGTATTTCCGAAAGAGGCGGAGTCTGATTAAGTTTAACCGTTTCAGTATCAGCAACAAGAGATTGGAAAAAATCGAGATTTCCGATTGCTGCATATCTTTTTATGGCATTTTCAAGCTCTCTTATATTTCCGGGCCACGAATATCGCATTGAGGCTTCAAGCATATTGCCTGATATTCGAGATACAGGCTGTGTTAAACTAAATTTTGATATAAAATGGTCAATTAAAAGTGGCAAATCCTCTTTTCGTTCTCTTAGCGGCGGAAGATGTATTGGGATGACGTTTACTCTATAAAAAAAATCTTGCCTCATATCTCCATGTTTTACAAGCTCTTTTAGATTACGATTTGTTGCTGCAACAATTCTTAAATTTGAATGTTTTTCAATATTATCTCCAACAGGGGTGTACCCTCCTCCCTCTATTGCTCTAAGTAACTTTACCTGCATTGCTAAAGCAATCTCTCCTATTTCGTCAAGAAAAAGCGTACCTCCATCTGCGATATCAAGATACCCTGGCTTATCTCTGTTGGCTCCTGTAAATGCACCTTTCCTATACCCAAAAAACTCACTTTCTATGATATTTTCGCTTATTGCTCCGCAGTTGACAGGCACAAATCTCTGTCCCTTACGATCGCTCATATTGTGTATTGCTCTTGCAACAAGCTCCTTTCCTGTACCTGACTCTCCTTGAATTATTACATGTGCGTTTGATGTTGCAGCCTTTAATATAAGTTCATAGACAGACTGCATAGCAGGGCTTTTGCCAATAATATCTCCGAATTTATAACGCTCTTTTATGGACGATCTAAGCCTTCTGTTTTCACTGCTTAAAACATCAGCTTTTTTGGCAAGAGCCTCTTCAGCAAGTTTACGTTCTGTTATATCTATTAATATTGTCTGTACTCTTTCAACCTTGCCATCTGTCTGTATTACAGGTGTTCTTGTAAATGAGTACCACCTATCATCAAATGGGCTTTGAACTTCATTTTTCACAGTGTTGCCTAAAAATACAGTTGATTGATTGCACCATTGGCAAGGTTTATCCAATCCATGAATCACTTTGTAGCAGTATGAGTTCAAACCACTGCCTCCAGCTCTTTCGCTAAGAGATTTGTTCATAAATGTGATTTTATAGTCAGCATCAGAGATATATATAAAGTCATCAAAAGCCTCTATTATTGCAGAGAGCCTTGATTCACTCTCTTTTAGTCTCTCCTCTGCAAATTTTCTTTTTGTTATATCCATAAAAGAGGCTATGGAGTGCATTGAATCTGGTATCATGCCAACTTGCATATCTATATATCTTAGTCTGCCACTTCGATCTATAATTCTGCACTCATAGGTTGTTGGTATGCCAGGCTCTTTTCTCCTTCTTCCAAAATGGTAGCTTTGCATCCGTTCATTGTCCTGAGTAGCCACGAACTGTGACCATTTCATCTTATTTTCAACCTCATCTCTGGTATATCCTACCATGCTCAAGAACTTTGCATTTGCGTGCATTATAGTCATATCATAATCGATAATAATAGTTCCTGTGCCAGTGTTTTCAAAAACTGAACGATACATCTCCTCTTGTTTTTCTAAAAAAGCTATCTCTCTTGTCTGGATAGATTTTTCAGCAAGAATAGATAATGTACGACTAAGAAGGAGCGAAATCTCCTCAAGAGAGTTAAGAACCTGCCTGTTTATAGGTTCTTTTATAGCGGAGTAAAATACAAATATTCCTTTTGGATGTGGTGGAGATATTATTGGAATTGCAACCGTTGCCTCGTATCCATCGTTAATAGCTAAAGATTGCCACTCTTGAAAATTCATATCAGCAGATATCTGGTTTACAACAAATATACGTGATTGATTCCATGTAACTGCTGCTGGAGATTTTGGCACAGACAATATTCCAAATCCATCAATTTCAGGGAATGGCGTGTTTAATGGAAAGCTGGTGATAGGCATCACTCTTGGTTTTTCAGGTATCTGCTCTCCATACCATGCAAGATTAAAAGGTCCATCTTCAACTGAAGTTTTGCATATATTTTCAATAATATTTTCAGAAATTTCGCCTTCAAATATTATCTGTTTCCATTTTGTAAGCCACGAATCTGAAAGTTGTGAAGATGTCACATCATTAACTGAAAACGGAATAGTATCTTCTGCTATATCTTTAACATTTGCAATATTAATTTTAGTATTCATATCGGATAGTTTCACAACCGCTATTTTTTAATTTCTATCTTTTTGTTCATTTAAACGAAGACTTAAAGAGAGGTATTTTTTACATTTAATCGATCTTTTATTTAATAGTATATTGCTAAAATAAAAAAAGTCCCCTCTTTTTTTAAAAAGGGGACTTTTTTAGTATTATCTGACTTGATTTTTAGTAATCAAGCAACAGTTTTAATTTTGTGTAAAAATATGCTCTTTTCTTCATTTACTGTCGTTACTGGTTTTACTTCTACTGCTGCTGTTTTAGGTTGTGTTGATTTAATCTGCCGTGTAAGCCAGCCAGCCTTATGAGGTGTTATTAACGCATAAGGTCTTATCCAAGAGAGGGCTACAAAGAAGTAGAACCCATAAACAAATGACCATAGTGATGAGAGTGTTCCAAATTTCCACGCATATATAATTGCTGCCAAACTTGAAGATACAAGCACCCCGATAATTGTATTAACTCCAAAGGTCGTTGGGTGTAAAAGAATCAATACCCAAGTGATTACAAGAAATATCTGAGCTTTTGTTATTGCAGCCCAACTTGAAATAAGGTTTATTCTTGCACCAAGTTTTGAACCTTCACGGAAATTCTTGAATATAAACCGTGTCATTGCAATAGTTTCACGAACATTACTTCTTGCCCATCTTAGATACATTTTGGAAAGATTGATATATTTAACAGGTACTTCGGTATATACTTTTGCATTCTGCTGAAAGAGCACATGATAACCTTCTCTAAGAATCAAGTTAGTCATTGCACGGTCTTCACCGATATTTGCAGGTTGACCGCAGAATCTTTGATTCAACCATTCATTGAGCACATCCATCACCACATTACGGCGATATGCTGATAGAGCACCGGGAGTACACATAACTGCCTTTACTACGCTCTGGCTTGCACGGATAAAGTCAAAACTATATACAAATACCACGTCCAGCATTTTTGGGATAATTCCCTTGTCCATATTAAGAACACGCACATTTCCTGCAATAGCCCCAACTTTTTTATCTACTACAAATGGAGAGATAAGATTTCTCAATGTATCATGGTCAACTGTTGAGTCGCTGTCAACTGTTACAAGAACTTCTCCCGTGCTCTGCTGAAAACCTGCATAAAGAGCATGACGTTTGCCTTTATTGCAAGGTTGCTTTATAATTGTAACTCTGTCGCCAAGCTCCTCTTTTGCTTTTTTAATCCACTCCCAAGTGTCGTCAACACTTCCATCATCCACTGCTATCAGTTGGAGCTTATCTTTTGGATAATCACTTGCTGCAAGGCTCTGAAGTGTTACAAAAACCTGCTTTCCCTCATTAAATGCTGGGACAATAACTGTACAACCAGGAAGAAGTTCATCAGAGCAACCTTCAATCGGTTTATACATAAGCACCAGCACGATTCTCCAAATAAGTTCTATAAATGCAAGAGTCACAAAAGCCACAGAAATTTGTAGAAAAATTGTTCCAATAGATGTACCTCTAAGGAAATGAGCCATAGATGCACCATGTATAACACCTTGATATAGTGCAACTACAACTATTGCTATACAGAGAATTGCAGCTATTTTATTTGTTTTAGTAGCGTTCTTTTCTGAAATTGTATTGTTTGTAAAAGATAAAGGATAAGAACCTTCATCGGTTGCAGTTTTGTCATTTCTAATATTTTTAGAAATTGCCATTTTGTTATCTTCTAATGTTTTTTTTAGCTGTAACCCAGGATTTACTAAGAGTGCCATTTTATCCGCCTTAAATTTGTATGTTTATAACAAAAAAATTATTATCTATATCAAATTATTTTGGTCATTATATTGTGTCTTACTATTGTAACCAAACCCTTTTTAGCTCATTGTTCAGCAATAGTCATGCCAATGATTAAATGAGTTTGATAATGAAGGTTTTTATGCCCATTACCTCTACTCCTTTTACAGAAAAATTACGAAAATTTCACACTCATGTACGTATTTTGCACACTATTATTAATCAAAATTCTCTGTTTACGCTGCCTTGTTTATCCACTTGATTTATGATTGATTTTTCAGTGATAACAATATAGTAATGAAACTATCAATTGATAATCATTAGAACTTTAAACTTTTGGGAAAAGAGCAAAATGGAAACTTACCACGCCTTACTACTTGGAGTTGTGCAAGGATTTACAGAATTTCTTCCAGTTAGCAGTTCAGGTCATCTTGCACTTGGTCAATATATATTTGGTATTACAGAACCGACCCTTTTTTTTGACATAAGCCTCCATATCGGTACTTTGCTTGCCGTTGTTATTGTCTTTTTTGATAATATAAAATCGATATTGATATCTATTATTCAGATGTTAAAGATTCTATTTAGATTCAATTTGGACGAAATTGAAAAAGGTATCAAACAGAGTGCTGATATCAGATTTGTCCTCTTTATAATTGTTGGCTCTATCCCAACTGCTCTTCTTGGTCTCTTTTTTAAACAGTATGTTGATATACTTTTTGACTCAATAAACTTTGTTGGCACTATGCTTCTCATAACTGGAACTCTCTTATGGTTAACAAAAGATATTAAAAAAGAGGAGTCTCTCAAATGCAAGAGTAAAGATGAAAATAGAGAGCAAAATAGTGATAAAGCAGTTATATCAAATGCTTTATCAAATATTGAAGGTGGTGGCATAAGAGCAGATATTAATATGACAAACTTTGGATACAGTCAGGCTCTTTTTATAGGGGTCTTTCAAGGGTTTGCAGTTCTGCCTGGTATATCAAGGTCTGGGGCAACGATTGCAGCAGCTCTTTTTTCAGGTATTGAGCGAGATACAGCTGCTAAATTCTCATTTCTTCTCTCAATACCTGCCATTTTAGGGGCAGAGCTGCTTGGATTAAAAGATATTTTAGTAAGTGATAGTAGTGCTACATTTATTAATATGACAACGCTTTATGGAACAATAATAGCGTTTATTGTTGGTTATATAGCACTTAAGATGCTTCTTAAAATTGTTAGAAGGGGCAGGCTTTATCTTTTTGCCCCTTACTGCTGGATTTTAGGAGTGGTTGCCATAATTGCAGGAGTATCATTATAACCAATTAAAATATATAGCATTTTTTCAATTGAATTAACTATCTAACAGAATGCTTAAATTTAAAAGGAGATCTCTATGAACCCGGAAATTTTTAGGGAGTATGATATAAGAGGTGTTGCAGGTGAAGATTTTAACCAGTCAGATGCCACAAGTATCGGTAAAGCCTATGGCACAATGCTTTGTGAAAAGTGGAAAGTTAGTCAAAAAAGAGAAGTGGTTGTAACTGTAGGAAGAGATTGTAGAGTAACTTCTGAGGAGTATGCAAAAGCATTTACTGAGGGGATTCTCTCTACAGGTTGTAATGTTATTGATATTGGCATCTGCCCAACCCCTGTGCTCTATTTTTCTATTCATCACTGTAAAAGTCAAGGCGGTGCAATGGTTACAGCCAGCCATAACCCTCCTGAGTATAATGGTTTTAAACTCATGAGTGGTTACGATTCAATACACAGTACAGGGCTTCAAGATATAAGACGATTGATTGATACTAAAGAGTATGTAACTGGAAAAGGTACTATCTCTACTATAGATGTGACGACACCTTACAAAGACTATATCCTTGACAATATATCAATAAATTATAACGATAAAATTCTTAATAGTTCTAATTTAGGTCAACCTAAAAAAATAAGGATTGGTGTTGATGCAGGAAATGGAACTGGTTCTATCACTGCTATTCCAGTATTAAAGGCACTTGGATGTGAGGTTCATGAACTTTATTGTACTATGGATGGAACATTTCCGAACCATCCAGCAGATCCGACTGTAAAGAAGAACATGCTCGAGCTAATTGACCTTGTAAAAGTTAAAAATCTCGATCTTGGTGTTGGGTATGATGGTGATGCTGATCGTATTGGCATTGTAGATGATAAAGGTGAAATTATTTATGGAGATCAGCTTATGGTGATCTTTGCACGAGAAATTTTATCGAGAAAGCCAGGAGCAACATTTATATCAGAAGTTAAGTGCTCAATGACCATGTATAACGACATTGAAAAACATGGCGGAAGAGGCATTATGTGGAAAACTGGTCACTCTTTGATAAAAAAGAAGATGAAAGAGGAGAGTGCAGAACTTGCTGGAGAGATGAGCGGTCATATATTTTTTAGTGATAGATATTTAGGTTATGATGACGCTCTATATGCAACATGCAGACTTCTTGAGATAATAGCAAAGACGGGGAAAAAAGTTTCTGAGCTAATTGAAGATTTACCAATAACATTTACCACTCCTGAAATAAGGGTTGATTGTTCTGATGAGATTAAGTTTGATGTTGTCAAAAAGATAACTGCAAAGTTTAAAGAGAGATATAAAGTTATTGATATTGACGGTATGAGAGCTCTGTTTGAAGATGGCTGGGGGCTTGTTCGAGCTTCTAATACCCAACCAGCTTTGGTGTTAAGGTTTGAAGCTGCAACAGAAAAGAGACTTTACGATATACAAAATGAGGTTGAGACAGCGTTAAATGAGATTATTAAGGGGTATTAGCCCTCATGATTAAATTATAAATTTTAAGGAGGAGTTAAAAGATGGCTGAAAATGAAGTAATAAACATTCTGGAAAATGCTGACAAAGATTTGCTGCTAAAGATGGTTGTTGATGCTTTTAGAAGAACTATTGTCCATTATGGTCAGTGGTTTGGAGAGGTATCTCATCAGTTGGGTATGGAAAAAGCGATGCAAATTGAAGATAGTGTTTGGAATGCAAGTTATGCCAACCAGATGAATCGCCTATCAAAAACCTTAGGATTTCAGATGGAAAATGGTATCCCTTCAGCTCTAACAAAACTGTCAAAAATTGAACTTCTCGACCTTATTGAAAAACAAGGTATTAACTGGCTTGCAAATGATGGCATCTGGTTTCAGGCTGTTGAGAATAGTTATAACATGAATGATGCAAAACGGTGCAACGATACATGTTGGGGAAGATTCTCTCCTTTTGAAGCACTAAGAATTAAAAAACTTTTGAACTTACCGGAAAATGGTGGAATACCAGCTTTAAAGCAGGCTCTTGCATTTAGGATGTATGCTGCTATAAACAAGCAGTCAATTGAAGATGTAAATGAAAACTGCATAATATTTAGGATGAATGAGTGTCGTGTCCAATCTGCCAGAAAGCGTAAAGGGCTTGATGACTATCCTTGTAAGTCCGGTGGTCTTGTAGAGTATCCAACATTTGCTGTAACCATTGACCCAAGAATTACAACTGAGTGTGTTGGCTGTCCTCCTGATGAACATCCAGAAGGGTGGTATTGTGCATGGAAATTTACACTGCATCAAAACAGCTAACTGTCTTAGAGTATAAAAGATATAAGTAACTTTTATGTTTGGATTTTATAGGAGGAGTGTATGGGTGGATACCGCACTCCTTTCAAATAATTAGGATTTAAGATAAATCTATTTATAAGAGCTAAAGGAGAATTTAAGAAATGGGGCGTTTTGAACGCTTTGAGCTGGCTGTCAACAAGGTGCAAGATTATCCGCCTGTTTTTGAAGCCATAATACCACCAGAGTGCAGTCTGTTTCAAGATGTTAGAAGATATCAGAGTCTAACATCCCATCTTGATGTCAGAGTTATCAATATTGACGGACGCATAGAGTTGGAACAGGGAGTTGTACCTGTACCGTTTTCAAAGATATCCTCTGCTGAACGAAAAGAGCTTATCGAATATCTAAAACTGCGTGTCAGTAGAGGTGATAATATTGGCTCGTCATGGGCATTTTTCAGATCGGAAAATAGGAAAAAGCCGCTTATTGCCTTAGGAGCTAATCTTGTATATAAAAATTCCGTATCAGGACATGCAAAGGCTATCCATCTTTTAAGCGAACTTGAAAAAAACAGACATAAATTTGGTATGTTTATTAAAATTGCTATCTCACTTATAATTTTATCACTTATTTTAGGTGGTGGATATGCTATTTATGATAAGTTTATTAGGAACAGTGGTTTTAAAATTGGAGATAACTTAAACTTTGGAAAATATTTTCCAGGAGCACAATCTAATGAGATGCAATTTTACCAATCTGTATTTCCTGATATTTATGATTGGCTTTATTCCAAAGCTGTAGATGAACAGGTAATTGCAAAAGAGCTTTTAAATCCTGAGTATGTAAAAGACATTCTTGCCTGTATGGATAAATCTTTCTATAGAGATAGTACAGGCAGTTCAGATAAGAAAGATAGTATCGAAAATTACAGAGGAACTCGTTTAGCTCTGTTTCTCTATTTTAACTATAATCAGGAAGTAAAAGATGCGTTAGAAAAATATAGATATAAAATTGAAGCAACCGAATTTGGTCGTCTTGCAAAGATATATTCATGTGCTGATTCTGGCTATACAAGCAATATTTTTTACTTTAAAGTTGGTGATCTATCTATAGAGTATCCCCAAATTAATCAATATCTTACAGACAACTTGATATCTTATAACGACTATACAAGACTTAGGGATACTGGTGATTTTTCAGAGATGCTTAAAAAAGATGATATAAATTTTAGGCTTAAAAATTTTCTCTCAGATGTCTATACATTTACACCTCTTAAAATCGAAAATCCTGTTGATGATATTGAGTGGTATCTTCTTACAAAAGTATCTATTAATCAAAAAATCAGTTTTGCAGCATTTTTTAGGCGTAATGAGTCGACAATGGTTCCAAGAGATATAAGTAATGAACTTATGAATCAAGGGAACTCTTCTAAGCAAATTGAGATAATCGACAAAAGTGGAGTTCCAAATAGTGTTGGAGTGTTTATATGGTATAAGATTGATGAAGAGCAGAAAAAAGCCCTCAATTTGAGAGCTAATTCAACCATCATCTTCACAGATAAGGTCGGTCAGAACTTTAGACTTGAGGTTATTGAGAAGAAAATATCTGAGCTTGGGCTTGAGAAGATTGACTATGATTTTCCTGTTTCAGTCCACAGAGATCTGCTGATGGAAGATTCTAAAGGTAAATATGGTATTCAGTGCTATGATCCAATAACATCGCTTGTGATATCTAATCTTATAAGCAAATCTTCATTTGAGACAGAACAAAAGATAACTCTAAAAAGAGATCCAATACAGATTAATACATCATTAATACAGTTATCAAAAGATGATAGCTTCTCCACGCAAGCTGTGAACATAAGTCCAGGTAAAACTGGCATTATAAATCTTTTTAGAGATATTGACTATTTTCGTGCAAAACTTGCCAATGGGCAGGATGTGAAGTTTGAACGAGCTGATGTGAATCTTTTTAACCCCTTTTCCTTTATACTTTATGATGATAGTATTACATTTAGCTACAGACATGAGATAGGTGGAATGGAGTTTGCCATTAATAAAAAGGTGTTGAAGATTAACAAATCTGAAGACGGTGGCTATCAAATTGTGGAGGGGAACTAATAAGTTGGTTGATAAACTTGATAAATTTTTAGAAATATCACTTAACGGCATTGTTATAATTTCTGGAAACTATGGCAGCGGCAAGACAGAAACTGCTCTAAATCTTGCCTTTAACAGAAAAAAAGCGGGTCTTGATGTGGCTATTGCGGATCTTGATCTGGTAAACCCATATTTTAGAACCAGAGAGGCAAGAGATGCTCTTAGAGCGTCTGGAATAAATGTTGTGCTTCCAGAGGCAAAATATATGCAAGCTGACCTTCCGATTTTGGCAAGAGAGGTTTCAGGAATTATAAGAAATCCACCTGATATTTTAATACTTGATGCTGGTGGAGACGATGTTGGTGTTACTGTGCTTGCAGCTCTTGGAGACGCTTTTGCTGGTAAAAGAATAGAGATGATACAGGTAATAAACCCTTTTAGACCATTTACAGATAGTGTAAAAGGGTCTCTTAGAATAATGGAGGAGATTGAATATACGTCAAAACTAAAAATTACTGGTCTTGTGAGCAACTCAAATTTAATGGAACTTACATCACCTGACGATATTTACAGAGGATATGAGCTAATACAGGAGGTCTCGCTTGAGTCTGGTAGAGAGGTTAAGTTTATTACAGCAGATGTAAAATTCTTAACGCTACTTGATATAAATAGGTTTGAAGTTCCTGTTTTACCTATTCAAAGGAGGCTTTTGCCACCATGGAAAAGGTAGAGTGTTTAAACAGATATCAAAGAGTGATTTAAGGTAAACTATAGAGGAACATAATAATTCATGGCATTTAAACATATTATAGATTCGGAAAGATGTAAGGGGTGTGGTCTATGTGCAGATGTATGCCCCAAAAAGGTTTTAGAGATTTCGGACAAGGTAAGTGCAAAGGGATATTTCCCAGCATATCAGGCAAGACCTGAAGATTGTATTTACTGCACACTATGTTGTGTGATGTGTCCTGATGTGGCAATAACAATTATTGAAACAGAAGATTCTACTCCAGCAGCGAGCAGGAGCAGTAAAGAAGCTGTTGAGTCAAATATGGAGGAAAAATAATGGCTAAAGTATTGATGAAGGGAAATGAAGCCATTGGAGAAGCTGCAATTCGTGCGGGCTGTCTTAACTATTTTGCGTATCCTATCACTCCTCAATCTGAAGTTGCGGAGTATCTTGCCAAAAGAATGCCAGAGGTAAACGGTGTATTTGTTCAAGGTGAGAGTGAAGTTGCAGTTGGTTATATGATTTTTGGTGCTGCTGCCTGTGGAGAGAGAGTTATGACAACCTCTTCAAGCCCTGGTATCAGCCTTATGAGCGAAGCTCTAAGTTATATTGCAGGGGCAAGATGTCCAGCGGTGTTCGTCAATATTGTAAGAGGTGGTCCTGGTCTTGGCGGAATTTTACCTTCTCAAGGAGACTATTTTCAGGCAACAAAAGGTGGTGGTCATGGTGATTATCATCTTCTTGTAATGGCTCCTGATGGAGTTCAAGAGGCTGTTGAGATGACAATGATGGCTTTTCCTCTTGCTGAAAAGTATAGAGGACCTGTTATGATTTTAGGTGATGGACTTATTGGTCAGATGATGGAGCCTGTTGAGTTTCCTGAAAATTTATATGTGCCACCATCAAATAAAGATGATTGGGCAACAAATGGTATGGATAGGCGTGGAAGTACAAAGAAAAATATTGTCAAATCTCTTTTTCTTGATCCTACAATGTTAAATAACAATAATCTTACTCTTAAAGCTCAATATGAACAGATGAAAAGAGAGGAGGTAAGGTTTGAGGCTTATAATACAGATTGCGACTATCAGGCATTGATAGTAAGCTATGGCACTATGAGTCGTGTATGCAAAACTGCTATTGATAATATGAAGGAGCAAGGAGTTGAGATTGGCATGATAAGACCTAAGACTCTGTTCCCATTTCCTGAAAAAGCTATCCATGATGCAGCAATAAAGCCGAGCTGCAAAACAGTTGTAAGTATTGAGATGAGCATGGGGCAAATGGTTGAGGATGTTGAAAGAAGCCTTAAAGGAAAAAGAGATGTTACATGGTTTGGTCAGTGTGGTGGCGACATATACACACCTGAAGAGGTTGCAGATCATGTTATTTCGTTACTAAAAAAATAACTAAACAAAGAATTGGACTTTAGAAGTTGACATTAGTCCTAATTAAATATTTAAAGGTAAAATAATATGGGAAAAACATTTTCAAGACCAGAAGCCCTTTCTGATGCCCATACACACTATTGCCCCGGATGTACACATGGTATTGCTCACCGTCTTGTAGCAGAGGTGATTGATGAGCTTGGCATCAGAGGCAGAACTGTAGGGATTGCACCTGTAGGGTGTGCGGTTATGGCATATAACTACTTTAGTTGCGATTTTCAGGAGGCAGCTCACGGACGTGCTCCTGCAATGGCAACCGGTATGAAACGGGTAAGACCTGATCTTATGGCATTTACCTATCAAGGAGATGGAGATTTAGCAAGCATAGGAATGGGGGAAATTATCCATGCTGCAAACAGAGGTGAAAAGTTCACCACAATCTTTATAAACAATGCAATTTACGGTATGACTGGCGGTCAGATGGCTCCAACAACAATGCCAGGGCAGAGAGCAACAACAGCACCAACTGGCAGAAATGTTGAAGAGACTGGTATGCCTATCCGTATGTGTGAGCTTCTTTCAAGTCTTGCCACCCCAGGATATATTGCTCGTCAGGCACTTTTAAAGCCTAAATATATAAACAAAGCAAAAAAATCGATTCTTCAAGCGTTTGAATATCAGATGGCTAATAAGTGTTTTAGCTTTGTTGAACTTGTCAGTACCTGCCCAACAAATTGGGGTATGACACCTATAAATGCTCTTAAATGGGCAGAAGATACTCTGATTCCCTACTATCCTTTAGGTGAATTTAAAAAACCTGAATAGAGTAAAAATTGTCTCTGAGATAAAAAATAACCCTCTTCCCCTCACAAGGGGAGAGAGGTTAGGGGTTTGTGATATAAAGATGTAGAACCCCTAAAAACTTTACAGATAAGGAGTAGTTATATATGCAAAAAGAGGTAATGTTTGCAGGGTTTGGCGGTCAGGGAATTTTGCTTAGTGCCAAGCTGCTTGCTTATGCCGCTATGAAACAGGGTGCACAGGTGATGTGGATTCCATCTTATGGTCCTGAAATGAGAGGTGGAACTGCTTACTGCACGGTTGTTGTAAGCGATCGCCTTATTGGCTCACCAATCATTAAGAATCCTACCCACCTTGTGGCAATGAACCGCCCATCGCTTGAAAAATTTGCACCTGTTGTAAAAAAAGATGGAGTCGTTCTTATCAACAGCTCTTTAATTCCAGTCAGAAGCGGCAGGAGTGATATTCGAGAACTTATAGTTCCGGCTAATGATGCAGCAATTAGTATTGGTAGTGTGAAATGTGCTAATATTATAGCAGTAAGTGCATTTGCAGCAAAAAGCGGTATGGTTGATATTGAAATTTTGAGAAAGTGCGTTCAAGAGGAGTTTGCATCAAAGCCTAAGCTAATACCAATTAACATGCAGGCGTTTGATGAGGGATTAAAGATTGCTGCAGCATCTTGATTTATATTGAGAAATATATGCTTCTTAAATTCCGAATAGATGGCTAAATTAAAAAAATAGATATCTTTAACGATCAAATATATCCAAAAACAATATAATAATGGGAGAGTATTATTATGATCAGAACAGAAATTTCTCTTTTTCTGAAGAATGTGCCAGGAGAACTTGCCAAACTTGCTGAATTAATGAGTACATCCGGCGTAAATATTGATGCTATTACTATTCAGGATGCGTCAAGCTATGTTCAGAATCTATTTGAGGCAAGAGGTAAATCCTTAAAAAGAATTGCATCTTCTGCAAGTTACAGTTCAATAAGAAGAGATTCTGCTGAATTTGCTCTTATTCGGATGCTTGTTGATAAAACAGATGATGCTGTGGCTCTTCTTAAAGATAGAGAGTATCTATTTGATACTAAAGAGCTTATTGCTATTGAGCTTGAAAATACTCCTGGCAGACTATTTGAGGTTACTAAAAAATTTGGCGAAGAGGGGATAAACATCAACTATGTTTATGGTTCTGTCTCATCGTCAGGTGGTAAATGTCTGTTTGTCTTCTCCCCTGAAGATATTGAGCTTGCGTCAAAGATATTTATGAAGGGATAATGTTTAATTTGTTAAAGCAGAGAGACAACGGTCAATGTATAAGTCTCTCTGTTGCCTCACTCTTGCTTGTACACCTTTCCGGAAGGATTTATGGTAAAAGCTATTAAAAAGAACCTCATTAACGATGCAACTATCGATCTTCTCTCAAAATTTGAAATACTAAAAGAGTTGACAAAAGATGAGTTGAAAAAACTCCTAAGAGGCAAAGAGACTGACTATGAAGCAGGTATAGCAAAACTTATCCGTTACGAACCAAATGAGGTTGTGATAAGGGAAGGAGATTTTGATTCATGGACATTCTGGATAGTAAAAGGGGTTTATAAAGTTATAATTGGGGGAGCTGTAATTACTACTCTTTCAAATCCCGGAGATATCTTTGGAGAGATGAGTGTGCTTGAAGGAATTCCAAGAACTGCCTCTGTGCTTTCTGTTGTAGAGGGGATATGTCTTGGAATTGACATGTCAGTTCTTGGCACTTTAGATGATGAATATATCACCCATGTTATTACCTTAGGTTTTAAACAGAAAAAACTTGAACGTATCAACACAACAAGAACTCAGCTAATAAAAGAGAAACATGATCTTGATGTTAAATACACCAATATAATTAAACTTGAGAGAGTATTAAGGAAAAAAGAGGCAGCGTTTTTAAGCAAAGAGGAGGCAATTGCAAAGAGAGAGGCTGAAATTTTAAAAAGAGAAGCTGAAATGGCAAAGCGAGAGCAAGAGTTAGCTCAAAGAGAACAAGAACTTTCAATTAAGCTAAAAAACGCAAACAGTTAGGAGACAGATAGATAAATAACCTGTCCCCTAATATTTTTTTAAGCAAATATATAACTTAAGAGGTATTATATATTTATATATGTTATATATTGAACTATATTAACCTATTTTTTTAACCAAAAAATCTGTTGCCTGATCGCAGGTAATACCATTTTTCCCGCCATTTGGAACAAGATTTTCGCGAGTAAGAGCATCAATAGCAGCAAAAACATTATCTTTTAACTTTGAATAGCCTATAAACTCAAGCAACTCTCCTGTAGCTTTTACAACTGCAACTGGTGAGGCAAAGTCTCCTCTGTTTTCAAGCATCATTCTTGTGCCAGTTCCTCCACCTGCCTCAAACATGCCTTGTGAAAATGATATATTTGCAGAACCTACCCCTCCAATTCCTCCAACATACATTCCAGCCTCATCACCAGCCATATCTCCAACAATATTGTTGCACACAATTGTTGTAAGGTTAAACTCTTTACCAAGTTTCTCTCCTCTCATTGATCGTAATTTTGAGGGCTGAGTAATTGTGTATGAAAAGTCATCTGGCTTAACAGATAGATAGTCAATTTCAGGAAAGTGCTTGTCAATATACTCTTTTGCCCAATTTAGGGAGGCTGCATCAGGCTTTATTACATTATCTTTAAAATTTAGCACCACTGAATCGGATTTATTGGCTTTTGCATGGAGACATGCAAGATGCGTGAGACGTTCAATATCAATTCGAGCCTGAGGCCAGAAGCATAGTGCATACTCTTCTTGACCACTTAGAAAAGATACACCAGCTGATTTTGCATCTTGATATGGAGTGCCAAGGTTGCATCTAAAAACTGTAAAATCTATTCCTAACTCTTCATTTCTAATTCTTCTTTGACATGCAAAGAGATCCATATACTGCCTCATCCAGACATTAGCACTGGGAACATTTGGATACTTTGAGTTATCAGGGGTTTCAAGAGGCATCTTTAATACAACATCGCACTTGTCAATAACATCAATGGAAGTTTGAGGAGCTACAACATCAAGTTCAAGTCTCTTTTCTATTGTTAGATCAGGAATTTCAACAACATTAATCTCCCCTTTTGAAATATCTTTAGCAAGCAGTGTCTCAAGAATCGTACGAGCTGCATTTGCTACAATAGGACCAATCCCATCTCCTGGTGCAAATCCTATTGTAAGTGGACGTTTTTTACTTAAATCAATTGGATTAAAGTTACCACGTGTTTTAATTGCTTTTTCTACACGTTCTTTCTCACTTTTCAAAAGAACAGTTAATGCTTCAAATGGGTTATAATTTCCTTCAAAAATATTTACGTACTCACTCATTATTCTATGTTCTCCTTATTTATATTAAACAAACTTTTAATAACATTATCCATTTTTTAGCAAAAGTTTAAGTTTATGGCGACAGAGAGTCTTAAACTGCTCTGTATTAAATTTAAGAGGAAAAAGTCTCTTTTCACACTCTGCAAGAGCATCTTTTTCAAGTATCTCAAGAGCAGATTGGTATGACTTTATAGCTCTTTTTTTATCACCTAACACATTTACTGTTTCAGCAAAATAAAAATAGGCGGGCCAACAGTTAGAATCTATATAGATAGCCTCTCTCAAACGCCTTAATCCTTCATCATCTCTACCAGTCTGATAGGCTATAATTCCTAACATCAGATATGCTTGAAGGCAAAACTGTTTTTGAGATAGTGCAGCATGACATGCAGATTCTGCCTCAAGAAATTTCTTAGCATCAATTAAAACTGTTGCTAAAAGAAGATGTGCTTCGATAAAATTGGGTTCTTGTTCAACTAAATATTTAAGTATTGTAAGAGCTTTCTCTGGTTTATGCTCACGAACATATTCAAGTGCACTCTCAAAAGAAGAGAAGAGGATATTAGCACTTTTTGCAGCAGGTATTGTTAAAATAGTTTTCTGTTTTATCGACAAATTGTTAGTAGAAACTTTTGAAATGAGTTTATAGTTACACTCTCTTTTTTTATTCTCCATCGATTGTGAACTCTTGTTGCTATTTAGCTCTTTTTTAAATTTTTCCTTTACAGAATTATGTTTATTGTTGTTATCTACTTTCTCTTTGGTTGCTCTCTTTTTGTAAACAAAAAGCTCATCTATCTCTATTAAAGAGAGTACTCCAATGTTGTGATGAATAGTCTCTGTAGAGCTAACTATTAGATATCCCTCAATATTTAGGATGTCTGCCAATCTACTAAAAATAGCTTTTTGAACTTCATTGTGAAAGTAGATTGAGACATTCCTGTAGAGAACAATATCGGGATTCCACACTACAGGAGGGTATAGATCTGAATTTAAGTTAGCTATCTGAAATAGAACATGCTTTTTAATAGTATCCTTGATGCGTAAAGAGCTGTGCTCAACAGGGATAAAGTAACGTTCAAGAAAAGATTTATCAATGGCTCTGAATGAGTGTTTGCCATAAACTCCACTCTCTGCTGATGCAATGGCAGTACTATCAATATCTACTCCAACTATTTCAAACAGATTGTAGCTATCTGCTCCATATTTATTGTAAAGAAGCATGGCTATTGAGTAAGGCTCTTCACCAGTGGAACAACCAGCACTTACTATCTTTATTTTTCTCTTTTGTTGTTTGCCCAAAAGTTCAGGTATTAGCTTGTCAACTATCAAATATAACTGTTTTGGCTCACGAAAAAAATAGGTTTCATTGACAGTTAAAAGCTCAATTAACATATTTATTTCAGTTATCTCTTTTAAAAGTAGGTTATAGTAACCAGCAATAGTATAAACTTTACACACCTCCATTCTTCGACAGATTCCATTACGCAGTGTCTGCTCACGGTCACTTGAAAATGTAAAACCGCATACTTCAAGTAGTAGAGACTTAAATGGCTCAAGATTTATCTGGTTGAGTTGTGGATAGTTTGATGAAAGCGTTTGAGAATTAGTATCGGATGAATGTGTCAGATTTTTGCCTCTTGTCTCAAGGCAATGAGTTTTCGTTGATATCTGAGCAGAGATAGGAATATTTGGAATCATCGTTCAACTCCTTTAGAGTAGTCGAACAAATTTGCCAAATAGCCAGAAATCATAGATAATGGAAGTACCTGCTCAACAGCACCTTGATGCACTGCAAGACCATTCATGCCAAACACTACAGAACTCTTTTCGTCCTGTGCAATGGTTACGCCTCCAGCAGACCTTATAGCTCTTATTCCAGATACTCCATCATCACCCATTCCGCTTAATATAATACCTACAGCTTGCTTTCCAAAAGAGTTTGCCACAGAACGGAGCAGATGATCGCATGATGGATGGTATAGTTGCTCTTCTTTAACCTCAGAGAGTAAAATAGCTCCTTGAGGGCTAATCTGCATAACTGACTCTGATGGATTAATATATACCTTGCCAGCATCTATTCTATCACCATTTTTAGCAGATACGACAGTAAGTGGAGTGCAACTGTTTAGCCATTGTGCCATACCTTCTGTAAATCCAGCAGCAACATGCTGTGCAATCACAATTGGAGCTGAAAATGTTATTGGTAGTTTTGAGAGGATAACACTCAAAGCCTGTGGTCCCCCAGTTGAAGAGGCAATAGCAACAATCTTTCTCTTAGATATGCAACTCTTTTTGAAGTCTAATTCTTTGGATAGTATAATCCTTTTTTCTAAAATTGAGTCTTGTTCAATATTAGATACTCTTAAATTTAAATTTTTTTGTGGAGTGAGAGTATTACTCTTTCTGCCAATAGCCAGTTGATGAGCAGCTACATCAACAGAGGCGAGCATTTTTATTTTTTTTATTAAGCGAGTGCCATCATCTTGATCAATATTTGATTTTTCAAATACATCAAGTGCCCCTTTTGAAACAGCATCAAATGCAGTACGAACCCCTGATAGTGATGTGATAACTAAAATTGGAATAGGACGATTCTCCATTATCTTGGGAATAGCCTCAAGCCCGTTAAGTAAAGGCATCTCAATATCCATAGTGATAATATCAGGGTTTAGTGAGATGGCTTTAGATAGAGCAGCAATCCCATTTGAGGCTTCACCAACTACTACAATTTCAGGATCAGATGTCAAGATATCAGATACCATCTCCCGTGCTAAAGAGCTGTCATCAACAACAAGAACTCTTATTAAGCGGGTAGGTTTAAACATCATCAACCTCCAATTAATAAATCACCATTGGAAAATTCCGTACTCTCTTTTTTGTCAATCTCTTGCGGCTTTGACTTTAAACCACTATTAGATGACTGTTGCTTATGCTCTCCTGAATCATCTCTCTTTTTGGAAACACAATTGGAACCACCTGTTAAACTTTTATATGATTTTGAGGAAGTTTTAGAGTCACTATCAGGGTCAATTTTAAATTTTTCTACTAAAGATTTAAGTTTTTCAGCAAGTTGAGCTAACTCATTAGCTATAATATTTGAGTGGTGAGCAGAGTCTGTTGAGTTGCGAACTCCCTGATCTATCTCTCTTATGGCGAGCAGAACCTGACTGCTTGCTATCTGTTGCTGCTGAGTAGAGAGCGATATTTGGCGTGCAGAGTCAGCTACCTGCTCAACGCCATCAACCATATTCATTAACATATCAACAGTATGGATAGAGGATTCTTGCCCCTCTTGCATCATAACAGAGGTCTTTTCAGATGACATAACAAGACGATTTACTGCATCAAGTATCTCTGTAATTTTGCTTTCAATTTCAGCAGTTGATTCAACTACGCTGTCTGCAAGACGTCGTATCTCAACTGCAACCACACCAAAACGTTTGCCAACTTCTCCTGCACTTGCAGCTTCAAGAGCAGCATTAAAAGCGATAAGCCTTGTCTGGTTGGCAATGTTATTGATTATCTCCATTATCTTGTTGATCTCTTTAGATTTTTTCCCTAATGCCACTATTTCGGCTAAGTTTGCTTGCATATCATGGTTTATATGTTCAATTTTAGCAGTTAGATGTTGAACATCAGATGCACCTTGGCGAGTATTTTGCAAAGTTGTGTCAGTTTGAGAGACAACTCCTTGACTGTGTTGGGCAATCTGTGCAGCAGAAGATGATAGCTCTTCCATTGTTGATGTTATCTCTGTAACAGAACTTGCCAATTCAACGGCAAATGTAGATTGATGATCCATGTTGTTAGAGATTTCCCGAACATGGCTGTACAAAGAGTTAGTGACCTCTGCAACCATGATTACGTTATAGCGAAGTTTACCGATAAGATCGTTAAACCATGACGCAAGCTCTCCAACTTCATCGTTTGAAATTATAGGCACAGATATTGTTAGATCGTTTCTAAAACCTTGCATATTTTGGGTTATCTGCTCAATAGGACCTGTTATATAGCGGTTAACAAAAAATCTGGAACCTAACATCAAAAGAAAAGCCACAGCCAATGCCATAACCAACTGAAGAGCAATTGTGAGCATGATATCTTTTTTAACACGCTCTTTTGCAATCCTAACAGCCTCATCTATATCGTCAATATAAAGACCAGTTCCAACTATCCACTCATACTTAGGTATCTCTTTTGCGTAAGATATCTTAGGTCTCATAACCTTTTGCCCCGGCATTCGCCATGAGTAGTTAAGAAATCCCTCTCCATTTTCTAAACAGATTTTGGTAAGTTCTCTGATTACGTAAACACCATTGGGGTCTTTTAAATTTGTCTGATCTCTGCCATCTAAGGCAGGGTCAGGATGAACAATCATCACATTATAATAATTATGCACCCATAAATAGCCATTTTCTCCGTACTGCATTGCTCTAACAGCTTTTTTCCCCTCTTCCAGAGACATAAGCTCTATCTGTTTAGTTGCCATCTCCACATAACCCTTGATCTGATTTTTTCTCTCTGAAAGTAAGGTATTTTTGTAAAACTCAATACGTTCATCTCCACGGCTTATAATGTTTACTGCTGAAATGGTCATTATAACCAATGTGGTAAATAGAACTGAGAAGACACAAAGCCACATAAGTTTTCTATGCAATGTTATTCTCTTCCCATTTTTGATCTTGTTTTTCATAAAAATTCTCCTTGCATCAACTATAATTTATACCAGATCGGATTATTATAAAATTACCGTTAAAAAGTGTGTATTGTAGATTATTGTTAGAAGTAGAGGTTTGTTTATCAGATAGATAACTATCTTTTAGATCTCTATCTATAATATCTTTATTAGATATATATTTATCAGGCAGAGAGGTTACAAATTTTTTAAAGTCAAGAAGAGTATATATTCTTTTATTACGAAGTATAATTGACCACATTCCTCGCTCTTTTGCCCAGCGTGCAATAGTCGGTGGAAATGTGATTAGATGATCTTTTTGAGTAGCAACAATATCTTCAATATCATTGATCCCTAAACGATATTGATATCCGTCCTCGGGAACTATTATAAGCTCTGTTTTAATTTCTTTACTCTTTGTAGAAAAATATGGCTCTTGGTAGATTGATGAGTTAACTCTCTTTACTTGGGATGCATAAACACCAAAAAAAAATCCTCCAGCTGAGAATAGTAAAATATCAAGCGGGAAAATATAGCTATCTAAAATAGGGTTTTCTTTGGTCATATTGTGACCTTAGTGGAGAGTTTCTCAATATCAAGAAGTGCTACGGTCATACCAGAGAACTCTATTGTACCAGAAATAAGCTCTTTTGCTGCACCAGACAGGGTTGCAAGTGGAGGCTTTATCGTAGATAGGGGCATATCAATAACATCTTCAATATTATCAACAATTATACCAGAAGAGAACTGATCTCGCTTAACCATCATAATTAGAACCTTAGTTTGAAGCTCTCTTTTACCACCAAGAAAAAAGCAGATATCAATGGCTGATTCGATATCTCCTCTTACATTTATAAGACCGGGCAGATACTCTGGCAGAAAAGGTACAGGATAAATCTCTCTTCCTTGCAATATCTCTTTAACATCAGAGCCATAGGAGGCATAAAGGTTTCCTCCTGCACGAAATATCACAAATTTGATTAACTCCTCTTCAACATCAACAACCTTTCTCTCATGCAGATGAGCACTTAATGTAGCAAGAATCTCTTTGCTGTTAAATTCTTTATTAAAGTTATCTTTGCTCATAATGAAAGTTTTATATTCTCCATCTTTTATTTTAATACCATCTTGCATAGTTTTAACTTTAGCAGCCTCTATAAAGAGTGCAAGCAAGTTATTTAGACAAAATATCATTTTATAAAAAACAATATCATGCAGGAATAGATTTGTTAAGAGGAAGTTTTATTGTAAAAACAGCCCCTTGTCCCTCTGTTGAAGAGACACTTAGTACACCTTTATGCTCTTCAGTTATAATGAAATAGGATATTGAAAGCCCAAGCCCTGTCCCCCCTTTTTTTGTTGTAAAAAATGGTTGGAATATCTTTTTACGCACATCTTCTGACATACCTTCACCATTGTCAGCAATTTCAATGGATGCCATCTTATCGTTACTAACTCGTATTGTAACAGCAAGCTCTTTTTCCTCTCCACTCTCCTTTTTCTCAAGAGATTGAAGTGCATTTTTAAGGATATTTAGCAGTACCTGTTGAATTTTGACTGTTTGGCATAAGACAAGTGGCATATCTTTTTGATAATTTTTGATAATCTCAAGGTGACCAATATCTTTTTCAGCTTTTGTTTTATAATCGATAAAGGCTAATTTTATTGATTTTTCCATAAGCTCAGCTAAATTTTCATGATTCAAACTCCCCTCATTTTTACGGCTAAAACTGAGCATATCATCGACAATTTGTGCGGCACGATTTCCTGATTGATGGACTGATTCTATCATACGAAGAATTTCACGTTTTTCCATATAGTTTCTTATAGCATCAACTGTTATACCGCACTCTTGGGCAGTTGTGTAGTTAGCTGGTAGCTCTCCACTAATTCTATTTTTAATAACCTGAATATTTTGGATAATTCCTGCAAGTGGGTTATTAATCTCATGTGCCATACCAGCAGCAATTCCTCCCATTGATAGCATCTTTTCAGATTGAATAACAATCTCATCTATTTTAACTCTCTCAGTTACATCATCAACTCTTATAACAGCACCCTGCTGTTCATAAAAGCTGAAAGGATAAATTGCAAAGTTATTAATAACAAGTTTACCTTTTATATAGACAGGTACTTTGGTCTTCTCGACAAGCTCTTCTGACTCTATAGCCTTTTTAATGCTCTCTGAAAGAAATATGTAGAAAGGAAAAACTTCGGAGATATACCTACCTGTAGCATTTTCAAACCTTATGGGTGCATACATATCTGGCTCAATAGATAAGTAGCCATTTGATAGAGCAGTATTTGATACTGTTCGAGCTAAACTGTAAGCGTGGCTGTTCATGTCAATAATTTTCCCCACACTATCAACACTTATCAGAGAAGATGATATTGCGTTAATAACTTTAGCAAGATATGCCCGTGAGCGATCTATCTCCTTAGTTGACTCACCATTTATCCTTATTTGCTCTTTAAGCTCCTCATTTGCCAAATGGAGTTCAGAGGTTCTTTGAGCAACGATCTGCTCTAATCCATTTTTGATTCTATGAAGCTCTAAAAATACATTAACCTTGCTTAGTAGAATAAACTTGTTTAGTGGTTTGAAAATAAAATCAACAGCCCCACTTCCATATCCTTTAATCTCTTTTGTGTCATCTCTGTCAATTGCTGTGACAAATATAATAGGGATATTTTCAGTTTTCTCATTAGATTTAAGTATCTCTGCAACCTCGTAGCCATCCATATCAGGCATCTGAACATCGAGTATAATAAGGGCAAATTGGTGATCAAGAATAGATGTTAATGCCTCATTGCCTGACGATGCCTTTATGATTTGTGCGTCTGCTTTTACAAGAATCTTCTCTAAAGCAAATAGATTTGCAGGAATATCATCTACAATGAGAATTTTTGGTTTCAAAGTTTCTTTCTCCATTAAGGTTAATCCTTCTCTTTTACTAAAATAGTAGCTTTTCAATAAAATTAGGTATCTCTTCAAGATTGAGTATATAGTCAACGGCATTAGTTTTTATTGCATTAGCTGGCATATATCCAACTTCAGCAGTTTTTGGATTTTGAGCAATTGTAACTCCTCCGTGTAGCTTTATTGCTTTAATTCCATTTGCACCGTCAAAATTGGCTCCGGTTAAAATAACACCCACAAGAGCTTTTCTAAATATCTCAGATGCAGACTCAAAAAGCACATCAATAGATGGGCGGCAGTAACATACCGGTGGATCAACTGAAAGTGCTAAATAAAAATTACTATTTTTATCTTCCGCTTTTTCTACAAGCAGATGATAGCCTCCGGCAGCGATATAGATATTACCTTGTTCAATTTTAGTCTTATCCAGAGGCTCTATTACAGACATCTTACATCTATTGCTTAGTGATTCAACTAAGTAAGATTGTAACTCTGCATTTCTATGTTGGACAACTATAATTGGCAGAGCAAAATTATGGGGAAACATTGGCAGTATTATGTGCAAAGCCTTAAATCCGCCAGCAGAACCACCTATCACAACAGCTTTAAATCGTAGCTCTTTATTAGCTTCTCTTATCATATTGAGATATCTCTTCTTTTTTTAAATATTCTGGCTGTTTTATCAAACGGCTCATACAAAGAGGCACTTGTTGAAAATTCCAGACTCTCTTTTGAACCAAGACAGAGAAAACCATTTATACGAAGGCTTTTACTAAAAAGTTCTAAAACGTGATCTTGCAGCCTCTTATTAAAATAGATAAGCACATTTCTGCATATAATCATGTTCATCTCACCAAAAACCCCATCTGTAACCAAATTGTGATTGGCAAAGACAATATTTTTTTTAAGAGAGCTATCAAAAATGGCTGAGTTATAATCTGCGTAGTAGTATGAGGCAAAAGACTCTTTTCCACCTGCTTTTTGATAGTTTGTTGTACCAACTCTCATATCTGCTGCAGAGTATATCCCTTTTTTTGCAATATCGAGTACATTGTCATTAAAATCGGTTGCATAGATGATAAAGTTATCACAAAGTCCCTCCTCTTTAAGAATAATAGCAAGAGAGTATATCTCCTCTCCTGTAGAGATACCAGCAGCCCATATTTTAATAAATGGATATGTTTTAAGATATGGTATTAATCTCTCTCTTATTGAGAGAAAAAAAGAGGGGTCTCTGAACATCTCGGTTACATTAACAGATAGACTGTGAAGAAAGAGTTTGAAAAAGTCGTTTTCATGTATAATAAGCGGGATCATCTGAGTAAGTTTTGTAAAACCATTATCTAACATAATTTTATTAAGCCGTCTTTTCATGGATGAGTAGGCGTAATTAGTAAAGTCATAGCCATGTTTAAGCCGTACAGCTTCAAGAATCAGTTTTATCTCAATATCTTCGTTATCCATGGCTTTTTTTACCAACCTATTTATATAGCCAAACTCTCAATAGAGTTAGAAGTTTTGTTGTATCAAGGGGTTTTGAGAGATAATCACTTGCCCCGCACCTTATACACTCCTCTCTATCAGAAGACATAGCCTTTGCTGTAAGTGCAATAATAGGGATATCTTTAAGTTCCCTATTATCTCTTATATGCCGTATTGCCTCATACCCATCCATAACCGGCATCATAATATCCATTAAAATGATATCAGGTATCTCCCCATTCTCAATAAGTTGTAAAGCCTTTTTCCCATTATTTGCAATGGTTACTCTCATCTCTTTGGATTTTAGAAATGTGTTGAGAGCAAAGGCATTTCGCATATCATCATCAACTACAAGAACCTTTTTATCTTTTAAAAATGTCTGGTGATCTCTTACCTTCTCGTTATTCATGTTTGATCTGGTATTATCTAAGAAGTTGTCCTTTTTGTCTGCTAAATCTGTTTTATTATTATCTGTTGTTATACCTTTGAGCTTATCTTTTATAGATTCAGATAGAGTTTCAGGAATATACAATGTAAAAGTTGATCCTCTACCCAATTTGCTCTTAACTCTAATTTCTCCTCCAAGCATATAGGCAAGCTCTTTTGATATGGATAGACCAAGACCTGTTCCATCATGTTTTCTTCTAATAGAGCCATCTACTTGCTTAAATGCTTCAAAAATTGCATCAAGTTTCTCTTCTGGAATACCAATACCTGTATCAATAACAGATATTGCAATCGTTTTGTCTGCTTTGATAGTAGGCTCTCTCTGTGGCAATGGTCTCTCGTGAGTTAGCTCTTTTATCTGTCCATTTAAATTATCTTCTATTATATTTTCAAAAATAACTGTAATAGAACCGGTCTCTGTAAATTTTATTGCATTACCAATGAGATTTCTTATTATCTGCTCAAGTCTTTGGATATCTGTTGTTATCATTTCGGGTATATTTCCACCCATAATAACCTTAAACTCTATCCCTTTTGCCTTTGCCATGTGTAAAAATTCAGATTTGATATTTACACATAGCTCCTTTATCGGAAATCGAGAAATATTAAGCTCAATTTTTCTTGCCTCTATTTTTGATAGATCAAGAATATTATTGATAAGATGGAGCAAGTTTTGACCACTTCTGTATATTGAAGTTGCAGATTCAATCTGATCAGGAGTAAGATTTTCCTCTTCATTCTCTGCAAGCACGTTAGCAAGAATTAGTAAACTGTTGAGTGGCGTTCTAAGTTCATGGGACATATTGGCGAGAAATTCTGATTTGTATTGCGTTTCGATACGAAGTTGGTCAGCTTTCTTTTGAATCTCCATCTGTTTTAGCTTAAGAGCATTGTTGCTTTTTTCAATCTCTTTTTTTTGTGCCTGAAGTGTCTGTGTTTGCTCCTCTAACTCTTCATTGGTGGCTTTAAGCTCCTCTTGCTGTGCTTTAAGCTCTTCAGCTTGTTCACGAGTTTGTTCCAGAAGCAACGATAACTTCTCATTAAAAAAAGCACTGTTTATTGATATAGCAAGAATTTCTGATGCTATCTCAAGAAATTCAATTTGAAGTGGCGAAAAATCAGAGACAGAACCAAGCTCAATAACACCCTTTACATCATCTTCGTATATGATTGGCAGAACAATGATATTTTTAGGAGTCACCTCTCCAAGAGATGAGTTGATTTTTATATAATCTTCAGGCACATCAGTGAAAATAATTCTATTTTTTTCCAGTGCAGCCTGACCTGTAAGCCCCTCTCCAAGTTTAAATCGGTTAGATATCCCTTTTCTTGTTTTAAAAGCATAAGATGCAACCAGTCTGAAATCATTATGAATAATATCTTTTACAAATAGAGTTCCAACTCTAACTTGGATATAAGATGCAATAAAATCAATAGCTTTACTTGATAGTTTAACTATATCTTGCTCTCTTCCAATGATATTTCCTAACTCTGCCTGTCCATTTTTTAGCCAACTCTGACTCTGTTTTGTATTATCTGCATCCTCAAGGGCTTGTATAACTTTGTTAAGTGAGATGGCAAGTTCATCATTATCAGATTCAAGTTTAACACGTAGGGAGTAATCAGAGCTGTCTATAGCACTCTGAAGATTTAAAAAAAGATAGTTAAATCGTTGAAAATTTTTCTCAAGAGTTTCATAAAGAGCATTTTGTTCTATCTCTTTCTGTCGTAGCTGCTCAACCATGTTTGCAAAACCGTTGACCAAAATCCCAACTTCATCAATTCTATTAGATTTTTTTACCTCTATAGAGAAGTCATTGTCGTTTGCAATATGTTTTGCAACTCTTGCAAGCTCAAGTATTGGTCTGTTTATGATAGCAGTCCCAACCATTAAAGCCACACTAATAAGAGCAGCAATGATAATAAATGCAAGAAGCATTCTGTTGTTTGACTCTTTAATGGCACTGTTAATAAACTCTTCTGTATAGAAAATTTCGTATTTCCCAACCTCTTTATTTTTAAAAACAATATTACCTGAGATAGCTTTTATATATGTTATGTTAGCTGGAATTGTGTAGGGGGTATTGAGCGTGGTTATTTGGTATGCTTCAGTTTGTGTATTATTGGCAAAGGTTTTGGCATTGCTGGTTAAAAAGCTATTGTTATCAAATACATTTACAGCAATGATGAGTTTGTTTTTTAATATAATGAGACTTAGGCGATCTATCTCCTCTTCATTGTAATCCCATAGGGTTTGAGCAAACCCCATATCTGCAAAGTGGATAGCATTAGATAGAGATATGTTAAGGTACTCTGTAAGATTTTTTTTATTTATGTGGTTAAAATACATTGTGAATATTACGCTTATAATAGTCACAATAAAGAGAATCATACAGGCAAGTTTAGCCGCTATCTTTCTTCGTATATAATAAAACATAGAGGTTATAATCCTATTTTGACGAGTAGTTAGATAAATTTCTCTCTATAGTTTAACATATACGGTATTTAGAACTACTATTCAATATCAGCAACAGTAATTTTAATTTTAGCATTATGTATCGTAATGCTTTTTTTTAAAATTTTACTTTTAAATGGTTGGAAGGGGATATTTTTATTCTGCAACTACAAAAGAGTTTTTGGCACCTGCCCTTGTCAACTCTTCGTTAAATCTCTCAGCATCTTCAAGTTCTCTGAATCTCCCAACTCTAACTCTGTAAAACTTTCCTCTTGCATCTGTGTATTCATTTATGTGAGAGTTTATATATTTTCTGCCAAGTTTAATTTTGAGCTTTTGGGCATTTTTTCTCACTGTAAATGCTCCAACTTGTACTGTAAAGTTACCTCTGAAATAGTCAACTGGCTTGTATATAGTTTTACCACTTTTATCTGATCCTGATGCCTCACCTAATGCCACAATTTTAACTTTTGCTGTACCGGGCTTTGCAACACCGAGCATTTGAGCTGCTTTATAGGATAGATCGATTATTCTTCCAGTTACAAATGGACCTCTATCATTTATCCTTAAATCAAGATTTTTGTTATTCTCAAGATTATATACTCTTACCCATGTTCCAAGTGGAAGCGTTTTGTGTGCAGCAGAGATACCATACATATTATAGGTCTCTCCATTTGCAGTTTTTCGTCCATGAAACTGCTCACCATACCATGATGCGATTCCCTGCTGCACAAAACCTTTGGAACTTGCTAAAGGGTGGTAATACTTACCATTGATCTTATATGGCTTAGTATATGTTCTTTTTGGAGAGGAGTATGAGGAGGATGCGCTTGGACGAGAATAAGTTTCACCTCTCTCCGGTTCAGGCAGAGTTGTTGCACTACAGCCAGTAATAGCAAGAAGAACAAGTGTTGCAATAATATGTTTTAAAGGTGCTATAATTACAATTAACCTGTTACTGATAGATTTAATAAATCTATCCATCAGATTTCCACTTTCATATCAAGAGCATTTTTTATAACAGCATCCATTTTATCTGCAAAGATAAACTCCATGTTATCTTTTATATTGGCTGGAATCTCTTCCATATCTTTTTCATTCCATTTAGGAAGAATAACCGTCTTAATACCAGCTCTGCTTGCTGCAATCATCTTCTCTTTTATACCGCCAACAGGCAGAACGTCTCCTCGAAGAGTTATCTCTCCTGTCATTGCAAGTTTTCTTTTCACGACTTTTCCTGTTGCAAGAGAGGTAAGAGCAGTTAGCATAGTTACTCCTGCAGATGGTCCATCTTTTGGGATTGCTCCTGCTGGAACATGAATATGAATCTCATGCTCTGAAAAGAAGTTAGGTTCAATCTTAAATTTATCAGCATGTGCCATAAGATAACTCATTGCTGTTCGTGCAGACTCTTTCATTACATCCCCAAGTTGACCTGTTAAAATAAGTCCACCTTTTGAGCCTTTCATTGCGGTAGTCTCAACAAATAGAATATCTCCTCCAACTGGAGTCCAAGCAAGTCCTACAACAACGCCTGGTACGGATATGTTTGTTCCATTTTCTGGCATATTTTTAATTGGTCCTAAAAATTCGTGAAGATCCTTTTTGGTTATAGTTAGATTCTCTATCTCTTCCTCTGCAATTTTACTTGCAACTCCACGACATATAGTGCCAATCTCTCTCTCAAGATTTCTTAAACCAGCTTCACGGGTATAACCAGAGATGATCTCTTTTATGGCACTTTGAGCGAATTTAATCTGCTCTGTTTTTAAGCCATTTGCCTCTCTCTGTCTTGGGATAAGATATTTTGTGGCAATTTTGAGCTTCTCATCCTCAGTATAGCCTGAAAGTTCAAGTACTTCCATTCTATCTCGTAAAGGTGCTGGAATTGTGTGCAAAACATTTGCGGTAGTAAGAAATATAACATCAGTAAGATCGAACGGAACATCTAAGTAGTGATCTGTAAAAGAGTAGTTCTGCTCAGGGTCAAGCACCTCTAAAAGAGCAGAAGATGGGTCTCCATGATATGAGGAGCTTACTTTATCTATTTCGTCAAGCATAAATACGGGGTTATTCTCTCCGGCTCTTCTAATCTCCTGAATAATTCTCCCCGGAAGTGCTCCAACGTATGTTCTTCTGTGTCCTCTTATCTCTGCCTCGTCTCTGATACCTCCAAGTGCAATTCTTACAAATTTTCTACCAAGTGCTCTTGCAATTGACTTTCCAAGCGATGTTTTTCCTGTTCCCGGAGGTCCTGAAAAACAGAGAATTGGACCTTTTGAGTCATTTTTAAGTTTTCTAACTGCTAAATATTCAAGAACTCTCTTCTTTGGTTTCTCAAGACCGTAATGATCCTGATCCAATACCTTTCTTGCAAACTTTATATCAAGCCTATCTTTTGATTTCTTATTCCACGGCAGAGATGTTAACCAATCAAGATAGGTTGATGCAACTACATATTCAGAAGATGATGGATGCATTCGAGAGAGCCTTTTAATCTCTCGATCTGCCTCTTTTGCAGCTGCTTCAGGAAGCCCCTCACTCTCAATTTTTTTACGGTACTCTTCAATTTCAACACTTTCGTCATCTGTCTCCCCTAACTCCTCTTTAATTGCTTTGAGTTGTTGGCGAAGATAGTACTCACGCTGGCGTTTATCCATATCCTCTTTGACTTGGCTTTGAATCTTTGAACCCATCTCAAGTATTTCAAGTTGGTCATTTACAAGACGGGTCACTTTTTTAAGTCTCTCTTTTACATCAATTAGCTCAATAATAGCCTGCTTCTCCAAAACTGGAGCATTTATGGTGGATGCCACCATATCTGCTAAAATATCAGGTTCTTGTATTGATCTTACCATTGCACCTATCTCGGCAGGAAGTCCGGGTGAAAGATTTACAATCTTCTCATACTGATCCACAATATTTGACATAAGAGCGAGAGTCTCTTTGTCATTAACTAATATATTAGTACTCTCTAAAACTTCAATATTTGCCTGAATATATGGCTTGCCATCTAAAAACTCTTTAACTTTAAATCGACTTAGCCCCTGAATAAGAAGCTGTGCACGATTCTCCTCCATCTTTGCCATTTTAAGAATAACAGCAACAGTTCCAACAGTATATAGCTCTTCTGCGGTATGTTTTGAGGATATATCAGAGCGTTTTGAAAGAAGAAGTCCAAGCATTCTGTTACCAGCCATAGCTTCATCAATCAGTGCTATCGCCTCTTTTTGCATGATAACAAGGGGCAAAACCATCTTGGGAAAAAGATTGGTGTCAACAATTGGGAGAATGGGAATAATATCTGGTATATGATCTGGATTGAAATTTAATGATGTCTGATTTTCGTTCATGCAAGATTCCTATTGTATTTAAAATTTTATTTAAGTATCTAAAATAAAGGCTGCTATTTGAGATTTTAATCTATGAAAGTTCTATCTTCTGGGCTTTTTGCAAAGGAATTTTAGAGAGGCTAAGTTCAAGAAAACCATTAGAAAAAGATGCTGATACCTTTTCAGGGTCTATCAGAGTTGGAAGATAGAGAATACGTTCAAATCCTCCGAACTGTATTTCAGCAAGCCTATATGTTCCTGGCTCATTTGGTGGAGTTCTGCATCTATTGCCTGAAATTTTTACGGCTTTGTTACTAACCTCTATTGAGATATCTTCTTTTTCTACACCCGCAATTTCAGCTTGAATTATGATTTGAGTTCGGGTTTCAAAGATATCCATTTGCGGTTTCCAGAGCCTCTTTGTCAGGCAGAACATAGGATTGATTGATTGAAACATATCGTGAGAATGTTTTTCTCCACGTGGTACTCTTCCAAAATCTTCACCAAAATGAATTTCAATATATTCCATAATGGAACTCTCCTGAAGCCTTATAATAATGATTAGATATAATAATAAAAACACCCCTATGGCTAATTATCTTACAATAACATTAGGTTTTTATCTTGTAAAGTATCAATCTTTGAACAATTTCTGAATCTTAACCTATATCAGTTATCCACTTTAAATCTGTTTGTATTCAATTTAAGTTTATGATTAAATAAATCAAAAAGCTGATTATTACTGAAGAGATAAAATTTAAGTTGGTCTGAATATAATCAGCTATAGAGTAAATTCATTAATGTAATTACAAATCCATAGTAAGGAGAGAATTTATGAGTAAAACAGTGGAAAATCTCAAAGCTGCATTTGCCGGTGAATCTCAAGCAAGAAATAAATACACCTTTTTTGCAGAGGTTGCTCGCCAAGAGGGATATCACTATATCGCAAAAGTATTTGAAGAGAGTGCTGATAATGAAAAACGCCATGCTAATGACCATCTAAAAATGCTTGGAGGCATTGGAGATACTGTCGCCAATCTCAAAGAGGCAATTGGCGGTGAAGATTATGAAACTGTAAGCATGTATCCTGAATTTGCTAAAGATGCGGAAGAGGAGGGAAACAGAGAGGCTGCTAATCTTTTTAAACAGATTGCAAAAGTTGAAGCCCACCATAGAGATAGATATAAAAGATGTCTTGATTTGGTGCTTTCCGGAACTGCATTTAAAAGAGAGACACCTATAAAGTGGAAATGTAGTCAGTGCGGTTATATCCACGAAGGTACAGAACCTCCACCAAAGTGCCCTTGCTGCAAATATACAAAAGAGTATTATGAACCCGCAGATATGGATATATAACTACATTTATATAGATTAGTAGTTACGCATTTGATTTGTAAGTAGTTGATTTTATTATAGCTAAATTTGTGCGTTGCACAATATGCTTTTAATAAAATCAAGATGTTATATTTCAACTGCGTAACTCCTATAGATTATAAATTAGATTATGAATTTTCATAATCTAATTTAACTCTAAAATAGAGTTCAGGGTTTAACATAAAAGATAACTCCACTAAAGCAGACTATAATTAGTCCCTTTAGTGGACTTTACCCTCCTTTATTGACAAGACGAGGGTCTGGAGATTTACTAAATCTTAAAAAGACTAAACTTATGAGAGTTAAGAACGTAACTTTACAGAACAAAATAGATAATGGGGAATTTAAGGTGCTGTTTAATGTCTGAAAAGAAACGAGTTTTAGTTGTTGATGACTCTCCATCCAATATACGCATTTTAAATGATATCCTTAAGGACGAATATACTGTAATGGTTGCCATAAGTGGGGAACAAGCTATATCTATTGCTACTCAGCATCAACCAGATATTATACTACTTGATATCATAATGCCCGGTATGAACGGCTACCATGTGTGTAAACATCTGAAAGAGAACCCAATTACATCAGATATTCCAATTATATTTGTCACATTTAAAAATGATATTGAGGATGAGGAGAGGGGGTTTCAAGCTGGGGCTGTAGATTACATAGCAAGACCATTAAGCCCGCCTATTGTAAAGGCAAGGGTTAAAAACCATCTGATGCTTAAACAGCATATAAATGAGCTGCGGAATGGGCAAAAAGAGCTTGAGAAAGCGAAACTTATTGCAGAGGCTGCAAATCGTACTAAAAGTGAATTTCTTGCCACTATGAGTCATGAAATACGTACTCCAATGAATGGTGTTATTGGACTTACAGACCTCCTCTTTACAACCGATCTGTCAGATGTTCAGTATAAATATCTTGAAAATTTAAGATATTCTGCTTACTCCTTACTTGATATTATAAACGATATCTTAGACATATCGAAAATTGAATCAGATAAGTTAGAACTTGAACATATTGAATTTAATCTGCCTGAGATAGTTGAAAAGACAGCCTTTATGATGACAAGTAGAGCAAGCGAAAAGGGGTTGTCTATATCTACCACTATTGACTCCAAAATTCCTAAAATAGTTGTTGGAGACCCTGTTAGAGTTCGACAAATATTACTGAATCTTCTTGGTAATGCTATAAAATTTACTGAAAATGGTGAAATTTCACTTTTTGTAAAAATTTCAGATATCGATAATAGCCAGAGTGAAGAGGAGTCAACCCGTAAGATATCCCCATTTATAATATCTGTGAAAGATACGGGTATAGGAATTCCAAAAGATAAACTTGATGTAATTTTTGAGAGCTTTACACAGGCAGATGGCTCTGTAACGAGAAAGTATGGAGGTACTGGGCTTGGTTTGTCAATTTCTAAAAAATTGGCTCAATTAATGTCCGGTAATATTACTGTAGAGAGTACCGAAGGTAAAGGCTCATGCTTTAATCTATACTTACCTTTACTAATTGCAGATAGGCAAAATGTTAAACAAAAAGATGATCAATCTAATACCAATACTGAGGCTCTATTGCCATCTTATAGTGGTACAGTTATGATTGCCGAGGATAACCCAATAAATATGTTGGTTATTCAGACATACTTATCTAAAATGGGTTTTAATATTGTAGAGGTTACTAATGGAAAAGAGGCTGTAAGATACTATTCTAAAGATATTAATGCCATTGATCTCATTTTTATGGATATACACATGCCAGAGATGAATGGTTTAGAAGCAACTCGCAAAATAAGAGAGTATGAAGCATCAAATAGCTCTGTGTTAAATGGCATATCTCCAAAAAGGACACCCATTATTGCATTAACTGCAGATGCCTTTAAAGATGATAAGGATAAATGTATTGCACAAGGTATGGATTTCTATATTTCAAAGCCATTTAAACCAGAAGATATTATAAGAGCTGTTGAGCGGGTTATGTCAGATAACTTAAGGTTATTAGAGCCATCCGGTATATTTGATTCTAATACAGTTGAACCAGATTATACACAGTCATCAATATGCGCGGCTAATAAAATGGACAATAGTTTACCAATATTTGAAAGAGAGTCTTTCTTAAGCAGAATAGACCATAATATTCCAGTGTATAATCATGTAATTTCTGGATTTAAAACAAATATCCCGAAACTATTATCAAGTCTATCTGAAGCAATAGAAAAAGAGAAGCTACAGGATGTAAGTTTTCAAGCACATGCTATTAAAGGTACTTGTCTCACTATAGGAGCGTGCCGTTTATCAGATATTGCAAAAAAGATAGAGCAGACAGCTCGTAGTGGCGGAAGTATTGAATGTATTAAAAAACTATATGACTATCTTGATCCAGCTTTTAAAGATTTTTGTGAAGAGATAAAACTACATCATAGCAAATAATTAGGTTCTATCTCCTAATTGATAGAATATTGTTGATAAGTGATAATTTCAATAAAGTGGTGAATAATTTTAGCTGTTACTCCCCATATAACAACCTCTTGATATGGATATGTTAATTCATAAATATTTGGCAATCTGCCAGTAAACTTTTTATCTTTATGTACCTTTATAAGGTGGCTTAAAGGTATGCTAAAAATTTTTGAAATCTCTGCTCTGTCAAATGAGATGTTTGATATATGATACCCAATATCTCCAGTTTTTTTCCATATTCCAAGAAATGCCTCTATATCTCTATTGTTTATGGTCTGAAAATGCCCAATCGAACCAATCAATTCCACCTCTTCTTGAGGAATATTTAACTCCTCTTTAAGCTCTCTTAGAGCTGTAGCTTCGCGACTAAAATCTTCCGGATCGCTGTTTCCTCCCGGAAATGCCATCTGATTTCTCCAAGGATAGCCTTCTATATCAGCCTTTTGAATGAAAATTAAATTTGTCTCCTCTTCTGGTGTAAGTAGGGCAATAACACTTGTTGGTTTAAATAAGTTATTATCTGGAGCTTGAGGATGGTTAGCCTCTTTAACTGCCTTTACAATAAACTCATGATAATAGCTCTTTGTTGACACCTTTATCTTTGTGAACATATCATCTATCTCCATTTTGTGTAATATACACAAGCTCATAGCTTCTGGTTCTCAAAAAAAAATCACTTGGCAGTTTTAAAATGCCAAGTGATTTTTTTATTTCAACTCATAGATTTATTTCAAGCCATATTTTTAGGTTGTCTATTATCCTGAGCTTTCCGGTGTTCTATACAATTCAGGATATTAGAGCAAACACCTACTAAATATAAGTTTTATCTATTAAAATTTTTATGCCTTTAGAATATGGTATAAATCATCTGGAAATAGAGGCGACTATCAATTTTGTCGTCTGGGTTGTCTCCCTGATCTTTGTGGTTAAACTGAAGACCAGCTTTAGCATCAATTGTATTAGAGATATAGAAACGGAGACCTGTATCGATCATATTTAGGTAAGTATCATCTCTGTCAGAATCTGATTCCCATATAACGTCAAGTTTCCAGATATTTTCCCAGTCTATTTTATCTGTCATTTCATAGTTAAGCTCAAGAGCGTTAGAGATATTGTGAGCAGCATCTCCGAATTCTCCATCTACAAGAACTGTAGAGTAGGTTACTCTATCAATAAGCTGCCACTTTAAACCATAAGGTTTTGCATACTCAAAATAAGCTCCCATTCCTGGATCGTCATCATTTCCTGAGTAGTCTGAAACAAGATAATCTATCTGTACACCTGCTTCCCAACCATGTTTACGTTTCAGAACCTGCTCGTCAGTAAGGATATCTTGAATTCTGATAATTCCAAGTGCTCCAAGAGTCTCATTTCTTAATATATTAGCCTCTTTGAGAACTATCTCCATATCCTCATACCAATATTTTTCATATTCACGGTTACTGTAACGGCTTTTATATTCAGCCTCTTTTGCAATTATATCAGCAAGTTTAAGATAGACTTCATCTTTAACTTCTCCTGCAATGAGTCCATATTTAGTCAAATCTTCAATACAGCGAACAGCCTCCATAAGAGGAGTTGCATTGGTTATTCTACCGTATCCAAGACCAGCGGAAACTTTTACATAAGGATCGTCATCTTTAGAGCCTTCAAGATCGCGTACTCCAAGAAGCAAGCCACCATAAACAAAAGAGCCTGTATAGTCACCAAGATATTTTTTAACGGTTGTGTCACCATCAACATAGATATTTCTATCAGAGCTGTCATTTTCGTTAGAGCCTCTGCTAAAATCTGTATCAGCACTTAAGTTGATATCCCATTTAAGAGGTAGTGTGCTATATTCCATCTCATAGGTAAGGCTTCCAACACCACTATAACTAAGCTGATCTTGATTTCCATCTCTCATATCAAATTGTAATCCAAGTTCAGCATCATGATACTGATAATTTGGATCAAGATAGTCAGTCAGTTCAATTGCATTTGTGCAAACAGGAGCGACTGTTAGAATACAGATCAACAGCGTGATAAATTTTATTTTAGCTCTCATATTTATACTCTCCTCTTTTCTATTAGTTTTCATTTTTCCCTTTTCCCTTTTCCCTTTTTCTAATATATAAAAGATGAACACCGGAATTATGACAATTAATTCCAAATACCATTTTATAGCCAATCAATTATAACAAAGTCAAGGAATAACGATAAAAATATGATGAATCTTATTAAACAATTAGTAGTGATATTTTTTGTTTTCATTGCTTTAGTGACATTTCCAAATATTATTTTTTCAGATGAACCAGATATTTTACCTCAATCTGATCTTAATACAAGTAAGACCGATACAAGCAGTATGAATGAGACTAAAAAGATTTTAGAACAGACTGCTTTAATTAATAAAACTCTTGAGATAGAGGCAAAGGAGAACGCTGACCTTTCATCATATCTTGATGAGTTAAGAAGCAAAAAAACTGAATTTGATTCTCAGGTTAATGTTTATAAAATAGAGCTTACAACATTCTCAAATCAGCTACATCTTCCTGACATTGATACTAAACAGCTTGAGAAATCATATATGAGCTCTCAGGCTGCTGTTGAAAAAATTGGTAAAAATATCTCAACATTAAAAGCAAAAAGTGAGCAACTAAAACAGACTCAACAGATATCTTATGAACAGAAAATAGGAAACGATAAGTTTTTGATGGAGCTTGAACAAAATAGCACAGAGCCGCAAAGTTCCAATCAGGATATAAATTTGCCTGACCCAGCTAAATCAACTCAGAAAGAGACAAATTTAGCAAAAAATCAGATTGTTTTGGGACAATATGGAGATCCTCAGCAAAAGGCAGCTTTAGAGCAAAAGCTCAATTTTGAAAAGCAGCAGGCAGAAGAGCAAAGAATCCTTGATGCTCAAAAAGAGTTAGAAGCTCAGATATCAGCAAAAGAGCAGAGAGATTCTCTTATGCAATTGCAGATACGTTTAAAATATCTCCAGACAGCTCTTACAAAAAAGATGCTTTTAATTCAATCTGCCCTATCTATAATAAATGAACAGATACCTCTTCTTGAAGAGGTAGATGGAAAATATAAAACTCTTGTAAATGAGCTTGAAGTTCGTCTTCGTGATGCAAAAAAGGCGGAACTCTTAATGAGAACAAACAACCCACTCACTCAAGGTACATGGAAACGGTTTGGAGAGGATATAGGAGAGCTTTCATCTATTGCAATATCTATGTTTGAAGTTGAAAACTGGAAAGATAGTTTCAGTTTTTTATGGCTATCGGGCTTGCATAAGTTAATCGCATTTACCGTAATTTTTTTGATAGTGTCAGTTCTTGGAATAAGATTTAAAATATTACTAAAGAGATTTTGTATATCATCGCCTCATATAGAAAATCGTTATTGGAGTAAAATTGTTATTGAAATATTTGGAAGAAATTTTCTTCTCTCAGCAGTAACAACTTTCTTATATCTTTGCGTTAAATTTAAACTTTTTTTCAGTTATTCAATAGTAGCAAATCTTATTGTTGAAATTTTGATGATTCTCATTTTCATTTTATGGACAATCTATTTTTTGGAACATATCCAGAAAAGATATCCTGCAACTCCATCAAGAGAGCTTATATTTTTTCTAAAGTGCCTAAATATTGTGGCTCTTATATATATACTTCTTAACTCAGCTTTGAGAACAGACAGCAGTATCATTATTGCATACCGATTGCTATGTGAAATTCTATTTTATGGTTGGCTTGTCTATTTTTTGAAAAGACTTATGCCCGCTATGACTCGATACTGTGAAAAACAAAATGCCACGATCCAGATGGTTCCAACCTTCTACAAAAATGGAGTTATTATGGCTGCTATTGTAGGTATTGTTCTGGAGCTTTTAGGGTATGGAACACTTGCATTTTATTGGTACACCTCATGGGCAAAGACAATAGTTGTTTTGATGTGGTCGGGTTTAATAATAGCCGCTTCAGGAGAGTGGATAGCAGATGAGCCAACTGATTTAGAGAAAAAAGATAGGTCTCATACCCATACAGATGGATACCTTAAAACAGGATTTTCAATGCTTTGGCTTACAAGAAAAATAGTCTTTATTGCTATGTTTTTTGCTGTAACCATAGCCCTTATGCTTTCATGGGCAAGTAGCGATTTTGTCTTTTCATGGCTTTATACTATTATAACATTTAAATTTACCGTTGGTTCAATGAGTTTTAGTATATCTACTATATCTCAAGCCCTAATAATTATTATGATTACATATCTTTTTGCCAAATCATGGCGGAATTTCTTTCAGAAAAACTTTCTTGGAAATAGTGGGCTTGATCATGGTTTACAAGAGTCTATGACCACCATAACTGTCTATGCTATCTGGATTTTTGGTATATTTACCTCTTTGATTGTGTTTGGTCTTAATACTACTACGCTAACTGTGGCTTTTGGTGCATTAAGTATTGGTATAGGTTTTGGTCTTCAAAATATTGTCAGTAACTTCATAAGCGGAATTATCCTGCTTTTTGAACGTCCAATTCAGGTAGGAGATGATATTGAGATAAATGGTACATGGGCAACAATAAAAAAGACAAATGTTAGATCAACCATAGCACAGACTTATGATAATGCTACAATTATAATTCCAAACTCAGAGCTTATAAGTAATAGAGTTATTAATTGGAGTTTTAAGGATAAACGTTTGAGAAGAAAGGTAAAGGTTGGTGTTGAGTATGGCTCTGATATCGAACTTGTGAGAAAAACTCTTATGGAGATTGTTACAAGAACACCAAGAGTACTTAAATTTCCTGAACCAGATGTGATTTTTGAAGATTTTGCTGATAGTGCCTTGATCTTTACTCTAAGGTTTTGGACATTTACCGACTGTTTTTTGGGTGTAGAGACAGATATCAGATTTAAAATAGATAAACTTTTTAAAGAGAGAGGCGTTGTAATAGCATTTCCTCAGCAAGATATTAATATAAGATCATTACCGCCTAACTTTATTAATACGATAAAAAACTCTGATATAACAAAAAGTTCTCAAAGCGTTGAACAGAAAATAGTACAGGGGCAGTAGTAAAAAGAAAAAGGTTAAAATACAATAGAGGCGATATTTTTAATTTACCTCTATCTTAGGCTTTAGCCATGTTGGCAGTAGTTTATAGACCTCAAGTGGTGTTTTAATGCTGCGAGAGCTATCGGGTTTTAGGCTTTCAGAAATCTCTTCGTCTCCAAGATCAATTGGGGGCGGAGAACTCCCTGCTGATAGTGTTTTTCCAGTTTCATCTGTAAATATCACTACTAAAGGACCTGCACTTTGAAGTATGTATGCCATCTGACCATTTTTAAGATAGATGACGCTTCCTGTTGGATAAATCCCGATGCTTTTTACAAAAGCGTGAAGGACAAACTGAAGCATTTTATCTTTTTTAGCATATTTACGAAAAATATCAGTCACCACATTGATAGGGTTAAACGCCTCTCGGTAACACCTTCTTGATGTCATGGCATCATACATATCTGCAAGTTTACAAATTTTAACGCTCAATGGAATATCGTCTGATTTAAAATTTTCAGGATAACAGTTTGCTTCTCCTTCAAAAAGCTCTGCATGGTGCAGCTTTACAATATTGCTTAAAACCCTGTTTTTAAGCCTATTTTTCTCAAGTATCTGAAGTCCAAGACCATAGGAGTGTTTTTTTATCATCCCAAACTCCATTTCTGTAAGCTTACTTTTTTTATTTAGCACATTATCAGGAATAAGGGTTTTGCCGATATCGTGTAGAAAAAAACCTGTAGCAATGTCAATAATATCCTCTTTAAAGTAATAGGTGTAAACTCCTGAAGATATACTGCTTGATGATGTTAACGATGTATCCCCTGAACCTAAGGATGAATCGATATATTTATTCACCATACTGCTAAAACTTATATTAAACCGATTCACTATCGCCGTGCCAATTGCACATACATTTACCGAATGGCTATATAAGAAATTATCGGATGTCAATATCTCTTTTGTCAAATAAGCAAAGGGATTTTCCGCAGTGTTTAGAAATGCCAATAAGCCAGATATATGCTCTTCAACACTGTCGTAGTTAAATTCCCCCCTTGTTTGCCTGATCTCATCAAGTGCCTTTTTCACACACTCTTTTGAAAGAGCATACTTTTTAGCAGCAGTAACTTTTATCTCTTCAATTGCTTTCAGACGCTTTTCAATATCTCCAGAAGGAGATAAATTTTTATTGTTCAGTTTTTTAGTGTTACGGCTACTGAACTTTTGTTCCGGATGATTTGTATCGCTATTTTGTTCTGAAGGCTCATCTTCATCTATCTTAATGTAATTTCCATCGCTATCCCAAACTCCTCCGTAATTTTTAGGATTTAGAGGGAGCGTTTTAATTCCTTCAGCTTTAATAACTTCAAGAACTTTTACGTTGTTTACTAAAATATCTTTTTCAAGGAGAAGAACTCCTTTGGAATTATAGAGATCAATACCAGTCTTAACTTTACCACCTTTGGCTACGATGGCGATAAGGTCGTCTATATTTACATTTTTTTGAACCATATATATCAAACTCCCCACCTAACATGTATAATCTGTTTTTTTGATGATGGAAATTTTGAGTTGATAGAAAAATAGAATAGTGAGTTTTAAAGAAATATTATTGAAGATTGAAGAGACTTTTCAAGATGAAATAGTAGATGGGGAAAATAGTGGAGGCGGCTTCCGGATTTGAACCGGAGAATAACGGCTTTGCAGGCCGTCGCCTTACCGCTTGGCCAAGCCGCCTTTTTTTGGAGCGGGAAACGGGATTTGAACCCGCGACTTCGACCTTGGCAAGGTCGCACTCTACCACTGAGTTATTCCCGCTCAGATAAAACAAAAGCTCTTATATACTTGCATCTCGCTTTTGTCAACAATTAATATAGAAGTCTGTATAATACTTCATCTTAGAAATCGCTGAGGTTTTCCAATAAAAGCGCTATCAATATCCACATATTTCAAAAAATGCTCTTTTAATAACTCATAATCCCTATTTTTTCTTGCAACTCTATCTAATACTATATTGAATTGTGAATTATCTGAAGTAAAAAGTTCTTTTAGTCCAATATGCTCAAGCCACTTTTTTTTAACTGCCCAAGAGTCAAAAAAACCGTGCATGTATGTCCCTAAGATATTGCCTGAACTTGAGACAGCACCATCATATTCAGGTTCGGAGCATAGTTTGCGGTTTCTTTCATAAACTTTAAGCATTGGCAAAGCAACATTACTATTGGTTAAATATGTCTGTCCCATGTGAATTTCGTAACCCTCCCCTTTAACATCTTCCCATGAAAAGATACTTAAAGTTGTAGTCTTGGGTGCTTTTAAAACTGTCTGAACAGGAAGAAGGTTTAAACCTGCTGTACGTCCCGGCTCTCCTTCTAATCCGTCAGGATCATCTACATATTGACCCAAAATTTGATAACCACCACAAATACCAAGAATATGCCCTCCACTTTTAGCATAGTCTTTGATTTTTATATCAAAACCACTTTTTTTTAGCCATGCAAGGTCTGCTCTTGTATTTTTTGAGCCTGGAATTATAAGAGCCTTAAATTTTGTAAGGTCAATAGGAGTGTCAATAAAAACAACCTCAACTGCTGGCTCTGACAAATTTGAAACAGGCTCTGATAAGGCGTGTAAATCGGTAAAATTGGAGATGTGCTGTAATTTAATTACCCCAATTAGATATTTTCCAATAACAGTTTTAATAGAAGATATGGTTGAACACTTTTCAATCTCAACTGAATCTTCAGCATCTATTTTGATATGATTATACCAAGGCAAAACTCCAAAGACCTTTTTTCCAGTTCTATTCTCTATCCAATCAACCCCATCTTTAAAGAGTTCAATATCTCCTCTGAATCTGTTTATGATAAAACCTGTAATCATATCACGATATTTTTGAGGCAGACATTCAAGAGTTCCGATAATCTGCCCAAAAACTCCGCCTCTGTGGATATCTGCAACAAGAATGACATCAGCTCCTGCATACTCTGCCATTCTGAAATTTACAATATCCGATGGCATCAAATTTACTTCAGCACACGAACCTGCCCCTTCAAGAAGTATCATTTCAAAGCGTTTTTGAAGTCTATCAAAAGCATCACAAGCAGCTTTGAAATAGTAGTCTTTACGTGAGTGGTAATTCAATGCTGTGCTGTTTTCAAAAGCTACACCATTTAGAACCACTTGAGAGCCTTTTTCTCCGGTTGGTTTTAAGAGCACTGGATTCATATCAACATGAGGAGCAATTCTGGCTGCCTCTGCCTGAACAATCTGTGCTCGCCCCATCTCAAGACCCTCTGGAGTGATGCCTGAGTTATTGGACATATTTTGAGCTTTAAATGGGGCAACCGATATACCCATATCTGCTAAATATCTGCATATAGCAGCGGTCACAACGCTTTTACCAACATCAGAGCCTGTGCCCAATATTGCAAGAGGTTTCATCTTTTTTTTCATAACAGTAAATTCTTTATCTTTTTATGATGTAGCGGTTAACATTACTTTATTTTTGTCTTGTTATTAGTTTATTGCGTATCCGTGGGTTTAATACTTCGCAACTTGGGGGAGCCGCAGTATTTTATTTGCTATTTTTCTATACCAACACGCGCCATAACACCTTGTTTATAGTAGTGTTTTATCTCCTGCATCTCTGTAACCAAATCCGCCTTGTCAATAACAGATTGAGTTGCACCGCGTCCTGTTATAACAAGCTCTGTCTGTTCAGGTTTTGCGTCAATAAGGTTAAGTAAATCTTGTTCAGAAAATAGATTGCACATAACAGCAACATTTGCCTCTTCTGCAATAACAAGATCGTGATCTCCTTTTTGCAGAGTTTCCATCAGCCGATTATAGCCACGTCTTCCAGCCTCAATATCTTCTGGAGATGGTTTACCTTTCACAAATTTTCCAAGTCCATACTGCTCAACTGTAATTTGCTCTTTAAATTTTGCCAATGCCTTGATTTCAGAGTAATCTCCCTGTTTAAGAAACTGGGCAATAAAGACCTTGAAACCAGCTCCTGCTGCCCTAATTGCAAGCCCAAGAGATGCTGTAGTTTTTCCTTTGCCATTGCCTGTGTATATCTGAACATATCCTTTTTCCAAAAAATACCTCCCTTTTTACACTATTATAATATTTGGAGTACCTAAGTTTTTATAAGTCCCTCTTCTTTTTTATGAATCATTATTGTATTTAGACTCTTATAATATAAAATTTCTCTGATTACTATATGAGAAAATCTTGAAGTATTAAACCAGAAAAGTAACTATCATGGCTATTTTTTTTACCTTATTTTAAATATTTGAGGCTATATAATGTCAACTGTTGCATTTGATTTATTAGTAATGCTATTTTTTGCAGGTTTGTTAGCTGGTCTTGTTGATTCTATTGCAGGTGGAGGGGGTCTTATATCTGTGCCTGCTCTCCTGTTTGCAGGACTTCCTCCTCAACTTGCTCTTGGAACAAATAAATTGCAAGGCTCTTTTGGGAGTTTTTCAGCAGCGTACAACTATATCAGAAAAGGTCAAGCATCACTTAAAGATTCAGGAAAAGGTATATTTTTCACATTTGTTGGTGCTATGGTTGGTGCATGGGCTGTTCAGCAGTTAAATCCTGATTTTATAAAGCCGTTGATTCCTGTTTTGCTGATTGTGGTGTTTGGATATACGCTCTTGTCAAAAAAATTTGGTTACGTAGATAAAAGTCCTAAATTATCTTGGAATATATTTTGGATTGCATTTGGTATTTTACTTGGTTTTTATGATGGATTCTTCGGACCTGGAGCAGGATCGTTTTGGACCGTGGCAATTATCTATTTTTTAGGATTTAATATGACTAAAGCCTCTGGTTACACAAAGATAATGAATTTTGTGAGCAATGTTGTAGCATTGGTAATGTTCATAATAGGTGGGAATGTCTGTTATACTGTAGGATTTGTTATGGCTGTAGGGCAAACTATCGGAGCGATTATAGGTTCTGGTCTTGCAATCAAAAAAGGGGCTGGATTTATCCGTCCTGTATTTTTAACTGTTGTATTTCTAACAATCATAAGGCTTGCTTATCTTAACTATTTTACCTAAATTGTTACAGTAAAGTTCCTAAATTACTCCTTAGGAACTTTACTGTTTTTTATTGTAGTCACTACCTTTTTATAAAGGCAATTGTTATTTTTTAGCTATAAATTTATCCCCATTGCCTCAGCAACTCCTCTGCCGTAAGCGGGGTCTGCTTTCATGCAGTTGTCGATATGACGGCGTTTAATCTCCTCCGGAGCATCTCCCATAGCTCTTGCTGTGTTGGCAAATAGACGTGTTTTTTCATCTTCGCTCATAAGACGGAAAAGTTTTCCGGGCTGAGAGTAGTAATCGTCATCAACACGATGATTCCAGTGGTCTGCTGCACCTTCAATGCTTAATGGTGGCTCTGAAAAATCTGGCTGCTCCTGCCACTCTCCATAGCTATTTGGCTCATAACCAAGTGTGCTACCATAGTTTCCATCAACTCGCATTGCACCATCACGGTGATAGCTATGGAAAGGACATCTTGCCTTATTTACAGGAATAAGATGGTGATTTACACCTAAGCGGTAACGCTGTGCATCGCCATAGGAGAATAATCTTCCTTGAAGCATTTTATCTGGTGAAAAGCCGATTCCCGGAACAATATTTGCTGGGTTAAATGCAGATTGCTCAACTTCGGCAAAGTAGTTTTCAGGATTTTTATTAAGCTCCATTACACCCACCTCAATTAGAGGATAATCTTTGTGAGACCAGACCTTTGTGAGATCAAACGGGTTGTATGGGCATGTTGCCGCCTCTTTTTCAGGCATAATTTGAACAAACATTGTCCAGCGTGGAAACTCACCTCGTTCAATACTTTCATAGAGATCACGCTGGTGGCTTTCTCGACACTTTCCAACAACTGCCTCTGCCTCCTGGTCTGTCAGATTCTTAATCCCCTGTTGAGTACGAAGATGAAATTTTACCCAATATCGTTCATTTTTAGCATTAATAAAGCTAAAAGTATGGCTTCCAAATCCGTGCATGTGTCTATAAGTTGCTGGAATTCCTCTATCGCTCATTACAACTGTAACCTGATGAAGAGCTTCTGGCAGAGATGTCCAAAAATCCCAGTTATTTTTTGCACTTCGTAAGTTTGTACGTGGATCGCGTTTAACAGCGTGGTTAAGATCAGGAAATTTTAAAGGATCACGCAAGAAAAATACTGGTGTGTTGTTGCCAACTAAATCCCAGTTGCCCTGTTCTGTATAGAACTTAACTGCAAATCCTCTGATATCACGCTCCGCATCAGCAGCTCCACGTTCACCCGCAACTGTTGAGAAACGGACAAAAAGATCAGTTTTTTTGCCTATCTCTGAGAAAATTTTTGCTTTAGTATATTTAGTGATATCATGAGTCACTGTAAAGGTACCATAAGCACCAGACCCTTTGGCGTGCATTCTTCTCTCTGGAATAACTTCTCTGTCAAAATGGGCTAATTTCTCCATAAACCAAACATCTTGAAGAAGCATAGGACCACGAGGTCCGGCTGTCATCACATTTTGATTATCTGCAACTGGTGACCCCGCGTTGTTGGTAAGTTTTGCCTTTTTCTCTTCTGCCATTTTTCTTGTTCTCCTTTCTTAAAATTAATTTAACTACAACAGGTTAAATGCCTGATTTAAGTTATACAGTCACTGCAGATACCGAAAAAATCAAGGCGGTGTGTCAATATCTTAAACCCTGTTTCATCAGCAATCTCTTGCTGCATATCTTTTAGGCTGCTTATATCTGGATCGATAATTTTCCCACATTTGACACATATAACATGAGGATGGGGGTAAGGTCTGTTTGCATCGTAACGGTTACTACCGTCAGGAAAACCAAGCTCCAGAAGTTCTCCAAACGACTTAATCAGTAAAACGGTTCGATATACAGTGGCAAGACTCATAGTTGGAAAGTCTTTTTGTAACTCTTCGTATATATTTTCTACAGAGGGATGTCCAAGGCTATTAGCCAATATTTTTACGATAGCTATCCGCTGAGGTGTGATCTTATGACCACTCTCTTTCAGTTTTTTTATGATGATATCAAATCTCTCTTTATGATCAGCCATAATAAATCTCTTCACTGCAATGGTCGTTTTAAGATTAAATAATAAAATCAACTAAAGAAATGGTATATTAGATGATAATAATTATTATTTAACACCTGTTTTTATTATAATCAAGTGTTTTTTGAAACTTTTTAGTATAAAATTCATTTTTTTTAAATTTACAACGATTTAGAAAAATCTTTCATAATACTCATGTTTTACAATACTCATGTCGATTATAAAGTGCATTAAAGATTATTGAGTAAAAATTTATGATACAAGTTCCTTAAAAGCGAGGAAAAGGGGGATAGTATGAGCAATATATCACAATTAAATTCAGCAATTGGAAGATTTCAAAATAGAGGCGAGCTTGGAAATTCAGCTACTTTATCTGAACGGCGAGAGGCTTTACAGTCATCTCAAAACAAAAACCTTGAACTCTCTCTTACCACAAAAGATGGAGATACGGTTACAATAAGTGCTGGTTCTTTTATGGAATTTTCAGCACTTTCATACGATAAAAGTGGAAGAATCTCCAATAGCACTGGAAATGCCTCAGCCAGTGTAAGTTCAAGAGAGATGACTCTTGCATCTGGCTCTCAATTCACATTTTCAGTTAAAGGAAGTTTAAACGATAAGGAGATGGATGATATTGAGAGCCTTGTCAAAACTCTTGATGAGATCATCAACAAAATGTCAACAGGTAATATGGACGATGCCATGTCACAAGCTCTTGAGATGGATGAAGGGTATGATAGCATAGCAGGCTTTGAGGCAGATTTGACATATTCAAGCTCCTATAGTTTTGCTTCAGAGAGATCAGAACAGTCATATTATACAGGTGCCTTAGATGGAGTAGAAAAAGATCAGAATATAGTAAATAATCCAAGTCAATTGTTAAACCAAGGTGAGCAAGATAGTAGAAGCATTTTAGAAAGTGGGCTAAATAGTGAAGATAAAATAGAGCTTTCAGACATCCTTAAAGACTCCTCAAGCAGATTAATGGAGATGATGCTTAAAGAGCTTGATAAGTTAAGAGAAGAGAATCAAGCTCTTGCTAAGAAATCAGCAGAACCTGTAGATCAGTTGTTTGCTCATCATATTGAGCAGCTTGAAAAAATAGATGATAAAGATGAGAAGCAGATAAATCTGCTTGATACGCTAACTAATGCTAAAAAAGGCATAGCAGAAGAGTTTCTAAAGATGGTACCTGAGGCACAAGATTTCCGTAAGATAGCATCATCTTTTTTTGAAATCTAATTTGCTTTATAGGTTATTCTCATATTTTAAATTTATTAATCTATTGCCTCCCCTCCTTCTTATTAATGTTAGAAGGAGGATTTTTTTTGTATTAAGATTGTATAGTGTCAGACGAGTATTTTTTTGTGATATAAAATGGAAATATTATTCCTGGTATAGCAATCAGTGTGCAGAATATAAAAAATTGTGACCAACCTGTGTTTTCTGCTATGAAACCTGTAGGTGCTGATGCAATAACGCGGGGAATACCCATAAGGCTTGATAAAAGTGCATATTGGGTAGCTGTGAACCTTCGATTTGTTAGTGATGCCATGAATGCTACGTAAGCAGAAGTGCCCATGCCACTTGAGATATTCTCAAATGCAATAACAACTGAAAGTAGAGAGATATTGTACCCAACTACGGCAAGATATGCAAAACATGCTGTTGATAGTGCCTGAAGAATACCAAACATCCATAGACTGCGATTTATCCCAAACTTGAGCATCAGAACTCCGCCTACAAATGTTCCGCCTAAAGTTGCCCAAAAGCCAAACAACTTTACCACTGCACCAATCTCTGTTTTTGTAAAGCCAATATCAAGATAAAAAGGTGTTGTCATGGCAGATGCCATGGTGTCGCCTATCTTGTAAAAGAGTATAAAAAGCAGAATCAATATTGCTCCATCCCTTGCAAAATACTCTTTAAGAGGTTCAAATACTGCCTCGCAAATGGTTGTTGGCTGCCCATCAATCGTAGTAGGCTCGGGAGTGAGAACAACAGCCACAACTGCAGGTATAAGTGATACTGCCATAATAAGATAGACCATTGAAAAAGGGATATGATCAGCAAGAATAAGTCCACCTCCTGAAGCAAGCAACATACCTGCACGATATCCATAAATATACATTGAAGAGCCAAGCCCAAGCTCCTCATCTTTTAAATCCTCTCTTCGATAGGCATCAACAACAATATCTTGCGATGCACTAAAAAAAGTAACTAAAAATGCAGTAGCTGCAACGAGCCATGGTGTTTTTGAAGGATTTGTTAATCCAAGCAGTGCAATCGAGATAATCAAAAGTATCTGTGCAGTTAAAAGCCAACCTTTTCGCCTACCCAAAAAAGGAAGCGTAAATCGGTCAAATATAGGTGCCCATAGAAATTTTATTGTATATGGAAGACCAACAAGTGAGAACAGTCCTATAGTTGTAAGATCGATCCCCTCCTGTTTCATCCATGCTTGAAGTACAGAGATAGTAAGAAGCAGAGGAACTCCGCAGGAAAAACCCATTATCAGTGCAACCACCATTTTTCTGCAAAAGATGTAATTATTCATAAGTTTATTATTATATCAGCCTTATTGAGCATGAAATTCTCTTCTACCTTTTATAAAAGAGAGTTGCTCTTCAAAAATATACCAGTTGTAATCAAATCCTCTATTTACAAAAATCTCTTTAACATAGTTAAACTCTTTAAACGAGTCAGGATAGACAGCAAAGTTTATAAACTCTTTTACTGGATTGATATTTAATATCGCCTGTTGCAATTTTCCACTCTTTTCAGCCCCTTTTTTAATTAATTGACCTTTGTCTGGTAGCAGCTCAATTTTAATTTTGTTGTTTTGCATACGAATAAGTATATCTGATTTATCATAACCTCTAAGGCTGTTTCCCCATGATTGAGATGATACATTAGCAATTGAGTAGGAGATATCTGTAATTGTATAAAGCCTACCATTTTTGATAGCTATAAATATAGGAGCTTTATTAATTGGATGTAATTTGGGAAGTCTAAATTTACGCTCTTTGTGAGATACTTTAGCGTATTTTGCGATATCTTGATTAGCAAGCTCTATCTTATTTCTAATCTGTTTAATATTTTGTTTTGTTGCTTCAACAAGGTTAATATTATCTTTAATTATTTTTTGTAATACATCTCGTTCTTCGTTAAGCATGGTATTAACTCTTATCTGTTCAACATTTTTCAAGGCAGCTTTATTAGAAATATCTACTTTAGAACTATCTAATTGATTCAATGAGTTATGGCTATCATTGATATTATTCTTTGATGATGATGTTATCTCAATTGATTGAGTTAAAAGAGTGAGCAAAAGAGCAATAAAAACAACACCTCCAAATGTGTTGCACATGGTATCAAGAAGAAGCTCAAAACTACTTAAATCGTCACTACGCCTGTTTCTCATAGTATTTTATAATCTGATATTACTGTTTTAAGTCAAAATCGATACTCTCATCCTCTGAAATAGCATCATATCCAGTATCAAATCCTATAACTTGAATATGGTGAACAAGCGACATAGCATAACTTGAGGCAGAAGGTTTGATAAACAAGAGAAGATAATCTCGTGCTTTATCGAAATTTTGAAGATATTGTACAAACTCTCTTATACCCTTTTGATCTGCTGAAAATTGGTTAATCTCAGGCAGTGTAATTGTGCTAAAGTTTGAATCGCTATCTTTTTTATATTGCTCTTTTTTTTTTAACATTCCAAAGCGGATATACTCTCCTGAACACTCAATTAGTAGTGCATGTTTATTTTCTTCTATATCTTTTGTTGGAATAAATGAGATAGTTCTATTTTGGTTGGCAACTGCTCTATTTTTTTCAGTTAACTCTATCAAGTACTGCTGTAGCTCATTTTGCCTAATATGATATTTTAAAAGTTCTTGCTCATATTGAATAACCTCTTTTTTAAGAATTTTAATCTCCTTTTTCAGTAATATGTTCTTATGGGCTATTGGGCTATCATTAAATAGAGAAGTTTTTTCTGTTGTTTTATTACCATCTATATCTAAGGTTTGTGTGGCTATATCAACTGCAATAAATAAAACCAATAGAATCATAATGCCAGAGAGGGATGTGATAATATCTTGGAATGAAAAGAGAGATATACTTATACTACTACTAATTTTTCTACGTTTACCACTCATAAAATTTATCTTTTTTATCAGAAAAAGAGAGATGCTTTAAAGTGCTTATCTCTATTATTTTACGTACATCTCTCTGGAGAGTGAGTTAGGAATCAAAAAAGAGATTCATGTTGGTATAGAAAGCCTCAGTTTGCTGATGATATTAGCGTGGCAATAATCGTTGCAGTTATCCATAAAATTCTCCTCAGTTTTTTTTAGACTAATCATAAGTAGTTGAATAAAAAGTGCAGCAACTAAAGCTATCAATGTTGTGTCAAATGCAACAGCAAGTCCTGACGTAATTTCTTGCAACGATGTTTTTAGATATTCAAGCCCTTCATTCTTAATAAGAACCGTTCCGAAGCTGCCTATTGCCTGAGAGAGTCCAAGCACAGTTCCTATAAATCCAAGTACGGGAATTGCCCAAACAAAACCTCTTATTAAGGCATAACTTGACTCCATCTGATCTTCATCGTTTTGAGCCTGAGCACGAATAAGTTCTGATACCTCTGCAATTAACCCTATATTTTTTAAATTTGCAAGTGCCCTCTCTATCCGGTTGAGTAGAACAAAGTGCTTTGGATCATCTACAAGACCATACATTCTAAAAAGAATATTTTTTGCTGTCTCCTTTGTCAATTCAAAGTCGTCAGTCTGGGGAACAACCATTAAAGAGAGAGCTTTTTGCTGAAAAGTGACCTTTCTCCACTTTATAAATAGAATAGAGAGAGACCAGCATGAGAAAAATACAATAAAAAAAGGGGTTATCCCCCGTTTAATAAATAGTTCTGTTATACTCAAAAAAAAATTAGTTGGAATAGTAAATTTAAGAGTTTCAGATATCTCCTTATAGTAAAATTGAGGCAGGTAAAATAGAATAAAGAGAAGTATTGCAAAGCAGAATGTAAGCGTAAGATTTACATCAGTATATTTACCCCCACTTACACCAAACTTCTCCTCAATATCCATTTTTTCCCACTCAAGGATTTTTATCAGCCCATCATTTTGTAGCGAACTCATATTTTTATGACCTATAACAAATTGGATTGAAACTATTAAACCAAAATTTTTTATTACCTTTTAGTTGAAAACCGTATCTCCTTGAACACAAATTTGGGTATCATCTTATATTCACAGGCCAGACCGGAGGTAAATCAATATTGTTAAGAACGTTGTTTATCTTATTGTTGGCAGCTCTGTTTGAGCTTATATCCGACAGAATCGATTTCATCACCTCATTAGTGGTAGTATTATCGTAAGGGGCAAATAGAGCCTCTCCTGGGATATAGCGTTGATGATCAAGGTACTTTACTCTGTTGTCCATCTGCTGCTCTTCTGTTACAAATATAAGAGGCTTAATAGTATTATTATCTCTTATTACCCACACCTCATCCGGAGTTGAATTACTATTGAAATGCAGCTTTTCAGGGTCTTTAAAATCTGCAAATCCAACCCATATAGGTGTCCGTTTCATAACTATTTTTTCTATTTTTAACTTAGCAATCTGTTCATCTATTTTCTCTGGTTTCTCTAAATAGTGTCTTAAAATAGCCTCTGATTGTCTGCTTACAAGGGAATATTTACCGTTAGCAGTACATAGCCAGTGCACCTGTTCGTCTAAAGCTCTTTTGCTAAATCGTTTTAAATCTTTATCCATGCTAATAAGTGAACTTGCATTTTCTCTACCCACTAATGTAAACATCTGATCTGTTAGAAAACTGATTAGATGAAGTTTGAGAATAGGAGAGAAAGGCTGTCTATAAATATTTTTGATCTCCTCAAAAATAGTCTCCATACCAATATTGTAGTATATGTTATTTAGCATCTGCTGAATAACATCACAGTGACTCATCTTTTTTAAATCCTGGACATGGATTGTGATAGCACTGTTTGCCTTAAATTCTGGCTGAAGATCGTCAGGCGAAAGCACATAGACAACACCGGAGTAGCTTTTTATACCTTTTACAAACTCTTCTGAAGGTTTTCCATTAAAATACCACTTTTCTGGCTCAAAGTTAGGTCGATTGACAGTACATTCCCATAGATCAACAAACCTTGCTGTTCGCTCCATCTTTTTTAGCTCTTCTTGTACTTCACTCTTGTGTATCATAATATTGTTATTAAGAGCTTTAAGTTTCTCTAATGTGGCAGACCAGAATGGGTTTTGGGGGCTACTGCTAAAGTTGGACTCTTTTTCTTGTTTTTTATCTGAGTTACTATCACTATCAAGATTGCTATCAGCCAAGTTGATATCTAAACCCCCTGTTTTAGGAGTGTCTAATAGATAGTTATATATTTGTTCCATTTTAATTGTGGCACCTATTTTTTCTGTTACCGGATCATTGGGAAATAGTGTGGTAAAGGTTTTAAGCTCTCTAATATACTCATTTAATCCTTTAGCATTGCGAATTAACTGAAGTTGACTCCTTCTTGTTAGTTCTGTCTCTTCAGTGGAGGCAAGCTGCTTTTTTAAACTATTAAGTCTATTTTTCATTGTATCTGATACGCTCGTAAGTTGTTCACCTTGAGCAATAAGATTTCCTATTTTTTCAAGAGAGTTCTCATTAAAATAGAGATCTTCACTGTTTGCAGCAGGTAGAAGACTTTTAAACTGCTCATCTATCTTTTCAAACATTGCTGTAAGCTCTCTCTCCTCCATAGCACGTATAGCTGCTTTACGAGATTCCCATGCAGATTGAAGAACTTTTAGGCGAGCAATATTAACCGGAGTAATTGCATTTGCGGTATCCTGAATTTGCACCATTTTTCTCTCAATCTCTTCTGTATTTTCTGGGAATCCTTCAGATTTCAACTTTTCAAGCTCAGTTATAAGTAGGTCAAAAGAGGCTCTTTTCTGTTCTAATAGAGATTTTAATCCTTCTACTTTACCATTGTGTTTTTGCAGCTCTGATTGGCTAAAAAGAGCAATATTTATGAATGCTATCTGTCTGCGTGCCATGTCGTCAGTCACTCTTTTAGACTCTTCAAGGTTCTCTGCAACAACAGCACTATCAAGTTCTGAAGTTAATCTGTTTCTTATCTGTCTGTAATAATTCCAGGTTGCAGCAACGGATACGCATATCATTGCAAAGATAAGGATAAGTACATATCCCATCTGTTTTTTTATTTGATGTCTCTTTTTTGCTCTATCTTCTTGTTCAATAAGGTTTTGAACGTCTGGTTCTAAATCCTCTGGTATAGGAAGGCGATAAAGTTTTATCTCATCCCAAAGCGATCTTATTCCATTATAGTTGCTTCTCTCTATTCTATTATTAATCTCTCCAAGTTTTTTCTCATAGCTTTTTTGTACTTCAATAGCCTTAAGCTGCTGCTGATACCAATGCAGTGCATTTTCATATATAACCTGTAGGGAGGGGTCAGGTTTAAAGTACCTATTTTTTTGAAGATTGCTATATGCAGCAATAGCATCTCCAAGAGATTCAACATTAGCCGACTGAAATGAGATGCTTATATTACCGACAATCTCTTTCTCTTCCAGACGAATATTTGCCATGTACTGCTCTTCAATAAAGTTCTCTAACTCTTTAACCGGAACGCTGTCAGTTGGTATGCTCCACTTCTCTTTTATCTCAACTACAAGTCTTGCCACTCCGTTGATATTTTTCTCCTGCATAAACTCTTCAATATCTTTTTTTATCTTCTCAAGATAGGCTGTTTCAAATTCTACAAGATCAGATCTCCATTGAGGATTGGTAGGGTCTTTTTTTACAAGTTGACGTAAAATAGCAACACACTGAGAAATATGTCCTTGATTATTTGCCCTTCTGAGCTGTTTGAGTAAAGGCTCGATGTTAGATTCCATTGAGAAAATTCTCATAATCTCATTAAAGGCATCTATATTAAGATCTTCAGGTATAGTCCAACCTTTTTCTCTACAGAGCTTTTTCCATGTATTAATTGCTACTCCATTCATATCATGGCATAGATCAATGAGGTGTGGATCATACTCAGCCTCTTCAAGTGCCTGAGGTATCATGTTGTTTTTTATCAAGGCAACGCATTTTTTAAGCCGTTCATTAACAACTTGGCACTGTTCAGAATATATTGTTGCAACCATCAAAGGATCTTGATCATCAATCTTGTTGGGATCTGCAACTATCTTCTTTATAATTTTAATTGTTTCTGTGATTCTCATATTATGCCAATTTTTTCTTTAAAATAACTGAATCTTATCAGCAGATTCAGAAGGTTATTTGCAGTTTAGACATAAAATTGGATATATCTTGTTGCTCTGCTTGTCTGTATAATTAATTTGAAACTCTTTAAAGTTTAACTCATTGAAAAGATTGCTGGTTTCGGCAAATTTAAGTTCAATAAACCGCACTTCAATATTCTCTTTTTTCTCAATTTTTACTCTGCAGATAGGATAAAATATTAACCTTGCCTCTTCTCTATTTTCTTGTTTATCAACACTATTACCGCCATTATTGCTATCATGCTTAATTGAATTATCGCTATTTTTTTTAAATTCCACCACTCCTGTTAAAGTTTCAGACGAGATAGTTGACAAAAACTGTGAAAGCAATTCTGACACACTACCAGAAAATCTGATTTCAAGAGTATCTGATTCTGATCCTTTTACTATCATTGAAGGTGTTATGTTCAAAGCCGCAGTCCATATCCAATTGATATATGCTCTTGAAATAACATCAATATATATTGCAGCATATAGCTCCTTATCATAAAGAGAGAGCCTGTTTATTGAGATATTGCCAATAGGCTCTTTTGTGCCTTTAGGGATTATATCCCAGTTTTGTGTATCGCTTGCTATTGGTGATTCGATATCTGTATCAATTTTCATGCCATCTTTTTTGATAAGATATAGTTTAATATCTTCAAAATTTTTACTATCTGCAAAAATGTTACTAAATACCTTGTTGCTATCTTCATAAAAGCTTAAAGATAAATCTTTATTTGCTTTAAATTGGGAATTTACCACTTTAATATTACTATCTTTTATTTGATTAACCCCTTGTTCCTCAGCCGTACCTTTAATTATATCGTCTTTTTTGGCTATATTATTTGTCTCAGTTTTTATATTAAAATCATAATATGAGAATATTAAATATAAAAATCCAATAGATATAGCTGTAAATATAGCTAAAGATATAAATGTTTGATTTTTATTTCTATACAAAGCACTATATTGCTCTTCAGATTTTTCTGAGTAGTCATAATAATGTTGAGAGTTATGCTGTTCTAAACTGTTATCTGAGGAGACTATATTTGAAGGAGAATGTATCTCATTTGAAAAGTTGGATAAAGCAGAAGGGTCTGAAACGTTAGAAGATAAGAGCTTGTCAGGTTCTTCTATATTGATAGAACTTGTGGGAATGGTATTGTGAACGGTTCTATTAACAAGATCAATAACAATAGAATCTGGATATTTTTCAATTATATTTGTAGCGTAATTTAAGTGGGTATTTTGTAAAGGTGATGTCTGTATTAATTGGCTTTTCTGTATGGGGCAAAATCGCCAGATGCAGCAAGAGTCTATAGGTTTTGATACAAAGTATGTGTTAAAAGTGACATTCCATCTTATTTCGGTTGAAACAAGATTTAAAGCATCAGCTACAAGATTGAGGCATATTTTGTGGTAAGTTAAAGTGTCATCTTCTAAATCAAAAAGTATAAATGATGGGATTTCTAATGATGACATTTTTAGATTATATTCTGTCGATTTGGCAATCATTAAAGAGGGGTCAGAGTTATTGAAAAAATTTTTCCAAGGTTTTAACAACTGCTGCTGTTTACTATTTTCAGCTCTATAACTGTTAGATATTTCAATTTTATTAAGGTGGTACAGATCAACTCTTTTAGGTTCTAACAAAGTTGGATTCTTATCCCACTGTTTAACAAAAAGAGTGTCTTTCATCATCAAATAAGCTGGACCTTCAAGGCAGTTCAATCTCTCATCATTATTAAGAATAATGTGGTGTGCAATTTTATTTTCACGTCCTGTATAATCCACTCCAGATGCAGCAACTCTTGATAATACAGATATATCCTCTTTGCCCATCCTGAATCTATAGTGGCTATAAATTTCAGGATTTTTTTCATACATAGGGTGTCTAAAAGGATAGATAAAAGGATAACCACTTAAAGATTCACAAAGTTGAATATAAGATTTAGGCATTCCTTTTGTATAGGCAACTGAGTTAAAACCAGATATCCCACTTTGCAACCCTCTGGGGTATGATGTATATATCAGTTCAAACATCACTATTCTCCAGTGCAGATCATAAAAATAGTATTCATCAGTTGATATAAGGGATATATCCCATTTGGGACAAGATATAGAGGAATGGAACTTCAACCCACAGAGGTCGTATATCACCTGGATGTACACCTCTATCATCTGGTTGGTGTCCAATTGCACTTACCGGAAGATAGATAACATTATCTGCAAAGGACTCTACAGTGTTTACAAATTCTGGGGTTAATCTACAAAACAGCTCTCTGATAGATGCAGACACCTGTCTTATTTGAGAGATATCTACAACCCCTACTTGACTATTTAAACTGCTTGTTTGTCTCACCTCTGTTTGAGTTGGTTTAATAAATCTATATGGAAGTTTACTTAAATCGATCCCATTTTGATTGAAATAGTCCATTAAAAGATCAGACTTTGATACTCCAATTACAATGGGTTTATGAAATTTATCTTTAACATTAAGTCCTGTGTACTTTCTAATACGGTCAATTGTTTCTATGAGTATCTTTTGCTGTTGATAGACTGTTTGAATAAGTTTTGTTTGTAAGGATAAGTTGATTATATTGGTAAATCTCGGGTCTGCTGTAGGATCAAATAAAAATAGCAAGCCATTAGCACGCAATATATGAAGAGAGCCTGGTCTTTGTATTATATCTTGACCAGTCTGGAAATGTTCTCCTGCATTATCATAAAAGGCAATACTGTTTTGAATCTGCCCAGAACGGTGGTAGCGTTTATTTGATATAAGTGAAAATATAGCGGGCAGAGGAAGAAACATGCTTACTGCGTTGATCTTCACCTCTTTTGCAGTATGGGCAGACTCAATTTGCGTCTTTTCAATAGCACTGTAGTTTACACCACGGGAAGGAAGAAAGAGTTTCTCCTCATAACTGTTGATCCACTGATTTGTCATGTTATCAATATCTTCAAAGTTAAGCCCAAAATATTCTGGTAGTACAGCTCTAAGCCTCCATGTTGATGTTGCAAGATAGTAAGACTTTCCTGCCCCGGGAGTTCCGATAATAGAGAAAAAAAGAGGAGGCGAGTCCAAAAATGGGGTAGGAATTCTTAGATGACATCGTGGACATGCCATATCAGAACATAGTTCTCCTCTGCTATCTAACGCTCGGCGAAGAGGTTTTATATATCTTGGTAAAAATCTCTGCTGTTCATCATATCCAAGAACAGGGTCACCCATAAGAGATGGATGGCGAGCAATATAAAGAAGCTCTTCAAATTTAAAACTATGCCAGCAATATGGACATAGATGTTTGTCTGAATCAGATACTTCTGATATATCTGAAAGATGGTTTTTTTCAGCAAATAGCTCGGGAATTTCAAAGGCTTTGATACGATTTTTAACTCCTGAGTTCCATGCATCGTCTAAGGGGGATATGTCTCCATTTCTAACTGCCTTTAGCATTTCTGAAAGTTTTATAGGACCAACTTCCACTCCGTCATGGAGATAGAACCACTCAATATCTTTATCTTTGAGAGCGTGTCTCTTTTTTTCTGAAATCTTCTCTACAATGGGGCTATATGTCAATCTAAGATTCACATCTCCGGCTTTAAGTGTAAAACTTTTTCCCTTCTGAGCTTCAAGTCTCTTTTTGACGTTAATTGGTTCACCATCAAGCAGAGTTCTAATTCTTGTATCGAACTCTCTATCTGCTTTATTATCATTTATCTTCTTGCCTATCTCTCTATCTTCGTTACCTCTTTCAAGATCGTATATCTCAAGGTATTTACCACCCTTAATAAGAACAAATTGAATATGCGATTGGGCAAGTGAGGAGTCTTTTATAACAACGTCACACTGCATGGAACATCCTAAAACAACAGGAGATGTATTTATGATGTAAGACTCCATACCGTACTTCTCAGGAATGGTTATCTGCCATGCACTTTTTGTTTGCTCTGCTCTTTTAAATAGCGTGTTTTTTTTAAACAGCATGGGATTGTTCCTTTTTTGAGCTTGGTCTATTTTAAGTTTATTTAAACTATTTTCTTAAAATCTCTTGAGGCTATGAAATGACCTATTACCTGAGACCTATTATCCGGCAATTTACAAAAAATTATCATATAGAGAGTGTATTGTAAAGAATGTTGTCTTTTTTTATTTGTTTCTCCACTGTGCTATTAAATCCAATATCTCCAGCTTAGACTATTCAAAATTTGACTTTTACTACTCTGATAGATTATACAATGAACAGAAACAAAAATTGATAAATCATACAGGAGTAGCAGGCAATGAACATAGAGCAAGTAGATATAATGCCAATCACAAGCAAGACAATTTATACTGGAGAGTATGATGTTAATAGCAATATTTTTATTACCCTAAAAAGGGCTTTGCAAAAATTTCAGTCAAATAGGCTAAATGAGACATATAAAGATATAAAAAACGATCCAGAATATGAACTTATGGGTGATTTTTTCTTTAACCGTCTTTATGCCCCCGAAGATTTTAGCTTTCGAGATCAGGGGATAAAGAGACTCCACTCTGCATTGGATGGCAAAGTATATGCTGGAATGGTCTCTGCAGTCACAAGAGTAATTGAACTTCATGAACTCAGTGATGAGCTTGACAATAAGATGGTTCACAAAATGATCGATGCTGATATTGAAACTGATATTACAATGGAGCAATATAAGCAGATTTATAGAAGCCTTGATAACTATGACCAGCGGATATATCAGATAAATCTGAGCATAGAAGTTACAAGGACATTCCACAGATTGAGCCAGAAGTGGATTGTTGCTATATCTCTTAATACTGTAAAGAATGCTGCATATATTTTCAAAATAAAACCTGTGGTCGATTTTATCTATCAGGGATATACAGCTTTCAAGCAGATCAAAAATATTGACTACTTTGTTGATACCATCCATGAGCGTGAAGTTGCATGGCACAATGAAATATGGGAATAGTGCTTCACAGCACAGATAAAAGTCTATATATACTTTAATTGGCTATAATTTGAGTTAATACAGATAACTATATCACAATAGATATTTAAAAGAGGTTATGTAAATTCATGATATGAAAAGGGCACTAATTTTATCAGGTGGAGGCTCAAGAGGCTCATTTCAAGTTGGAGTGTGGAGATATCTTAAAGAAAACAACTGGTTGCCTGACATAATTTGCGGCAGTTCAATTGGTGCCATAAATGCAGTAGCAATAGGTTCTGGGTTAACAGTTGAACAGATTACCAATATCTGGACAAAATCAGTATATCGAAGCGATAAAATATACAGATTACAGCTTTTTGATTTTATCGCTAATGCTCTCTTTAGAAGGCGTTGGAAGGCTCTTATGGATACAAAGCCTCTTAGAGATACTCTTAAGTCAACCATTAATTTCAAAAAATTGAAACAAAGCAGAACTGAAATAATAATATCTGCTGTAAATCTTCACACTGCTACTCCTGAATTTTTTACTCAGAATGAAATCACTATTGACCATGTTATGGCATCAAGTGCAATGCCAATTATCTTTTCTCCTCACAAAATTGATGGAATTCCATATTGGGATGGTGGAATTATGGCAAATATACCTCTTCTGCCTGCTTTAGCACGGGGAGCAGAGGAGATTATTGTGGTACTTCTCTCTCCTGTTGGGCATCTTCCAAAGCTGCCTGAACCAGAAAGCATTATGGATGCTGGCGAACAGATGCTTGAGCAATTTCTTATATCTTCATATCATAGTACATTAATGGCACAACTTCTAAATAATAAGAGTTTGGCAGCAGAACTTCTTTGTGGTTCTCCCTTCTTAAGAAAGAAAAATGAGTGGAAATTATCAGATAATCTGATAGATAGAACTTTAGATTCTCAAAAGCAGAAGAGACCTCGAATTATAACCATTGCACCATCAAAAATGCTTGGTATCCCCTCTTTGTTGAACTTTACTCTTAAACAGGCAGAAACACTTATGATTGATGGATATAACAGTGCACGTAATCAACTGAAAGAAATTTTATAAATAAGGAGAAACTCAATGCTTCCTGAATATTTTGAATTTTCACTTCCCACAAAATTAGTTTATGGTGTTGGTATTATTGGAAATATTGAAAAAGCAGTTGCTCGTTTTGGCGAGAAAAGAGCATTGCTTGTGACAGATGCAATATTGGCAGGAGCAGGTCTTGTTGAAAGGGTGAAAAAAGGATTTGAAAACACTGATATTGATATTGTATCTGTGTTTGATAATGTTCCTCCAAATTCAACTCTTAAAACTGTTCAAGATTGTGCATCTCAAGGGGTAATAGATAACTGTAATATGGTCATTGCGGTTGGAGGAGGAAGTGTTATTGATACTGCAAAGGTTGCAAATCTTGTTATGAAAAAAGGTGGTAAAGTTCAAGATCACATGGGGGCTTACCTTCTTGATAGCAACGAGAGCTTGTTCCCTTCAATTATTATTCCTACAACTGCTGGCACAGGCTCAGAAGTCACTAAGGTGGCTGTAATTGCTGATCCTGATAACGATGTAAAACTTCCCTTTGCAGAGGAGCAGTTTCTACCTCAACTTGCTATTCTTGATCCTGAATTGACGCTCTCTCTTCCCGGAAAACTTACAGCTTCAACTGGCATGGATGCTTTAGTTCATGCAATTGAGGCTTATGTTGATAAGGAGTGGTCTCCTGCTTCTGACGCACTTGCTTTACATGCAATAAAACTTATTTCGGAGAATATTCTGATTGCATGTGCAAAACCTGATAACATTGAGGCAAGAGGTGCAATGCTTATTGGAAGTTTTCTTGCTGGTGTTGCATTTTCTCACTCAATGGTTGGTATGGTTCATGGTATTTCTCACGCACTTGGTGGGGTCTATCATATTCCCCATGGTCTTGCCAACGCACTTATTTTGCCCGAGGTTATGGAGTACAACCTTGATGCACGGATGGATAGATTTGCCGATATCGCAATTACTATGGGGATATCATTTCCTGAGATAGTAACAGACAGTAGAAGCTTAATCAAAACTGGAAAACTCGATCTTTTATCTAAAATTGTTAAAAAAACTGAACTGAAATCACTTCAAAAAGTTGTTGAAGATGGCTCCAGTGCTGTTAAAGAGTTTGCAATTAAAAAACTTGATAGCCTTGGATTTGTTGATCAATGGGTTAGGAAAAAGGCAGCTTATGCAGGAATTGAAAAGATCAGAACACTAAATCGTCAGTTAGCATTTTTGACAGGTATTCCACTTAACTTAAAAGATGCTGGTATTAACGATGAGTTATCAAAATTGGAACAAGTTGCAGATACTGCAATGGAAGATGGTTCAATGCTTTATAATCCAGTTGAACCTAAGAGAGAAGATGTTATTAAGATAGTGAAAGCAGTCTATTATCGAAAAGATGCACCATTGAAAGTTTCTGATGACGATCTCAAATCAGCAGCACAGAGATCAACGGGTGACAAAGCAATGAAAGCGGTGTTTCAAGATAGTTCGCAGCTTTACGATGTTTTGATAGGCTTTTACGAATTGTTAAAAAATGATCCAGAGCTTGGACCAGCACTTTCAAAAACAGGGTTATGTGTGCAATTTATATATAATAATCCATCTGGAATCATTACAATTGATGCTACTGGAGATAATTTAAAGATTATTGCCGGAGATTTCAGCGGAACACCAGAAGTTACCATGACTATGGATGCTGATTTTGCACATAAATTCTGGCATGGCAAAGCTAATCTTGTGAGTGCTTTGACTCGCAGATTGGTAGTAGCAAAGGGGAATGTTCCTAAAACTCTTAAACTTCTGCCAGTCTTAAAACCTGCTTACAAACTCTATCCTCAATATCTTAAAGATAGAGGACTTTTGGATATGGTTATAGCTTAAACCTGATATGTTTATTTACTCAATTTCTTGTTATTTAAAACAACACAAGACAGATTGCTATATTAAACACGTTGAACTGATTAACTTATGATAAAATCAATTGGATTGATTGCTGGAGGTGGGCAGTTTCCACTCCTATTTGCTAAAAAAGCCTCTGAGAAGGGATACAAAGTCTGTACAGCCGCATATATCAATGAAGCATCAAGAGAACTTGAGAAATATACTGATGAAATTGAATGGCTCCATTTAGGGCAGGTTGGAAAACTTTTGAAATTTTTCAAAAAACATAATGTTAAAGAGTCGGTTATGATGGGAAGTGTAAAAAAAACAAAAATTTTTACAGACATTAAACCTGATTTCAAAGCAATTGCATTTATTGCAACAAAAGGGCATACTCACGATGACTCTATTTTAAGTGCATTTGCCGATCTTCTTGGAAAAGAGGGAGTTTCAATAATTCCTTCAACCTTTCTTCTGCCTGATCTTATCTCTCCAAAAGGGAACTGGACACGTAAAAAAACAGATAGTGCAGAACAAAAAGATATCCGTATTGGTTGGAAGATCGCCAAAGAGATAGGAAAACTTGATATTGGTCAATGTGTAGTTGTTGCAAATGGTACTATCTTAGCTGTTGAAGGTGCAGATGGCACAGATGAGACTATAAAACGTGGTGCATCTCTTACAGAAAAGGGTGCTGTTGTAGTTAAACTTTCTAAGCCACAACAAGATTTGCGATTTGATCTCCCCTCAGTAGGTGCAGAAACTATAAGGATCATGGCACAATATCGTGCATCTATTTTGGTTCTTGAGGCTGGCAAGAGTGTCTCGTTTGACAGGGAGAGGATGATAACTTTGGCAGATAGGCACAAAATAGCGATCATTGCAATGGATGATGACGATTTTACATCTGAATAGTAACTAAAAAATTAAATAATATACCTTCCTAAGGTTAACTTAAGGATGAAGAGATATAAACATATTATAATAATTGCAGGAGAACCTTCTGGCGATCTGCATGGTGCAAGTTTAATTAAGGAGTTAAAAAAACAAGATTCCTCCTTGATTATTACAGGTATTGGTGGCGATTTGATGAGAGCGGAAGGTATGAAGCTCTTTTTTCATATAAAAGAGCTTTCTGCAATGGGTGTAACTGAAGTTTTAATGCAGATTAAAAATATTAAAAAGGCTTTTGAGCTGTTCCTTGAAAAAATAAGCTATAGAAAATCAGATTATAGAAAAACAGCTCAATTTATTGAGCTGACGAAAAATTATCAAAAAGATTTTTATAGTGAGCACAATTCAAAACCTGATCTTGTTATATTAATTGATTATCCAGGCTTTAATCTTAAAGCCGCTGCTTATGCAAAAAAGATAAACATTCCAGTTCTTTACTATATCACTCCAAAAGTGTGGGCATGGAACAGCTCGAGGCTTAAAAAGATAAAAAAATATGTTGACCATGCAGCAATCATCTTTCCATTTGAAGAGGCTATATTTAAAAAAGAAAAAATACCAGCAACTTATGTGGGAAACCCTCTTTTAGATTATTACAGCCAATTTAAGTCCGAATCATCTCAATATCCTCCAAAAAATTTTTCTTTTATCGACTCTCCAACTATTATTGGGCTTTTACCTGGCTCAAGAGAGTCTGAAATATCAAAACTTCTTGCAATAATGCTTAAATCCGCCTTAATTATAAATCAAAGCATAAAACATAACAAAACTGATAATTCTATCTCTTACGATAGAGATGTTCCAGTAATCTGTGAAAAAAAAAGAGGTTTTAGATTTCTTGTCTCTGTTGCCTCATCGGTGGATATAGATAAATTTAATAAGATATTAGAACCATACAATAAGGAGAATATGTTTGAGGTTGTTCAGGGTAGTCTAACAGAGATTTTCAAGAGTTGTCATATACTGGTTGCTGCATCTGGAACTGTTACACTGGAAGCAGCTATCTGTGGTATTCCAATGGTAATTATTTATAAAACCTCTCCTTTGACATATTCTCTTGCAAAAAAGATTGTCAAAATCCCCTATATTGGTCTGCCCAATATTGTTGCTAAATATCTTATTGTTCCAGAGCTTCTTCAATATGATGCAACACCTGAAAAAATAGCTAATGAAGTTTTATCTATGCTTAATCCTAAAAGATATTCTTATATAAAAAAACAGCTTTTTATGATCCCAAAATATTTAGGTGGAGCTGGTGCATCTGAAAGAACGGCAAAACTTGCAATTAGGATGCTAAACAGAAATATGGCTGTAAAACAGTAGTGACATACTGAATCTCTGTCACTTAAATTCAATAAAAGCGATATCCCTTTAGGATGATTTAGAGTTAAATTTTTCCTTTGACATTGCTAACATATCTGTTTTAATAATTTTTTAATGTTGTTTTACTCACTGATTACGATTCATTTTATGAGTTAATTCAGAATCTGTTCTATTATTTGCTGTTAAATAAGTTCTTGAGTAGGTTCTAAATTTCATACTAATGAATCACTATCTTTTTTTAACCGTTTTATCTGAATAAGGAGAGTTGAAAAAATGAAGTATGTCAAGATGGTTACAGTTCTATTGATCGTTATGTTCACGTTTGGTTCTGGAGTTGTATTTTCAGGAACGCTCGATAATGTGAAGAAAAAGGGATTTATTCAAGTAGGAGTGAATCAAGGACTTTTCGGATTTGCTATTGCTGATGAAAAAGGTGAATGGAAAGGGCTTGATATTGATAGTGCCAGAGCTATATCTTGTGCTGTCTTTGGAACTCCTGACAAATTGAAATTTATTCCCCTTACAGCACAGACAAGATTTACAGCACTACAATCTGGTGAAGTTGATGTTCTGTGTCGTAACGCAACACGTACTTTAGCAAGAGAGTCTCAACTTGGGCTTAATTTTGTCACGGTCAACTATTATGACGGACAAGGGTTTATGGTACCAAAATCTCTTGGTGTAAAATCTGCAAAAGAGTTAAGTGGAGCTACTGTATGTGTTCTTCAAGGTACAACAACAGAGCAGAATGCTGCTGACTATTTTAAGAAAAATGGTATGGAGTGGAAACCGGTTGTAGTTGAAAGCACTACTGCTATTGTACAGGCTTTTTCATCAGGCAGATGTGACTGTCTTACCTCTGATGCCTCTCAGCTTGCTGGTCAACGTGTGAGCACAGGTAAGCCTAATGATTATATAATTCTTCCTGAAATCATCTCTAAAGAGCCACTTGCCCCTGCTGTAAGACATGGAGATGATCAGTGGTACGATGTTGTAAATTTTGCAGTTCTTGCGATGATTCAAGCAGAAGAGTATGGGATTACATCGAAAAATGTTGATGATATGCTAAAAAGTGAAGATCCTCAAATTAAACGTTTTCTTGGTGTAACCCCCGGTAATGGTGAGGCTTTAGGTCTTGATGAGAAATTTGCCTATAATATTATAAAGCATGTAGGTAACTATGGTGAATCATTTGAGCGTAATGTCGGCAAAGCTACTCCACTTGCAATTGAAAGAGGTTTAAATGCCCTTTGGACAGAGGGCGGTTTAATGTATTCTCCACCATTTAAATAACCATTAACTATTTGCTTTTGGAATTAAAGGCTCTTCTTAAATGTGTCTTTAATTCCAACTTCTAATATTTTATGTTGCAGTTATTCCAACATTGCAACAAACTTTGTACTACTTGGCAATTATGGAAGTAAATTTTCTCTTTTAATGTCAGGTACAAATAGTTAGAATTAAAATAGGTTTATTATGCAAAAAGATCATACAAACCAAGCCAATCGCTCGAACGATTCTCTATGGACCAATGCAACGTTAAGGGCAATTATTTATCAGATTGTAGCTATATTAATTGTCTCTTTGACTGCTTGGTACCTTTTTAGCAATACCACTGCAAACCTTGCAAAACAGTCTATTGCTACAGGATTTGGCTTTTTATCAAGAGAAGCATCGTTTGAAATAGGGGAATCTTTAATCTCATTCTCATCTTCTGATACATACCTAAAAGCGCTTTCAGTAGGGGCATTAAACACCATTAAAGTCTCTTTCATAGGTATTGTTCTTACAGTAATCTTAGGAATTGTTGTTGGTGTTGCAAGACTCTCTACAAACTGGCTTGTTTCAAGAATATCAGCGGTTTATATTGAGGTGCTTCAAGATATTCCAGTCCTTTTACAGCTATTTTTCTGGTACACTATTTTCAATAATGTTATGCCATCCCCAAGAGCTGCTCTTATTCCATTTACTGGAGTTGTATTGTGTAATCGAGGAGTCTATTTTGCCATTCCAGAAGCACATCCTGCTTTTTCATGGATGGGGTATGCTCTACTGTTTGCCTGCGTACTAATATTTTTTATTAGACATTGGGCAAAGAATAGACAGGAGAGAACGGGGAAGATATTTCCATTTTTAACTGTTTCAACTGCACTTGTTATACTATTGCCCGCTGTTGCATGGTTTTTAATGGGAGCACCAACTCAAATGAATATGCCCACATTAAAAGGATTCAATTTTGAAGGTGGATACAATGTAAGCCCTGAATTTGCGTCTCTTTTGCTTGGGCTTGTACTTTATACATCTGCTTTTGTTGCTGAAATTGTAAGAGCTGGAATTCAATCAATATCTAAAGGGCAAAAGGAGGCTGCTGAATCTCTTGGTTTAAAACCTATATTTATTATGAATTTGGTTATTTTACCTCAGGCTCTCAGAGTCATTATCCCACCTTTAACAAGCCAGCTATTAAACCTTACTAAAAACAGCTCTCTTGCCGTAGCTATTGGTTATCCAGATATTGTGTCAATAGCAAATACAACTATTAGCCAGACAGGTCAGGCAATTGAAGGGGTTGCACTTATTATGATAATGTACTTAACTATTAGCCTTCTGACTTCATTATTTATGAACTGGTACAATGCTAAAATGGCACTCGTGGAAAGATAATATCTCGCTATTTTTTTTAAAGGTAACTCTATGGATAGTAATACTAAAAGTTCTAAGACGGAAATATTAAAAACTGAGGCTGCACAAACTGGTGTTGTATTAAAACCTCCGGTTACTGAAACTGGAGTTATAGGGTGGCTGAAAGCAAACTTATTCAATTCACCAACAAATACAGTTGTAACTATTTTGATATTGATATGTTTTTATAAACTCATTCCTCCATTTTTTAGATGGGCTTTTATAGATAGCGTCTGGTTTGGACCAGCATCTGGTTGTACTGCCGGAGAGGGAGCTTGTTGGGCGTATATTCCTGCTAACATTAGATTTGTCATCTTTGGTCTCTTTCCAGCTCAAGAGCAGTGGAGAGCACTTATTGCCATTCTTATAATGGTTGGAACAGTTGTTTATAGTGGAAAAAGGGAGAGATGGAAGATATCTCTTGCTTATATCTGGTTTGCAAGCATTGTTGTAGTTGCTATTTTACTTAAAGGGGGAATCTTAGGGCTTGAACCAGTTGAAAGTACCAGATGGGGAGGACTTTTACTTACATTGATGCTCTCAGTTGTTGGTATGACGGCAGCATATCCCTTAGGAATTGTCCTTGCTTTGGCAAGACGGTCAAACATGCCAGCAATACGAACTATTTCAGTTGTATATATTGAGGTAATTAGAGGGGTTCCACTTATCAGTATGCTTTTTATGTCTGCTGTTATGTTCCCGCTATTTCTTCCTGAAGGTGTGACTATTAACAAAATTTTCAGAGCACAAGTTGCAATTATCATGTTTACGGCTGCATATATAGCCGAGGTGGTAAGAGGCGGTTTACAGGCAATGCCAAGAGGTCAATATGAAGCTGCCGAATCTCTTGGTCTTAACTATTTTCAGATGATGAGGCTTATAATACTTCCTCAGGCACTTAAAATTGTGATTCCGCCAACAGTTGGCATTTTGATCTCTGCATTTAAAGATACATCTCTTGTTGCCATTATTTCACTTTATGATCTCCTAAAAACATGTCAGTCAACTCTATCTGATCCCCGATGGATGGGTTTTAGTACAGAGGCATTTATCTTTATTGCACTTATATATTTTGTCTTCTGTTATGCCATGTCCAACTATTCAAGACGCCTTGAAAAAGAGCTTAGTGCTGGGCAATCTCATTGAAACAAGAAATGGTCATATTTAATTGGAAATTCTTGTAAGCTCTGCCATCTCATCATAGATAACTATAGCAGTAGTCAAATCAGCACCATTTAAGAACCTCTGAGTTTAATAATTTAATTGTAAATCTTTAAATGAAACGATAAACATAACAACTATGGACATCAAAAATGAATGTGACTCCAAATACAAATAGAGAAGACTATATAATCAAGATAAATAATATGCACAAATGGTATGGAGAGTTCCATGTTTTAAATAATATAAACCTCAATGTTAGTAAAGGAGAGATAATAGTAATATGTGGACCCTCTGGTTCTGGTAAATCTACACTTATTAGATGTATAAATAGACTTGAACAGCACCAAAAGGGTAGTATTAATGTTGATGGAATTGAGCTGACTGATAATCTTAAAAATATTGAGAAAGTTAGAGCGGAAGTCAGCATGGTATTTCAGCATTTTAATCTATTTCCACACTTAACAATTCTTGAAAATTTAACGCTTGGTCCAATCTGGGTCAGAAAGATGCCTAAAAAGCAGGCTGAACAGATAGCTATGGAGTATCTAAACAAAGTACAAATTGCAGAGCAGGCAAAAAAATATCCCGGACAGCTTTCTGGTGGGCAGCAGCAGAGGGTTGCAATTGCAAGAAGTCTCTGTATGCAGCCTAAAATTATGCTTTTTGATGAACCAACATCTGCTCTTGACCCTGAAATGGTAAAAGAGGTGTTAGATGTTATTATCTCTCTTGCTAAAGAGGGGATGACAATGTTAGTTGTAACCCATGAGATGGGATTTGCAAAGTCTGTTGCACACAGAGTTATTTTCATGGATAGTGGAATGGTTATTGAAGAAAATGATCCAGAGTCGTTCTTCTCAAACCCTCAAAATGAGAGAACCAAGCTCTTTCTAAGCCAGATACTTTATTAATCTATATAGTTGAGGTATTATATTGAAAGTTTAAAATAGTAAATATTTAATAAACCATGTAATAGCCGCCGAGATATCAGAAGATAATGTAAGAGATATTTCGGCACTAAGAATTTACAAAAACGAGGTAGAAAAACTTTTTATATGTCACTTAATGTGATTTTGCTTGTAATATGCCTTTTATTATCAGGTTTTTTTTCGTCCGCAGAAACATCACTTTTTTCCATTAGTAAATTCAAATCTCTCCTACTTGCAAAAGAGGGAAGAAAAGCTGATCAGCTCATTTGCAAAATGAAGGAAAATCCGAACAAACTTCTCTCAACTATTTTGATTGGTAATAATATTGCAAATATTGCTGCATCTTCGTTAGCGACTCTAATTGCTATTAATTCTTTTCAATCAAATGGTGTTGCCATTGCCATTGGGATTACAACTATATCTATTCTTATATTAGGAGAGATATTTCCAAAGTCACTTGCAACTCAAAATAATATATTTGTGGCAAGAATGGTTATATTTCCGATTTTTTGGCTATCCAAACTTTTTACCCCTATTATATTTTGTTTGACTTTTATCTCTAAAATACTTGGTAAAGCCGATTCATCTCCGTCAGTTACTGAAGATGAGCTGATGAATATGGTCGAGGTTGTTGAGGAGGAGGGAGAGATAAAAGAGGAAGAGAAAGAGCTTATCTCAAATATCTTTGAGTTTGATGATACCAGTGCATCAGAGATAATGACACCACGTGCAGATATGTATGTTATTGACATCAATGATCCGATCGATATTAAGGCTATTCTTGATTCTGGTTTTACACGTATTCCAGTGATTGATAATAGTATTGATAATGTTATTGGTATATTGAATGTAAAAGACCTTTTTTCTCGATACCACGATAAATGTTCCCATAAAAATATCGATGTTTTCCCAGCTCCTACAGAAAGTGCTGATGAGCTTGGAATTAGAGATATAATGAGAGAGCCATTTTTTATCCCTGAATCTAAAAAGTTAGACTCTCTTTTACATGCGTTTAAGCAGATGAAGAACCATATAGGAGTTGTTGTTGATGAACATGGTGGTGTCTGTGGTATTGTAACTATGGAAGATGTTCTTGAGGAGCTTGTTGGAGAGATAACAGATGAGACAGATAGAACTGATCCTCATATTGTTAAATTAAATGACGATAAATGGATAGTCCTTGGTAAAACCGAGATTGAGGAGATAAATAAAAAACTTGAACTTTCAATACCAGAATCTCCTGATTATGATACTTTTTCTGGATTTATTCTTGATAAAATTGGTAGGATCCCAAAGGTTGGGGAGACCATTACAATTGATAAGTATGCCGCCACAGTTAAAGAGCGAGATGGCAATCGTATCAGAACTTTTGTATTTAAACTCTTTTAGTTTTTATATGAAAAATTGTGCTCGCCAGCAAGATGTTGGCGTTATGGGATTGTTGAAAAATGAATTTACTTAAATTTTGAAGAGTTATCTATAAATGCCTAAATTGATTACTCCAGAAACTAAATTATACTGTATCTTTGGTAAGCCAGTAAGCCACTCAATGAGTCCTTTAGTGCATAATATGCTTTTTAATGAATTTGGAGTAAATGCTGTATATTTGGCATTTGAAATCAATGACATTAAAAAAGGGGTTGACTCTATGAGAACCCTTGGTATTAAAGGCGCTTCAATTACAATTCCATTTAAGGAGGATATTTTAAAACATCTTGATGAGATTGATGAGGCAGCACATAACATTGGTGCGGTAAACACGGTTATAAATAAAGATGGTTATCTTGTTGGCTATAATACAGATTGTGCAGGAGCTGTTGAACCATTAAAAGAGATTGTAAGTTCATTGAAGAACAAGCGTGTTTGCATTCTTGGAGCAGGTGGAGCTGCAAGAGCGGTTGCTTTTGGAATCAAAAAAGAGGGTGGTGATGTCACCATTGTGAATCGCTCAAAAAATAGGGGCAAACAGCTTTCAATGGAGGTAAATGGGAAATTTTTAACGCTATCCGAATTTAATGATTTGATGTTGATTAGTGCTTACACTGATATTCTTATTAATACCACATCAGTTGGCATGACTCCAAATATTGATGAAAGCCCTGTAAATTCTAAGATATTGCATAAAAACATGACTGTAATGGATATAATTTATAATCCACTTAAAACAGAACTACTCAAAGATGCAGAACTTGCCGGTTGTACAACTGTTGATGGTCTATCTATGTTTATCCATCAAGGAGCTGCACAGTTTGAGATGTTTACAGGCTTTAAAGCATCACATAATTTTATGAGAGAGACGGTTTTAAAACAAATGGTTTAGAAATATTAACAAATGATATACAAAATTAAGATGAAAAAAGATATGTATTATAAGGGCTATCTTAAATGAAAACCATAAAGACTAAAATCAATTCCGATAAATCAATAACAATACCAGGATCAAAAAGCGTTTCTCACAGAATGCTCATCTGTGCCTCTATGGCAAATGGAACTTCTGTAATAAAAAATGTTTTGCAAAGCGATGATATTGGTTACACAATCTCTGCTCTATCTAAAATGGGGGCAGTTATAGAAAAAATAACTTTAAATCCTGATCCGGATAAAAATAGTAGTCAACTATTGGAGAACTCAACTGAAGATGTTGCTATTCGTGTAACTGGTTTTAACGGTAAGCCAAGACCATACGACCAAGAGATATACCTTGGTAACTCAGGCACTTCCATGAGGCTACTTGCAGGTACTGCTGCTCTTGGAACTACTGCCTATACTTTGACAGGCGATACAAGAATGCAGGAGCGTCCAATGGGAGATATTCTTGCAGCCCTTAATATGGCTGGTGCAGAAGCTATATCCAAAAAAGAGGGTGGAAACCCTCCTGTTATAATTAAAGGGGTTAATAGAAAAAAGTGTGCAGATAGAGCTAATTTTGAATACATAGATACTATCAGAAGGGCTGATAAAGGTATTATAAAAAAAATTTCCCTTGATTGCTCTCAAAGCAGTCAATATCTCTCTTCTATGCTTATGATGGGTGCTGTGCTACCTGAAGGTCTTTTGATTAATTTACCTGGTCCAACAGTATCAGCACCTTACGTTGATTTGACAATTGATATTATGAAGAAATTTGGTGTTCATGCTGAAAGGCTTGATAATAAAAATTATCTTGTAAAAGGAAATCAGACCTATCGTGCAGGAAACTTCTCAGTTGAGCCAGATATCTCCAATGCAAGTTATTTTTGGGCTGCTGGGGCAATCACAGGAAATTTGATTACTGTTACAGATATAAATCATGACTCATTACAAGGAGATAAGAGGCTGCTCGATATTTTAGAAAAGATGGGGTGCGATATTGAGTATAGGATTAATGGAATTGGTGTTCGTGGTAAAATTTTAAAAGCTATTGAAGTTGATATGTCAGATATTCCAGATGTTGTCCCGACTCTTGCTATTGTGGCAGCTTTTGCTCAAGGAACAACAAAAATAGTCAATATCCAACATCTTCGTGAAAAAGAGTGTGATAGAATTTCTGCTGTAGTATCACAGTTAAGGAAAATAGGAGTTGAGTCATCAGAGGGGAAAGATTGGCTTACTGTAACTGGAGTGGGTCAAAATGATATTAAAAAGTTGCACACAGCAGTGATAGAGACATTTAATGACCATAGAATAGCAATGGCTTTTGCAATTGCTGGCTTAATGGTAGATGGAGTTAAGATAGAGAACGAAGGGTGTGTGGCAAAATCTTTCCCTAATTATTGGGAGAAATTTGAGTCATTGGGAATGTTGATTTAAGGAGAACTTAATAGATGTCAGGCAGCACTTTTGGAAAAGTATTTCAGGTGACAACATGGGGCGAATCGCATGGAAAAGCTCTTGGTGTGGTTGTTCAAGGATGCCCTCCCGGAATTGAGCTTAATGAGGAGATTCTTCAAAAAGCGTTAGATAAGAGAAAGCCCGGGCAAGGTTCTGCAAGCACAAAGAGAAAAGAGCCTGACACTCCAGAGATACTTTCAGGAATTTTTGAAGGAAAAACAACTGGCACACCGATTAGTATTATGATACGTAATCAAGATGCAAAATCTCTTGATTATTCAAACATTGCAGATGTTTTCAGACCAGGACATGGAGATATCACCTATCAGGCAAAATATGGTATTAGAGACTATCGCGGGGGAGGTAGAGCATCTGCAAGAGAAACAGTAGCAAGGGTTGCAGCTGGTGCTGTGGCAGAGGCATTTTTAAAGAGATATAATATTACTGTAAATAGCTGCACTCTTGAGCTTGGTGGTGTTAAAGTTGATCAAACTTATAATTATCATAAGTTATGTCAGATTGATTTAAAAGAGCAAAATAGTCAAAAAGAATCTGCTAAAAATAGAGCTATAGAGTTTGCTAAAACTAACTATCTTGAATGTCCTGATCCTAACGCTCTTATGTTGATGGAGCAGAGAATTGATGCTGTAAAAAAAGAGGGAGATTCCTTAGGTGGAGTAGTTGAGATAATAGCACAAAATGTTCCCGAAGGTCTTGGAGAGCCTGTGTTTGACAAATTAGATGGTGATATTGCAAAGTCCCTTATGAGCATCGGAGCTGTTAAAGCTGTTGAGATTGGTGCAGGATGCAGAGTTTCTGGAGTTACAGGCTCTGAAAATAATGATGAGATAACTCCATCAGGTTTTACCACAAATAACAGCGGCGGTATTCTTGCAGGGATTTCAAATGGAGATGATATTGTTGCGCGTGTACATGTAAAACCTATTCCCTCTATTTTAAAAGAGCAGATGACGGTTGATATACATGGCAATCCATGTCCAATCTCAACTCATGGCAGACACGATGTCTGTGCAATACCACGCATTAACCCTGTTTGCAGGGCAATGGTCTATTTAGTTATTGCTGATCATCTTTTAAGAAATCAAATCGTAAAGAATCATAAACCTTAGATATTTATACCTAAAAAGATAAATAAGCAGCTTTGAAGTTTTGCTATTTACTACGTATCCTGATTGGGGGTATTTTATGAAAAAGACCGGTTATTTACACGACATGCGATATCTACTGCATGACACAGGACCATATCACCCTGAGATGCCAGAAAGGCTTATAGCTATACATAATGGCATCAAAGATGCTGGGCTTCTTGAGCATCTAACCATTATTCCAGCTTCTCGTGCTGATATTAAATGGATAGAAAATATCCACGATAAGGGATATATTAGAAAGTTTGAGGAGGTGTGCCTTTCAGGGCATAATACATTTGAGGATCAGGATAACGGAATATGTATGGAGAGTTATGAAACCGCATTTTTAGCAGTAGGCGGCATTCTTGATACTATTGATATGGTGATGGAGGGAAAGATAGATAACGCTTTTTGTGCTGTCAGACCACCTGGACACCATGCAGAACACAACAAGGCAATGGGATTTTGTTATTTCAACAATGTTGCTATAGCTGCCCGATATCTTCAAATGAGATGGGGTATTAAAAAGGTTGGAATTATCGATTTTGATGTTCATCATGGTAATGGTACCCAACATATATTTGAAGGAGATCCTACTGTATTTTATTACTCTATTCATGAACATCCCTCTTTTGCCTATCCAGGTACAGGAAGAGAGTTTGAAACAGGAGCTGTTGAAGGAAAAGGCTTTACAAAAAATTCACCAGTTCTTCCGGGTCAAGGTGACGATATTTATAAAATGCTTATTGAAAGAGACCTTTTACCATCTTTTGAGATGTTTGAACCTGAATTGATTCTTGTCTCCACAGGCTTTGATGCACACGAAGATGATGAGATGGCAGACCTTAATGTAACTACAGACTGTTTTTCATGGATTATGAAGACCATAATGGAGCTTGGAGATATGTATGCAAAAGGTAGGGTTATCTCTGTTTTAGAAGGTGGCTACTGTATTCCAAGACTTCCTGAGCTTGCTAAGAATCATGTATCAATCCTTCTAAATTGCTAACATTCAATTAAAAAAAGTGTGCAGCACAAGTCAACATAAAACTTAAGTATAGTACTATACAGAAGTCAGTTATATCTTGCGTAAATAATAGAATTATAAGCAGTTGTACAGTTAAACGCCTTGCTCTTGATTTTTAAAGATGCACTAAAAAATCTACAATTTTATATATTTTAGGAGGAAACATGTTTGTCAGCAACTCTATGGTAAGAAAAGTAATCACCATTGATAAAGAGGCATCTGTTTTTGATGCTCACGAAAAGATGACAGCCAATAAGATCAGACATATTCCGGTTGTGGATACAGATAATAGACTCATAGGCATTGTGACAGACAGAGATATCAGAAGTGCCATGCCATTTAGCCTTTTAAAAGGGGTGCAAAATGAGGAGGAAAAGGTAAAAATTGCAGGGCTTAAGGTTAAAGATATAATGACATCTAATCCAATCACAATATCTCCTATGTACACCATACAGGATGCACTTTTAATGATTCAGCGTGAGAAAGTTGGTGCATTTCCTGTAGTTGACAGTGATGGTACTCTTACTGGTATCCTCTCTGTAAGAGATTTGCTAAGAGCATTTATAAATGTGCTTGGTATCAATGAACCGGGTACTCTTGTTGGTATTCTTGTTGAGGAGAAGATAGGACAGCTTAAAAAGATAGTTGATGCCATAACTGAGGAGCATATATCATTTGGAAGTGTTCTGGTTGCAAGACATTGGGAGACCAACAAGCGGGCTGTATTTACATATCTTTTAACCAACAATGTTATGAGGGTTAAGAAAAAGCTGAAGGCTCTTGGCTATACTCTTCTTGATCCTATGGAGTGGTATTTAGATCAGTTGCCAAAATCTAAATAGTATTATAATATTTGGTCAATGCTAATAATAGATGACAATTTAAAACAATCTAAATATAACATTAAGCTTTAGAGACGCACAAGTGTGCGTCTTTACTTTTATATAAATGCGAAGCAATGGGGAATCAGATGGCACTATCTGTTTTATTAGTTGATGATTCAAAGTTTGTAAGAAAAGGAATTGCTAAAGAGCTTCTCTCTATTTTAAGTGGCAGAGAACTTCTATTCAGTGAGGCTGCCAACGGAAATGAAGCTCTTGAGCTTTTATATGCAAATGATTATGACATTGTATTTTTAGATTTGACCATGCCTGAAAAAAATGGCTATGAGGTGCTTCAATCTCTCAAAGAAAAAGGGATAAAAGCCAATATTATTGTCTTGACAGCAGATATCCAGCCTGAAGCTGAAAACATTGTCCTATCTCTTGGTGCTGCTGCTTATATGGAGAAACAGAGACCCCTCAAAAGAGAGGCTTTAATAAAAGTGTTACAGGAAATGAATCTCTTATGACCACTATACAATATACAGATGACCAGTATGAAATGCTCAAAGAGGTGGTAAATCTTGCTATGGGACAGGCGGGAAAAGACCTTGCTATAATACTTAACTCTTTTGTTGATCTCTCTGTCCCTGAAATTCAGATAGTTGAGGCTGGAAATATTGCACAAACAGTTCTTAAAGAGAGTGTTTTTGATGAGAGTGAGAAGGTAAATCTTTTCCGTCAAAATTTTCATAGTATCTCTTTTATGGATGGTGAGGCTATTGTTATTTTTGACAACGAGACTCGCCAGAGAGTTGCTCAAATTCTTGGGGTGTCAGAACAGGTAAACTCGATGGAGGAGATCGATTTCATGCTTGAGTTGACAAACCTTATGGTGGGTGCATGTTTAAATAGTATTTCAGAACAGCTGTTCAACCAGAAGATGTCTTTTTCGCCTCCAGAACTGCTTTCAGAAAATTGTGTTCTTAGAAATATTGCTTACGAAACCTTTAAGCGTCGTAATGTAAAGTGGGAATACACCCTTTTATCAAAGATCACATTTACTCTTAAAGATAGGTCTTTTAAAAGTGATCTTTTGATCTTTATATCTGAAAAAGCTATTAAAGCTGTTAATCAATCATTAAATAAGATGTTGGCTGATTATGAGTAAATTTCCGATTGATAATATTAAGACGCTTCATGATATTATTGACCAAATAAATATCGGTATAACAGTTCTTGATTCTCATAATAAAATAAGGTTTTGGAATCAATTCATGGTTAAACATAGCGGTATAAGTGAAGCAGATCTTATCGGTAAAAATCTTTTTGATGTATTCATCTATCTGCCAAGACAGTGGCTTGAACTTAAACTCAAAAGCGTTAGGTTAATAAAAAATTACTCGTTTGTATCCTGGACTCAAAAGCCCTATCTGTTTCGTTTTACTCATAATAGAATGATAAGTGGTGAAGGTATTGAGTATATGCACCAAGATTGTACCTTCATACCTGTTCACAACTCAGATACAGGAGAAACCTATGTCTGCATAGCAATACATGATATGACAGATGTTGTAGCATCACAGCAGAAGATTATAGAGATCAATGATATTAATAAAACTCTTGAACACATGACAAATCATGATGCTATGACCGGAATATACAATCGTGAGTATGTTGAAAAACAGGTTGAATATGAATTTTCTAAGTCAAAAAGGTATGGAAATCTCTTCTCTCTAATCTTATTTGATATTGATAAGTTTAAAGCAGTTAATGACTCTTTAGGACATCTTGCTGGTGATGAAGTTTTAAAAAATACTGCTGCAACCATAAAAGCACAGCTACGTTCTTCAGATGTGTTTGGGAGATATGGAGGAGAAGAGTTTATCATTTTGCTGCCTGAGACCAATTTGGCAAATACTGCCTCACTATCAATGAGAATAAGAGAGAGTATTGAGCGAATGATAACTGTTTATGAGAACACAGATATAAAGATAACAATAAGTCTTGGAGTTGTTCAGTTCCGTCCTGATATAAGAGATTATCTTCAGATGATACATGAGGCAGACATCGCCCTCTACCACTCGAAACAGAGTGGTAGAAATGCTGTAACTCAATACAAAATTACAGGTTGTAACCTGCTTTGTTGTGCTCTGCCTGAGCAAAATTCTAATGGAGCACTCTTTAAAAATCAAAAAGAGGAATAGAACGTAATGAAAACAGACCAATATATTGAAATTGAAGATAAATTCGGTGCAAAAAATTATAAGCCTCTTGATGTGGTATTGTGTAAAGGAGAGGGGATCTGGGTTTGGGATGTTGACGGCAATCGATATATGGACTGCCTCTCTGCTTACTCTGCTGTAAATCAAGGACACTGTCACCCTAAAATCAGGGAAGCAATGGTTGAGCAGGCTTCTAAACTTACCCTTACATCACGGGCTTTTAGAAATAACCAGCTTGCACTATTTTATAAAGAGCTTTGTGAACTTACTGATTCACATAAAGTCCTTCCCATGAATTCAGGTGCAGAGGCTGTAGAGACTGCAATCAAATGTGTGCGTAAATGGGGATATGAGTCAAAAGGGGTAGAGCCTGAAAAAGCTGAAATAGTTGTATGTGATAACAATTTTCACGGTAGAACCCTTGCTATAATAGGTTTCAGCAGCGATGAAAATTCTCGTAAAAGTTTTGGACCTTTTGTTGAAGGCTTTAAATCGATTCCTTTTGGAGATGCAAAAGCCCTTGAAGCTGCTATAACGCCTAATACAGTTGCATTTATGGTTGAGCCTATTCAAGGAGAGGCTGGGGTAATAATTCCTCCTGCCGGCTATCTTAAGCATGTTAGAGATATATGCACGCAAAATAACGTGGTTCTGATCCTTGATGAGATTCAGACTGGTCTTGGCAGAACAGGGAAAATGCTTGCTGAAGAGCATGAAGGAATTCAGGCAGATTTAACGCTTATAGGCAAGGCTTTGTCTGGAGGTTTTTATCCTGTATCTGCTGTTTTATCAAATGACGCAGTGCTTGGACTTTTGCAGCCGGGACAGCATGGCAGTACATTTGGAGGAAACCCTTTGGCATGTGCTGTGGCAAGAGAGGCTTTAAAGGTTCTAAAAGAGGAGAAGATGGTTGAAAATGCAGCATCAATGGGACAGTTCTTTTTAGATGAACTCAAGAAAATCAACACCTCTTCAATAAAAGAGGTGCGGGGTAGGGGATTGATGATTGCTATTGAGCTATTTAAAGGAACAGCAGGGGGGGCAAGAGCAATTTGCGAAAAATTGATGAAAATGGGAATTCTTTGCAAAGAGACCCACACATGGACAATAAGATTTGCTCCTCCATTAGTAATTACAAAGCCGGATATTGAGTGGGCTGTAGATAAAATTAAGATGGCATTCAATCATTAAAGGATGAATAATAAAAGAGTACTTACAGCAGATGAAAGGCGATTTTTCAAAACAGTTTACCACGCCTCTTTTGCTAACCCTTTTGGTGAATTACGTGAAAAGTTAGATCGTAAAATTGCAGGTCTTGTAGGTCTTCCATCTACTAACAACAACCCTCTATTCTCCCGTAAAGAAATTTCCGATAGGTGCATTCAAGAGGTTGATTTCCAAATTAAAAGGCTTGAGAGAGAAGGAAGAGGAACCATTAACACTTTCACTGCTCAGGATCGTGAGATTATGAGGGTTGTTTTTCTTTTTGATATTTTTCACAAATTCAGAGAGAAATTTGATACGTTGATTATGGAGCAGATACAAGCCGGCGATATTCCGATTTCAGTTCCTTTTGCACAAGATGCAATGAAGATGTTGCATCTTAGAGGGTTTCCTGAAAAAAAATTTCTCCATTATATAGCATTTTCTTTTCAGCTACGTCGTGCATTTTTCTTTATTTCGCACTCACTTGTTGGAATAAGTCCATGTATGAGGATACTTAAAGGGAATTTATGGAATAATGTTTTTACCAACAATATCGAGCTTTATGACAATATTCTTTGGAACAGAATGGAAGATTTCTCAACTCTCATACTTGGAGAGACAGGCACAGGCAAAGGCACTGCTGCTATGGCTATTGGCAGAAGTGGCTTTATTCCGTTTAATGAGAAAAAAGGTTGTTTTCAAGAGAGTTTCACAAAGGCTTTTATACCTATAAATCTCTCCCAATTTCCGGAGGCTTTGCTTGAATCTGAGCTTTTTGGTCATAAAAAAGGGGCTTTTACAGGTGCGGTGGAGGATCACAAAGGCGTGTTTGACCATTGTAGTGCACACGGTTCAATTTTTCTTGATGAGATTGGCGAAGTTCCAAGTCATGTTCAGATTAAGCTGCTGAGAGTCCTTCAAGATAGAGTCTTTACCCCTGTAGGTAGCCATGTAACATCAAGATTTAGAGGTAGAGTAATTGCTGCAACAAACCGTTCAATGGCTGAAATAGTTGATGGAAAGATATTTAGAGATGATTTTTATTATCGCTTAAGCTCAGATATATTTGAAGTACCTCCTTTAAGAATACGAATTAAGGAAGAGCCGGCAGAACTTGAAGCTCTTCTATCTTTTACTGTTGAAAAGATTTTAGGCGAGCCCTTTCCTGATCTAGTTAAGAAAATTGCTGCTATAATTAATAGGCAGCTTGGTAAAGATTATCATTGGCCCGGCAATGTAAGAGAGCTTGAACAATGTGTCAAAAGAATTATACTTAGGCGTCAATATGAGGGAAATTCAAATAAAATATCGGTAAAATCTCCAACTATTATAATTGATAGAGATCAAAGATATGATAATAATAGAATTGATGATTATAAACATGAGAAGTATAGAGACAATAAACTTAAAGAGAACCTTATTAATGGCATAATTACAGGCAAAATTGAAGCAGCAACGCTTGTCTCTGATTACTGTAAATATCTCTATGAACAACATGGCACTTATGAAAATGTTGCAAAACGAACAGGGCTTGATAGACGAACTGTAAAAAAGTATATAAAAGCCCAATAGTGAGATGTTCTAAAGAGGTCGATATTATATAGTTATAATAAGAAATATATAGAAAAAATTGATAATGAGGTTGAAACATGCTTGATTTTTTACCAAGGTTTGTAAAAGGGAGTTTATCGTTTTTATTGTATCTTATTAATACCATAGTGCTTTGCTCTATTTTGTTTTGCGTATCACTAATTAAATTGCTCATTCCTATTAGATCCTTAAAAAAATATTATGATATGGTTCTTATCTATATAGCAATGATGTGGGTTAAAATAAATGGAATGAATAGCGATCTATTCAACCGTATTGAGTGGAAACTCAAAGGAGCAGAGGGGTTACAAAAAAACGAGTGGTATCTACTTCTTTGTAACCATCAGTCATGGGTAGATATTTTAGTTCTTCAGAAGATGTTTATGGATAAAGTACCAATGCTCAAATTTTTTTTAAAGAAAGAGCTGATATGGGTTCCTATTTTAGGGCTTGCATGGTGGGCACTTGATTTTCCCTTTATGAGAAGATATTCAAGTGAATTTATTAAAAAAAATCCCCACCTGAAGGGCAAAGACCTTGAGAGCACAAAAAAGGCGTGTGAAAAATTCAAAACAATACCGGTTTGTGTGGTCAATTTTGTTGAGGGTACCCGTTTTAAACCACAAAAGCATGAAAGGCAGAAATCTCCATATATTCACCTGCTCAAACCTAAAGCTGGTGGAGTTGCTTTTGTGTTAAGTGCAATGGGTGATTGTATTGATAAAATAATCAATGTCACCATTATCTATCCAGATGGAGCAGATACATTCTGGGGATTTATTTCTGGAAGAATACGCAGGATTATTGTTGATGTTGAGGTGCTTTCAATAACTTCTGACATTAAAGGTGACTATTTCGATGATTCTGAGTTTAGAGAGAAGTTCTGCAACTGGATTAATACTCTCTGGAAAGAGAAGGATATGAAAATTAGCAGCCAAATGAAAATTAGAACTGTTTAACTGTTTCTTTTGAGATAACTTGTTAAAAACAAAGGAAATAAATCTGCTATGTTTAGAGTTTTTAATAACGATATATCAACTCCTGACAGATTTGTTGTTACATTGGAACTTGTTCCTAAACGTGAATCAACAGGAATTTCCACTGATACTTTGGTTGGTATTGCAAAAGATGCTTTTGCAGATGGCAGAATCTCTGCTGTCTCAATTACCGATAATCCAGGAGGTAACCCATCTTTAAGTCCTGATGTTCTTGGATATCAGATTTTCAAGCACGGCATGGACGTTATTGTGCACTTTACATGCAGGGATATGAACCGTGTTGGAATGGAGAGCCGTGCTCTCCAGCTTGCACGTATGGGTATGAAAAATATACTTGCACTCACCGGCGACTATTCTGGCAAAGGGTTTGGAGGGCAGGGTGCTCCTGTATTTGATTTTGATTCTGTTATTTTAACTGCAATGTTAAAAAATTTAAACAAGCGGCTTTTTGCTTCAGGTGATCCGGACGAATTTTTTACCGGCTGTGCAGTATCACCTTTTAAATCCACAGAGGCAGAGAGTCAGATACAATATAAAAAACTTGAACGCAAAATCGAAGCAGGTGCATCATTTATAATCACACAGCTTGGATATGATATTAATAAATTTCAAGAGCTTATTGATCAAAATAAGATTAATGGAATTACTACCCCTGTTTTAGCATCAGTTTACATGTTAAGCCCCCGTTCTGCTCGAGCTATGAACAGAGGGCGGGTTCCGGGTGTGGGAGTTTCAGATAAGATGTTTAACCAGATTGCTTCTGAATGGGAAAACAGCAAAGTAGAGGGGCTGCATAAGGCAATCGAGCGAACCGCAAAACTTGCTGTGATTTTAAAAGGAATTGGGTATAAAGGCATTCATATCGGAGGCATTCATAGAAGTTTTAAATCAGTTGGTGCAATACTCGATAAGATGGCAGCCTTTGAGCATAATTGGCAGGAGTATCTTGAAGAGTTTAGAAGCGAGATGCAAAAAGATCGCTATGTATCTAAACAATCCTATATTAGTGAAAACACAGAGGATAAGAATGAGAATTTGAACAGCAGCCGTTTTGATAGTTCCGGCGGAAAAGTTACAAGAAAAACACTCTATGAAAACCTATTTGACTACTATCCATATCTACTGCTGAAAAAAGCACATGAGATCTTTTTTGCTAAATCCTCATCATTAGCACCTATTTACAAGGCTGCTGCTGAGGTGGTTGATAAGAATAATAAAGGCCAGCTTTTAAAGATGTTACTTGAAGACCCTCTTAAAAAGCTGTTTTTATCGTGTAGAAGCTGCGGAGATTGTGCTATTGTTCACATAGCTTTTCAATGCCCTGAATCTGGCTGCCCAAAACATACCCGTAACGGTGCTTGCGGCGGAAGTAGTGATGGATTCTGTGAGGTTAATAAAGACAAAAAATGTATTTGGGTCAAAGCGTGGAACCGTTTGGAGCAGAGCCATCAAACAGGTGAGTTGTTAAGAGAATTTATCCCGCCAAGAATGTGGGAACTCAATGATTCATCGTCATGGATAAACTTTCATTTAGATAGAGATCACCAAAAAACAGCTCTATAAAATCCACTGATAACATAAAAAGATGATCATACTGACAACAATGGTTAGAAGAAGATTTTTATAAATCCAACCAACAGTGCAGGCAGCAGCCGCACCAATAATATAAGGATTATCAAAACTAAAGTTTATAGTCTCTCCCGTTGGGATGAGTATTGAAGGAACGATAATGGCAGATAGAACAGCAGGGGGTACATATTTAAGCGATCTCTCAAACAGCGGTGGAAATTGAAATCTTCCTGAAATCGGCAGCATTATATATCGTATCCCAAAGGTTACTATAAACATTCCTGCCAGCATAAATAGTTCATCTGATTTAATGTTCACTCTACAGCCTCAATCTTTTGTTCGTCTGAATTATTATCTACGCAAGCTGCTTTAGAAGCACTACTTGATAAAAACAACTCACTTATTATGCCGACAGCAACACCTAAAACAGCAGCAACCATAAGTCCGAGTTTATGGGGCAGATTGTATGCAGCTATAGATACGACTCCAGCAGTTATAACAGAAATCCACATAGGTTTTGATACTAAATAAGGAATAACCATGCCGATAAAAGTGGCTGGCATTGCAAAATCAAGTCCCCATTCTGCTATTTCAGGAAAGGACTTTCCTGCACTAAGTCCAATGAGAGTACAAATATTCCAGTTAGTGTACATAAATATCATTGAGCCGAGATTATAATAGTGTTTGTTGGGCGCATTGTCTTTTTGGTAGTAGCGATTTGCAGCAACGGCAAAGGTTTCATCAGTTAAACCGAATGCTAAAACAGCCTTCCATATGTGGTTTAAATCTTTATAAAAAGGCACCATTGTTGTACTGTAAAGAATATGTCGCAAATTTACCACAAATGTTGTCAGGACAATAATCTGCCATGCAGCACCTCCTGCAATCAGACTAATGCTTATGAACTGTGCAGAACCAGCAAAGACAAACAGAGACATTCCAATTGTAGCAGCAAAGGAGAGTCCAGCAGTTGAAGCCAATGTGCCAAATATTATTCCAAAAGGAGCAGCTCCGACAATTAGCGGAAATGTGTCTCTTGCTCCTGTAAGTATCTGATTTACAGCAGAGAACTGGTTTGTAGCAGATATAGTTTTTTTATCTGTATGCATCGTTTTTCACTATCATTGTATTTTATGGTTATTTAAGGTTTAATCTATTTACAGAGACTATCGATTGTGTCAATCTTTTTTCTGAAAATAATATTCATGGAAGTAATATATTGACTTTATAAATAGATATTCTAAGCCATATTTAATATAGGAGTTGTTTATGTATAGCAAAGAAGAGGAAGATTGGTTTAAAAAATTTCAGGAGGGTACTCTCTTGGTTAAAGGGTGGAAATCTCGAATAAAAGAGATACTAAAACCTTTTAGATCGCCTGAACGAGAGAAATTTCAGCAGGAACTTGAAATATTGGGCGAACTAATTGGAAGAGAGTGGTCAAAAGATAACAGCATAAGAAAGATTAATACTAAAATGCTCCAAGACTGGGGAGAATCTTTAGTCGCAGCAAAAGATAGAGGAGCTGATTCGCTGATAGATGAGATTCAAGAAATTAGAGTTAAAGTTGATAAGCTGCTCTCATAATTTATGCTTATTATTTTAGAGAATTCGTATAAACGATTTGTAAGAATTAAAAAAAGGATTATTATTAGCCGAGTCTCAGCGTTTGCTCGGCTAATAATCAAAATAATCTAATAGTAAGTTGTATCTATAAAACACCAGTCGGCATTGGCGGAACTTTTTCACCGCCGAGAACATACCCGCCATCAAGCCTAATCATGCTTCCTGTCATATAAGGGGCATCTTTTATTATAAAAAGCACTGCCTTAACCACATCTTCAAGGTTTCCAGTTCTGCCGATAAGTGTATGTTCAATGATTGCCTTTTTTTCGTAATCTGTTAATACTGTTTCCCAGCCTCTTGTTCCTTGTGCATGGCGGGTCTCGAATATGCCGAGCATGATTTCGTTTACACGGATAGAAGGAGCACCGATTCGTGCCCATGTTTCAGTAAGAAGAGATACTCCTCTGGCGGCAGCAGAATAGCCATCATTAAATAGAGGGGCAGCAGGTCCGCTTCTTCCAACAGTTGCAGCAATAGATGAGAAATTAATCACAACAGCATCATCTGATCTTTTAAGAAGAGGCAGCATCTCGTTGAAAATCCATCTTTTTGCCTTAAGAGTGGTTGCCATTTCAAGTTCCCACTGCTCTTCCACATATTCTCCATGAACAGCGGGCCAGCCTCCCCGCTCAATATTGTTAATCAAAATATCGAGCTTTCCAAAACGATTTTCAATACTCTTTTTTAGATGATTTATCTGCACCACATCAAGCAGGTTTACATCATAAATTGCATAATCACTGCCTGATTCATCAAAAATAGTTTCCATCTCTTGAAAGCTCTCTTGCCAATCAAAGCGTGTGAGTGCAAGATTTACTCCCTCTTTTGCAAGAGCAGCTCCCACTGCCCTTCCAATCCCCTTTACAGCACCAAGCACAAGGGCATTTTTACCTTTTAATTTCATAGTGTGTTATCTCAAATTAAAGATTTTTAATTCAGCTTTCAACTTTGATATCAATCCCAAAGAGCATGTTTTTAATCCATGCTAACCCTAAATTTAGAAGAGCGATATCATCAGTTTTTATATTTTCAAGCATTGATTCTGAAATTGTGCCATTTTTTATTAAATCTTTTAGCAATCCCTTTTCTGGCTGCCCATTTTCAAAAATTTTGGCTCTGAAATTATCTAAATCATAGCATGCAAGATAAAATTTATCAGCATCTGCACCATCAAGTTTTCCAACTATAATACGGTTTTTAAGGCTGATTATCTCCATCATTTTATCGTTCATGAAGTTGTGCTGAGCAACCTCTTGCACTTCTAACCATTCACGGACTGTTAATGGTGATTTAGATTTGTTTAACTCATGTTTAGAGTGCCCGTTTTTATTAGCAGTTCTGTTGCGATATCCATTTTTTTCGGCAAATCCATTACAGTGAGGTTCTTGAATTAGTGCAAAATGTTCTGTTATCTCACCTGTCTGGCGAGAGCGTACAATTGCCCTGGCAATTGGATACATCCTGCACGAAGTTGGTCTGTCTGGATAGACAGAACAGCCAGATTCTCTTACAAAAGGGCAGGCATTGCCTGAAGCTGGGTCTGGTTTAAAAGTCACAACTGGCAGACCTGATTCTGGTCCATTGTGGCGTGATGTGTATTTTTTTAGGAACTCACCAGATGTTATAACTAAATGTTGTTTTAAGCGTAGAATATCGTAAGGAGTCAGGAATTGATTCAAATCCCTACAACAGGCATTAAAACATGAGACATCAGTGGAACATTCAAAAGACAATGGTTCATCAACTCCTATAGGAATCATCTCTTCAGTCATAATAGACAATAGTATCCTCTTGTTAATGTTAATATAGTTTTCTCGTCAAGCTCCTATTTTTTTCTTTACAGCTAAAGTTTTATAATAGCGTTGTAATTAAAAAGGCAACTGAAATCAATCACTAATACAATACTTAAATTAAAATATAATACTGAGATATTTACTAAATATTGTAGTTTTTAGCAGTTTTTTATGGTATATATTGATATAGTTTCTGGATATTTAAATATTTTTTAAATATTTGTTATTTTTAAAAAGCACCATGGCAAAAGTTCTTGACAAGGATATTTGCCAGTGCTACTTTTCCTGCGTTTATAATCTTTTGGAAGACGTTAATCTACTTAAATAAAGTACACAGAAAAATAACATAGCTTTTACGATAGTATTAAAATGATTTTGTAGTTATCTAAATTAATGTATTGATAACATTAATTTAATAAAATATCATGGATTAACAGGTCACAAGTATTGTGACCTATAGTGTATAATTAGAACGACATTGGAATTTTTTAATATTTGATAATGTCGTACATCATTAACAGAAGTTGCTGAAACTTAGAAAGTAATCAGCACAATAAGTAAGGGAGGTATTTTAAATGCCATCTTTTGTAATCGCAGAGAAATGCGACGGCTGCAAGGGCGGGGACAAAACTGCATGTATGTACATCTGTCCCAATGACCTTATGGTTCTTGATCCAACCGCAATGAAAGCTTATAACCAGGAGCCAGATCAGTGCTGGGAGTGTTATTCCTGTGTTAAAATTTGTCCTTCACAGGCAATTGAAGTAAGAGGTTACTCTGACTTCGTACCAATGGGAGCTTCTGTACAGCCAATGATGGGTACAGAGGATATTATGTGGACATGTAAATTCAGAAACGGTGTGGTAAAACGCTTCAAATTCCCAATCAGAACCACTGCTGAGGGTGAAGCTAACGCCTATGCTGATCTTAAGGGCAAAGACCTCTATTCTGGTCTGCTTTCCACGCAAGAAGCTGACGGCTATGTTCTGACTGTTCCTACCGAACTGGCTTAATTTATAGGTATCCTACTCATTTCTGAACATAAATAAATATTTTGGAGGTATATAATGGCATTACCTAACAAACCTGTTGGAGAACTGAAGGTCGTTAGAGACCCAGCAGTTGAAAAGAAAGATGTTGATATCCTGATTGTCGGTGGCGGTATGGCAGCCTGTGGTACAGCGTTTGAGATAAAAAAATGGGCAGATCCTGACACAAAAATTCTTCTTTGTGACAAAGCTGCTCTTGAGAGATCTGGTGCGGTTGCACAGGGTCTATCTGCTATTAACACATACGTCGGTGAAAATAAATGTGAAGATTACGTCCGTATGGTACGTAATGACCTGATGGGTATCGTTCGTGAAGACCTTATCTATGACCTTGGTCGTCATGTTGATGATTCCGTTCATCTTTTTGAAGAGTGGGGACTTCCTGTTTGGAAAAAAACAGAAGACAACAAGAACCTTGATGGTAAAAAAGGATTGAAACAGGGAACTCTAAAGGCTGGTGCTACACCTGTTCGTACAGGTAAATGGCAGATTATGATCAATGGAGAATCCTACAAAAGAATAGTTGCTGAAGCTGGCAAGAAGGCTCTTGGAGCTGACAATATTTTAGAAAGATGCTTTATTGTTGAGCTTCTCAACGACAAGGCTGATCCTAACAGAATCGCTGGTGCTGTAGGTTTCTCTGTACGTGAAAACAAGGTGTATATTATCTCTGCAAAAGCAATCGTGGTTGCTTGTGGCGGTGCTGTTAATATCTATCAGCCTCGTTCAGTTGCTGAAGGTAAAGGTCGTGCATGGTATCCTGTATGGAATGCTGGTTCAACATATACTATGGCACTTCGTGCTGGTGCTGAACTCTCTATGATGGAAAACCGTTTCACCCCAGCTCGTTTTAAAGATGGTTATGGGCCTGTTGGTGCATGGTTCCTTCTTTTTAAAGCTAAAACCGTTAACGGTCTTGGTGAAAATTATGCCGCAAGCGATGCTGCAAAAGCTGAGCTTGAGAAATATGCTCCTTATGGAACAGCTGCTGTTACTCCAACTTGCTTGAGAAATCATCTCATGATGAAAGAGTACAAAGAAGGTCGTGGTCCAATCATCATGAAAACTTCTACAGCACTTCAAGAACTTGGTAAGACCATGGACAAAAAGGAACTTAAACACCTTGAGTCTGAAGCTTGGGAAGATTTCCTTGACATGTCAGTAGGTCAGGCGGGTCTTTGGTGTGCAACAAACACCGAACCAGAAAAAGTTGATTCAGAGGTTATGCCAACCGAGCCGTATCTTCTTGGTTCGCACTCTGGCTGCTGCGGTATCTGGTGTTCAGGTCCTGAAGAAGATTGGGTTCCAGCTTCTTACAAATGGGGCTATAACAGAATGACTACTGTTCGTGGTCTCTTCACCGCTGGTGACGGCGTTGGCTGCTCAGGTCACAAGTTCTCCTCTGGTTCTCATGCAGAAGGTCGTATTGTTGCAAAATCAATGGTTCAGTATTTGAAAGCAGAAGGCAGCAAAGTTACAGGTTTTGCAGAAACTGATCAGGAGTTGGTTGACTTAGTTTACAAGCCTGTACGTAACTATTTAGATAACTTTGAATATACCACTGCTCAGGATGTCAATCCAAAATATTGCAAACCTGCTGGTATGGCTATGCGTCTGATGAAGATGACCAACGAGTATGGTGCAGGTGTTGGTACTTACTACATGACATCTGGCAAAAACCTTGAGATTCTCATGAACCTTTTTGAAATGTTCCGTGAAGATCTTGATAAAATAGCTGCTGGTGATCTACATGAGCTTATGAGAGCATGGGAAATTTTCCATCGCCTCTTTACAGTTCAGGCTCACACCCGTCATATTCAATTCCGTGAAGAGACAAGATATCCTGGTTTCTATTACAGAGGCGACTTTATGGGTCAAAATGATGCAGAGTGGTTCTGCTTTGTCAACTCTAAGTATGACAAAAAGACAAATGAGTGGACTCTGAAAAAAGAACCTTATCACAAGATCATCTCTGATTGATGAGGATATTGATTGTGTGCTGGATCAAAATTAAGATTGAGCATCAACAGTTAAATCGGATTAGAATGAATTACATTAGTTGATCATAGATAAAACCTCCAGGTGCAACGTTGTTTGTGCTTGGGGGTTTTTTTAAAATTTTGATGTATGATATTTTGATGCCCGTGCCTTTTAAGAGATTGAGGTTAGGAGACTGCAACTGGAGAATCTGTATTATACTATTTTCGAGTTTTAGTTTGCGAATCTCAAATTTAAAAAGGACACGGGATTGCTGGGCAATATTCAAAATTTCAGACATCCTTAAATTATTTTTTAACATCTTTACGCGTATATGCACGGAGGGATAGCATGACAATAGACAAATCAGCCCCAGCCAGCGGGAGCATTATGGTAGTTGGTGGCGGAATCAGCGGCCTTACGACTGCCTTAGAAGCTGCCGAGGTTGGGTATGAGGTGTTTCTTATCGAAAAGGAACCTTCATTAGGGGGGAGAGTATCTCAGCTTAAACACTATTTTCCAAAACTTTGTCCGCCTACATGTGGCCTTGAAATCAATTATAAAAGAATCAAAGACAATCCTAAAATCAAAGTCATGACTATGGCTGAGGTTGAGAAAGTTGAGGGAAGACCAGGAGATTATACTGTTGAAGTGAAGATAAGCCCTCGATATGTCAACGAAAACTGCACTGCTTGTGGAGAGTGTGCTAAAGTTTGTGAATCTGAAATATCAAATGAGTTTAACTTTGGTATGAACCGTATAAAAGCTGCTTATATTCCTCACAACATGGCTTTCCCGTCACGCTATGTTATGGCTCCTTCAATGAGTTCTGATGATAGAGTAAAATGTAAAGAAGCCTGTAAATATGATGCCATTGATTTTGATATGCAGCCAAAAAATCTCACATTCAAAGTTGGTGCTGTTGTCTGGGCTACTGGCTGGAAACCTTATGATGCAGCAAGGATAGATAACTTAGGATTTGGTAGATACCAAAATATTGTGACGAACATGATGCTCGAGCGACTTGCATCAAAAAATGGACCTACAGAGGGAAAAATAGTAAGACCTTCTGATGATAAAGCTCCTTCAACTATTGCATTTGTTCAATGTGCAGGTTCAAGAGATGAAAACCACCTTCCTTACTGTTCCTATATATGCTGTATGGCATCTCTAAAACATGCCACATATATTAGAGAGCAATATCCTGATGCAAAAATTTACATATATTATATAGATCTTAGAGCACCGGGTAGAAAATATGAGACTTTTTACAGCAAGCTAAAACAGGATGCAAATGTCTTCTTTGTTAAAGGTAAAGTTGCTGAAGTCAGTGAAGAGAGTGGTAGTGGTACTATTAAACTTGTTGCTGAAGATACCTTATCAGGTGAAAAAGTTACTCAAACTGTTGATATGTTGGTGCTTGCAACTGGAATGCAACCAACCTTATCTGACGATAAGCCTAATGCTGACTTAAAATTCAATTCTGACGGTTTTGTTACTAATGACTTTAAAAAAGGCGGCATGTTTGCTGCGGGATGTGCCAATAAGCCGGCTGATGTTGTCTCATCTAACCAGAATGCAACCGGCATGGCTCTAAAAGCCATTCAGACTCTGGTGAGGAGGTAATTACCAATGAATAAAAAATATTGCGTATATATCTGCACAGGATGCGGAATCGGTGATACCTTAGATGTTGATGCTTTAGTTGAAATACCTGATGATGAAGGTGTTAATTGCAAAACGCACCCATTTCTATGTGGTAAAGAGGGTGTTGACATGATCAAAAAAGATGTTGATGATGGCAAAGTAAATGCAATGGTTATTGGAGCTTGTTCCAAAAGAGTTAACTTTGATATTTTCAATTTTAACGGCTGTATTATTGAGAGGGTCAATCTTAGAGAAGGTGTTGTTTGGCCACATTCTCGTGAAAAATATCCTGCTCTTACAGAAGAGCAAAAAGATGATAGTGCTTATTGTGATCGTATCCAGATGAAAGCCTCTGATTATATTAGAATGGGAATGATCAGAGTAGAAAAGGTTTCACTTCCAGAACCATATAAGACAGAATCTTTTTCAAGAAAAATTTTGGTTCTTGGCGGTGGAATTACTGGTATTTCAGCGGCTCTTGATGCTGCAAAAGCAGGTTTTGAAGTTACTATTGTTGAAAAACAGGGTCGTCTCGGCGGTTATGCAGCAAATATGAGAAGTCAGATGCCTGTTCAAGCTCCTTATGAAGAGCTTATTCCTTCTTTAATTAATGAGAAGATAGCAGAACTTCAGCAATACCCAAATATTGAGGTAAAAACATCAACCGAGGTTGCACGTATTGCTGGGCAACCCGGTCAATTTACTGTAACTTTCAAAAAACCTGGTGAAAAAATACCATTTGATGTTCCATTCCCACTGCCACCAGAAATGCTTGTTGATGAAAGTGGAAAAGAGCTTGATGCAGAAGCCCAACATGCTAAATATCTTGAGTTTAATAAGGGAAGAGAAGATATTTTAACCCTTGATCCTAATGGCGAGCTTTACGGTGCTGTAATTTTAGCTGCTGGTTGGCGTCCTGACGATATTAAAGGTGATGCTATTAAAGGTGATGCTATTAAAGGTGATGCTATTAAAGGTGATGCTTATGCTCATCTTGGTGTTGCACTTCCTGATGTTATTACAAATGATGAATTTGAGAAAATTGCGGCAAAAGGTAAAATCGTAAGACCTTCTGATGGTAAAGAGGCAAAATCTGTTGTATTTATTCAGTCCCCAGGAAAAGATGAAGATGATGCAGATTTCCCATATTGTGGCTCTGTTACAAGTCAAGTTGCTCTAAAACAGGCAAAATATGTAAGAAATGACTATCCAGACGAGGGTAAGGCTTATATCATATATCAACACATGAGAACACCCGGTCTTCAAGAAAATTTTTACAAAAGTATGCAGCAAGACAATGGAATTTTTATGTCTAAAGGTTCTATAACCAGCGTTGCTCAAAATGGTAAAGAGCTTGTAGTAGAAGCTCAAAATACTCTACTTGGTAAAAATTTGAATATAAAGGCAGACCTCGTTGTGTTAGCCGCTGGCATGGTGCCTGTAACAGTTGATGATCCAGTTATCAATCTCGCATACAGACAGGGACCAGGTTTTAGAGATAATGCGATTTTTGGCGGTTATGCCGACTCAAATTATATATGCTTTCCTTATGAGACCCAGAGAACAGGAATTTATGCTGCTGGTGCAATTAGAAGAAGTATGACTATTGATGAATCAATTGAAGATGCTGCTGGTGCTGCACTTAAAGCTATTCAATGTATTGAATCTGCTAATAGAGGTGTTGCAGTTCACCCGAGATCAGGCGATATGTCATTCCCTGAATTCTTTTTCCAGAGATGTACACAGTGTAAGAGATGTACAGTTGAATGTCCTTTTGGTGCATTAGATGACGATGCAAAAGGCACTCCAAAGGCAAATCCAACACGCTGCAGACGCTGTGGAACATGTATGGGTGCTTGTCCCGAAAGAATTATTAGTTTTGCAGATTATAGTATTGATAGCATTGGCTCACAAATTAAGGCAATAAAAGTTCCTTCAGAAGATGATTATGATGAACCACCTTTTAGAGTTCTTGCACTTGTTTGCGAAAATGATGCTTACCCTGCTCTTGATATGGTTGGTATGAATAAAATCGACTACTCACCTGATGTAAGAGTTATTCCAGTACGTTGTTTAGGTTCTGTAAATACAATTTGGATAAAAGATGCTTTAGCACAAGGTATGGATGGTGTCATGCTTATCGGCTGCAAACATGGCGATAATTACCAGTGCCATTTTGTAAAAGGCAGTGAGCTTGCTGAAGTAAGGGTTAAAAAGATAGGTGATGCCCTTGCAAGTCTTGCTTTAGAAGAAGAGCGTGTAAGATTTGCTGAAATTGCTATTGATGAGTACGATAAACTTCCAAAACTTTTAAGCGAGTTTGTTGAAGAAGTTGAAGCATTAGGACCAAACCCATTTAAGGGATTCTAAATTTATATGATATTAAACTCCTTTCAGATTAACTCAATTATTGTGAAAGGAGTTTTTAGCATTTTTTATTATCTTAATTAATTTTGGTATAGTTTCTCTTTATTTGCTGCATCATATCAAAATCATTGATGTTGATTACAGTTTTAGAAAATTTTACCATATATACTGACTTAGGAGGTTATAGCAGTATGAGTGAAAAATATTTTGTTCAACCGGATCTTAAATTTATAGATGAGATAACCGGTTTAGGAGCAGAAACTCTAAAAAAGTGTTTTCAATGTGCAACTTGTTCTGTTGCATGCCCTATCGCTCCTGAAAAAAGCCCATTCCCAAGAAAAGAGATGATAGCAGCTTCATGGGGATTGAAAGATAAGCTTATCTCTAATGCTGATATTTGGCTTTGCCATGAGTGTGGTGACTGCTCTGAATTGTGCCCAAGGGGAGCAAGACCAGGTGATGTGCTATCTGCTGTTAGATATGCAGCAATTAATGAGTATGCGCAACCTAAAGCTCTTGCTAATGCAGTGAAAGATCCCAAAAAACTCCCATTTCTTATTGGAATACCTGCTATATGGTTCGCTATTCTCGCTTGGATCACCATGGCAGGCGGTGAAACTATGACTAAACTTTTCAATAATTTTGGTATTGAATGGTCACACGGTGGACACGATGTAATTGCACATGCCAATTTTGTCTCAACTTGGTTTGTTGACCTGACGTTTGTTCCTTTAGCAGCTTTTGTTGTAATTGTATTTGCGTTAGGATTAAAAAATTTCATTGTCGATATTCATAAAAATGCTGTTTCAGAGGGTAAAACAGATAAAGAAAATATTGATCCAAAAGGTTTTTTACAGTCAATATTAAAAGTTCTTCCTACAATTCTAAAACATGATAAGTTTAACCAGTGTGAGGCAAACCAAGATAGGTCAACTGCTCACATGATGGTTCTTTACTCTTTTATTGGTCTGTTTATAGTTACAAATATCTTTTTTGTGGTACTCTATATCTTTCACATTCCAGGACCATATTCCCAGCTCAACCCTGTTAAATGGCTTGCAAATATCAGCGGTGCAGCATTAGTAATTGGAAGTGCTCTGATGATTAGAAACCGTCTTAGCAAAAAAGATCAGGTATCTTCATATAAAGATTGGTATATTTTGGGTCTTGTATTTGCTTTAGGTGCAACAGGTCTTTTAACAGAGATGACAAGACTTGCAGGAGCTGAATATCTTACATATTTTATGTATTATCTACATTTAATTGCTATTTTTAATCTGTTTGCATTTCTGCCATTTTCCAAGATGGCACATTTAGTTTATAGGATCACTGCCATGGCTTATGCAGAGTATGGAAACAGAAAATAGTGCTTTTTGCTACTTATGTGCTTTATTCAAATTTAAATCAAAGCTCAGAGTACAAGATAAAGTATAAAGTTAAGGGTGTTTTTTTTGGGTATATCCCCTTTTGAGATTAAATATAAAAATACTAAAGGGGATGATGGTGTAAAAGCCAAAGGATGATATTTTTAAGGAGGTAATGTTTTGGCACAAGGAACAGTAAAATGGTTTAGCGACAAAAAAGGATTTGGATTTATTGAACAAGATGGAGGCAGTGATGTTTTTGTACATCATACTGCTATTGTCATGTCTGGTTTTAAAACCCTTTCAGAGGGAGATAGAGTAACATTTGACATTGAACAGAATGACAGAGGACCTGCAGCCAAAAATGTGGTAAAACAGTAGCATCCTCCGTAGTAATATCAATTTACAAAATAACTGATTCTGTAGCCTATCATTTGCAGATTCTGTTTTATAAAAGGGCGGAAAGATTATATTTCCCGCCCTTTTTTGTTTGATATAACTGTTTTTATCAATCCTATGTTTTTTAACACTTTAAAATCTAATAATTAAATAGCACTTTTGCTCATATCCATTCAGCTTTGCTTCATACTTAAACATATTGGCATGGCTTTATTCTTGATATCTTAAAATAGATTTGTTTTTGCAAAAACGTCAAAATACCAACGCTCGGCGGCAAAACTTTCCATATATATCCATTAACTTTTTCTAGTTATTCTGCTCTTAGTTATCTAACTATTATTACTTAATATTGTATAACATATTGTAATTAATATAAGTTAATTTTTTTAAAAATACACGGCATATCCTTTGCATGTATTTTTAAAAAACACTTACATTACACAGATGATATTATATTTTATTATAAGGACTGATAGTCATCGAAAGGAGAGCAGATAATGAAAGCAACATTTAAGGCTTTTTTTAACATATTGCCGTTTTTTTTTAGTGTTTCTAAAAGAAATGCGGATCACGAAAAATTAACAGAGCATATTATCAACTTGAATCAGCAGAACTCAGTTCAAGGGATAATAAATGAGATGGCACTTTGCCTGAAAAATATTCTTAATTATCGTCTGTTTGCCTTTGTTATACAACGTAAATTAGGTGTTGATGTATGGCTTGATCCAAGTATGTACAAAAAATCTTTAGAGTCAGTTTTTATTCAAGATTTTTATCTATCATCTGAATCTCAAATAAATTATCTAAATCATACTTTTAATAATGATGAGAAAGAGCATCAATTTGATCTTGAAAATCTTGAATCGTACATTATTAATGAGGAGAATTGCCGTGGAAAAATTTATATGCTCACAAATCAACCTATGCTTGCACACCATGATAATATTGTCTCAATAATTTTGAAATGTACATCGCTTGCCCTGTCAAAACAGATAAATATTGATACGTTGACTAATGCTGCAACTACCGATCCCTTGACTGGCTGCTATAATAGAAGAGAATTTGAAGAGCAGATAAGCAAGAGTATTGCCAGTGCAAAAAGACAACAAAAAAATTTATCCATTTTGATGTTTGATATTGATCATTTTAAGAAAGTGAATGATGTTTATGGGCATCAAGCTGGAGATGCAGTACTTCAAAAGGTGTCATGTGTTGTGAAAAACAATATTAGAAGCGGCGATATTCTTGCACGATACGGAGGAGAGGAGTTTATCGTAGTACTTCCTTTAACAGGAAAGCGAGAAGCAATAGAGTTAGCTGACAGACTAAGAGAGACTATTGAAGAGCAAGTTATAATTACTGAATCAGCAACAATAAAAGTTACAGCAAGTTTTGGAATTGCATCTCTTAATCCATCTTATGAAAGACCAGATTCTGTAGATATGTTAAAGCTAATTGAAGATGCAGATTCAATGATGTACAAGGCAAAAGTGAATGGTAGAAATACTGTCATGCCCGGTCTGATACATCTTTGCCCTCCAATCGAAAAAGCTACTGGAACAATTTAAAAACGTTCAAACTAAATTCTGTAATCGTATCTTAGGTTTGAATAGTGTAAAAAACTTATTATAATTAAGGATCTTTTTAATCCCTTATTCAATTATTGAGTAAGGGATTTCTTTTTTTATGAAACTTGATTACAGCCTTGACATATTTGCTCTCCATGAACTATTCTGCTTTTACAACTTTAAAGATAAAACTCTCGTTATTGGCTATTTTTCTTATAAAAATGGATAAGTTATCTATTTTATGGTTTATGCAAAACGGCAAAATAACAAAGATGATATATAGATTAATTTTAGCTTAACGTAATATATGGATAATAAAAGTGATATGGAACAGTTAAAAGAGGCTATTGAAAATCTCTCTTCTCAGGTTGCTGGACTCTGTATTGGTCAAGCTCCTGCATTAGATAGTATGATAGAGACATTAGAAGAGATTGAATCATTATCATCAAATTTAGATGCGGCTACATTAAATAGAGTTGCTGGTGCATATAAAGCCTATGTCAAGAATATGACGGCTCGAGAAATCACAACAACATGTCCATTAGAGCAAGGCTTAACTTTGCTAAATGCTCTGGTGCGTCATCTTGAAAAAGGTGTAGAATTTATTTTTGATATATCTGATGTACTTCAAATACTTGATACCTCTGTTTTTGACAAGACAGCAAATCCTTGCTCTTTTACAACAGTTGCCAACTCAGCTTCTGATGATGTAGTCTTAAATAGTGACGTAAAAGAGTCTTCAATTCCAAATTCATTATTAGAACCTGAATCTTTACAAGAGAAATTTTCATCTCAAACATCCTCTTTGCCAAGTTCATCTGATCTTGAGCTTCTCTCTGATGACGATTTACAGATTCTATCTGATTTTGTTGGAGAGGCTGAAGAGAATCTTGATAGTATCGAGGTTGAACTTATGGAGCTTGAACGTGATCCTGTAAACCATGAAATTATTAATAATATCTTTAGACCTTTTCATACAATTAAAGGCGTATCTGGTTTTCTTGATCTTAAAAAAATCAACAGACTTGCCCACTCTACAGAGAATCTTCTTGATGGTGCACGAAATGGTGATTTTTTGATCAATGGTATTGCCACAGATGCTATTCTTGAATCTGTGGACTTATTAAAACAGCTTATTAATAGAGTTAAACAAGGTGTTCAAAATAAGAGTAAACCTTACGACCACGACATTGATATTGAACCTTTAAGAGTTAAATTGCAACAGCTACAACCTATTCTTGCCAGTTCAATTAACAAAGAGCCTGTTGGCAGAATTCTTGTGAGAAAGGGTATTATTGATGATTATATACTTGAGGATGCACTTGAAGAGCAGTCTCGAAGCGGCAAAAAGATAGGTGAGATTTTAATTGAAGGTGATTATGTAGGCTCTTCTGATTTTGCTTCTGCACTTATGGAGCAAAAAAATCAAAGAAAATATAGCTCTTCTCAAACCTCTGCACAGGTTAAGGTTAATACCAATAAACTTGACGATCTTGTTGATTATGCAGGAGAACTTGTTATTGCCCAATCGATGTTAAAACAAAAGGCATTAAATGATTCGTCACTTTATCAAAGTATTAATCAATTAGAGCAGATTGTCTCAAATATCCAACGTATTGCAATGTCAATGCGCATGATTCCAATCCAAGCAACATTTACCAAAATGATCCGCTTGACCCGTGATCTGTCAAAAAAATCAAAAAAAGATGTAGTGTTGCAGATGTCTGGCGAAGATACAGAGATAGATAGAAATGTGGTAGATGCCCTATATGAGCCAATGGTACACATGATAAGAAATGCTGTTGATCATGGCATTGAAACTGTTGATGAAAGATTGGCATCTGGGAAACCCGCACAAGGAACAATCTATCTACGTGCATATCACAAAGGTGGAAGTATTATAATTGAAATTGAAGATGATGGAAAAGGTTTAGACAAAAATAGAATTGTCGAAAAAGCTATTGCTGCGGGTCTTATCAAAAAAGATAATACGCTTACAGATAGCCAGATATTTAATCTTATTATGTCACCCGGTTTTTCAACTGCCAACACTGTTACAGATATTTCAGGAAGAGGTGTTGGAATGGATGTTGTTAAGGATGGTATTGAAAAATTTAGGGGTAATCTTGATATTCGTTCAGGTAAAGGGCGTGGTACTTGCTTTACAATTAGCCTTCCCCTAACACTTGCTATAATTGACGGAATGTTAATAAGAGTTGGTAAAGAGAGATATGTTATACCAACAATCTCTATTCATAGATCGTTTAGACCAGATAGAAAAGATTGTTTTACCCTCAAAGGTAAAGGTGAGATGATTAAGGAGCGTGATGAGCTTATTCCTCTTATTCGTATGAAGAGTATCTGTAATGTAGATAGTGACGATCTACCTCCATGGAAAAGTCTGGTGGTTGTAGTAGAGTCTAAAGATGAAAAGAGAGGCTTACTTGTAGATGAGCTTTTAGGAAAAGATGAATATGTTATAAAAAGTCTTGGTTGTAGCCTTGGTAATATAGCAGGTTTTTCAGGAGGAGCAATACTTGCGGATGGAAAGGTTGGGCTGATTCTTGACATGCACGGCATCTTTGAACTTGCCTCTAATGTATAAGCTACTTAGCTATCTCTTTTTATTGAGTAGTGTAGAGTTATAATGAGGTCTAATGCATTGAAACTTATAGTCGGTGTTTCAGATATGAAAGTTAGTAATGACCCGAATAGTGATATCATCACATATTCATTGGGCTCTTGCATTGGAGTTGTTATCTTCGATCCATTTGTAAAAGTTGGAGGAATACTTCATTATATGCTGCCAGAATCATCTATTGATAGGGAAAAGGCTGAACGTAATCCATATATGTTTGCAGACAGTGGTATCCCACTGCTTTTTAAAGAGACCTACAAGTATAATGCTAATAAAAAAAGAATGAGAGTTGCTGTATTCGGAGGCTCTCAGATACTTGATCAGAAGGGTTTTTTTAATATTGGAAAGCGTAACTACATGGCAATGAAAAAAATTTTATTTAAAAATAATGTTCTCATCAACTATGAAGATGTGGGCGGCAATGTTAATAGAACGGTTCGTTTAGAGATAGGTACTGGAGATATTTTTATCAAAACATCTGGTTCAAGTGAGGTTAAAATATGACTCCTATTCAGATGCTTATCAAGGATATTAAAAATTTAAAGCCCATACCAGCAATTGCTAATCAGATAGTTGAGATGATAGATAACCACTCTGTATCTATGCAAGATATTGCAAAGATTATTCAATATGATCCTGCTGTAACTGCAAGCATTTTGAGAACATGTAACTCTGCTTTTTTTGGTCTTGCCAATCCTGTAGAGTCGATAAAAGATGCTGTAGCAATACTTGGTATTGATCAGGTTGTAGAGATTGCTTTGCTTAATGCAAGCTCCAAAACATTGAATAAATCTTGGAAAGGCTATGGTCTCCATGAAGGTGCAATGTGGAAACATGCTGTCTCATCTGCTCTTATTGCAAAAAACATTGCCAATAAAATAGCTCCTGAAAGTAAAAATACCATCTTCACAGCAGCTCTGTTAAAAGATATTGGTAAAACCGTGCTGGATAAATTCATCCAAATATCTTCAGATAAGATACAGAACTTAATTGAACATAGTGGGTATAGCTTTATTGAGGCTGAAAAGAAAGTTATTGGTACAGATCACGCTGAAATTGGTGCGATGATTGCAAAAATATGGAAATTTAGCCCTAAAATGGTAAATATTATAAGAAATCACCATATTCCTGACGAGATTGTAGGAAGAGATAAAGAGACTGCGATTGTCTATCTTTCTGACTGTATCTGCATGATGATGGGTTTAGGTGTTGGTGTTGACGGGCTTGCATATCGTTTTAACGATAAGATTATTCGTGAACTTACTATTTCTCCAGATGATATTTCCAAGATTATTGCTGATTTTACAATCAACATGCAAAAGGTTGAAGAGCTTTTACATGTTGTATAAATATACTATTTGAGGTCAATTGTATGACATTCTCAATTTTACTTGTAGATGACTCTATGCCAATGAGATCTGTAATCAAAAAAGCGTTTAAAGCAGCAGGATATTCTGGTTCAGATTTTTATGAAGCTGAAAGTGGTATAGAAGCTCTTGAAAGACTTAGAAATCACTGGATTGATATTGTTGTAACTGATTTTACAATGCCAGGAATGAATGGTCTTGAGATGCTTGAGAATATGAAGAAAAGTGATCTATTTAAAGATATTCCTGTTGTGGTGGTAACTACCGAAGGCAGTCGGCAGAAAATAGATCAATTTATGAAGAGCGGTGCAGCAGGTTATATAAAAAAACCCTTCACCCCGGAACAGATAAGAGATATGATAACAGGTATTCTTGGAGAGTGTTATGACAATGAGCAGTCTGATGAATCAGATAGTGATTTCGATTTCTGAAGTTATGGAAACTATGTTTTACATTCTTGTGCAGCCTCGTGATGGTTACACCACAGTTGGCGAATCTCCTCTCTTAAAATCTAATGGTACTTATGGTTCAGAGTCGATTGAGTCTGCTATAATTACATTTCATGGAACTTTTTCTGGAACAATAGCTCTTATAGTACCTGAAAATCTTCTTATCATAATGACCGAGAATTTTATGGGAGAAAAAAGGCAGAATCTAACGGACGAGCATCTTGAAGGTACATTGAAAGAGGCTCTCAATATGTTAGCTGGAAATACCTTTAGTAAAATCGACAGTGAACTATCGTTTTGTCTTGGAGTGCCAGAGATTAATACTGCCTCTATTGTAAGTATTGCTAAAGAGATGGGAAGCTATTCTAAATCTCCATTAATTGTGATTGACACGATTGATAGCTCTATGGAAATTATAGTACATATTGATAAAACACTATGATAACCATCACTATTTGGGTGTAACTTTATGATTATTAAACCGATAAAGGTACTTGTTGTAGATGACTCAGCAATTGTCAGAAAGGTCTTTTCTCAAGAGCTTTCAAAAGAGAGAGATATCGAGGTCGTTGGTACAGCACCGGATCCTTACGTTGCAAGGGATAAGATTGTAAGTTTAAAGCCTGATGTAATAACTCTTGATATTGAAATGCCTCGTATGGATGGTATTACATTTTTAAAGAAATTGATGCAGCACTACCCATTACCTGTTATTATTGTAAGTTCTTTAACTCCAAAGGGAAGTAAACTTGCATTGGAAGCTCTCTCTATTGGTGCATTGGAGGTTATATCAAAGCCAAGTGCTGCCTATTCAGTTGGAGATATGAGTATTCAGCTTGCTGAGAAGATAAGAGCTGTTTATGGTGTTCGGGTATCAAAGAGAAAGCTCTCATCAGAAGATGAGAGTCAAAATAGGCAAAAAACTGTAGTGCAAATTAACTCAAAAGCTCTTGCTGCAACTACAAATAAACTTATTGCTATAGGAGCTTCTACTGGTGGAACAGAGGCAATAAAACGGGTGATTACCCGTTTCCCTCGAAATTCCCCTGGAGTGCTTATAGTGCAGCACATGCCGGCACAGTTTACTACTACATTTGCAGAGAGAATGAACTCTCTTTGTGAAATGGAGGTAAAAGAGGCAGAAAATGGTGAAGCAGTATTAAACGGAAAAATACTAATTGCACCCGGTAACTATCACATGCTTCTTAAAAGAAGTGGAGCACGATATTATGTTGAGGTAAAACAGGGACCAATGGTTCACCATCAAAGACCATCGGTTGATGTGCTGTTTAAATCTGTAGCAAAGTATGCAGGAGCCAATTCACTCGGTATCATTTTGACAGGCATGGGAAGTGATGGTGCATCTGGAATGGCTGCAATGAAAGAGGCTGGGGCAATTAATATTGCCCAAGATGAAAACTCTTGTGTTGTTTATGGTATGCCAAGAGAAGCTGTAAGACTTGGGTGTGTAGATTATGTTGAAGATATCGATAAAATTCCATCACTTGCACTTAGATGTATTACTGCTTAAGATTTGTATTAAATTAATACTATTTCTGTTATACATTGAGCCTTTGGACTGATTTGAATAATGCTTCAACTTTATAAATTCTGATATCTTAACTAAATGGCTACGCTATTATCTTCCTTAATTTCCATTCTTGTAAATCTCTACTTAAAATAATAGACTTAAATCTTCTTAATGCCGGTTGGAAAATTACATGAAATTTGATAATAATTTGATATAGTAAAGGTTAATATAGATCGTTGAAACTACTTTTATATAAAAGGTTAAAGAGATTATGCACTACCAAGGCAATATAATAAGACCACCAAGTGAGGCTTACAGTATTCTGCTTCAGGTTACTGTTGGGTGTTCTCACAATAAATGCACCTTTTGCGGAGCGTATAAAGGAGAGCGTTTTACCATAAAAAAAGATGATATTATATTTGAGGATATTGAGTTCGCAGCTAAATATTGCAAAAGACAGACAAGGCTATTTATCTGTGACGGTGATGCTCTTATAATTCCGCAAAAAAGACTTGTTCCAATTCTTGAAAGAATCAAGCAACGCCTCCCGTGGGTTGAAAGAGTTGGGCTTTATGCTAATGCAAAGAGTATAAAGATGAAAACCGTTGATGAACTCAAAGAGCTAAATGCTCTTGGCTTAAAAATTGCCTATATGGGACTTGAAACTGGTGATGATGTAACTTTGAAGCGTATTAACAAAGGTTCTGATTCTTACAAAATGGTTGAGATGGGAAAAAAACTCCGAAGTGCTGGGATTCAACTATCTATAACTGTACTGCTTGGACTTGCGGGAAGATATCGATCTCATATTCATGCAACAGAAACTGGACGTGTCTTGTCTGCTATAGACCCTGAATATGTTGGTGCATTAAGTCTGATGTTGATACCCGGAACGCCAATGCACACAGATTATCAGAATGGCAAATTTGAGCTTATAACACCTGATGAGATGCTAAAGGAACTTGGTACTATGATTGCAACCACCAATCTTACTAACGGACTTTTTCATGCAAACCACGCCTCAAATTATCTCCCAATCAGGGCGCATATTCCACGTGATAAGGAGAAAACGCTTGCTTTGATATCACAAGCTCTTGAAGGTAAAGTACGGCTTAAGCCTGAGTATATGAGAGCTCTTTAACTCTACTTTGTGAATTTTTTGAAGTTCTAATAATTGTAGATAGGCTTTTATATTATGAAAACCTTTAAGAAAAAAATTATTGTAAGTTATCTGTCTGTTCTTATTGTTGTATATACAATCTGCTGTGAGAAAATCTACAGTCAGACAAGTAAAATCGATGTTGTATATACAGATTGGTTTCCATATACATATAAAGAAAACGGTGAGGCTCTTGGGTTTGAGATTGAAATTTTTAAAGCTGTTATGAAGAGTCTTAATATCGAAACTGATTTCATAAAATATCCATGGAGAAGATGTTTAAATAGTTTAGAGGAGGGGTCAGCAGATGCAGTTGTCTCTCTTCTAAAAACTCCTGAAAGAGATAAATACACTCTCTTTCCTGACAATTACATAAGCCTTTCAAAAACAGTGTTGTTTACAAAGGTTGGAAATAATATTGAATTTAAAGGTTCCTATGAAGATTTAAAGAGTTATACTATAGGAGTTATATCTGGATTTAGCTATGGTGACTCTTTTGATAAAGCCTATTACCTTAAAAAGGATTATGCACAAAACGCCCAGATGCTTATCAAAAAACTTTTAAATGACAGGCATGATTTGGCTGCTGAGAATCAGGTAGTTATAAGTGGATATGCTTTAAAAATGAATGTAAAGGATAAAATTAAATTCCTTAACCCACCAATTCATACACAGAAGTTATATGTTGGTTTTTCCAAAGTAAAAGGGCTTAAACAGTTGTGTGATGATTTCTCCATAGCTCTTTCAAAGTTTAAAAACTCTCAGGAGTATAGAGTAATCTTAGAAAAATATGGGGTCAATCCATTGGAGATGACAGAGTGATGACCATTAAAAAAATGGTTAAATGCCCAATCGATAATAAACTATTTTAGTAGAACAAAAAATTAAATTACAAAAACACAGGAGATAACAATGGCTTGTGCCACCAAAGAGCTTGAACAGCTATGTATTAACACAATAAGAACCTTGTCAATTGATGCCATTCAACGGGCAAACTCAGGTCACCCCGGAGCACCAATGGGACTTGCTCCAACAGCTTATGTCTTATGGAACAGATATATGAAGCACAATCCTGCAAATCCTGCATGGAGTGACAGAGATAGATTTGTATTATCTGGTGGACACGCTTCAATGCTGCTTTACAGCCTGCTCTACCTTGACGGCTATGGTCTTACACTTAATGATCTAAAAAATTTTAGACAGTGGAAAAGCAGAACCCCGGGACACCCTGAATTTGGACACACACCGGGAGTTGAAACCACAACTGGTCCTCTTGGACAGGGAGTTGCCAATGCTGTTGGCATGGCTATGGCAGAGCGCCATTTAGCAGCAAGATTTAACACAGAGACAAAAGAGCTTGTCAACCACTTTACATACATAATGTGCGGAGATGGCGACTTAATGGAGGGGGTTGCATCTGAAGCTGTATCACTTGCAGGACATCTTGGTCTTGGGAAACTTATCTGCCTTTACGATGACAACTCTATCTCAATTGAAGGCTCTACATCAATTGCATTTACAGAAGATGTTAAGGCAAAGTTTGAGGCAATGAATTGGCAGGTTATTGTGGTTGATGACGGCAATGATACTGATGCAATCGGCAATGCTATTGAGGCAGCCCAAAAAGAGACCCAAAAGCCGACTCTTATAAAAATAAAGACTCAGATTGCTTACGGAAGCCCAAACAAACAGGGCAAATCAAGTGCCCACGGCTCTCCTTTGGGAGCAGATGAGATAAAGTTGGTAAAAGAGTTTTATGGAGTGCCGGCAGATAAAGATTTTTACGTGCCTGATGAGGTTTTAACAGAGTGCCGTAAAGCTGTTGAGCGGGGAGAAGCTCAAGAGCGTGAATGGCAGGAAATTTTTGATAGTTATAAACAAAAATTTCCTGAAAAAACTGCTGAGTTTGTTGATGCAGTTAGCGGTTATCTTACTGACGGTTGGGATAAAGAGATTCCTATCTTCTCTCCAGCAGATAAACCAATTGCAACCCGTGCAGCATCAGGCAAGGTTTTAAATGCAATTGCAAAAAATCTGCCTGTTCTTATGGGAGGCTCTGCTGATTTAGCACCATCTAACAACACATACCTCTCTGGATTTGATGATTTTCAAAAAGATTCCTATCACGGCAGAAACATCCGCTTTGGAGTGCGCGAACATGCAATGGGTGCGATTATGTCTGGAATGTACCTGCATGGTGGCATTCGTCCTTATGGCGGAACATTTCTTGTGTTTGCCGATTATGTCCGTCCGGCTGTAAGGGTTGCATCTTTGATGAAACTGCCGATAATTTATGTGTTTACACATGACAGCGTAGCAGTAGGAGAAGATGGTCCAACGCATCAGCCTATTGAGCATATTGCATCTTTAAGGGCAATTCCTAATCTTCATGTTATTCGTCCAGCAGATGCCAATGAGACAGCAGATGCGTGGAGAGTTGCTTTAACAACTGTTGATGCTCCTACAGCTCTTATCTTAAGCCGTCAGAATCTTCCAATTTTAGAAAAAGACCAGACAGGAAGAGATGGAGTGTTGCGTTATGGTGCCTATATTCTTAGAGATGTTAATAAAGATAAAGGAGATATTGACATTATTTTGATTGCCTCAGGCTCTGAAGTTCATCTGTGTGTTAATGCAGCCGTTGAGCTTGAAAAAGCTCAAATTAACGCAAGGGTTGTTAGTATGCCAAGCTGGGAGCTATTTGAAAAAGCACCAGCCCCATACAAGGAGAGAATACTGCCTCATGATATTAAATTAAGACTTGCTGTAGAGGCTGGTATTACAATGGGTTGGGAGCGATATGTTGGAGAGAAAGGTAAAATTATTGGAATCAACCAATTTGGAGCATCTGCCCCGGGTGAAAGGGTACTTCAAGAGTACGGGATCAACATGGAAAATATTGTTGAACAGGCAAAGAGCATAGTGTCTAAACCTGCAAAATAGCGGATAAGGAATAAGTAACCATGATTGATTTTAAACCAAACTGCCTGCCTCTTCTTGTAGGAAGCCTACCCATGGCTGACCATCTTGAGGCAACAGAACTTATGCTTAAATACACTCCTGAAATTCCTCTGTGGGTCCAACTGCCAATCTATAAAGAAGAGGGTATGCTCTATCAGTTTCTGACCGGAATTCCGGGTCTTGTGATAAAAGAGAGCGGTTTATCTAAAGAGAAAGATTTTTATATTGATACATCACAAGAGAATTTTGAAGATGATGTGCTTGCCTTTTATGAAGAGTATATCTCTATAATTGAAAGCCCTTCAAGGTTTGAGGATTTTGATTCTGATAGTGGTAACAGTTCAAAATCGACCTTGAATCACTCAAGATTTGCCTTAACCGATGCTACTGCAAAAGGTTTTTCTGTTTTTATCGAAACGATTAAATCTCTTCCTAAAGTTCCAGTTGCTGTAAAAGGTCAGGTTACAGGACCGATTACAATGGGCATTGGTGTCAAGGATCAAGCTGGTAGGCTTCTTTTTTACGATGAACGTATGAGAGATATTGTAACTAAACAGGTTGCTATGAATGCAAGATGGCAGGTATTTCAGCTATCAAAGCTCGACACGCCATGTAAACCCATTATATTCTTTGATGAGCCAGGCGTTGTTGGGTTTGGCTCTTCAACATATATTAGCATTACACGTGAGCAGATTATCGATTCTCTTAAAGAGGGGATTGATTCAGTTCATCAAGCGGGTGGAATTGCAGGCATTCATATCTGTGCAAATGGAGATTGGACATTGGCTTTAGAGTCTGGCACAGATATAATCAATTTTGATGCCTACTCCTATTTTGACAGGCTGATTCTCTATCGTGAGCAATTAAAGAAATTTATAGAAAAAGGTGGGATTCTTGCTTGGGGAGTTGTTCCAACTGAAAACCCTGAATATGTTGAAAATGCTGACTTAACCTCTCTTTGTCAGATGTGGGAAAATCAGGTTGAGCAGTTGGTGTCAATAGGTGTTAATCGTGAGGCTATTATGTCTCAAAGTCTTATCACCCCAAGCTGCGGAACAGGCTCTCTGAGTTTAGAACATGCAACAAAGATTTTATCTTTAACTAAACAGTTATCTGAGTATATCAGAAACTTTTATTTTTAAACCAGCTTTTAGTAAAACAGACCATATTAAAAAGTGCATAGCTTTATCCCCTTGATAAATTTTTTTTGTTTTTTGTGCTTAAGGGGTCTTTAAAGTCCTTGCACTTTTTTTGTTTGTTGAGTTCTCTCTTTTTTATAAGCTCACTCAATATTAATGATTGAAAAAATTTATTTTTTTACTATATAATACCTGTTTTTCATAGATAGGAGAGTCTGAGTTTGAATCAAAAAGGTGCATTAAATTTAGATTGTAGTAACAACCTTGATAGTCTTAAATACTATCCAATATCACTTGATATAGCTAATAAGAACTGTCTTGTTGTTGGAGGTGGCAGTGTCGGTGCAAGAAAGGCTATAACACTTGCACGTTGCAGGGCAATTGTTAAAGTTGTTAGCCCTTTTTTTTCTGATGAGTTTGTTAAAAAAACAGATATCTATTGTAAAATAGAGACACCCTTTGACAAGTTTGAAAAAGATGAGCTTAACTTTAAAAATAGTGGAAAAATCATCTCCATTAAAAAGCCTTATGATTCCAATGACCTTAATTCCACCTTTTTGGTTATCGGTGCAACTGATAATATGGATGTTAACCGCCAAATTGCTTATGATGCAAAACAAAGAGATGTTTTGTGCAATATTGCAGATTTTCCAGAAGGAAGCTCTTTTGTGCTTCCTTCAATTGTCCAAAGGGGAGACCTTGTAATTACTATCTCGACATCTGGCAACAGTCCTGCTCTTGCTAAGAAACTTAGGAAAGAGCTTGAGCTACAGTTTGGTCAAGAGTATGCAGATTTTATTGTATTAATGGGTAAGATAAGAAAGTGGCTCTTAGCTCAAAATCTTTCATCTCAAACAGATGCTGAGATTTTTAGGCAGCTTATTAACTCAGACCTTCTAAGACAGATTGCATCAAACGACTACTCAAAGATCGAAAGTACACTCAATAAGATTTTGGGTAGCTATAAAGAGCTTATAGAGAATTGTACTCTCCTCCCATCATATCAAGATTTTATCTTCGGAGAATAATATGACATTAGAGAACATATCATACACTCTGTTTTTAATTGCAACCGCAGTCTATACAGGGAGCATGGCAGCATATATCTCCTATCTTTTTAAGCAGAGAGAGGAGTTCCAAAATTATGGATTTTTTCTAATCTGTGCAGGTGCACTGCTCCATTTTGTAGGGATATGTATAACTACAGTAATGATGGGAACATTGCCTGCATACAACCTTCAGCAGACCCTATATGTAGCATCTCTTGCCCTTGCTGCTACATATATTGTTCTTAACCAAAAATTTAATCTAAAAATTCTCGGACTATTTGCCTCTCCTCTTGTTGTTATAATGATGATTGCAGCTCTCATAGCTCCTGATACTCCACCGGTAAAGGCATCTTTTTTAAAGGGGTTTTGGCTTGTCTCTCATATTGTACTTATATTTACAGGAGAGGCAGCTTTAGCTTTAGCCTGCGGTGCTGGAATTTTATATCTTATTCAGGAGAGGGCTATTAAGGAGAAGAAGCGAGGTTTTTTCTATAAACGTCTGCCATCTCTTGCCCTTCTTGACAGCACCAGTTACACCAGCGTTATTACAGGGTTTACCATGTTGACTGCTGGATTGATTACAGGGCTTATCTATGCAAAAAACGTCTGGGGAACATTTTGGAGCTGGGATCCAAAAGAGATATGGTCAGCAGTAACTTGGCTTATTTATGCCGCTCTGCTTCATGGGCGATTAACATCAGGATGGCGTGGAAGAAAATCTGCAATAATGACTATTATTGGATTTGCAGTTCTTCTGTTCACACTTTTTGGAGTCAATCTGTTGATTGGCGGACATCATCAGCCTTTTACAAAATAACTTATAGATAAATATTATATAAATTAAAATATAATGGAGTTTGTTTAATTACTTCTCTTTTATACATAAATATAATTACTGGAACAGAATGTCAGATATCACACTTATTGGACTTAACCATAAAACAGCAGCGGTTGAACTTAGAGAAGCACTTGCATTCACTTCAGAAGAGTCTGCTAATGCCTTGAACGCTCTTAGAAGCTATACACAGATAAAAGAGGCAATGATATTTTCCACTTGCAACAGAATGGAGATAGTTTTTATATCTGCACAAGAGCAAGATATCCAGTCTGGAGAGAAAAATAACCAGCAAAAACAAGATTCAATTCAATTAATGATAGATTTTCTCTCACAATATAAGAATTTGCCAGCAACTCGTTTTAAAGACTCTTTGTATATCTATAAAGGCAATGATGCTATAAGACATCTGTTTCGGGTTGCCTCAAGTCTTGACTCTATGATCATTGGAGAGCCTCAAATTTTAGGTCAAGTAAAATCTGCTTATCGTTTAGCTGCTGCAAATAAATCTTCCGGTGTTGTTATCAATAGGCTTATGCACAAAGCATTTAGTATTGCAAAAAAGGTTAGAAGAGAGACTGGTATTGGAGATAATGCTGTTTCAATTAGCTATGCTGCAATTGAGCTTGCTAACAAGATATTTAGTGATTTGAGTCAACATAAGGTTATGCTTCTTGGTGCCGGAGAAATGGCAGAGCTTGCGGTTGAACATCTTATATCTCATGGGGTCAAAAATATTATCGTTGCAAATAGAACCTTTGAAAATGCTGTAGCTCTTGCAGATAAGTTCAATGGAGTTAAGGGGGAGTATGATAGCAGAAGATGCAACCAAAATTTTGTTGAAACTGACAAAAATTTTGCTAATGCTGAGGCTGTTAGATTTGAAGAGCGGGATAGATTGCTAAAAGACGTTGATATTATTATAAGCTCAACCGGTGCAACCGAATATGTTCTAACTTTTTCTCATGTGAAAAAGTGTATGTCTTTGCGAAAAAGCAGACCTCTATTTTTTATTGATATTGCAGTACCAAGAGATATTGACCCTGAAATACATAAAATTGATAATGCTTATCTATACGACATTGATGATCTCCAAAGCATTGTTGATGACAATATGGCTGAAAGAAAAAAAGAGGCTGTCAAGGGAGAAAGACTTGTTGATGAGGCTGTAATTAAATTTCAAAGATGGCTTGAAAACCTTGACGTAGTTCCAACCATAGTTGCAATAAGGGAGAAGATTGAAAAAATCACCGAATCAGAAATAGAAAAGACTTTAAATTCGCTTCATCTTAAAGAGGATGAGCAGGATGCTATAAAGAGAATGAGTCGTGCAATTATAAGCAAAATAATGCATGATCCAATAAGGTTTCTGAAAAATACGGGAAATCATAGAGACAGTACATTTTATTTAAACGCAGCAAGAGAGATTTTCAACATCAATAACATGAATGGGGATTAAAAATCCTCTCTCAAATTAGGTAAAGGGTAAAAATAATGGAAGATAAGGACTTAGAATTTTTCAAAAATCTTTTGACTGAAAGACTCAACGATCTCATTTCCCATGCAGATGAGACTGTAAATGAGATGACTATACCTAAGGATAACTTTGCAGACCCCACAGACAGAGCTTCTCATGAAGCTGAACGTAACTTTGAACTTAGAATTAGGGACAGAGAGCATAAGTTGATTAAAAAAGTTAAAGAGGCTTTGATGCGAATCGAAAACAGTACTTACGGAATCTGTGAATCTTGTGGAGACGATATTTCAATCGCGAGATTAAAGGCAAGACCTGTAACAACGCAGTGTATTGAGTGTAAAACACGAGATGAAGTTATGGAGAAGGCTCTTGGAATGTAATAATTAAGATCGATAGTGAAAATGTAATTATAATTAATTTGGATTTTTATCTTAAAGGAAAATATATAAACCTAATGGAAAGCGTGCTGTGATCGATCTACACATACATTCAACAGCCTCAGATGGCTCTTTTACACCTACTGAAATTATCAATATGGCAATCTCCAAATCAATTAATGCAATTGCAATTACAGATCATGATACTATAGATGGTGTCAAGGAGGTTATTGAGGCTGGTATTCCTCATAATTTAGAGTTTATCACAGGACTTGAGATTAGTGCCCAGCCTCTGCCAGGTTATGGAGACGATGGAAGTATTCACATTTTAGGATATGGATTTAGTATTTATGACAGACAGATAAATATAACCTTAGAGAAATTAAGAGAAGCTCGGGCAAACAGAAATCCACTTATTCTTGAGAGACTTCAACAGTTGGGATTTGCTTTGACAATGGATGAGGTTATAGCTATCAGTGGTTCTGGGCAGATTGGACGCCCGCACATTGCAAAAGCTATGGTTGAAAAGGGCTATGCCTCATCTTTTGACGATGCGTTTGATCGCTACCTTGGGAAAGGAAAGCCTGCATATATAGATAAGTTTAGACTTTCTTGCATGGATGCCATTAAAATTATTACTGAAGCTGGTGGCGTTCCTGTTCTTGCACATCCTGGACTTATCAAAATAGATAATCCCTCTTATCCAAATAGGTATTACCCTATAGAGTATTTTATATCCCAGCTTATTGGTATGGGGCTTATGGGTATTGAGGTGTTTCATACAGATCACTGTGAAGAACAGTCCCGATATTTTGCCAAACTTGCACAGAAAAAAGGGCTTTTGATGACAGGAGGTTCTGATTTTCATGGGACAATGAAGCCTAAAGTTGAAATGGGAAGCGGAATAGGAAATCTTGCAATCTCAAACGACCATTATAAAGCCCTCTGTCTTGCTGTTGATAGGGTAAGAAAAGATAGCAAACACATTGTAAAACTTGAAAATAACCTCTGCTACTCCTTTAATGAAAAAAACTTGCTTATGACAGCTCTTTGCCACAGCTCATATATTAATGAGGTACAATCGCTTAATATCACAGATAATCAGAGACTTGAATTTCTTGGTGATGCAGTGCTTGGGCTTGCGATAGCTCATCTTCTTATGCAAAAATTTCCCAATATGAAAGAGGGGGAGTTATCAAAGTTAAGATCAACGCTTGTAAGTGAAGCAAGTCTTGCAGCAATTGCAAGGGGAATGGATGTTGGAAGATTTATCTCTCTTGGTAGAGGTGAGCGACTATCTCGCGGTTCAGAAAAGAACTCAATTCTTGCTGACACATTTGAGGCGATAATTGCAGCGATCTATCTTGAGATTGGATTTAAAGATACCTGTGAGCTTATAGCCCTCTATTTCGATGTCCAGATAAGTCAGATAACTTCGGTCAATGATACTTGCGATTATAAAAGTATGCTTCAGGAGATGGTTCAGGAGATGGGAAATTTTACTCCATGTTACAAAATATTACACGAAACCGGACCAGATCACGATAAGACTTTTGAGGTAGTATTAAATGTCTGTGATATTGAGGCAAAAGGCGAGGGAAAAAATAAAAAGTCAGCCGAACAGAATGCAGCAGCAAATGCAATTTCTATTTTCAAGAAACAGAAAACATTATCTTGTGTTTGTCAGTAGCCTTATTGGGTTGTTGATTTTCACACCATCTGTTTTAAATGCTTCTGTAGATTTGATTACACATGTAATGGTTACACCGGTAGGGGTTGTAACAGTAAGTATTGGAGTATCTTCAGTTGTTCTATCTTTTGAAAAGGGAGATGAGAATAGCCATACCACCTTATTGAAGAGAGCAGATGCAGCTCTTTATAAAGCTAAGCATGATGGCAGAAATCGTGTTGTTTTGCTCGTATGAGATTTAATAAATTGAATAGCTCTAAACCCCTTGTAATTCCAATATTTATCCCCCATTCAGGATGCCCTCACAAGTGTGCATTCTGCAATCAATCCATAATAACACAGAAGAGCAAAAGATATATAATTCCATCTGATGAGGAGATACAGAAGGTCGTAGAAGAGTTTCTCCCTTACAGAGGAGAAAGAGAAGAGGTTCAGCTTGCATTTTTTGGGGGAAATTTTCTTGGTCTTAAACCAGACGAGATAACATACCTTCTTTCATCTGCTCAAAAACTTGCAGATAAAGGCAAAATCGACTCTATACGTTTCTCCACCCGTCCAGATACAATAACAAAAGAGATTCTTGATCTTATAACACCTTACTCTGTCTCAACTATTGAGATTGGAGTTCAATCAATGAGCGATCAGGTTCTAAAAATGGCAAGACGAGGACATACATCAGAAGATACAATAAAGGCTGTACGTATATTAAAAGAGTTTGATAGAAGCGAGCTATATACAAAATCGCCTGTGAAAAACTTAACTACTCCTCCTTCAAACAGGAAAATAGGAAAAAAGTTCATAACTGGTATGCAGATGATGGTGGGACTTCCATCTGAATATGTCGATAACAGAGCCAGTTGCGATAAAGCTGAATTTACAGATAACATTCGGGAATCAAAGTTTAAAGATAGTATTAAGACAGCACAATTTAAAGATGATATTGAGACAGCACAGAAAATAGCAGAGCTTAAACCTGATTTTGTACGAATATATCCATTGGTTGTTCTTGAAGGTAGCCTTATTGCCCGTTGGTATCGAGCGGGTAGATATAAGCCATTAGAGTTAGATGCGTCTGTCCAGCTTGTAAAAGAGATATTTCTAATATTTCAAGAACACAATATTCAAGTCATCAGAATGGGGTTGCAGGCATCAGATATGCTTCAAGATAAACTATCCATGGTTGCTGGTCCTTGGCATCCTGCATTTGGGCATTTGGTCTATTCTGAACTCTTTTTTGATAAAACAGTTTATTTAATTGAGAAAGTGCTCTCTTCTAAAGATATTAGTAATGATAATTACAATGATAAGATAAAACTCTATTGCCGCGGTCAGAGCAAAAATATAATTGATGCTGAGATTAAATCTATAACTTTGACGGTCAATCCAGCTTCAATTTCAAGGCTTAGAGGTGATAAAAATCGTAATATTGAGCGTTTAAGAGAGATTTATCCATCAGTTCAATTTAAAATCAAAGCAGATAAATTTCTTGATAACAATTTTATAAAAATTGAATAATGCCAGCAATTTTAGCCGTGCATTTTATCGCTCGGCTATAAAAATTATCATAGGACAACTCCCAAAATTAGAATTGCTGGAATAATAGCATGTTATAAAAATTTAGAGAGCTCTCTCTCGCCTGAATTGGTCCTGAAATTTGGTAAAATATCCTCCTTCAATCGCTTGGCGTATCTGGCTCATTAAATTTAGATAAAAATGAAGATTATGAATTGTGTTTAAGCGATATGCGAGCAGCTCCCGTGATTTGTAAAGATGACGCAGATACGCTCTTGAATAGTTTTGGCATGTATAGCAACCGCAACTTTTGTCAATTGGATCTCTATCTAACCTAAATCCTGCATTAGATATATTGATTGTGCCCTCTTGCGTGAATAGCTGACCATTTCTTGCATTCCGAGACGGCATAACGCAATCAAACATATCAACACCCATTCCTACCATCTCAACAAGGTTTTCAGGTGTTCCAACACCCATAACATAACGAGGCTTATTATATGGAAGCAGGGGCACTGTATGAGCAGCAATTTCGTACATTAAATCTGTAGGCTCTCCAACACTTAAGCCGCCGACAGCGTAACCCGGAAAATCAAGCTCAATAAGCTGCTCTGCCGAGATGCTTCTAAGCTCTTTATACATTCCACCTTGTACAATTCCAAAGAGTGCATTTGGCAATTTGTAGCTGCATAGTTCTAAGCATTGAGACTTCCAGAAATCCAACCCCCTTTTTGCCCATTGGGTTGTCTTTTGTAAAGCCTCCATGCTCTCCTTTTTTGTGGCAGGGTGTCCGATGCACCAATCTAACGACATAATAATATCAGAGCCAAGATTAGATTGAATTTTCACAGCTTTTTCTGGTGTAAATTTATGGGCAGAGCCATCAATGTGAGATTGAAAGGAGACTCCTTCATCACTGAATTTGGCAAGTTTTGCAAGGGAGAAGAACTGAAATCCCCCGCTATCAGTTAAGATCGGTCTATCCCAGTTCATAAATTTATGAAGCCCTTCTAAATGTGATATTACATCGCCCCCGGGTCTTAAATATAGATGATACGTGTTTCCAAGTATAATCTGTGCTCCGCAATCTTTTAAATCTTCAACCGAAACTGATTTGACGCTCCCAAGAGTACCTACAGGCATAAAAATTGGGGTTTTTATCTCTCCATGCGAAGTTGTAATTACTCCTGTGCGTGCACCACTTGTTTGGCACTGTTGTGATACTTCAAATTTTAACATATTTTTTGAGTTTCCGTGTTTAAAACTGACGTTATTTTTATGACTTAAGTTTAATTTAATAGGTATAGGTTGCTAAATAGTGGTTTGCTGTTATTTTTTAGCTCCTATAATTAGTCCAGACTCCATAGGTCCTCTGTATGGTGTACGAAAAATATCTTTACAGCCAGCATTTTCAAGCATCCCCATAATCTCCTCTTCTGAATAGGCTTGCCCCCCTTCAGTTCCTAAAAGCATATTTAGTGAAAATAGGGCTGGAAACAGAGGTCCATCCTTTTTGTTGTTTAAGATAAACTCGTGAACAATTACCATTCCATTAGTTTCAAGTGCTGATACAGCTTTTTTTATAATCTCTTGACAGTCAGCAGGTGAGTCTCCATGAAGAATGTGAGATATCCACACAACATCATACTTTCCATTTATTGGGTCTTTAATGAAATCTCCATCTTGAAAAGATATCCGGCTGCGTTGCCCAAATCGCTCAATGGTCTTTTCTGCAAATGGTCGAGTTGTTGGAAGATCAAACACAACTGCCGTAAGTTGTGGGTTGTGCATACAGAACTGAATTGCATAGGTACCTGGTCCTCCTCCAAGATCAAGTAGAGTTCTTCTGCCTGAAAGATCAACAGTTGGTACAAGTTCTGGAGCTGTCTGCATTGCAATGTTAAACATACCCATTAAAAAGCTCTCTCTCTTCTCCTGCTCTTCAAAAGATGCTCTGGCACGAACAGGCTTTCCTATCATAACTGATTCACTCAATCGTGACCACGACTCCACAAGATGGTGATGGTGCATTATCATAAAACCTATATATTCTGAGGAGCTTTTTGATAAAAAAGTTGATGATATTGCTGTATTTGAGTATTTTAATTCTCCTTCTAAACCCTCTTTTTTAAGTAGCTCCATTGCACAGAGAGCATCGAGCAACATGGAGAGGCTTCGGACAGTCGCACCTATCTTTTTTGCAACCTCCTCTGCTGTGAGGTTATCATCCCCTATAGTTGTAAAAATATCAAGTTTGACTCCTCCATGTAGGGTGCATGTTTGCCAGTAAGAACCTGAAAGTGCAAGTAATTTGCCAGGATGCAATATGTTTGATTCCATTTTCATCTCTCCTTTTTAGAATAGTTCTTTTTATTAGAAATAAATTTTTATATTGGAACAGCAACCTCTTTTCAATTACAATATTAGAAAACAGATATAGTGGCAACCTCTTAAATCATTTTCTACTTTGATCAAATTGCTGTATAAAATAGTTAAAACAGCAAATTATGAGCCTGTATAAATACAACTATAGGTAATTAAATATGAAAATACTTGTTATTGATGATGAAAAACCAACACTTGCTATATTCAAACTTTTTCTTACAGCTTACGGATATGAAGTGCTTATAGCTGAAGATGGCAAAAAAGGTGTTGAGCTGTTTGAACAAGAGCATCCGCAGATCGTCTTTACTGATCTAAAAATGCCGAAAATGGACGGTATTGAGGTTCTTAAAAAAGTACGATCTTTTGAGTGTTGCCACCAACCTTATGATAGTGACAAGTATAAAAATAGCTATAAACATTCCCAAACCGAAGTTATAATCATTACAGGTCATGGGGATATGGAGAAGGCAATTGAAGCTCTTGATCTTGATGCCTCTGATTTTATCAATAAACCTGTGGAGAAAAGAGCGTTAGAATCTGCTTTAAAGCGGGCAGAGCTTAGAATTAGAAATCGTACATCAAAAAGTTCAGAGTTGATCTTTAATAGAGTATCTAAATCCACTATCTCTATTAAAATCTCAGGTAAACTTACAGCATCACCATCTAAAAATATATTAAAAAGAGATGGGCAGCATCTCCCAAATCTTAATTTACCAGACTTTAATGGTGTAAATCTGCTTGAAGTTAATTTTGGAACTGATTTTTCAATTACTAAAGATGGTATTGGTTGGCTTATCTATTTTATGGAATGGATTCGCGATCAGGGGATAAAGATCACAATGAGAGGTCTTTCATACAACTATATCAAATTCTTTAAGATGGCAGGACTTCATGAAATTGCTAATATAGTTGAGGCAAAGTACGATGAGTAGTGTTCGTACTTTTGCTTTGCCTCAGCTTTGTAGTGATGTTCTTTATCGTCATCGCCTCTGCAACCTTCTTGATAGCAATAGAGATAGGCGGCTTATTTTGGTGCAAGGGCAATCAGCACAGGGCAAATCGACTTTAATAGCATCATATCTTAGCAGATTTTGCTCACTCTGTACTGCCTCTCAATTGCAGAATGATACAGCATCACGAGAAGCACTTAAAACAGAAACAAATAGAGCCAGACCGGTCTGGTTACACTTAACTCCAAGAGAGTCTGAACATACAACCCTTTTTGATCTATTGATAAATGCTCTTTTGCAGATAGACAAAGAGCACTTATCAGATGGTTGCCAATATGATAACTCTAATTATAACAGACATTTAAATGGTGATTTACAAAGCATAACTAAAAAGATCATAACTTTACCGTCAACTCTTGGAATTGGAGAAGATATCTCTCGAGAGGTTGATATTTTACTCTCAATATTGGCTTCTATTCCAAATCCTGTAACTTTAGTACTTGATAATCTTGAGTCACTTGATAACAAGGCGTCCGCTTATTTACTTATACAAAGTATTATAGATCATATCTGTTCAGAAAGATTTCAATATTGCTCTTCTGAAATTAGGCTCTTTTTAATATCAAGAGAGTTTCCTCCTCTTAATATTTCAAAAATTAGGATAAATCATGGTTGTCTGATAATTAAAAACGAAGAGCTTGCCTTTACCATTGAAGAGACAGAACAGTTCTTAAAGAGTTACTATAGCCAAGATATCTCTTTAGACGCTGTAAAGAAAATTCACAGTATTACTGAAGGGTGGCCAGGAGGTGTTGCTTTAATATCAGAGTCTATATTTAGATTAACAGATGGTATTAATTCGTTTTTTGGAGATACAGATACATCTTCTTCTAATGGCAATATTATCGCCTCAATACCTAAACACCTTACGGCAGAGACTTTAGAGTACTTTTCCAATGAAGTCTATTCTCTACTGCCAGAAGAGATAAAACATTTTTTGATGAAAGCATCTCTTTTTGATGAGATTGATGAAGAGATGGCTCTCCAACTGTGCGATACAGAAAATGGACATGAAATTCTAAGCTATTTGGAAAAGAGAAACCTCTTTATTCAGCGTCTTATTGATAGAGAACTGAACGTAAGTGGTTGTTTCTCTAACCAAAATAGTAGTAGGAGAGGCACAATTGCCTGTTACCGTTTCAATGCTTTGTTTAAGCAGTTTCTCTTTAAAGCACTTCTCAGAGAAGTATCTGAAGATGAACTTAAATATTTAAATAGTAGAGCTGCAAGATTTTTTGAAGCAAGAGGGGAGATTGAGCTATCAGTGCAATACTATCTTGAAGCTCAAGACTATAAAATGGCAAGTGATATGATCAAAAAATGTGCAACAGATCAAGTTGTAAAGGGGCGACTTCCTAATCTTGGAGTATGGATAGAGGCTCTTCCTCAATTTTTAGTTAAAAATGATCCGTGGTTAATTTACTATTTGACTATAACTCGTAGAATACGTGGCGGTAAAAGAAATGTCGAAGATTTTCTCACGGCATTGGAACTATTTGAGGCAAAAAACGACATAAGAGGGTCTATGTTGGCAACTGCACATCTTATTGAAGCGGCTGTTTTTGTAAGAAAATCTCCAGCTAAAATTGAAGAATGGATAAAAAAGGGAGAGAAAGCTCTTTTGCATCTCAAGGATACTCCCTATTTTAATTGGGCAAGGGCTATTTTATGGCAACAGATAGCCTTTGGATATATTGCAGGTGAGGTAGATATTCATAAAGGAATCTCTTCGTGTAAAAATGCCAGAATACTTGCAAAGAGAGTTTCTAATCGTGCAATAGAGCTTAACTCCTCTATTGTTATGGCTTTTGGTTATGTTCGTGCTGGTAATTTTTCAGGGGCACGGACTCTTTTGCAGGAGATTCAACCTTTAACTCATGAAGATATTCATCCAGAATATCGCACGTTAAACCATATTGTTAGAATTGATTTTGCCCTTAAACAGGGAGCATTTCATGAGGCAGAAAGGTATCTTAAAGAGTCAGAAAAAGATGTTGAGAAGTTTGGTTTAATTTTTTTATATCCTGAATTTATTGAACTTAAAGCTATGCATCGGATATATACCGGCAGATTCAAAGAGGCTTTTGTTATTGCAGATCATCTATCAGATTTTTCTATTCTTTCAGGTAACACCTTTTATCTTGCACTTGCTCACCATATTAAGGCGATAATCTATTACCATTCTGGTTCTCTTAAAAGAGATATACAATTTTTTAATAACACTCTTAAACAGCTAAAAAGTGATATTGAATATTTTCACGAGGCTCAAGTAGAGTCTGAAAAATCTTTATCCCTTATTAATGAGCAAAAAGGTGAAGATGCTCGTCTATTTACAGCACAAACGCTAAATGGACTCATTTTGATGCAGCAAAAAAAATATCAAAAATCTAAAGATTACCTTGTTGAGGCGTTACGCTATTTTAAAAAGGTTGCATCGGGAATTTCATGGTGTGAAACTAAGGCTGCTTTAGGTCTGGTTTTATGGAGGGAGGGAAACTATAGGGAGGCATCAGAGTATATTCTCACAGCGTTAAATAAAGCGTTTCAAGAAGGTTATGAGAGGTTTTCTCTCATATCACCATCTGATTTTTCTGAAATAGTGCTTATTGGAATAGCTTTTGATGATTCAAATACCCTTTTTAATGCACTCTCTCCGCTAATTGCAAACCAATCTTCTTTTGTTGATAGCTCCCATAAAATCAAACCAGTGGCTGATGATATTCAATTTTCAAATAACAATCCGGTAACCCAGATTGTAAATTTACTCAAACATCCTTTTATTGTTGATGAGATTAATGTCCGAAATAGACTTAGAGAGCTTTACAAGCTAACACTTCCTAAGGTCTTTATAACAACTTTAGGAAAATTTTCAATCTGCATCAACAATCAGATTGTTGCAGATAATATATGGGAGGGAAATAAGCCCAAATTGTTGCTAAAATCAATTATTTGTCACAATATAAAAGAGTTATCTAAAGAGATGATTATTGATGATATTTGGCCTGATGCCTCAATGAAAGCTGGAGATAAAAGTTTTAAGGTCAATTTGCATCGACTCAGGAAAGTTTTAGAGCCAGATGTCAATAGAGATATTGGATACTCTTATATTACAATGAATGCAGGGCGGATATCTCTTGATTCTGAACTGGTATGTGTTGATATTGATATCTTTAACAAACTTGCAAAAGAGGGCTATGAAAATCTTGCAAGAGATGAAGTTGCCCTTGCACTATCTTTTTTTGAGCAGGCTGTGGCTATGTACAAGGGAGATTTTCTTCCAGAAGAGTCATATCAAACGTGGATTGATCTTAAAAGAGAGTCTCTTCGTACACGTTACATTGAAATACTTATGACTATGGCGAGAGTTTACGAAGAGCAAGAGCAGCCATTTCAGGCTGTAGAGTATCTAAAAAAAGCGATACAGTCGGATCATCTAAATGAAGAGGCATACCAAAATCTTATGATTGTTTATGCAGATGCTGGTATGCTCAAAGCATCTATTAGCCTTTATGAGCGGTGGAGACGAGTTGCCATAAGCGAACTTGGGGTTGAGCCTGATCCTGAAACATGTAATATTTACAATAAAATTCAGGCAATCTATTTAAAGCAGAATCAAATAATTCAATTCAAAAAAAGATAAAAAGTGGTAAGTGAGCTATTTTTAAATATTTTATCACTACAAAGGAGGTATAAAGCTATATGAAAATAGAATCTGTAATTGTATTGGGATTGGGTAAAGTTGGAACCCTTGTAGGGATGCTTCTTCATAAAACAGGATTTAAGGTAACAGGGGGCGATATACATCCAAAAGAGGGGCTTCCATTTCCTGTAATAACAACAGATGTTGTAAATATGGAGAGTCTAAATAAGGCTATAGAGCCTTTTGATGCAGTAATATCTTGTCTGCCATACGCTTATAACCTTGATGTGGCAACGGTTGCCCATAAGTCAGGAGTTCACTACTTTGATCTAACCGAAGATGTTCCAACCACAAAGGCAATTATCGATATGAGTAAAAATGCCAAGTCGGTTATGGCACCTCAATGTGGACTTGCCCCCGGATTTATTGCAATTGTCGGTGCATCATTAGCTGCTAATTTTACAAAGATCAGAAGTATAAAACTTAGGGTTGGGGCACTTCCACAACATCCGACAGGGCTTTTAGGTTATGCTTTTAACTGGTCTCCTGAAGGTGTTGTTAATGAATATCTCAACGATTGTGAAGTTATTGAAAATGGTCAACACAAATGGGTATCTCCAATGGAGTGGATTGAACAGCTATTTATTCATGGAATTAAACTCGAGGCTTTTACAACTTCAGGTGGTCTTGGAACAATGTGCGAAACATATTTAGGGAAAGTTGAGAATTTAGACTATAAAAGTATCCGCTATCCAGGACACGTTAAACAGATGAACTTTTTCTTCCATGAACTTCTAATGAGAGAAGATCGTAAAAGAGCAGGTGAGATTCTTACTAATGCAAAACCTGCTGTAAATGATGATGTAGTATATCTACATGCCTCTGTTGAAGGGTTACAAGGGGTTCAACTGTTTCGTGAAGAGTTTGTGAATGCTTATTATCCTATAAACATTTATGGAAAGCAGTGGAGAGCAATCTCATGGACAACGGCAGCTTCTGCTTGTTCAGTTATAGAGATGGTAAACAATGGCTCTCTTCCTGATAGAGGTTTTATCAAACAGGAGGAGATACCTCTTAAAGATTTTCTTAATACTAAAAACGGAAGATTATATAATGGAGAGGAGCACGGAGTGGTCTAACTTAGCAAAAGATATAACTATAAAATAGATAACGGGCAGTGTTGACGGGCTGCCCGTTATTAATCAAATCAGGGGGAGAGAGATTTGAATTTTTACAAGAGAGAGACGTAAGGCTTCCGCGTCTCTACAATATCTATCTCTAACTTTTCTACATTTAATATTTCATTATCCTATAAACGCATCCTCTGGTATCTCCATAATGGAAGGAATACCAGCAGTCAAAGCATCCATTTTACCCATAGTTGAAGGTAGAATGTAGCTAATAAAATATTCGGCAGTTTTTACCTGACCAACATAAAAAGCCTCATCTTTTTTCTTTGCAGTTCCAATTTTAGGTGCTGCAACAACTGCTCTCCAAAGTTCAAACCATGCCATACAGACATCGCCTGTAACATCAAGAAAAGGGTGAGCTGTTGCAAAAGCATCAAGAACTTTTGGAGACATAGCTGTCATACCCATGTGCATAGCAACTTCGCCTAAGCGGTTTACAGCTTTTTCAACCTTTTCTGCCATAGCTTTGGTCATCTCAATCTCTTTTGCCGCAGCAATAGTTTTATTCATCTCTACAAGGAAATCCATGAAATGTTTACCTTTGTTCATTCCAAGTTTTCTTCCTAAAAGGTCCATTGCCTGAATTCCGTTTGTCCCTTCATAGATGCTTGTGATCTTGCAATCTCTAAGTAGTCTCTCTTGTGGGTAGTCTTGAATAAAACCATATCCGCCATAAACCTGAACGCCTTGTACACAAACGTCAAATGAACGATCTGTACAGTATGCCTTTAATACAGGGATTAGAAGCTCAATCAGACCATTGTATTTTGCCTTCTCTTTCTCTTCCTCAGAAGTTTTTGCTTTATCAAACAGATAGCCAACATAGTAGAGCAGTGCTCTCATACCATCTACATAGGCTTTCATAGAGATAAGTTGGCGTTTAACATCAGGATGCTTAATTATAGTAACTGTTTTTGGATTTGGGTCAAACATTGTCATCAAGTCTATTCCCTGAACTCTCTGTTTTGCATAGTTCACGGCATTTATATATGATGATGTAGCAAATCCAAATCCTTGCATACCTACACCAAGGCGTGCCTCATTCATCATAACAAACATAGCCTTCATACCTTTGCCCTCTTCACCTAAAAGCTCACCAATGCAGTTGCCTTTTGAGCCAAAAGCTAAAGATGCGGTGCTGTTGCCATGAATACCCATCTTCTCTTCAATTCCAACGCACTCAACATCATTGTGTTCTCCAATAGAGCCGTCAGCATTTATTCTAAACTTAGGAACCAAAAATAGAGAGATTCCTTTTGTACCAGCAGGTGCACCTTCAATTCTTGCAAGTACAGGGTGGATAATATTCTCTGCAAGGTTATGCTCTCCACCAGATATAAATATTTTATTACCGGTAATTGAGTATGTTCCATCAGGGTTTTTCTTTGCAGATGTTGTTAATGCTCCAACGTCTGAGCCAGCTTCAGGCTCTGTAAGACACATTGTGCCTGTCCATTTACCTGTATAGAGATTTTTAAGGTATTTTTTCTTCTGCTCTTCTGTTCCAAACTCTTCAACAAGTTTTCCAGCTCCGTGAGTCAAACCTGGGTACATAAGAAATGAGCAGTTGGCACCTGTAAACATCTCTCCTGCTACCATAGAGAGAACTTTTGGCATACCCTGTCCGCCATACTTAGGATCATCGCACATTGCAACCCACTCACCCTCACAGAAGAGTTTGTAAGCCTTATGGTAAGACTCAGGAACACTAACCTTACCATTTTGAATGACACAACCGTTTTTGTCTCCATCTTCTTGTGTTGGCAAAATCTCTTTAATTGCAAGGTTTCTTGCCTCATTTACAACCATGTCAATGGTCTTTTTGTTGTAATCTTGATACACTTCGTATTGTGATAGGTCTGAAATATTAAAAACCTCATGAAGCAAAAAATCTTGATCTCGTCTGTCTGCTATTGCTTGTGCCATCTGGGTCACTCTCCTGTTGTTTTTGTCTTTTAAAGTATATTTTTGTGTAATAACCTACTTATGAGATATTTTTCTGATATTGATTATTTAGCAACACCACTCATAAAAATATCAAAAACCATATTTAGTCTTTTATTTAGAATTTCCTCATCACCTTGTTCTGGTTCATATATATTTGTATTATCGATCTTTTTTTTATCTATATTTTGCCTATCTTTATTATCATTATCTGAACTTTCACTATTTCCATTATGAAAAAGGGATGACCATGCTACAGAGTGGGCTATTTCAGTAAAAAGAGTTGCCATCTCTCTTGTGGGATAGGGTTTAAACTCATCTTCAATCCCTTGTTCAAAAATCTTCTGAAACAGCGTTATCATCTTCTGATGCATTCGGTTTACCTTTTCATTGAGTTTTGGAAGCATTACAGCGTCAATATTACTTCTCTCTGAAATGTAGATACGGATAAAGTCGCTATTGCTTCTGTAAAATTTTGCCTTTGCAAATAGAGATTCTTTAAGTTTTTCACGGGCAGTGAGTTCTTTTTTGTTACTTATAGATATTAGTATCTGACCTAATTGATGCACTCGTTCCATCACAAGATCGTGGTATATCTGTTTTTTGCTGGAGAAATATTTATAAATAGTTCCAAGTGGATACTGAGCCTCCTGACTTATCTGTGCCATAGTTGCACCATGAAAACCTTGTGTGGCAAATATTGAGAGAGCAGCATCTAAAATTTCATCTTTTCGTCTCTGATCATCCCTCTCTCTTCGTGATATAGTCATTCTAAATTCTCCATGATTATTTCAATATTTATATATTTATTTCAATTTTAGAATTCAGATTCTAATAAATTTGTTAAGATGTCAAGCAAATTTTTAAGTGGCATAAAAATTTAGGGCTGCTTAAGGTTAAAAAAGGAAAGTGAAATTAACAAAAAGGAAAAATATTATAATATTATTGTATAGTGTTCCATGGTCTAAACATTCAATAATTGAGGAGTAGGGGAAGTGTCGATTGAGATGAGCAATAGCACCATTTGAGTGCTTTGAGAAATTGAAGTTATTAAAGATAAACTTAAAAATGTTTAAGATGTGGTTTGAGAGCTATCCTTACCAACAGAGATAATAATAAGCCCGCAAAAAATAAGAGCTGAACCAATAGCAGATGTTAAAGTAAACTGCTCTCCAAGTAGCAAAATACCAAGCAGACAGCCAGTAAGCGGCTCTACAAGCATAATTATTGAAGTGTGAGAAACTGGGACTGTAGAGAGTCCCTTAGCAAGTAAAAGATATGGAGTTGCTGTCGCAATAAGCCCTAAATAGAGTACCACAGTGAGTCCATTAGGCGTCATAACTTGCGTTAAATCTTGGGTTATTATCTTTGGTATTACTAAAATAGCACCTACACAGAGAATTATTGCTATACCAACTGCTGGCGAACGCTCTGTAATAACTTTTTTGCTACCAACAAGTGATACAGCATATCCAAACCCTGCACCTGCTGCCAAAACAACACCAACCATATCAACCTGAATATCACTATTTGCAGCACCAAGAATAGTACAACCAGAAATAGCAAGTATAGAGGCAATTAACCAGCTTTTGCTGAGACGCTCCTTATGAAATATAGCACTTAGCAAACCAGCAAATACAGGTGCAATACATATAGCCACTATGGTGCCAAGAGCAACTCCAGTTCTTGCAACAGCCTCAAAAAAACAGAGCTGAAACATAACCACGCCTGATGCAGCAAAAAAAGTTGCAACCAGTGGAGGTCTGAATGTAAATGGATTTGTTTTTTCAAATAGAGAAGTAAGAACAAGCAGAAAAGGACCTCCAATAATAAGTCTTAGACACCCAATTGTAGCAGATGAAATTCCATCAGGTGCAAGTGCCTGTGAAGTGCCGGTTGTGCCAAAAAGAGCTGCTGAAAAGACAATCAAAATTATCCCTTTATTAAAGGAAAAAATTTTATTAACTGTTCCATCATTACTATTTATATTCATTAAAGAAGTAGCCTTATCAGTTTGGTTATAAAAATAGATTTATACTGCCTCTTAAATCTTTATGGGTAAAATTAAAAAGTTAATCTGATTTTAACAGCATTAGCTCTTTTTGGATAAAATCGATAAAAAGCATTGCTAATGGTGAAAGAGTCCGCTTTTTGTGAGTAGTTATAAAGAAGTGACGTTTAAGATTTAGACCGTTTACATAAAGAGCTTTAAGTCGTCCTGAATCGATATAATCTTGTACCGCAATTGTTGATATTATGGAGACCCCAGCACCATTTAAAATACCTTGAATAACAGAAGCATTACTACCAAGTCTTACAGAGATATTAAGCTCTTCAGATGCATATCTCACTTCATTGGTAGTGGGGCTTTTTGAGTTAGAGTTTGTAATTTTTGCACTATATATTGCTTTTGATATAGAATCCCACGTGCCAGAGCCTTTTTCTCTTCCAATAAAAGGCTCTTTTAACAAACTTTTAATATCTATGCTGTTTCTTTTTGCCCATCTGTGAGATGAGGGCACAATAAGTTTCATCTCATCATCAATTAGCTTCTCTTGCTTCAAAAGAGTGTTATCGTCACCCCCTTTAACTTTGGCTCCAACAATGGCAGCCTCTATCTCTCCTTTTAGTAGTGCTTCTATTATCTCTGAAGTATCTCCTGTAAGTACTGACAAGGAGATTTGAGGATAGCTTTTTGTGAAACTGCCGACTACTCTTGGAATAATATAAGTTGATGGAATAGAACTGCCACCAATTGCAAGGTTTCCTTTAGCACTGCCTAAAAATTGGGATATACCAGACTCTGTCTTCTCTTTAAGAGATAAAAGTTGTTTTGCGTAGTCGTATAGAACCTCTCCTACCTTTGTTGGGATAGCCTCCCTACCAAGCCTGTCAATAAGACGACATTTAAAATGATCTTCAAGCTCTTTTATATGGCTGCTGACTGTTGGTTGCGAAAGAAAAACAGCCTCTCCAGCTTTAGAAAAGCTCTTTTGTTCAACTACGCTTACAAACACTTTAAGTTGCCATAAATCCATCTAAAAGTATCTCTCCAGTACCTATTGAGAAACGCTATCTGTCTTGAAGTTCAGCTCTCTATTTTGCTGCTGCCTATTTATGAAAGGGTGGACTTTGTCATAAGAAGAGGGAATTTCTCTTTCATCTTACATTTAACTGGATGAGGTGCCATACCTGAGATATCACCTCCAAATCGTGCAACCTCTTTGATTATAGAAGAGCTTATAAATATCCATCTCAAACCTGTCATAAGAAATATAGTCTGGACATCACGATTCAAACGCCGATTCATCAATGCCATCTGAAACTCATTTTCAAAATCAGAGATTGCTCTCATTCCTCGTATAATGGCAACTGCATCCTTTATTCTTGCATAATCAACAAGCAGTCCATCAAAAGAATCTACAATTATACTATCTTGATTACTGTGGTTTACAAAACTGTTCCTAATCATATCAAGCCTCTCTTCAACAGAAAAGAGGGCGTTTTTTGAAGGGTTATAGAGAACAGCGATAATGATTTTATCAAAAATCTTAAGTCCTCGTTCAATTATATCTACATGTCCATTTGTAAGAGGATCAAAAGACCCGGGATAAATCGCTATACGCTCTCTTTTATCTATCATCTTTACTCCTTAAGATATTTTATCTACTTAATTAACGCTCTTTTTTAAAAGAATTACCATCTGCTTTAGTAAAAAAATATTAACGACTCTGCTTGAAAAATGAAATAAGGGTTTTTCCGTATTGTCTTTGATCGTGAATGTCAAGCATTTCAATATCCTCTGGAATTTTTTCTTTTAAAGAGTGCTCTAAAATCATCAAAAAATCTGAACCAAATAGTTGTATAAGTTCTCTGTTTTTAAGGATTTTTTCGATAAATCCCATCTCATAAGGAGGATCTATAAAAATTAGATCAAGTTTTTTTGAAGCTATATCAATCTTTTTTGATCTTGTACAAGATTGATCTGATGTTATATGAGATTGTTTTAAAATTGTATTGCTTGCCAAACTCAATTTTAAAACATCGTGTTGCAATACTATAGATTGATTTGTAAATCCACAAAGTTCAATATTTTGCTTAATTATAGAACAGGAACTTTTTGCAATATCTACAAAAAGAGCACCGTTTGCTCCTCTGCTTAAACACTCAATACCAAATGCACCAGTACCGGCAAAAAGATCAAGAACTTCTGCTCCTCTAACCGTTTGCCCTATAATATTAAATATTGACTCCCTAACTCTATCAGAGGTTGGTCTGATACTCATCCCCTTTAGAGTTGTAAGTTTTCTACCTTTGCATATCCCACTTATTATTCTCATATAACTCTATCATCTTTATTTTATAATTTTTTGTATCAAAACAGATACAACATGCTATTTTTATTCTCTTTATTAGCTGTTTTCTATACGACCAATAACCCCAGAAATATAAAAAGGTGCCACTCCCGTCTCTTTAGCTACCACCTCAATATCTCCATCTGCATCTTTAACCTTATGCCTCAAAAACTCTTTTTCAAACGCTCTTTTTGCCTCTTCAAGACTTTTGATAGCAAATAGATTATTAGTACACTCTATATCTGTTTTTACTCTTTCTAAATCTGCTATACTGATATTTTCATTACCCGAAATTTTACTGTTACTGAAATTTTTACTTTTGTACAAACTGATATTCTTATTGTAGGGCATAGGAATATCATCCACTGTAATGGTATCTCCTTGCACCATTATACAGAGACGTTCAACTAAGTTTTTCAACTCTCTTACATTACCAGGCCAGTTATACTCTATCAAAAGTTGGAGTGCTTCAGGCTCAAGCTGTTTGGGAGTTCTTTTCCCACCACTTGAGGCAGATGATGTCAGAAATATATTAACAAGCTGAGGTATATCCTCTTGTCTTTCTCTTAGAGCTGGTACAGCCACTGGTATAACATTAAGCCTGTAAAAAAGGTCTTCTCTGAAATTCCCAAGGCTTATCTCGTGCGTAAGGTCTTTGTTAGTAGCTGCAATAACCCTCACATCAACATGCAAAGTACGACCTCCGCCTACACGCTGAAAAGTTTTTGACTCAATAGCTCTCAATATTTTTGCCTGTGTTTTTAAGTTCATATCCCCTATTTCATCTAAAAAAAGGGTTCCACCAGAAGCTAACTCAAATTTTCCCTTATTTTTGGCATGTGCTTGAGGAAATGCACCTTTTTCATAGCCAAAAAGCTCGTTGTCAATATGCTCTTCTGGAATAGCTGCACAGTTGACAATAATAAATGGCTCTTCCGGTCTTTTGCTCAACTGATGGATATTTTTTGCTACAAGCTCTTTACCAGTACCATTTTCTCCTGTGATAAGAATTGGTGCGTCAGACGGAGCTGCACTTAAGATTTTAAGATTAAGCTCTTGCACAGCTTTGCTATGACCATTAATAGAGTGCTTTTCGATTGTTTTTTTTCTAAGATAGCGATTCTCCTCTTCAAGTTTTCGGAAATTGAGAGCATTGTTTATAGTTACGATAACTCTATCAATAGATAGAGGTTTTTCAAGAAAGTCAAATGCACCTAACTTTGTAGCATCTACCGCTGCTTCAATTGTTCCATGTCCAGTAATCATAATAACTGGGAGATTTGGATACTCGTTTTTAATCTCTTTTAATGTTTCAATACCATCCATACCGGGCATCCAGATATCAAGAAGTACAATATCAGGCGAGAGTGTCTCTATCTTTTTTAGAGCATCGTACCCGTTAAATGCCCAAAATACTTCAAAACCATCATCAGAGAGTATCCCTTCAAGAGACTCTATGATGGATTCGTTATCATCAACTATTAGAACTGCTGGAAACATGAAAACTCCTTTTTTTGCTATTTCGTGTAATTTAACTCAACCTAAGCTAAAATAATTTAGTACATGATTGATGAATTAAACTGCACAAGACTTTCCCAGTTAATTGCCCCATTACCATCACAGAACTGTTTTCCAAACTCCATTGTAAACTTGTTTATACGTTTTGAATATGCTTGCACAAAATCATCATTTCTCTCTTTTGCTTTATGTCCTAATGGTTCTATGATTTCTGTATATAGCTCTGAATTTCCTGATATAAACTCCCAAAATCTTTGACCGCAGTATTTGAAATAATCTCCTTTGTCAGGGTTATTATCTCTTCCATAACAGCAGCCGTTGACGCACAATATGGATAATTTAGAATTACTTGTCCGCAAGGTTCTTTGAGCAGTTTTAAAGTCAGCTTTCATTTTTGCAATTTGACTGCTGTTACCCCAATTAGGACCAGATTTTATATTAACGATATATCTAATAGTATCATTATCAAATTCTAAATCAATACCTTTAATACCAGATTTCCAACCATTATAGACCTTATTATTAATAAAAATAGCCAGACCTTCTAACCAATCTCCGAATATTGTCTCTTCATTAGAAGAAATATGAGCATCAACTAACCCTCTAATAATCTGCTCGGCTGTTAAAACGTACTTTGCTTTAAATAAATAAGGGTTTTTTCTTTTGATAACATTGCTTAGTTTCAGCGAATCTAAGCTCGATATTCTTTTAGCATGGAAAGAGCCTATATTATCCTCAACATATTTTATAACATCGTCCAATTCAAGATTTCCCATATTTTGCCTTTTCTTCAAATAGATATAGTTCAACAGGTGATATTTGAGATTTGACCATTTCATAATAATCAGGGACAATTTCTATCCCAATCGAATTTCTACGCATTCTATTAGCAACTATATTAGTTGTTCCTGACCCCATAAATGGATCCATAACAGTATCTCCGACCTGAGTAAAAAGTTTTATAAACCATTCAGGCAGACCTTCAGGAAATGCCGCACTGTGATTCTTATTGTTGCACTCTGTGGCTAAATGCAAAACATTTGTTGGATATGCCTTATCTCTTGTAAGCCAGTTTGATATATTTTTGCCAAAACCGCTGCCAACCTTTGATATATCTCTTATTTTATCTGTTTCACTAAGATTTTTTAATCTTGTTTTTGCCCAATCACCCATAGGTACCATGACTTCTTCTTGATACATATTAAATTTTTTACTTTTATTAAATTGCAGCAGCCTTTCCCAAGCATCTCTAAATCTGTTTGGCCATTTGCCGGGATAACAATTTTTTTTGTGCCATATAAATTCTTCTGTCCATAGCCATCCTTGTTTTCTCATAGCAAGAATCAATTCCATAATATAAGTGCTTCTTTCGCCATTTACTACTTTCTCTTTGATATTAAGAACAAAAGTTCCAGTAGATTTTAGAATCCTCAACATCTGCTCAGTTTTTGGCAAAAACCACTCTACATAATCATCGGGATGAATCCCGCCGTATGTTTTTTTTCTTTGGTCTGCGTATGGAGGAGAGGTAAAAATCAAATCCACTGAATCATCAGGGAGTTTTTTTAACACATCTTCACAATTGCCAAGATATAGGTCGTGTTTTATTTCCATTTTACTCTTTTCATCTAAATATTTACTTTTTTGTTTTAAAGCTATGAGGTTGGTAATTTTGCCACAGCCTGTGGCAAAATACCTATATTATTTTTATAAATTTTGAAACCGCATCAAGTAAAAATTCTGGGATTATGTGTGGAGGAATAACCGCAACTATCTATAAAAAAGGCTCGGTGAATTTGAAATAGTACGAAGAGCATATTCAGCCAATATATCAAAATATTCAATTCTTACGATACCGGCAGCTCAATAATAAATTTTGCCCCAACAGGTTCATTATCTTGCACTCTTATCATACCTTTATGGTCGGTAATAATTGAATTTACAATAGCAAGACCTAACCCCATACCAGATTTTTTGGTTGAAAAGTAAGGTTCAAAGAGCCTTGTCTTTTCATGGTCAGAAATTCCTTTACCATTATCAGCCATTTCAACTCTTACGAATTTCAAAATCTTATCATAGGTAATATCAATGGTAATTGTGCCTCTTTTATTTAAGGCAGCAACTGCATTGTCAAAAAGGTTTATAAATGCCTGTTTCATCTGTTGACGATCGAGTTGAAGTTCTGGCAAATCAAGAGGATATGAAAATTGTATATCGACCTTTTCAAGCCCCTCTTTGTAAAGAGCTATAGTCTCTTGAATAATAGTTTCAATCCTTGCTAAGGATATCTGGGTATCTGGAAACTTTGCAAAGGTTGAAAACTCATTTACAAGATTTCTAATAAGATCAACATGCTCAACAATTGTGTCTATACACTGATCAAAAACATCCTCTTGAACATTTTTTGAATATTTACGTTTTAATCTCTGAGCAGAGAGCTTTATGGGTGTCAGAGGATTTTTCACCTCGTGGGCAATACGTCTTGCAACTTCACGCCATGCAACCATTCTTTGTGCTTTTTCAAGTTCAGTAACATCGTCAAACACCATCACTGTGCCCATATTTTCACCGCTATTATTTGGTACTGATATGGTCGATAGTGCTATATTATCCCTGTTACTGGTGATGTTTTCGCTATCATTATTCTCTATTTCAATATTATTAGACTCTTTTTTGTCCACGCTCTCAGCTCTTAATGCGGTAAAGTGTGCAAGAAAATATCTTGGAGAACCATTTATAGGAAGAGTTAATGGAAGTTGAACATGATTTAGTGAAGAGGGCATCTCTTTGTATATCTTTTCAGCTAACTGAAGCAAATCGCCTTTTAAAGTCTCACGATAGTGGCGATTGAGAATATTGTCAGAAACTATGTTGAGCATCTTTTCAGCAGCTTTATTGATAGTTGTAATAACGCCATCGCTGTCAACTGAAATTACACCGGCAGAGATATTTTTCAATACAATCTCCATGTACTGCCTGCTCTTCTCAATCTCTTCGTTCTGCTGTTCCACCATCTTCTTTGATGCTGCAAGTTTCTCTCTCCCACTTGCAAGCTCTCTTGTCATTGAGTTGAATGAATCAACAAGAGTTGCTATTTCATCATCTCCCTCAAAGTCGATTGTATAACTTAAATCTCCTTGTGTGACTCGTTGAGTTCCTTCTGCAAATTTCATAATTGGCACAGTAATTGATTTTGCAAGATAAAAACCAAACCACACTGCACAAAATACTACTAAAAGTGCAACTATTGATAGGGCAATATAATTTGATATCTGCACAGGTTTCTTAACCATGGTCAACTGTTGGTACTCTTCAACCCCTTTGGAAATAGAGGCAAGATGTGAAGATAGTTCAGAAGAGATAAGAGCAGATATAACCAAAAAGGCTTGGCTCTTTTCAAATGTAGAGCCAGAAGGTATGGTGGTAACGGTTTTCATTATCTCGCCTGTAGGAATCTGCTCAGAAAAAGTTCTTGTTCCAGTTATTGGATCGACCCGCATGAGTTCATCAGTAGTCATAGGTTCAAAAGTAGCAATATCTGGGGGTAGAGAGGCAACTATACGTTTACCGTCCTTTTTATATATCTCAAGAGCATGTAGATCAAATGTTCTGCGAAGTACATCGCCGTAAAGATTTAAGGATTGTTGTTTGTCAGGATCGCTAATGCTCTTTATATCTATATGAGTAACAGCCTGACCGGCAAAGTATATATTCTTATTTTCTAAATGTTTGTAGAGCAAACGTCCCACCGCTAATGAATTTTGGAGAGCCTGTTCTACTGGAGCATTAAACCAAAATGCAAGACTTGATGAGATAAAATGGATAGAGAAGAAAAAGAGAACACTTGTTGGTACAAGTGACAGTGTAACGAATGCAGCAATTAACTTTGTTTTAAATTTTGTTCCAAGAATTTTACTCTTCTTTTCATAGTAGAGTTTAGCTAAATTCCTGAATACCAATAAGATTAGGGTAAGAAGTAGAAGAAGGTTTGTGTTTATAAGAATAAACATTAACACAGCATTGGATACAGGAATGGCATCTCCAAGACCAGTTATTTTCATCTCTACAAAGGTAAGAAGAGTTACCGTAAGTAGGATAACAATAATTAGTATGAGCTCTTTTTTTCGCCTGCTCTTTTCTAATTCTGGATTGTCTATAACGGTTGTATTGTAGTTTGTATTCAATGCTATTGCCGTTAAAGTTATATTTAATCTTTATCATCCATTTTGCCATTGAAAAAATCCATCACAAAGTTGATATGTTTTTTCATAGAGGTGTATGATTGATATGAGTCCCGGGCTTTTATAGAATCCATAATATTGTTGTGTTGACTGATAATTATATCAATATTTTCCATATTTTCATAAAGCCCTGCAAGATTTTCTCTAATGCCATAAAAAAGATAGTCGTAGAAATTACGCATAATCAGAATATGCAGAGGATTTTTAGTTGCGTATGCAATAGCCATGTGAAACGATGTATCTGCCTCTGTGCCAAGTCGTCCTGATGAAATTTCCTGTTTCATCTCCTCAATGCTATGTTCCATTGACTTTATATCCTGTTCATCAGCACGCATGGCTGCAAGGGCAGCGGCGTTGCACTCAAGACCCATTCTTACCTCTAACAGATCGTGGATAGAGGCATCTTGAGTTTGCATAGCTTTAGCTAAGGGATTTTGTTCACCAGAGTTATATGATTTTACAAATGTCCCTTGCCCCTGTTTTTGAATAACCAGCCCCATAGTTACAAGCCTCTGGATGGCATCACGGATTGTTGTTCTGCTAACCCGCATTGCATCAGCAAGCTCTCGCTCTGGCATCATTTTTTCACCAGGTTTTAGCTTACCTCTGTATATGAGTTCTCTTATCTGATCAAAAACCTGATCTGATATTCGCTTAGGTTTTATGGGCTTTATGGGTATTGTCATAATATCTATTCCTAAGGAGTTAAATTATAAATTGGGGGTAAATTTAAAACTTGGGTTAATTCCCTTTCTTAAAATGGTGGGCATTTTTATACTCCATAGTTTCAAGTTGATTTGTTAAGAAAACCACATATCAATTACGTACAGCCTTTGCATAAAGCTCAATCGGGTGGCACACCTTTATATCAAGATTTTTTTTTGCAAGCATATCAGAAATCTGAACCATGCAGGCAGGGCATCCAGTTGCAACTGTTGTGCAGTTGGTATCTGCAATATTGTTGCTCTTAATCTGTCCGATTTCAGAAGATATATTGTAGTGATAAAGGTTGAAACTTCCGCCCATTCCGCAACACTTATCAGAACCTTCCATCTCTACTAACTTGTTTCCAGATGCTTTTATCAAAATTCTCGGCTCTTTAAATACACCAAGAGATTTTTTAAGGTGGCATGGATCGTGGTAGGTTACAGTCTCAATATCATCACCGTTATTACCATCGACTCTATCGCTAACATTTTTCTGAGCATCTAAAGCGTTAAAAAGTTTCACTTTATTAACTAAAAACTGATTTATATCAAGGGTTTTTTCAGATAAATCTCTGATTTTTTCCCTTGTTTTGCTTGCATTGCCCCTATAAATTGAACTCCATAACTTTTTGATTGTTGATGTGCAGGTTGCACAGGCTGTAACAAGATAGTCAAATTTCTCTTTACTAAATAACTCAATATGATACTCAACTAATCTGTCAAAACTTTTGATATCTCCAGAGGCGAGAGCTGGAATACCGCAGCACCCTTGTCCTTTTGGAATATAAACGCCAACACCGTGAAATTGAAAAACATCAACTACATCCTGTCCGATTCGTGGAAAAATTTTATCAATAATGCATCCTGTAAAAAAGGCTACTTTTAAACCTGATCTTCCTGCATTGTTGTTTATTATTGATGTTGATTTTGTAGAAAAAGAGGCTGTACTCTTAGTAAGAAGTTCTAATTTATGGAAAGATTTATCTGCCATTGGTAGAAAATGTCGATCTCCAAATAGAGAAGAGACAACCCTTGCACATGAAGTGTCTTGTGCATTTGTATCTTTTTTTGTAAAGATTTTTTGAAACTTGCCCGCCCAATCAGTTAATTGGTCAAATGTTGCTGGATTTGAAAGCATTTTTCTAAAAATAATTTTCTTAGCCGGAGACAACCCTTTAAATTCCGCAATAATAGCTCTTGCCTTAATAAATATCTCCACAACATTCACTCCGCTTGGGCAATTTGCAGCACATGAACCGCACAAAAGGCAGCGATTTAATCGCTCGTTTACACCGTCAGGGTTTGTAAAGAGATTTTTCCCAAGACCATCAAGAAGGGCAAGTTTTCCTCTTGCAACATCAGCCTCTCTTCTGGTTCTATCAAAGAGAGGGCATACAGATTGGCACATTCCACATTTAATACAGACGACTAACTGCTCTTCAAGCTCTTTAAGACGGTTTGCAAGCTCTTTCATTTTATCCATATTTATAACACTCCTCTATTTAAGAGATTTGGCAAATTCTAAAAAATTTATAAATAACGCCAACTTAATATATCATCTATCCCGTAATCTTACCCGGATTTAAAATACCATTAGGATCAAGAGCTTTGCGAAGCCGTTTTGAAAAAATAATTGAGGATAATCCAGCCTCTTTTGCCAAAAATGGAGCTTTGGCAAGACCTGTGCCATGTTCTCCTGAAAGTGTGCCTCCAAGTGCTAAAGCTCTATCAAAAATCTCCTCAATTGCTAATTCAACTCTATGCCACTCCTCTTTGTTCCGTTTATCTGTCAAAATAGTTGGATGGAGATTCCCATCTCCTGCATGACCAAAAGTTCCAATATCAATAGAGTATTTTACTGCAATCTCTTGAAGAGCTTTAACCATAGCAGGAATTTTACTTCTTGGCACTGTTGCGTCTTCAAGAACTAAAGTAGGTTTTAGCTTTGCAAGGGCTGACAATGCACTTCTGCGAGCAGCCCAAATTTTATCACGTTCGCTGTCGTCAGTTGCCACTTTTATATTAACCGCCCCAAATGATTTACACAACTGCTCAACCTTTAATCCATCTTCTTCAACCTGCCCTGGATGTCCATCAACTTCAATAAGAAGAAGAGCACCAGCATCAACTGGCAAGCCTGCTTTACTGTATGCTTCAACTGCACGGATAGTAAAATTATCTAAAAGTTCAAGAGTTGCTGGAACAATTCTATTGCTTATTATAGCAGCTACAGTTTCAGAAGCCTGTTCAATATTTCTATAAGTAGCAACCATTGATTTACGGGCTTTAGGAAGGGGAATCAGTTTAAGTATAATTTCATCAAGAACCCCAAGCGTCCCTTCAGAACCGACCATCAATCCAGCTAAATTGTAGCCTGTTGCACACTTTACTGTCCGCGAACCAGATTTAACATGCTCTCCCATTGAATCAAAAAAACTTACTCCCATAACATAATCTTTAGTTACACCATATTTAAGCCCACGAAGCCCGCCTGCATTTTCAGCAACATTACCACCTATTGTTGAGACTGCCTGACTTCCCGGGTCTGGCGGATAGAAAAGCCCCTTTTTCTCAACTGATGCTGCAAGTGTTGCTGTAACCACACCGGGCTGAACAACGGCATACATATCAGCGTCATTGATCTCAACTATTTTGTTTAGCTTGCCAGTTAGCAGAACGATTGTGGAACTATTTGAAGGTATAGTTCCGCCACTCAAATTTGTTCCGGATCCTCTAACTGTCAAAGGTATCTTGTTATTGCTGCAAAATTTTACCACTTCGCCCATCTGTTCGCTATTTTCTGGCATCACCGCTGCAGATGGAACTACTGGCTCAAGAACTGCTGCATCATAGGAGTATGTAACCATATCCTCCGGCTGGGTAAGAAGGTTATCAGACCCAACTATACTTTTTAATTCGCTAATTATGCTCAGATTAACTTCACCTCTGTGAACGCTCTGATTGGTCATCATATTGCCCCTTATTTTTTGATTTTATTGATTGGAAAAATTGGAAAAGTTATGGTAATACCAATTATAAAACACCATGATTTTCAACTTGTCAACAATAAAGGTATGGTTAAATAAAATTATTAGTGGAAGCCTAAACTGAGAATATAAAATATAAATAAAATGAAAATAGCACTATTCAAGATAGTTATAATAGAGAAAAGAGAAGAATAAAAAAAATTATTTTTCTCTTGACAACATTTTTTCATTAATCTAAATATTGGTCATACCATATATTGTACTGCTGCTAAAAATTAATAAAATCCAAATTGGTTTTATAAAAGACCATAGAAGGATAATCGTACAAAAAATTAGTGCGATTGCAAAAAAAAGGAGGTGAAATAGCAAGATAAATAGAATATTCGCACTATAGTAATTCAACAGCTCTATCAAATAGTAATCTTGTGTAAAACAAACACCATTAATCTTTTAACTCAAATCCCATTATTTATTTTAAACTCGCTATTTTTTAAAAAAATTAATTAATTTAAGGAGACCACAACATGAAAAGATCCTTAACCTTTGTTATAGCCTGCCTGATAACAATCTGCCTTGCTATCCCCAATCTTAATGCTGCTGAAAAACGTGAGAAATTTGGAGCTGATAAACGCCATGATCAAGTTGCAAAGCTCAAAGTTGATACCAGTGATAAAAAATATCGCTGGAAAATGGTTATGCCATGGTCAAAAGGGCTGCTTTTTTACGATATGGCAGTTCACTTTTGCGATACGGTAAGGCTTGCCTCTGGCGGACGTCTTGATATAAAGCCATTTTCTGCAGGTGAGCTTGTTCCGGCAATGGAAAGTTTTGATGCTGTGGCAAAAGGCTCGTTTGAAGTTGGACACGATTGGCCCGGATATTGGCAGGGTAAAAATGAGGCGTTTATTCCTTTTGGTTCTGTGCCTTATGGATTGGATGGAGAGCTTTATAATATCTGGCTCTATGAGAGAGGCGGTCTTGAGATGATGCAGGAACTCTATGGCAGATACGGGCTTTTTGCTCTTCCTGGCGGTCAAGTAGGACAGGAGATGGGTCTTGCATCTAACAAAGAGGCAAAAAAGATGGAAGATTTCAAAGGCATGAAGATAAGAACTGCCGGCTGGTATATGGATATTTTAAATAAACTTGGTGCATCTGCTGTAGCTACACCTGGGGGTGAAATATACCTCTCTCTCCAGACAGGCGTTCTTGATGCTGCTGAGTTCTCATCACCAGCAATAAACTGGCCTATGGGATTTGACGAAATTACAAAATTCATAATTCAGCCCGGTGTGCACCAGCCCGCCTGCCAGAGTGCTGTTTTTTTTAACAAGAAAAAATATGATGAACTGCCTGACGACCTTAAATGGATTATCGATACTGCTGCAAAAGAGACACAGCTTTGGAGCTATAGTTGGATTAACAACTTGAATGCTGAAGCTATCCGCAGATTTAAAGAGAAAGTTCAGATTGTTAAGATGGACGATGCTGCAATTATTGAGTTTGCAAAAACTGCAAATGCTTACCTTGAAGAGAAAAAAGCCGCTAACCCTGATGTGAAGAAGATTCTTGATTCTCAGGAAGAGCTTAAAAAAGATTTTGCTGACTGGAGAGAGTCAAGACGTGGTGCCACACCTTGGCCCCAAGATCAATTTGTCGGCGGAAAACTGTATGAATAATCTATCAACGCTTATGTAGTGGTCATAATTTTAGGAGTTGATATTGTTTTGAACAAGATTTGACAACTTTTGGAAAAGTTGTCAAATCTACAAAAAATTACCTCTTAAATATCAATACATAACTTCAGCAAAACGAGGTGGGCAATGTCAAAACTATCTGATGTTTTAGATAAAATAGTTACAAAACAGGGGCATGTGATATCTTATCTTATGCCACTACTTGTAATTATAACAGGGTTTGAAGTGTTCAGGCGATATGCTTTATCCGCACCTTCTGTCTGGGCACTTGAAGTCACAACATTTCTATTTGGTATCCATTTTATAATGGGATTCTCCTATACTGAACAGTTTGATGGTCACGTAAGCGTTGATATTCTCACAGCACGGTTATCACAAAAGACCCGAGCAATTATCTGGCTTATGGCAACATTTTTACTTACCTTACCGGCAATTGGTCTTATTGCCTATGGTGCTATAGTCTATTCTTATGAGTCTATAGTTATACTTGAGAAAAATTCAACGGCATGGAGTCCTCCTATTTGGCCTGTAAAGCTGTTTATACCCATGGGGTTTATTTTGCTTCTTATGCAGATTATATCCAACATTATAAAAAAAATTGATTATCTTAGAAAACTTAACTCTTAACAGATTGTAGAAAAAAAGGGGTGGTGCATGAGTCCTGAACTTATGAGTTTAATGATGTTTATTATGCTTGCTTTATTCATCCTGACCGGAATGCCTTTAGCATTTGCTTTAGCTGCAACTGCAACGGTTACAGGTCTTATAGATTATGGATTCAATATTCCGGCGTTAGTAGGCGTTTTTATGAATAATACATGGGGTGTTATGGGAAACTTTGTCATTGTAGCAGTCCCCTTGTTTATACTCATGGCTCAGTTGCTGGAACGTTCTCAAATTTCAGAGGCTCTGTTTGAGGCTCTATACGTTGTTATAGGAAAGGTCAATGGTGGTCTTGGAGTTGCGGTTGTTATTGTATGTGTAATTCTTGCTGCTACTACAGGAATTGTCGGCGCATCTGTTGTTGGCATGACTCTGCTTGCGATCCCTACAATGCTTGAAAAGGGTTATAATAAAGAGATAAGCTGCGGTCTTATATGTGCTGGCGGAACGCTTGGTATTCTTATTCCGCCAAGTATTATGCTTGTTGTTTTTGGAGGTCTTACAGGGTTAAAAGAGACCTCAGTAGGAAATCTTTTTGCAGGGGCAGTTATTCCCGGATTGATACTGTCAGGACTATATCTTGTCTATGTTGCCGTAAGATGCGGTATTAATCCAAAACTTGGTCCTCCAATAAGTGAGGCAGAGGCAGCCAAATATAGCACAACAGACAAAATAATGATGACTGTAAAATCGCTAATTCCTCCTCTTTTTCTTATCCTTTCTGTTATGGGAACTATTTTGTTTGGAATTGCAACTCCCTCAGAAGCTGCTGCACTCGGAGTTATAGGTGCTGCGGTTCTTGCAGTATTTTACAGAAAACTTTCATGGTCAGTAATAAGAGACTCAAGTTATAATACACTTAAAATAACATCTATGGTTATGATGCTCTTTGTATGCGGTAATCTTTTCAGTTCCGAGTTTTTGGCAATAGGTGGAGGTGATGTTATTACAGACCTTTTAGTAGGCGGAGCTTTAAAAGATTATCCTATGGTTGTACTTTCCATCATGCTATTTGCTGTATTTATACTTGGAATGTTTGTTGATTGGGTTGCAATTCTTTTGATTACAATACCTATTTTTCTACCCATAACTATGGATTTAGGGTTTGATCCGCTCTGGTTTTCAATGCTTATGTGTATAACATTACAGACTTCATTCTTAACTCCTCCTTTTGGATACTCTCTCTTCTATTTTGCAGGTGCAGCTCCACAAGGTCAGTATAATATGATGATTATTTACAAAGGTGTGATTCCTTTTATTTTACTACAACTTGCAGGAATCATTCTATGTATGATCTTTCCCTCTATAATTACCTATCTTCCTAATCTCTTTTTTGGGCAATAAACTAAAGAACATGGCAAAGGTAGAACATTATCATACCAGATTGGCAGAAGGTTTCTGTTACCACGTTTATAGCCGAACTGTTGACAAACAGCCTTTATTCAGAAACTGTAGCAATAGTTTATGTTTTTTGAAAAAGTATGATGAATATATATAGCCTTTAGCAGATACCTACGCTTTTTGCCTGTTGGGAAATCATTTTCATCTGTTGATATGTGTTAAACCGAATCTATCAGATTTGCTATTAGATTTGACAACTTGTAAAAAGTAGTCAAATCTACACATAAACATTTAAGGAGCAACAAGTGATCTTCATAAATATCATAGCGGAATTTAAAGAAAAAGCCTCCCTTGTGTCAGCAGTTATACATGATGCTGATACTATTGAAGATAGTTTTCGCATAGCTGTCTCATTATGCAAAAAAAATTCTATTATAGCCTCTCCCCAACTTGATAGTTCTAATCTCCCGTTGTTAGAAAAACTGTGCCTTGAAAATGGAATCACCCTCATTAAAGATAATCTTCGTAAATATACTAATGGAATTGACATGGGAATCACCTTTGCCGATTATGGTATTGCTGAAACTGGTACAATTGTCCAGAATTCTGATTCTGAGGATAAACGTCTATCCACCATGATAAGCCAAACTCATGTTGCTATACTCTATAAATCAAAGATAAGAGCAACTGCTCTTGATATGGCAGATGAGCTTGCAGAATTAACATCAAAGCCGTCATCCTACACAGCTTTTATAACAGGTCCAAGCAGAACAGCAGATATTGAGAGAGTGCTTGCAATAGGGGTTCATGGACCATTGGCTCTTCACGTTATTATTATAGCAGCTTGAAGATTTGCGAAGATTTGACAACTTTTTAGAAGTTGTCAAATCTATGGTGATAAATTGAAAATTATAATAGCCGCGATTCATGGAGAAATAATAAATAATCATGGGAAAAAATGAGACGTTGAAATCCTATAAAAAAAGAATTGACACCTCCCTTGAGAACCAATTCCTTCGCTCTGCTATGGATAAATTTGCAGTTGCATATAGAGAGAGCAGAAAAAACGCATTTGCTGGAATAGACGTGGAGTGTCTGATCGCAGAAGTTGCAAAGATTAAGCAAAATGCAATAAAAAATAGCGAAAAGCTCTTTGAGCAGTTTAAGTCTATTGCTGAACAAAATGGTGTTCATGTCCATTTAGCAGCCACAGCCAAAGAGGCTAATGAGATTATATCAAGGATTGCCAAAGATAGAGGTTCTAAAAAGATCATAAAATCAAAATCCATGACTGCTGAGGAGATACACCTTAATAAATGGCTTGAAAATGAAGGGCTTGAAGTTACTGAAACTGATCTTGGGGAGTGGATTGTACAGCTTCGCCATGAGGGTCCTTCTCACATGGTTATGCCTGCTATCCACCTATCACGCTTTCAGGTGGCAGAGCTTTTCTCTGGAGTTACAGGCAGAGAGCAGGAGGCTGAAATTGAGCGGCTGGTCAAAGTTGCAAGAAAAGAGTTAAGGCAGAAATTTGTTGATGCTGACATGGGAATCACTGGGGCAAATTTTGTTATTGCTGATACAGGTACAATCGGCATTGTAACTAATGAGGGCAATGCACGCCTTGTAACCACTTTCCCAAAGATTCATGTTGTTTTAGCTGGCATTGATAAATTGCTGCCAACCATTAAAGATGCTTTGACAATAGCAAAAGTTCTTCCAAGAAATGCAACAGGACAGAGACTTACATCTTACGTTACGTGGATTACTGGACCATCTGAATGCACCACAACTCCTTCCAATAAAAGAGAGATGCACATTGTTCTTTTAGATAATGGTCGGCAGAAAATTGCATCTGATCCCGACTTTTCGCAAATTCTCCAATGTGTCCGCTGCGGAGCTTGTGCAAATGTCTGTCCTGTCTATCGCATGGTTGGGGGGCATACTCTTGGTTATATTTACATTGGTGCTATTGGTCTTATTACAACCTATTTTTTTCATGGGGCAGACAATGCAAAAAATTTGGTTCAAAACTGCACCAACTGTGGAGCGTGCAAAGCTGTTTGTGCTGCTGGTATTGATCTTCCACGTTTAATAAAAGAGGTGCATACAAGGATACAAGATGAACATGGACATCCTCTTAAAAGTATGATGCTCGGTCGAGTTTTAAGAGATAGAAAGATGTTTCATACACTTTTAAGGATTGCAAGTGTTGCACAAAAACCTTTTATAGCTACACAAAGTAATGGTGATTTGTCAGAATCTCTTGTCAAAGAAAAAACAGGTAATATAGAAAAAATCGCTAAACAAGAGCCTCAATATCTTCGACACCTTCCTCTTATATTTTTCAAAGAACACAATTTCAGAACACTTCCAGCAATCGTAAAGACCCCTTTTAGAGATAGATGGTTATCTATAAAGAGTGCTATTGAAAAGAAAAGATCAAATGTCTCAGAAAAACCGCTGAGAGTAGGTATATTTTCAGGCTGTGTTCAAGATTTTGTCTATCCAGAGCAGTTAGAGGCGGGAATTAAAGTAATTCAAAGGTTAAGCAGTAATTTTAGTTCAAATGATTATAACAAAAAGGATAAACAGTTCAACATAACCCTTGAATTTCCAATGGGGCAATCCTGCTGTGGTCTTCCAGCTTTGATGATGGGAGAAAAAGATGCAGCAAGAGATGTGGCTCTCCAGAATGTTGAGGCTTTTAATCGTTATGAGCTTGATTATATTGTAACGCTTTGTGCATCATGTGCATCTCATCTGAAACATGCTGTTCCAAAACTTCTGGAAAGCGATAAATCTGACGAATTTGCTGATAAGGTGATTCCATTTAGTCAATTTGTAAATCAGATTTTAAAATCGGAAACCAATCAGCTTCAAGATTTTAATCAACAAAATACGATACTTACTAAAACTGCGTCTAAAAAGATAACATGGCACTCTCCATGCCATCTTTGTAGAGGGCTTGGTATTAAAGATGATCCTAAGCAGCTTATAAGAGCAACAGGAAACGACTTTATTCAGGCAAAAGAGGAAGAGACCTGCTGTGGATTTGGCGGCAGTTTTTCAGCCAATTTTCCAGCAATTTCAAGAGAGATTCTTAATCGTAAATTAGATGATGTCGAAAATACAGGTGCAGATATACTTGTAACAGAGTGTCCAGGTTGTGTGATGCAGTTGAGAGGCGGAGCGTTAAATCAAAATCGTAAATTTAAAGTCATACATTTGGCAGAGTTGTTGATATAGAAATTTTATAGATGTAACCTAAATTTCTGAGCATGAGTAAAGAAAATATATAAAAATAGGAGATAAAAATGTCTCAAAATAACTCTATAGAAGCCTCTAAAGTTACCGTTTCTTCTAAAAGCGGACACCCTATGCTCTCAACGCTTACACCTGTGCGTGCAAAAAAGGGGAAAATCGTCTCCAGTGAAGAGGCAATACAGCTTATCAGATCAGGAGATACTGTTGCCACAGGCGGTTTTGTTGGCATAGGATTTCCAGAACAGCTTGCCATTGACCTTGAGGCATATTTTCTAAAAACAGGCAATCCAAAAGATTTGACTCTTCTTTATGCAGCAGGGCAGGGCGATGGCGTGTCAAGAGGTCTTAACCATTTAGGATATGAGGGACTTGTCAGAAGAGTTATTGGAGGGCATTGGGGACTTGTTCCAAAGCTGCAGAAACTTGCGGTTGAAAATAAGATTATCTCCTACAACCTACCGCAAGGAGTTATATCTCACCTTTACAGAGATATTGCAGCAAAAAAACCAAGAACAATAACTACAGTTGGACTCGGAACATTTGTTGACCCAAGAAATGGAGGGGGGAAAATAAATGCTCTCACCACAGAAGATATTGTGGAGCTTATACATTTTGATGGAAAAGAGTATTTAGCATACAAAACAATTCCAATTAATGTTGCACTTTTACGAGGAACTACTGCTGATACTGACGGCAACATAACTATGGAGAAAGAGGCTCTGTTTTTAGAATCGCTTGCAATAGCAACTGCTGCAAAAAATTCAGGCGGTGTCGTGATTGTTCAGGTAGAGAGAATAGCTCAAAAAGGAACATTGAACTCAAGATTGGTAAAGATACCCGGCATTATGGTTGACTGTGTTGTAGTTTCAAAACCTGAAAACCACTGGCAGACATTTGCAGAGATTTATAATCCATCTTTTAGTTCAGAGATAAAAGTTCCTATGCAGTCGATCAAGCCTATGAGTATGAGCGAAAGAAAGATCATTGCCAGAAGAGCAGCTTTAGAGCTTAATACAAACGATATAGTAAATCTTGGAATTGGTATGCCAGAAGGTGTTGCAAGCGTTGCTAATGAGGAGAATATACTTGATTATCTAACCCTTACAGCAGAACCAGGAGTTATTGGAGGAGTGCCTGCTGGAGGTCTTAATTTTGGTGCTGCTACAAATACAGATGCACTTATTGATCAGCCCGCCCAGTTTGATTTCTATGATGGCGGAGGTCTTGATATTGCATTTCTTGGTCTTGCCCAATCAGATCAGCACGGCAATCTGAATGTTAGCAAATTTGGTCCAAAACTTGCTGGTGCAGGCGGCTTTATAAATATCAGCCAGAATGCAAAAAAGGTTGTGTTTGTTGGAACTTTTACTGCAGGAGGCTTGAAAGTATCTGTTAAAGAGGGCAGGTTATCAATTGATCAGGAGGGTAAATCTAAAAAGTTTATCGAGCATGTTGAACATGTTACTTTCAGCGGCAACTATGCTGTCAAAAAAGGGCAGCCCGTGCTTTACATAACTGAACGGTGTGTATTTAAACTTACACCCGAAGGAGTTGCACTTATTGAGGTTGCACCCGGCATTGACATTGAAAAAGATATTCTTGCAAATATGAATTTTAAGCCCATAATCGATAATCCTCCTGCTTTGATGGACTCAAGAATATTTATTGATGAGATAATGGGTCTAAAAGATGATATGCTCAACATTTCGTTAGATAAACGCCTTACCTATAATGAAAAAGAGAACCTCTTTTTTGTCAATTTTGAAGGGTTCTCAATCCAGACAAGAGATGAGATAAGAGAGGTTAAAGAGGCTGTTGAGAGAATCGTTCGTCCTCTCAATAAAAAAGTCTATACTATTGTGAATTACGATAATTTTTATATTAACCCAGAACTTTTAGATGAATATACACTTATGGTCAAAGCTCTTGTAGATGAACTTTATGCCTGCGTAACAAGATATACAACAAGTGCATTTGAACGGATAAAACTTGGTGATGCACTGCAGCAGAAAAATTTAGAACCTCATATCTACTCTACAATGGAAGAGGCTGGAAATGCCTTGAAAAATTTATAACTAATTGAATAGATATTAATAGATTCTAACTAAGACTTTATTAACATTTAAACACTATATCTATGAGAAAGAGAGATAGTTTAAATTGCAATCTCTTCCTCATAGATATTTCCACTGTCAAGTAAGCTATCTTCTCCAACTTAACCCCAATAGACCCCCGAACTAATTATCACTAAATTTTTATGATAGAAGTTTATATATAGGGTTTTAACGCTCTATTTTTTAGACGTTGACATATTTTTATTCATTATGTTAATTGAGAAAATTGTTAAATTAAGAATACTAAACAGAAATTGCAAGCAATATAAGTTTATATAGTAATTGTTAGTAATTTCGTTAAGTAAAGGTAGTGCTAACTATGAATGATGAAAAGATCATACAGATAATACAAAGACATTTTGAAGGGCTATTTCCTAAAAATTGTCCCAATTGCGATACGACATTTGCAACGCTTGGTGAATATATTCTTGCTACAGAACGTTTTGGAGGTACTATCTCTTACGATGCAGAGATAGGAGATTGGGATACAACAAACCCAATGGGTGGTGTAGCACTTGCAAAATGCAGTTGCGGTAACTCATTGGCACTTACAACCAAAGGTATTCCTCTTCCAGAAATTCAATTAGTATTGCAATGGATTAAAAATGAAACCGAAGAGAGAGGCGTATCTCCTATGGAATTATTAGGTTATTTGCGAGATGAGGTTCGTAAGAGAGCCTTGGGAGATATTATTCATAACACATAGATAGAAATTGCTGACCAGCAATAGATAACCTCCTATTTAAAAAGATAAAAACTCCACTGTGCTGTTGTGCAATACATTAAAATTTTATTAGCTATTAAAGACGATTATTTAAATTATGTTGTTTAATTCATTATCATTTGTTCTCTTTTTTCTGACTCTTACAACTCTTCACTTTACACTGTCACACCGCTTCAGATGGATGCTGATGTTAGCAGCAAGCTACTATTTTTATATGTGTTGGAGTGTGGGTTATATACTTCTTATTATTAGCTCCACGTTTATTACATGGTATGTTGGGTTAAAAATTGCTAACTTACCAGATAAAAAGAGCAAAAAACTATTTTTATTAATAAGCCTTGTTGCAAACCTTGGAGCTCTCCTATTTTTCAAATATTTTAACTTTTTTACCTCCTCTCTTTTTGAGATATCAGCCACGTTCAATCTCTTTACAGGTTATGATGCCCCTCTTCTTCATATTATGCTTCCGGTTGGAATATCTTTTTACACTTTTCAGACAGTTAGCTATACAATTGACATATATCAGGGGAAAATAGAGCCAGAACGACATCTTGGAATCTTTGCACTGTATGTTGCCTTTTGGCCCAGAATTGTTGCTGGACCAATTGAAAGGGCAGGTAGATTAATACCACAGTTTAGAAAAGTAATATCTTTTGATTACACTACAGTAACTAATGGGCTTAGATTAGTTATGTGGGGCATGATTAAGAAAGTAGTTATAGCAGATCAACTTGCCGTTTATGTTAATCAGGTATTTGATAACTGCCAAGACTATACTGGTCTGCCTTTGATTACAGCATCTGTATTCTTTACTATTCAGATTTATTGTGACTTTTCAGGATACTCTGATATGGCTATCGGGACCGCTCGGATTATGGGGTATGAACTAACTGAAAACTTTAGGCATCCATACTTTGCCTCATCTTTACGAGAATTCTGGCAAAGATGGCACATATCACTCTCAACATGGTTTCGCGATTATGTATATATCCCTCTTGGAGGCAATAGAGTTATAAAATGGCGTTTTTATTACAACTTATTTATAACTTTTCTTGTCAGCGGATTGTGGCACGGTGCAAACTGGACGTTTGTGATATGGGGTGGGCTACATGGTATTTATCTGATCATTGAAAATATAATTGAAGAGCTTTTTAGCAAATTAAAACTATCAATAAGCAATAAGTTGTTAAGTAATAGTAGCGGTAGCAAAAATATAAAAGAGCCTATTAAAAAATCCAACAGCTCAAAAGCTAAAAATTATATCCGTGTGGCAATAACTCTATTTTTGGTTAACTATGCTTGGATTTTTTTTAGAGCTAACTCTGTTTCTGATGCTTTTTCCATAACAGGTAAGATGTTTATGTTTGGAGGATCTAATCCAACTAATCATGTGGTTCAACCGTCTGTTTTTATACTAAATATAGCTCTTATACTTTTACTTATTATTATAGAGTTTAAAGAGCAGAGCATAAAAATTGAACACTATATCTCAACTCTTCCAACAGCTTTACGCTGGTCTATCTATACATTTGGGGTGTGGGCGATTATTATTTCAACTGTTTTTGGGGTAAAGCAGGAGTTTATCTACTTTCAATTTTAGGGATTGTGCACTCTTTTATACTCCAAAATCTGAGAGTCGATAAAAAGACTTTTTCATGCAATTAAAAAAATTTTTATTTAAACTTGTGGCATTTTCTGTAATCAATCTCTCTATTATGGCAAGCCTACTCTTTTTCTTTTCAGGGCAAAATAGAGAGATAAAATTCAAAAATTGGGAAACAGAGTCCAACCTTCTTGTGACTGGTGAAAATGAACATTATGACATTGCAATTCTTGGCACCTCAAGAGGCAGGGTCTTTTCGCGTGATTCAAATCATACTACAATGGAGTCTATTCTTGGCAAAAAGGTGATAAATCTCTCAAAAGGTGGTGGTGGTGGACTTATGCCAGCCAAGATACATCTTGCCCAATTCTATAGAAGAGGTAACAGAGCTTATCATGTTATCTACTTTATTGATCCTTGGATATTTTTCTGTCCAATCAACAATGAGAACAACTCCTTTTTCCTAAGAGATGAACCATTTGAGATTGCTATCTTATTTGATCTTATAATAAACCGTTTCCCATCTGATAGGATCATATCATATATTCAAATGATAGCGGTTGACGATTGGAAAAGTATAAGCCAATATGCTGCTCCAGGTCTTGACAAGCTGACATTAAAAGCAATTGATCCTATTAAGCTTGAAGAGGCAAGAAATCACTATCTTCAACTGTATGATTATGATAAATTTGAAAAATATAGCAAATTTATAGTTGATATAAACAGGTTGGCAAAGCAGCATAACAGTAAAATTACATACATCATCCTTCCAATACTAATGGAGGATTTTCCAGGAGCTAAGGAGGTTGATAAGAAACTTAAAGAGATAAGTAATAGAGAAAATATTGGTTACTATAATCTGATTGACGAGATGCAAGATCGACATTTTTTTTATGATCACATGCACTTTAATAACAGAGGGGTTGCCCATTTTACAAATACTTATATTTTACCTATTTTAAAATAAAAGTCAAAAATAACAAAAAGACCGCTATTTTTGTAAAGTGATTATATCACTAAAGTGGATAACCAAATAGTTTAAGCTCTCATAAAAATATTATAAAGATATAACCTATGCTCACAACACTTGAAAAAAAGATCATCTCCTCACTTCAGGGTAATATACCTGTATCATCAAGACCTTTTTTAGAACTTGCTCAGGAGATCGGAATATCAGAGGAGAAATATATTGATGTAGTCAAAAGTCTAAGCGATAGAGGTATTATAAGACGATTTGGAGCTACATTAAAACATCAAAATTCAGGTTTTAAAGCTAACGCTATGGTTGCGTGGAATGTAGATGAGACAAGGGTGCAAGATGTAGGAAAAATTATGGCATCTTTTGATGAGGTTACACATTGTTACAGAAGAAATCCTGCCCCAACATGGAAATATAATCTATATACTATGGTGCACGGTCCAGATGAAGATACCTGTCATGAAATTGCTAAAAGGATATCAGAAGCAACTGGAGTGAAAGATTACACACTTTTGTTTAGTACAAAAGAGCTTAAAAAGACCTCTATGAACTATTTTGACTAATTTCATATTTTGAGATTTATTATAAAACCTTGCCTGATAACTCTCCCCATATACTATGCGTAAATCCATGGATACACGATTTTGCAGCCTTTGACTTCTGGGCAAAACCATTGGGACTTTTGCAGCTTGCATCTATCATAAGAGTTGGTGGAGCAAAAGTAACATTCTTGGATTGTCTTAACAGGTTTCATCCCAAATCAATTAAAGAGGCTCTTCAATTAAATAATGGCAAAGCAATCAAGATATTAAGCGATGGACGAGGGGCTTTTAGGAAAAAAGCTATCCCATTTCCAGATGGTATTAAATTTCCAGCCAAAGAACTATCCTATTCAAAAGGGTTATTTGCAGAAAAAAAGCTATTTGCTGGTAAGTCGTTTTCACGTTATGGAGTTGAACCAGATTGGTTTAGGCATGATTTAGATAATCTTAAAAGATCGGGCAAGAAAAGCTCTAAACTTTCAGATAACCAAACTCATATAATAGATAGAGGATATCCAGACCTTATTTTTGTAACATCTCTTATGACCTACTGGGCATCAGGAGTCAAAGAGACAATATCAATAATAAAAGAGATATTTCCTAATGTACCAGTAGTGTTAGGTGGTATTTATGCCACACTTTGTACTGACCATGCTCGTAAAAACTCTATGGCAGATGTTGTGATAACTGGAACAGCAGAGGAGCAGATTTATAATATCGTAAAAGACTATACAGGGTTTGAACTTAAGAAATTTGGACAAATAGAATCATTTTCCGCAAACCTTGATATGCTTCCATATCCGGCTCTTGATTTAATATCTAACCCCACATATATTCCTATCTTAACTTCAAGAGGTTGCCCTTTTTCATGCACATACTGTGCTTCATCTTTTCTCGAAAAAAATCTTAGGCAAAGATCGCCTCAGCTTGTACTTGATGAAATTATACATTGGCACAAACGCTATGGTGTTTATAATATAGCCTTTTATGATGATGCACTTCTAATTAATCCCAAACAGCATATCTTGCCACTGCTTGAGAAAATAGTTATCTATTCTCAACAAGTTAAATATTACCCACCCCTATCTTTTCACACACCAAATGCCCTACATATAAGACAGATAACAAGTGATGTTTCAAACATGATGTTTAAAGCAGGATTTAAAACCATTCGACTTGGTCTTGAAACAACTGACTTCTCCAACTCCCGTAAAGAGGATATAAAAGTTAAAGAGGAGGAGTTTTACCATGCAGTTAGAATGCTCAAACAAGCTGGGTTTAAACAAGAACAGATTGGTGCATATCTTTTATGCGGTCTGCCAAATCAGAATTTTGATGATGTAGAACGCTCTATTAAACTTGTCAAACAGACCGGTATTATACCGGTTCTTGCCTATTATACCCCAATACCACACACCCATATGTGGAAAGAGTCTGTAAAACACTCAAGATTTGATTTGGAAAATGAACCTTTTTTTACTAATAACGCTCTCTTTCCATGTGTTAATAATGAGCATGAGATAAAAAAGATTTCTGAATTGAAAAAAATGGCTAAATAAAATATAGTCCCAACGTTTTATTAGAATTACGTTAGGAATTTGTTAGTTTTTTATTAGTGTTCAATTTGCTCTTTAGTTAAACACAATCTTAATTTCTCTATTTTTATGGTTGTATTTACCATTTTTCTTAGATTTTAACATTTTTTAGCACAGATCTATTGTAGCTGTGCCTATATTTAAAAGGGGGGTGCTCCATTGAATCTGATGGAAATTTTGATACAGACAGTAGGTGGACTCGGGCTTTTTATCCTCGGTATGAAGATGATGACCGAAGGTCTTGAGATGACAGCAGGGCATAGAATCAAAAAAATCCTAAGTGCAATCTCATCAAATAGAGTTATAGGGTGTCTTACTGGTGCAGGAGTTACAGCAGTTATTCAATCGTCATCTGCAACAACAGTTATGCTCATAGGTTTTGTTGGTGCTGGTATTATGAGCTTTGAGCAGGCTGTCGGAGTTATTCTTGGTGCAAATGTTGGTACAACTATGACAGCTCAAATGATCTCTTTAAAGCTAACTGGTCTTGCCTTGCCCGCGATTGCAGTTGGTGTTCCTATTAAATTCTTCTCAAAAAGCCGCTATTATCGTCATATTGGAGAGATTATTTTAGGATTTGGACTGCTCTTTTACGGAATGACTGTTATGGGTGATGGACTTGCTCCAATAAAATCCGATCCTGATTTTGTTGCCTTTTTCACCAAATTCAATACAGATTCAATTACTGGTATCATTTTATGTGTGGCTGTTGGAGCAATGGTAACTATTATGGTACAATCATCATCTGCTACAGTTGGTTTGACCATGACGCTTGCATCTCAAGGTTTAATTAGTTTTCCTACAGCTATGGCGCTTGTTTTAGGTGAGAATATAGGAACTACCATAACAGCAGAACTTGCAACAATCGGCTCTGCAAGTCTAAGTGCACATAGAACAGCAAGAGCACATACACTTTTTAATGTAATTGGTGTTGGTATGATGGTGCTAATTTTTCCACTTTTCATAAAATTAGTTCTGTTTTTAACCAGTGCAATGGGAGCTGGCGATGTTGCACTCAAAGCCGACGGACAGTATGTAAATGTCGGCAGATACATTGCAAATGGTCATACCCTCTTTAACGTAATTAATGCCTCTTTCTTCCTTATTTTTCTTCCAATACTTACCAAAACCGCTATCAAGCTCTCTCCTAAAGAGAAAAAAACAGAACGTTACAAACTTCCAATTTTTGATACGAGATTCATTGATTCTCCTATTGGTGCTCTTGCCAAAGTTCAGGGTGAGGTTATTAAAATGGCTGAATTCACAAGAAATCGTCTGCATAATATTTATAAGTGCATAAAGGTTAGAGACGATGATAAGTTAGGTGAAAGAGAGGCTGTAGAAGAGCATATTGATAAGATGCAGCTTGTTATTACCCAATATTTAACAACGATTTATCAAGGTGGGGTAAGCGAATATGAAGCAAATGAGATATCTGAGATGATGCGTATCACAAATAATTTAGAAAGAATTGGAGACTCTATGGAAAACGCCTCCAAAACAATTGAGAGGATGTATAATCAAGAGATATCTTTAAGTGAAGAAGCCTTAAATGATCTTGAAGCTATAGCAAAAGAGGTGGATCTCTTTTTTGAGATGGTTGTAAAGGCTATGAAAGAGAAGCCTGAAGATTTTTTTGAAAAGGCTGAGGC
>CAYRLG010000003.1:0-155029 GCA_964425195.1 uncultured Desulfobacterales bacterium
TGTAAAATGAAAAGATTACCAAGAGGTCATTATACAAAAGAATTTAGAGAAGAAGCAGTGGGAGTTGTGACAGAAGAAGAAATGTCTTCAAAAAAAGAAGTTCAAAGCGACGACTAAATCAAAGCATAATCTGCCAATTGCCGAGAATTGGCTTTGGCTGTTATTATATAAGAAGGAAGAACTTAGTTTTATTAATGAGCAATACAAAATATGGTTAAAAGAATAATTAGTGAGGAATGAATGGGTAAAGAAATAACAATTTTGGCTGTTGACGATTCAGAAATAAACCTTGATATACTCGTGGGTATATTAAAAAAGTACGATGTCATTCCTGCACTTTCAGGCAAAGAAGCATTAGAAATTCTGCAGGAAGAGAAAATTGACCTGATACTTTTGGATATTGTCATGCCAGAAATGGACGGATTTGAGGTCTGCCGCCGCATCAAGGCAGATGAGAGTACCTGGGAGATACCCGTGATCTTCATTACTGTTAAAAACAGCGAACAGGACATACAGCAATGTTTTGAACTCGGAGTTGTGGACTATGTTGCCAAACCCTTTAATGCCGTAGAACTTTTGGCAAGAGTCCAAACTCATCTGAAATTACGCAGCTACCAGGTTCGGCTGGAAGAGACGATCAAAGAGCAGGCTCAATTTAAGCAGGAACTGGTACAACTGATGAGTCTAACAGATAGTATGATAAAAGAGTTGAACAAAGAGGGTGGCATAAATAGGAAAGAACTATCAACCGCCTGCCTGCAAATGCAAAAAACGCTCAACCACTTGACAGATGGTTTATAATTCGCTCTAAGCAGTACCTTTATAAAACAATCCCGAACTTCGGATAAACTTTAAACATTTTGGGGCATGGAGAACAAAATGGATGAAAATATAGAAAAGACGATTTTAGTGGTCGATGATAATGAAAGCAATATTGATATGCTCCTTGCCATTTTAAAGGGGTATGATGTCATTCCCTCAACTTCTGGTGAGGATGCCCTTGCACTTATCAAAGAAGAATCCATTGACTTGGTGTTGCTGGACATACTGATGCCTGGAATGGACGGATATACGGTGTGTCAAAGAATTAAGAATCAACCTGATATACAGGATATCCCAATCATATTCATTACGGCTAAAAGTGACGAAGAAAGTATTGAAAAAGCCTATGACCTGGGTGGTGCCGACTATGTGACCAAACCGTTTAAGCCCAAAGAGCTTCTGGCACGCGTTAAGGTTCAGCTCAAACTTCAGGCTGTACTCAAGGAGCTGGATTTTCTGGCTACCCGTGACAGTCTTACAGGCATTTACAATCGCAGAAAATTTTTCCAACTGGCGGAAAAAATGTATTCTGAAGTATCCAATGGACTTTACGCTCTGATGATCGACATTGATCACTTCAAAAGGGTCAATGACAGATATGGTCATCATACCGGAGATGAAGCGTTGAAAAATATAACCCGCGCCATTTTACAAATCCTTCCTAAATCATCGCTTTTTGGACGTATGGGAGGAGAAGAGTTTGCCGTTCTTCTAAAAGCAGATGACCAGATCCATGCCATGGAAGTGGCATCTCTGCTTCAGCAGAAAGTAAATGAAACCCTTATAAATATCGGAGACGGTTCGACCATATCCTGTACCATCAGCAGCGGTGTTGCCTGTAAACAAGAAGAGACCTCCTCGTTGGACAGTTTATTAAGGCAGGCTGATATGGCTTTATACAAAGCAAAGGAAGGCGGTCGGAACAGAAGTATTTTCAGAGATCTATAATTTTAAGGAATCATTTTGAAATCAATTCTAATCAGCATAATAATTTACTTGGTATTTCTATTTCCCGTGACAGCCAGTGCTTTGGAATTTACCCCCGAAGAGAAAGCCTTCATAACATCAAATCCTGAAATCAGGGTTGCCCTGATGCCAGACTTCTCCCCATTCTCATACATAATCAAGGATGCAGCCGGCGGATTCGAACATGACCTGCTCGCATTACTTTCCCAAAGAACGGGGTTGAAGTTCACCAAACAGCTGGGAAACTGGAATTCGATTTTGACAGCTTTCAAAGCAAAAAAAACAGATATGATAGCCAGCATCTCGCACAAAAAAGAGCGGGAAGCGTTTACCCTTTTCACTAAACCCTACTATGAAATTCCCATCATGATCTTTGTAAGGGATGATTTTGGAGAGTATCAGGGATTAGAGAGCCTGGCTGATAAGAGAGTTGGTGTGCTCAAGGGTATTTTTTACAGAAAAGATCTGGAAGAGATAGGAACCATGAAACTTGTCTCCTATGAGACATATGATGAGATAACCAAAGCCCTGGTATTTGGAAAAATTGATGCTTTGATTCAGAATCTGCCTAACATTAACCACCTGATCAAAAAGCATGTCTATACAAATTTAAAGCTGGCTGGTGAACTCCAACTTCCTAATATCAATAGGGAAGACTTACGTTTTGGCATACGCTCGGACAAACCGATTCTGCGTTCGATCATCCAAAAGGGGCTGGATTCCATCTCTGAGGAAGAAAAGGACGCATTAGCCAACCTATGGATTGGTGCTACACAGAACAGCAGAGCCAGCCTTATAAAATTCAGCACAAAAGAGGAAGCATATCTGGTCGAAAAGAAAACCATCACAATATGCGTCAATCCGGACTGGTATCCTTATGAAAAGATCAACGAACATGAAAAATATGAAGGGCTGGCGGCTGATTACTTGCAGCTAATTGCCCAAAAAATAGGAAAACCATTTACCCTGTTGCACACCAAAACATGGCAGGAGACATTGGAAAATGCCAAAGCTGGAAAGTGTGATATTGTACCATTTTTAGAACCAACCCCTGACAGCAAACTCTTTTTAAACTTCACCAGCCCCATCTATGATGAGCCAGAAGTGATTATCGTTAAAAATGATGTTTCCTATCTTGGCGGCCTCAACGCCTTAAAAGGAAAAACAGTGGGGGTAGTCAAAGGTTCTCGAACGGCAAGAATCATCCGCAATGAGTATTCGGAAATTAATGTCGTTGATGTGGAAAACTATATCAAAGCCATACGAATGGTTTCTGGCGGGGAGCTGGATGCTGCGATCAATCCCTTGGTCGGGGCGGCATACCTTATTGCCAAAGAGCGGCTGTTTGATATTAAGATCATTGGTGATACAGGTCTTAAAAAAAGCTATGCCATCGGGGTAAACAAAAATGATGCCATGCTGCAGGGAATTATGGAAAAAGCTGTACTCTCCCTGGCAGACGATGAAGTTGAAAAGATCAGCAACAAATGGCTCTCTGTTCGCATGGAAAAAGGAGTGGACTACACTCTGATCTGGAAAATCCTGGTGGGCGTTGCACTGCTCTTGATGGGTGGGGTTTACTGGAATCGCAAACTCAGCTATGTCAACATGCAGCTTACGGCGGCTAAAAAAAAAGCAGAGGATGCGACTGTGACAAAGTCAACTTTTCTGGCAAATATGAGCCATGAAATTCGCACGCCTATGAACGCCATTATAGGCATGCTCTATCTGATGAAACAGACCCATCTGGATTCAACACAGAGCGGATATGTGCATAAGATTGAAAACTCGGTCAACTCACTTTTGGGACTTATCAACGATATACTTGATTTTTCCAAGATCGAGGCTGGAAAACTTGCTATTGAAAAAATTGATTTTGACCTTCAGACCGTCATCGACAATGTTACTACCCTGGTGGAACTCAAAGCCAATGAAAAGGGATTAGAGTTTGTTGTCAGCTATGATCAAGGGATGAATATGAACTTGCACGGTGATCCCCTGAGGCTGGGACAGGTGCTCACAAACCTTGCCAACAATGCTGTAAAATTTACCCAAACAGGAGAGGTGGGCATTTACATCATCCGCTTAGAACAAGACCGTTACAGGTTCAAGGTTCACGATACAGGTATCGGGATGACGCCCGAACAGCAGTCACTCCTTTTTCAGTCCTTTTCCCAGGCTGATGCCGGCACAACCCGCAAATATGGCGGGACTGGTCTGGGACTTGCAATCTCCAAACAACTTGTGGAGATGATGGCTGGCCGTATTTGGGTTGAAAGTGTAGCCGGTCAGGGCAGCACTTTTACATTTGAGGTAACCCTGGAGGAGCAGGAGAGCAAACCCAAAAGGGTTCGGCAATTCCCGGACAAAAAAGTGCTGATTGTGGACGATACCCCAAGCTGGCAAAAGATACTGACCCGCCTGCTCAAAGAGTTCAATATCAGTGTTACAATAGCTGATAGTGGAGAACAAGCCATTGCAATGATCTGCGGAGAGAAACAGAATTTTGATCTGGTTTTGATGGACTGGAAGATGCCGGGTCTTGATGGGATTGAGACCACAAAAAAGATCCGTGAACAATGCAAAAGCCTCCCGCCTACCATCATCATGGTATCAGCCTATCGCCAGGAGAGCCTGTTGAATGCCGCAAAAGAGCAGGGCATAGAGATTTTTTTGCAAAAGCCCGTCAATCCGTCACTGCTTTACTCCGTGATCATGGAGGCATTTGGCGAGAAAATCCATCATGAATACAATAAAACTGTTCAGTGTTCCTCCCTTAAAAATGAGCTTACAACCCTGAGTGGAAGCACTATTCTATTGGCAGAAGATAACAGCATGAACCGGGAAATTATTCATGGCATGCTTTCTCACAGTGGTATAATAATCGAGGATGCCACCAACGGCAGGGAGGTGGTCCAAATGGTGGACGCGGAACCTGATAAATATGAGCTGATCTTGATGGATATCCAGATGCCGGAGATGGATGGATATGAGGCAACAAGTCTGATTCGCAAAAAAAACAGCACGCTTCCGATCATTGCATTAACCGCCAACGCATTAGTCAGCGACATTACCAAAACCAAAGAGGCAGGTATGCAGGAGCATCTCAATAAGCCTATTGATGTCGAAAAACTATTTGCCACACTACTAAAGTACATAAGTAAAAAATGCGAGGCAAAAGCAGTGCACGGTGAATTGGAACTGGGAGAGGATTCAGACAATACACTGCCTGATATGATCCATGTCGATACCAGAGCAGGTCTGTCAAGGGTTGTGGGTGATACAAAACTATATGAAAAGCTGCTGTATGATTTTGCGAGCAATTATGGCTCTTTAGAAATCTCTCCTAATGAAGAGGATTTTAAGAGGATCATCCACACGATCAAGGGACTCAGTGCCTCCATTGGAGCAAAAAAGCTCAGTGAGCTATCCAAAACCCTTGAAGATGATCCCAATGTTGAAAATTTGACCGCTTTTCAGGAACAATTGAATCTTGTATGCGATGAGATAGTACGGACTATTAAATTCAAAGAAGATTTAACTATACAACAACCTATTTCTGTAGAACGTGAGAAAGCATTGCTTCAAGAACTCAAAACAGCACTGAAATCAAGGCGGAAAAATCTCTATGCACCCCTCCTTGAAGAACTTAGCGGGCACAATGAATTAAAAGTCTTGGTCAAAGGGTACAAATTCAAAGAGGCATTGGAGATATTGGAAAAGGAACTGAACTGAGGTCAGTTTTTTCATCGGCAGCAAGGTTTACAGGCAAGTTCTGCCCTGTCTCGATGGTTTGTGCCAACAAGTTGGTTTCTGCCAAGTGAGGCTTCTTTATGTTGTAACAAAAAAACAGAATAAGGACTATATGCCTTTGACTGACGAGGAGGTAAAAAAGATAGTCGATGAGAGCTTAGAAGAGTACAAAAAAAACGTGAAGCCTGCAAAAAGAGTATGGACGACTTAATGCCTCAGAAGGATATAGACGGGTTATTAGGATGCGGAGAATAAAAAATATAAAAAGTGTATTAATTTGTAGTAATCCAAGCTGGTATTATCTAAGATTTAAGGATAATACCAGCTTTTTTGTACATATCACTTTTTCGGATCAGCTAATCAGCAACACTAAACCCAGCCTTTACAATCGCCTCTTTTGCCAACGCTGCTTTTGATTTGTCAGCAGTTTTAAAAGATGCTTTTTTGCCTTTAAGATCAACTTTTATATCAGAAAGACCGCCAACTCCTTCTAATGCCTTTTGAACACTACCCGAGCAGTGAGAACAGCTCATTCCCTCTATATTTAAGGTAATTTCCTGTAAGTTCATAATCAGCCTCCTTTTATATTATTTTGTTTTAGATGATAAATTATAAAACTTGCGGCACGCATTTGCAAAAGCCTCTGCTGCACCGCCTTCCATGCTGTCAAAATGGACATGCAGATAACTTCCAAGCGTATTGTTTATCTGATATCCACTAAGCGATATCTCCTGACCATCTCTTGCAGTTGTCTGATAAACCTGTTTTAATTGAAAATTATAGCTGTTTTCATCTTCAAGCGATGAGTAGTGGAACTCATGCCCTCGTAGAATATCTCCCTTTTTTCCAATAACAGTATCTTGTTTAAGTGTAATCTGGCGGTATCCAAGAGACCTCATCTTTTTTGACATTACAGCAGAAAATGGAAAACAGCCTGTCATGGGATATTTTTTTCTGAACTCTTTTATATCAGTATCGCGATACTGTGCTGTAGATTGATGATTATCTCTTGCCAAAAGAGCATTAACTTTTGTACTCTCCTCAAAGCCTGTAATATCTTTGCAAAGATACATAAAGCCTCCGCACTCACCATAAATGGGCATACCTTGTAGGCTCTTCTGTCTTATCTCTTCTATTAAACTTTTATTGAGCGAAAGCTCTTGTGCAAAAAGTTCGGGATAACCGCCACCAAAATATATTCCAGAAACATCAGACGGCAGAGTTTTAGAGCTGATCGGCGAAAATTCAACGATTTGTGCTCCATATCTTTCAAGAGCCTCTATATTTTCCTGATAGTAAAAGCAAAATGCCTTATCTCGTGCAACTGCTATTCGGATATTTTGAGTGTGAATCCCATCATTTTGGCTCTGGAGTTGTGATATATTACACTTGTGGTGCTGTGGCAACTTATGGTGATGTAGCAGCTTCTGATGCTCTTGCTGGTTGTTCTGATGCTGTGGTAGATTCTGAACCAGCTCTTTTATAGAGGTATTTTTATCGATCATATCCACAATTTTTGTAATCACATCTGACGATAACTTATGTTCATCTGATGTAACAAGACCTAAATGTCGTTCAGGCATTGCAATCTCTGGAGTTCTTGGAATATATCCCAAACACCGCATCTTACAATTTGCCTCAACCGCCTCTTTTAAATATTCATAATGGCGTAAACTTCCTGTTTTGCTAAAAATCACCCCAGCAAACTCGATTTCAGGGTCAAAGTTCTCAAACCCCTGTACAATTGCTGCTGCACTTCTTGCCATACTTTTGGCATCTACAACAAGAATTACTGGAAGATTAAGCCATTTAGCCATCTGAGCGGTTGATCCTGCTTCTGATGTTCCGCTGTATCCGTCAAATAATCCCATTACACCTTCAACAACTGCTATATCTGCTGTTGTACAAATGTTGTCAATATCAGCAAAACCATCTTCATCAATATTATCAGCACACTTTTTGGTATTATCGGTACACCCTTTAGCAAAAATACGCTCGTTGGTTGCCCTTGATAGCATCCATGAGTCAAGATTACGGCTTATCTTTCCTGTTATTGCTCTGTGGTGTCCCGGGTCGATAAAATCTGGTCCAACCTTAAATGGTGCAACTTTATATCCAAGTTTGGAAAGATAGGATAGAATACCAAGCGTTATAGTAGTTTTTCCAGAGCCGCTGCCTGTTCCCGCAATTACAAAACCTTTCATAATTAATTATCTAAACCTCTGCCTTGATGAACTGTTACCTAAGTCTCTGTCTTGATGAGCTATTACCTACGCCTTTGACGTGATTCTGCCCTTGCCTCTCTCTCTTTTAGTTCGCTTTTAGCAATAATAAGCTGGGCATGTTTTTGCTTCTCTTTATCTGAAAGAGTCTCAAGGCTCTTCATAAGATGGAATTTTGCACTTTTAATATTTTTTACCTCATAATAATAAAGTCCTAAATAGTAATGAGATAGTGCCGCATCCTCTCTGTTACCACTTTTTCCCTTTATCTCTGCAAGGTAATAATATGCTTTTGGAAGGAGTTTAGGAGCTGTGTTAATAACTTTTTCAAAGCCTTGTCCTGCAATATCAGCCATACCAGCATTAAGTCTTGCCTGAGATAGATAAAATAGTGCCTCTGTTTCAACTTCTGGAACTGTTTCAAGCCCTTGCATAATATCAATTGCTTTTTGAGGCTCTTTTTTTAGTATATTTACCCTGCCTAACTGTATAAGGATATAAGGATCAAACGCTCTTCTTTCAAGTGCTTTACGAAGGTATTTTATAGATTCATCAAGCCTGCTTTTTCGCTCCATCAAAAGTGCCATTCCATAGTTTGCTGGGCTGTTGTCAGGCTCTTTGTTGAGAATGTCGTTAAATATCTTTAGCGCATCATTCTCATTTCCGTACATTCCAGCAAGACGATATTTAACCATTTCAAATCTGAAAGGATCAATTTTTAAAGGAGCAATCTTATCTTTCTGGTTCAGAATCTCTGTTTTACCCCTACCTTCAATCCAAGATTGAATCTGCACTATTCTTTCAGTAGAACCAGGATGTGTTTTAAGATAATCAGGTATAGTTTCGCTACCAAACCAATCTCTGCTTCTTATCTTTTCTAAGCCTGTAAGAAGCCCTTTTGGATCAAAGCCTGCTTTAGTAAGATAGACAAGTCCTTTTTGATCAGCTTCTGTTTCATGTTCACGGCTGTAAGCAAGCATTGCTGTCTGGCTTGCTGCAACCGAACCTACCAAAACTGCCTGTCCAAGCTCTGCACCTCCACCACCACCTCCTGCTGCACCTAAAAGAACTCCAGCAAGAACTCCAGCAAGCGTTCCAATGGTCATAACTTTAGATTGATCCACCATAGAAGAGATATGACGGCATGATGCGTGTGCTATCTCATGCCCAATAATTCCTGCAAGTTCATCAACATTATCAAGCGATGTTATCAATCCCCTATGAAGAAATATGTTTGAGCCAGGCCCTGCAAATGCGTTAAACTGATCTTCATCCATAACATAAAAAGAGAATTTAAATGGCTGAGGTGGAACAACTTTAAGAATATGCTCTCCAATTTCAGATACTAAAGCAGCTGACATTGGGTCTTTGATAATTTTATTCTGTCTCTCAATTGCCTCCATAAACTCAACTGATATCTCCCTCTCCTTTGATATAGAGAGTGCAAAAGCGTCACTAAATATAACTCCTAAAATAGCAACGCTCATAAGTAAGTTTACTGTAACACTTATAGTTTTTGACATAAAAAGTTTTATGAGCCTTGATACCATTGTGGTATCCATTTTTATGATCATATAATCTCCTCTATTTTTACTAATTTTTGACTACCATTTTTTTTTATTATATATTACCCTCCATTTTTTTTAAATCACTTAAATTATTAAAGCAGTTATGCAGATTGCTTTAAGCATCTTTTTGGAGGAGTAATGAACATCGGTAAAGTTAATCAACGTATTCAATCCATTATGGACAAAAGAGATATATCATTAGAGAGACTCTCAGAACTTACGGGCTTTGATAAGAGTTTTCTTGATACAATGCTAAGAGAGGATATCTATCCCCCACTTGGTCCACTTATGAAAATTGCAAGGGCATTAGGTGTAAGGCTTGGCACATTCTTAGATGATCAGGCAAGCCATGACCCTTTTATAATAAGAAAGATTGACCGTGAATCTGAAATCAGCGTTCTTGGAGCCGCTGGTAAATCACCGGCACTTAAATTCTACTCTCTTGGTAAGGGAAAGATAGATCGCCACATGGAGCCTTTTTTTGTAGAAGTTATGCCCGAATCTGCAATTGAAAAAAAACTCTCTTCACATGAAGGTGAGGAGTTTATTTTGGTAATGAAAGGCAGCATTGAGATTATCTACGGAACAGATAAATATTTGCTAAACAAGGGCGATAGCATCTATTACAACTCTGTTGTTCCCCATTATGTAAGTTGTGCAGGAGCTGAGAAGGCTGAAATTCATGCTGTGATCTATATTCCAGAATAGAAGATAACTTAAGTTGTGTTTATTCAATCTAAAAGAGCTATAAACACAGAAACTTATCCATACTATAAAACTTTAATTGATATCAAAAGAGAGACAATAACTAAATGGAAAAAGAAAAAGCTCTAAGAGAGATAACTCTTGGAACTATCCTTGATGAGACTGTTGCAAAATATCCTGATACTGAGGCAATTGTCTATGTTGACAGAGATTTTCGCCTAACATACAGCCAGTTTTCCGCTCTTGTAGATGAAGTTGCAATGGGGCTTATGGCTCTTGGTGTCCAAAAAGGTGAGAAGGTAGCTATCTGGGCTACCAATATTCCCTTCTGGGTGACACTACAGTTTGCCACAGCAAAAATTGGAGCAATACTTCTTACAGTCAACACCAACTATAAAAAGGCAGAGCTTGAGTATCTTTTACGCCAATCAGAGGCAGAGAACCTTTTTTTAATTGATGGTTTTCAGGATACTGACTATATCAGCACAATTTACGATCTTGTACCAGAGTTAAAAACACAGCAGAGAGGTAGTCTTAATAGTTCTGCTTTTCCTCACCTTAAAAGAGTCTGCTTTTTAGGGCAAGAGAAGCATCGTGGTATGTATTCCATCCCTGAGATTCGTGCACTTAAAGCTATAGTATCAAAAGATGAATATCAGCAACGTCAACATTCTCTAAATCCTCATGATGTTGTTAATATGCAGTATACATCAGGTACTACAGGATTTCCCAAAGGTGTAATGCTTACCCATTATAACATTGGAAACAATGGGTTTTGGATTGGAGAGAACCAAAATTTCACTGAAAAAGATAAGGTCTGCCTGCCAGTTCCCCTGTTCCACTGCTTTGGTTGTGTGCTTGGTGTTCTTGCTGCCGTAACTCATGGAACTACAATGGTTATACTTGAAGGGTTTGACCCTCTGATGGTGATGGCATCAATTGAGCGGGAAAAATGCACTGCTCTTTACGGTGTACCCACTATGTTTATAGCAATTTTAGAGCACCCACTTTTCAATAAATTTGACTTTGCCACTCTCAGAACTGGCATTATGGCAGGTTCAAATTGCCCAGTAAAGGTGATGGAAAAGGTTATTGATAAAATGAATATGTCTGAAATCACAATCTGTTATGGGCTTACAGAAGCATCTCCAGTTATGACCTACACAAGGATAAATGATGATATCAGAAAACGTGTAGAGACTGTAGGACAGCCTCTACCACATATCGAAGTCAAAATTGTTAATCCCGAAACAGGCGAAATATTGCCTCCAAATAATCAAGGGGAGGTTTGCTGTCGTGGCTACAGCGTAATGAAAGGGTATTACAACAACCCTGAAGCAACCAAACAGGCAATTGATTCAGAAGGATGGCTCCACTCTGGAGACCTTGGTATTATGGATGAAGATGGCTATCTCTCTATCACCGGTAGATATAAAGATATGATTATAAGAGGTGGAGAAAATATCTATCCAAGAGAGATCGAGGAGTTTCTCTATAGAATGGACGGTATTCAAGATGTTCAGGTTGCTGCTGTTCCAAGTGAGAAATATGGTGAAGAGGTGGGAGCGTTCATTATACCAAAACAGGGTTCTCAAATTGAGGAGAGTGATATAAAGGATTTTTGTCGAGGTAAAATAAGCAGATACAAGATTCCAAAGTATGTCACCTTTGTAGATAAATATCCTATGACAGCAAGTGGGAAAATTCAAAAGTTTAAACTGACTGAAATGTCAACTCAAATATGGATAGATAGAGTATAAAGGTAAATTATTTAACTTCTACTCTTCTTAATTGCTGTAACAGTAAGATTTTTGAGCCTTTGCATTAAATGTTTTATCTGAGCAGAAAAGAGGTGGGTCTGGCTTTTATCCCAATCAACATATATAAGTCCGACCTTCTTCTTCTCAACAACAACCGGATAAATTGCAAACGCCTCAGCAAAATTGCCTTTAATATACCAATCAGGAATTCTACTGTTTAAAAACCTGTCATGCACATCTTCCACTACAATATCAAGTCCTGTACTTAGAGCTTTATTAAAAGCATCATCATTATCTGAAACTACAAAACCAAAGTTTTTGCTAAAGTACTCAGAATTATCCCCCAAAACAAACCTAACCACCATTGAACCCCTCTCTCTGTTCATAATACAGATTGAAATCCTTGAAAAAAAGAAACCTTTGTAGATAGTTGTAATTATAAGGTGGAGTACTTCACTTAACTTAAATCCAAAACCGAGTGCATTCTCAATTTTTTCAATCTGATTTTCAATCCAAACACTCTTATCATCAAAAGAGCTTTTTGTACTTTCCAATTTTTCTGAACTATCAACAAGGTCACTTTGCACAAAGCTGCTTAAGTCGCGATCAAATCTGCTATTTTTTAAAGTAACTTTAAGGGCTTTTGCATGAATTTCTACCTTTTTTATAGAGTTATTAAGAAGATCATCAGCAGCAGAAATCCCCAAATTAAGAAGATTACCATAACGATGCACAATATCTTCAACCCGCTTATATCTAAATATCTGATCAGTACGCCAATCTATATTACACATCTCGTTTGTAAAAGAGGCTACAATACGCTTAAGATTCTGAGTAGTTAATACTTTTGGGTCAACTCCAAAATCTTTAAACTGTTGAAGACTTTCAACTACACTTTTTGGAAAACCCCATCCTGAAACAATTCCCTGTCCAATCTGGGAAAATGATGCTCCTATAAGTTTTTTTGAAACAAGCTCTCTGTCAATCCCCTTATGCTCAGATATTTTACGAATGCGATGGTATGCCTCTGGATCACAAAATAGCATAATCTGCTCTCCAATATCGTATAACATTGCTACAAGCTGAAACTCATCAACATCTTTGTAGTGCCTCTCTTCAGCAATCTCTTTTGCCATCATACCACGCATAAGACTTGCAAGAGATTTCTCTTTTAGCATCTCACTTTTTGATATATCACGCATAAACTCAAACAGAAGCAGAGTTGCTGCAGCCTGCTGAACCTCTTCTGTGCCGAGAATAACCATTGCCTCTGAGATACTTGAAATACCTTTTTGGCTGAACTGTCCATAATAACAAGAATTTACAATAGAGAGCACTTTTGATGCTAAAGCTACATCTTTAAGTATTACAGATGCAATATCTTTTGTAGATGAGTACTTCATTTTAATAACTCTGTTTATCTCTTCAATCTGAGCTGTAAAGGTGTGAAGAAATCTGCCTGATCTCATCTTGTTATTTAAATCTTCAAGAATATTTGATAGACGAACCTGTTCATAACTACTCTCTTCAGGTGTAGTATCAAAGGGAGCTTTTAGGACACCTCTACCCTCTTCCTTTAATTCAGGTATATCTGGAAGCTCAATAAGATCAAGTTCAATGCTTGCACTTGCTTTAATATTGTTATCCATTCAAAATTCTCCGTCTATTCAGCTATTGAGTGCAATAGTACCTGTTAATTTACCACACCTCTTAACTATCAAATCACCTGAGCAACTTTTAAATGATTAACATATTTTTTTCAGAATATGTATAATTTTCTTAGAAATTGATTGCCCGATGTTGGGCTATAGTATAAAAATCTTAACAGTATAAATCAAAAGGTTATTAAAACAGTGAAAAAAGAGATCGAAAATAACAAAAAAAATTTTATCCTTCACAATATTGTAAGGTTAAGGGAGATGATCCGTTATCTTCCACCTGAAAAGCTCACCCTTTTTAAGATGATTCCATTTTTAATACACGTCAACTCTCCTGATTTTCCAGGATATGTAAAACCTTCATATAATATTAAATCAACAAGTCACACTAAACCAATTAGCTACAATAGCCTATCAGATTCAAACAACTCTTTTGATAATATTTTTGGGGTATGGAATTTTGAGAATTCAGGATTTGCAAAAGATATTGCACAAAGTAGTCAAAAAGCTAAAGAGCTTCTTAGTATTAACTGTCCAACTCCAGCGGTTCAAGCTATTTATCATATTGGAAGCCTTGGAACATTTACCCAATCTGCAAAATCTGACTTTGATTTCTGGGTGGTTATTGAAAAGCCTGAGTTTAGCAAAACAGAAAAATATACATCCCAAAAAAATGCTAATAACAGAGAGAAGATTGACAGCTATATTATCAGTAATGGTGTTGATAACAGTAATTTTATCGACATGCTACATGAAAAATTAGCCCTTATAATAACGTACAGCAGAAAAGAGTTTTCTCAAGAGGTGAGCTTTTTTGTTCACTATGCCCACAACTTAAGAAACAATACCTTTGACAATCCAGATGATGAGGACTCAGTTGCAGTTCCAGAGCTTCTTTTAAAAGAGGAGTTCTACAGAACGTTTATAATGGTTGCAGGTAAAATTCCTCTTTGGGCAGTTCAGCCGTTAGGTCTGACTGGTGTAGAGCTTGAACTGTGGAAAAAAGAGGCTTATGAGTATGGAGGATTTATTGATCTTGGGACATTGGAATCAATGCCAATTGAAGAGATTCAAAGAGGACTTTTATGGCAGATATGCAAAGCTCCTTACGATCCTGTAAAATCTGTGATAAAGGCTTCTATAACAGCAAGTTATAATACTAATATACACAAAATAGATAGTGTAGAGCATAACAAAAAATCAGATTCTAAACAGGTGGTAACTCCTCTGCTTCTATGCGACATGGTAAAAGAGCGTTTTGGCAAATCAATAATTGATGATTATGCCGCAGACCCATATATTATAGCATTTGAAAGGGTACTCCAATTTTATACTAAACTTGGAGATCAGAAGGCACTGTCTCAAATTAAAGCAGCAATTTTTTTTAGGCTATGCGGATTTCCATTAGTAACTCTTCCTCCCAAAGAGTCGCCCAAACGCAAAATTTTAGATCGCTATATTAACCAATGGCAGTTAAGTCAAACAAGGCTAAAAAAACTTTTAGAGTATCAAAATTGGTCTGAATCTGAAAAGATACTGTTTGATCAAACTATGATTAACAGGCTACATCTGCTTTATAAATCATCACTTGAACAGACAGTATATGATGAAGATAACTCTAAAGATACGCTAAATCAAAATGCTCAAACTTCAATCCAAAACAAAAGAGAGTCGGATTTCACTATCCTGATAAATAAGGTGAATAAGATCACTTTAAAAAAAAAGGGAGTATTGCCAAAATGTTCAACATACCTTAGCTTAAAACCTCAAACCAATCTAATTCTTGTTCTAAGAGAGTTGAGTAAAACTCAAATTTATTTAACTGAATTGCTACTGTTTTCTATTGTAAATAATAACAACGCTCAAGATATTCAATCGCAAAGTAGCAAAGCTAAAAAGGATCATCTGAAAAATAGTGTTTCAAAAAAGAGATACAACCTGCTTTACTCTGCCCGCTATTTTATGGAAATTATTGGCTGGAGCATGTACAATCATCTCTATATAAGAGGAACAACCCATCTTGAGATGAGAGTGCCATTGAAATTATATGGCAGTCTTGGGAGAGATGTTGATTGGGATGATATCTACCTTGCTCTACAACCTTGGATGCCTATATCTGATGAGCCTTTTTTATCACAGCCAGTTTGGGAAAAAATTGTGGTTCTATTATTTATAGATAATTTAAAAGAGCCACACACGAATAACAATAAAGAGTCAATAGATTTAGGGATTTTAGAACAGTTTAGAAGAGCTGAATTTCTGGTAAGAAACTCATGGGGAGAGATATTCTTTGATGTTATAAGTTTTGAACAGGTTGTTGAGAATCCAGAAGAAAAATGTTATCAAACAGCAATGAAAATTGTCAATTATCATGAAAAAGAGTCTAACTATTCAGTTTTTCAAATATCATCAAAGCCCTTACCTACATTGATCCAAAAAATTAAAACCATGGTTGAGGACACTAAAGTTATTAAAAATAGCAGTGCAAATATAGATTACAATAAAACCTTAATCCAGAGGAGACCATATCTTGATGCCATCTGAACCATACTCCATAGCACACTCAGATACATCTGAAAAGAGAGAGATAATCAACTCAATATCAAAATTGCATATCCTCATTGTAAATGACGATCCTAAAACATTAGCTGGGTTGACTAAAGGTATCCAAAAACTTGGTTATCCAAATACAGTGTCAGTTCAAACAGACGAAAAAGCAGTTATTGTAACAGGGAAAAAAGAGATTGACTGCATTATATGTGCCTATGAAACAAAAAATATCAATGGACTCAGTTTTCTGAAGACGCTGCGTAAAAATGATAAATATGCAGATACTCCATTCTTCTTGACCGATCCTGCATTTACAACCTTTAAAGTTTTAAAAGCTGGACATGCGGGCGTTACTGGACTTCTTGTGATGCCATGCACATTAAAGACTCTTAAAGATAAGATAACAGCCAATATTGATAAACCCAAAGAGATAGTTGTAGGAAACGCAGAGAGGCAGATTGCTAAAGGATCAAAACTTATAAACAGTGGCAAATATGATGAGGCTATAAATGAGTTCAAGTTGATGGTCAACCAGAAGGATAACCCCGAATACTACTACAACATAGGATATATAAAAAGTATTCAAGGAAAACATTCAGAAGCTATTGCAGCATTTAGAAAAGCAACCCAGCTTGACCGCCTATTTGCTAAAGCATACGAAGAGATGGGCAGAGCATATAGAGCACTTGGTCAACACGATAAGGCTGAAGAGTGTTTAAGTTATGCAGCCCAGATACATCTTGAAAGAGACAATGACGGTCATGCAGAAGATATTCTAAATGAGATACTTCAGCTTGGTTCAGAGTCTCTTAATGTATTTAACTCACTTGGAGTTATATATAGAAAGCGTGGCGATCATAGAACAGCTCTTCTTCATTACAATAAGGCATTAAAGATTCACCCTGATGAACCAAATATATACTACAATATAGGGCGAATCTATTTAGACTCAAAAGATACTGATAATGCAAGAGAGTTTTTTCAAAAAGCCGTGGAGATAGACAGCAATTTTAAAGCCGCAAAACAGGTAATAAAAGCAATTGATTTAGGAGTTATTTAATATAAAAATGTTCCTAAAAGCTCTATACATCTACAAAAATATTATCTATTACACACATCTGCAAAGAACTCCAAGTGTTCCAGTCATCTCAAGAGGTTTGTAACATCCTGATTCTATAGCCTTTTCATATACCTGACGAGGGGCTTGCCCACCTTGTGATGGATCCATAAAAATATCGTGAATGACAAGAAAGCCACCTCTGATAATGTGTTTTGACCAGATAGAGTAGTCTCTCATTGCAGATTCAAACGAGTGTCCACCATCAATAAATAGCATTGCAAGCGGAGTTGACCACATTCTGCCCGCAACCTCAGATAAGGCAATAATTGGAACTACGTTCTCCATAAGTCTTGCCCTCTCAAGCGTATTTAAGAAAAATTTGAATGTATTTATCCGTTTAAGTTCAGTGTCATAAAGTTCGGGATCAAAGTACTCCTCTCCGGGCTGCTGCTCTTCTGAACCTTTATGGTGATCTATAGAGTAGAGTATTGACTTGTTCACTTTACATGCAGTTCCAATAAAATATGCAGATTTTCCGCAATAGCTCCCAATCTCTAAACAAGGTCCAATTTTTGACGCTTCAAGTGCAACATTATAAAGACGAATAGCTTCACTGTCTGCCATAAAACCTTTAATGGTGCTGCTAAATTCAAAATCTATGTTTGTCATAACTTTTCCATCACTGTTAAACTCACCAGTGCAGTGCATGATTTCTGTTTCTTGACTCATTTTCAGCCGTAACTCTGATTGCCCTTTTACCTTTTACTGGACACTCATGTTCGCACACTCCGCAACCAATGCAACGACTTGGTTCTATAACTGGACGCTGTAACCGAACTTCAATAGAAATTTTTGAGCCAATTATAAATTTCCCCTCTTCATCATATTTTACATCGTCATTATTACTCTCATCACTACTGTCTTTAAAAGAAGATAATGTTACTGAATTTTCTGTATTGGCAACAATAATTCGTCTGGCTAAACTACTCATATCTTTAGCGAAATAGTCGCCAGTGCTGTAAGCTCCCCCAACAAGATTTGAGATATCTAAAGTTATCATATTTATGTCTGAATTTACAGCGTTAGAACTGCTCTTATCGTTGTTGGTATTATCAATAGTGCTGTTATTTCTATCAACAGATTTAATAGTGGCGATGTTTACTATCGCAAACGCTTCGCTTATTATAATTGCTTTTGGACTTACTGGGCAGTTCTCTTGACAGACAATACAAGGTCTATTCATTGACCAAGGAAGACATCTACCCTGATCCACAAACGCTGTGCCGATTTTAATGGGACACTTCTCTTTATATTGCTCTATTCCAAAACGCTGTTCAAGTTTAAGAGGCAAGATTGCACCAGTTGGGCAGATATGACCGCAAGCGATACAGTGGAGTTGACACCCGCTTGAGCCAATCCTAAAATTTAGTACTGGTGTCCATATTGCATCAAAACCACCATTAAAAATATCTGCCGGTTGAATAACGTTTGTGGGACACACACGAATACATTGACCACATTTAATACATCTTGCAAGAAACTCACTTTCAGGCACAGACCCGGGAGGACGTATAATATTGGGATTCCAGTTGCTTCCAGCGGCTGCGTTTAGGTGCATCATAGGAACAACTGCTGCACCTAACACAACAGAGGCAGCAAACTCTCTTCTTGAAATTTGAGGCAGCAAGTATTGTCCGTCTGTTTGATAAGTTTGAGAGATTTGAGAATATTGATTATACGATTTTTTCCCTCTAACTTGTTTAAATGGAACTACTTCAGATGAGATTGCTGATTCAGATATTTCTACTTTTGCAGATGGTGCTGCCTGATAGGTCAGAAAGGCACATTGATCCAAGCAGTTCATGCACAGTACGCATTCAGACAGGCGTATTTTACCCATTGGATCGCATGCTCCTTCACAGTGGAATTGACACTTCATGCAGTTTATGCAAGAAGAATTGTTTTTTCCTATCTGAAAAAAGCTAATACTTGAAATAAGACCAAACAATGCGCCTAACGGGCAGATATAACGGCAGTAAAATCTTGGAATCCATAAATTTAAAATAAGAGCTGTCATTCCAAAAATTCCGATAATCCATGCACCATTGTAAAATCTTGGATTAGTGCTGAGGTGCAGAACTGCACTATCTGCAAACGGCAGGAGAGTCAAATTGACAAATCTATATACAAATGGAATAGGATCCAACAAACCTGTTAAAAGTATAGGTATAGTTTGAATCAGATATGTTGTGATAAATGGGGATGCTATAATATTTGAAGAGACAAAGAACAGTAGAATACCATATTTTATTGATTGAGCTGGTCTATATCTATTTAACTGCTCCAACTCAGCTTTTGGCTTAAAGAATTTAAACTTGTTATCTTTTTCATTTTTTTTTGATTTGCTAATTTGTCCAATTTTTCCAAGAAACCCAATAAAATGGTGGAGTGTGCCAAAAGGGCAGACCCAACCGCAGAAAAATCGACCAAAAATCAGAGTCAAAATAACTGTTAAGACTCCCCATAAAAGCCCTTTGTATATTTTGCCTGTTGTAAGAAGTGTAGAAAAACCAACCAATGGGTCAAGCTCTAAAAACCAGTTTACAGGCCATCCTCGAAGCTGCCACCATTTTATGCCAAGAGTTGATGTGATGCAAAACCAGAAAAAGAGCAATAGAAAAAATATCTGAGATATACGTCTTACTGTAACTATTTTTAACAGATTAATATTATTAGTACTTTTTCTCTTTATAGTAATCACAGCTCTTTTATCCTATCTTTTAATTGAAGATAAATCTCAATCCAACAAGAAGAGTTTATATCGACCCCTATCAACAATTATTTATTATAACATTGTGTCCATAAGCAAGCCACCTTTTTAATAACCACTTAAGGTATGTAAAATATCCTGCTATCTAAATATTGCAACTTATTTTAGTTTACTCATATCAAAATCAAATGGAATTGATGAGTAAACATACACCCCTTTATGGAGTGTCGGTTCCATTGTGCAAAGCAGCTTTATCAGATTAGATATTGGCATATTATATTTAACGCAAAATATAAAAATATATCAGAAGTAAGATTTACTATTTCGTAAAAATGGGTTTTAGGGTATTTATAGTGAAATATCAGATTGAATTAGCGTAATACTAAAAAAGGAAATGACACGCAAGTTTATTGCACTATTACTTAAAGATAGCAGCAAATATCACTGATAACTTATATAGGAGTATAACTTATGATACAAAACAACACCTTGGAAATACTAAAACAGGCAATTATGATTGAAAAGAGGGGCTATGCCTTTTATCATAAAGTGGCAGAGCAAGCGCCAGATAAAGATGTAAAATCTTTCTTTGAATCTATGGCTCAAGAAGAGCTAAGCCACATAAAGATTCTGACATCGCAATTTCAGATATATAATAAAAAGGGGAAATTTGACTCTGGACTATTTGATGAAAATGAAGAGATTAAACTTACCTTCTCAATTCTTGACAGTAATATAATGAAAAAAATAGCAGCCGCAGGCTTTGAAGCGGCTGCTATATCTGCATCTATAGCTCTTGAGCAACGCTCTATTGATGTCTATTCAAATCAGGCTAAAGAGGCAACTGATCCTGAAGAGAAAAAACTTTATACTTGGCTTGCAACATGGGAGAGCCATCACCTCAAAATGCTTATGGAGATCGACAGAGCACTGCTGGATCAAGCATGGAGTGATAACAATTTTTGGCCATTCTAATTTTCCGGAGATTTTTTTGTTTACAATGATACCTGTTTATCCTGAATCTGTTGAGATTCATTTAGGTTTAAGGGATATATTACACCCTATGTTTCAGAAGCTACCAGACGGTATCTCTGAGTTTACTTTTGCAAATCTCTATCTTTTTCAAAAGTCTCATCAATACAGAATTTCAAGACTTCAGAAAGATATGGTGAAAGATGTTTCTTTTTTCAATGCCCTACCTCAAGAAAATGGAGCAGACCTATTTATAATTACTGGTTCTGATCGTTTAGTAGCCTCTGAATCAAATGAATCTATATCCAACCTTTCAACCAAATCAAATATAACTCTTCAAGATACTACCCCTAAATTAGAAAAATTTTTTATGCTCCCATTTGCTATTCCCGAGCAGCCGCTGCTTGATATGCTATTTGAGGAGCATATCACCTTAAAGTGTGCATCAGAGAGTCAAGCAAAATTGTTTTTTAATATGGGCTACGAGCTGTTTGAAGATCGAGATAATTTTGATTATCTTTACAAACGAGAGAATCTTGCTGAACTACCGGGAAGACACTACCATAAAAAAAGGAATCTTATAAAAGCATTTGTAAATAATCACAACTATGAGGGACGCCCCCTTCTTGAGCAATATTTGCCAGATGCTTTGAAGATTCTTAATAGGTGGAGAGAAAATAGAGTTGCAAATGGCAATGATGAAGGGGACTATATTGCTGCAAAAGAGGCATTAGAAAAAGGGGAAGTTCTTCAGTTGTGCGGAGGAATTTATTATGTTGAAGATGAGCCTGTTGCTTACTCTCTTGGAGAAGAGCTTGCCTGTGGTAAGAGCTTTGTAATCCATTTTGAAAAAGCAGTAAATGGATACAAGGGATTATGGCAATTTGTTAATCAGGCTTTTGCATCCATTATTACAGAACATTATGAGACTATCAACCGCGAGCAAGATTTAGGTGATGAAGGTTTAAGACATGCAAAACTTAGTTACCACCCTACAGGTTTTGTAAAGAAATATAAGATAAGAGAAAAAAACAATAGATAGACAAACTATAAGTTACTTCAATTTCTCTGTACTATTTTATAACCACCACAGTAGTGTCATCATAATCCCTGCGAAAACTGTTTATTATGTGGTAGGCAATCTCCTGAGGTGATTTAACAAGCATATTTTTATCAAGTTCAAACCTGTGTGATATTCCGTCTGTAAATGATACAATACAGGAGGTACGAATATACGGAACCACAACAGGATTTATAATTGGAATGGCAGCCCCAACTGTTCCATTGACGCTGTAAAGATGGGTAGCACGCTCTCCATTGTATATTCTGGTCTCAATATTACCAACGCTTATATATTCAACTGTCTCTGCTATTAAATCTACTCTTCCAAGGCATATTGCCGCCCCTCTCTCCTTTTGCAAAGCCTTATGACACTGGGTGATTATCCATACTAAACTTTTACTATAGTTGTTCTCAAGAATGGCAAGAGCTTTTACTGCTGTAATATTAGCACCAACTCCATGACCAAGGGCATCAATAACACCCCAAAAAAATGATGAAGGAAGAGATTTGATATAAAAAGCATCGCCTGAGACTCTCTCTCCCTGTTTTGGAAAGCTCATGACTGAATATTTTATTCGGCTCTCTGAAATACGGCGTCTATGTTTTATAGCAGAGATAACAATAAGACCACTATCTTCAACTGTAGTTTCAAATTCGTCCATAAGCCGTTTTATTCCAGACAAACCGATTCCAAGCGAACCTGATAATGAGAAACCATCTTCAAGATAACGCTCCATATCCATTTGAACTGCTGGAATAATGGGAGTATTTTTTGATATTATTTTAAGAGATACAATCTCTCCGTTAATAGTTGGGAGTATAGAGAGCGTTCCGCCTGATTTTGCATATTTGACGACATTGCTTGCCATCTCTCCTATAGCAATCTCAATCTCAGCCCGCTCAATCTCACTGAATCCCATCAGACGCGAAACGGCATCACCTTTTTTTCTTGCCCTTAATACATCCATCTCATTATTGATAAAAAACTCAACTATTTCAGGAGCTTGCTGCATAATTATCACTTCCACTCAGCAATTTCAATTTTTGTCCCTTTTCCGCGTACTGACTCAATAGAGAAATTTCTACAAAGTTTCTTTGAACCGCTTAAACCTAAACCAAGAGAATTTGTTGTGCTATAACCCTCTTTCATTGCAAGATCAATATCAGCTATTCCAGGTCCTTTATCTTCAAAGATACACCTAAAACCCTTTCTTCCGGGCTGGTCATATCTGATAATGGTCATTTCACCTTTTCCAGCATGAACTATTATATTTCGAGACAATTCAGAAACCGCTGTTACCACTCTTGTCTGGTCTAACAAGGAGAACTTCATCTCATTCATAAGCTCTCTGACTTTTTGCCTTGCCACAATAACATCTTCATAGCTTGCAACAGAAATTGTAGTAGAGACTGACTGCTCTGAATCTCTGCTATCTTGGTATTTTTCCATGAAGCGTCTCCTGTAATTTCCGTAGAAGGTTAAGACCATCTTCAAGATTTAGGGCAGTGTTAAGATTTTCCATACGCAATCCTAACTGAATCAGCGTAAGAACAACCTCTTTTTTCATGCCTACAATCACAGATTCCGCTCCCATAAGTTTAGCCATTTTACTTGTATCAACCAAAATTCTGCCTAAGAAACTGTCAATAATAGAGACAGCAGAGACATCAATAACAAGACCAGAAGCGCTTGTTTTTTCAATTTTGTACAGTACCTCTTCTTGCATCTTCTTTGCTCCAATATCGTCAAGCTCTGTCTGAATTGGAACAACAACATTTTTTCCAATCATAAGAATAGGAATATCAATCATAAATAAACTCTCCTTGACCCTATATAATTTTTTGTTCAGTCATTTGAAGAGCAAGTTGAAGCCCGTCAGCAAGCGTTGTTCTGGTTACAATGCCTGAAAGGTCAACTCCAAGCTGAACAAGAGTTTGAGATATTTTTGCCCTTATACCTGTTATAAGACACTCTGCCCCCATAAGTTTTGCGGCTGTGGCTGCTGTTATAAGGTGTCTTGCAACAAGAGAGTCAACAATTGGAATTCCTGAAATATCTATAATTGCAACCTTTGATTGTGTATCTTCTATGGCAGATAACATTGTCTCCATCATAAGCTGGGTGCGTGAGCTATCAAGCATACCGACAAGTGGAATAAGAACGATATCTTTCCACACTTTTACAACAGGAACAGATACGTCCATGAATGCTCTCTGTTGTTCTTTAATTAGCTCTTCTTTTGACTCAAGGTATGTCTGGAATGAAAAAAGCCCAAGTTTGTCAACAATTGAATTTATAAAGAGAATATACTCAGAAAGTACACTATTTTGACCACACTCATTTTGTAGTATTGGAAATATTGCATCTTTAATTAAAAATATGAGCTGGGCTGTTTCAGTAGGAGTGATGTTTCTTAAGCTCATCTCTTTGCTAAGTTCAGCCACCTGCTTCTCTATTTTTTTATAATCTTCATGTTCATAAGTGTTAATTGTTTTAACAGCTTTTATAAGAGTGTCAGCAATATCTTGTGTTATCTTTTCCACCTGATTGAGACCAATAAGCTCAACAAGCGTACGGGACTGTATTATCAACTGCTTCTTCCATGAATCACAGATTTTTCCCCTGTTTTTAGATAAAATTGAGCTTATCTCATTTCCGATGAATGTCATTTTGTTTTCTCTCCTGATTTGGTTATCTTTATAAATTTGATTAATTGCAGATTTGACGACTTTCTAAAAGTTGTCAAATCTATTTAATATTCACCCCATAAGCTGTTCTGGATTTATAACAAGCAACACCCTTCCATCTCCAAGAATACTGATGCCGCTTATGACATCAAGCCCTGAGAGCATAGAAGGTAGAGGTTTCACAGCTATCTCCATATTTTTGTCAAAACGGTCGATTATAACGCCGTATTTATCTCTTGAAGTTTTAATAATTACGATTGGAATATCATTGTTCCCCATATCCCGCCTGTCATGCAGCAAATAAGCAGAATCAGAAGCTAAAAGCTCATCAAGAAAATGGACAGAGATAACCTCACCTCTATAGTAAAACATAAGCTGATCGCCTGCACGTATAAATTTATTTAGCTGGACTTTAAGCGTCTCTATTATATAATTAATTGGAATTGCGTAAGAATTGCCTCCAGCTTCAACAAAAAGAACAGTATCAATGCCCATTGATGTTGGAATTGAGAGTGTAATCTGTGTGCCTTCGCCAGCTTCTGACATTACAGATACAGTTCCGCCCAGCGAATGGATAGTGGTTTTCACAACGTCCATTCCAACGCCTCTTCCAGAGACATCAGTAATCTGCTCTGCTGTGGAGAGTCCCGGCATAAATATAATATCCATAAGATTAGGATCATTTACAGATGTGAAATTAAGACCAAGTTTTTGAGCCTTTTCAAACAGTTTTTCTTTATTAATGCCCCGCCCGTCATCATTTATCCTGATTACAATATTGCTGCCTTCACGCGAAGCCTTAAGCAAAATTGTCCCTTTTTCAGTTTTTCCAGCTTTTTTACGCTCAACAGGGGTTTCAATTCCATGATCGCAGGAGTTGCGGATAAGATGGACAAGCGGATCAGATAGAACATCAGCAACCTTTTTATCTATCTCAATATCCTCTCCATCAGTCATTATCTGAATCATCTTATTCTGTTTTCTGCTGATATCTCTGACAACACGGGAAAATTTCTGAAAAATGCCTCTGATTGGAATCATTCTTAAAGATATAACTCCATGCTGGACATCGTTTGTAAGACGGGCAAAAAGATGGAGATTCTCTTTTAAATCTTTTACTATTTCATTAGTTTCATTTTGATTTTGTGCAGACACAAGACGGGTTAAAAGATATGAATAGGTGTTTCTTGCAATAAGCATCTCTCCGACAAGATTTGAAAAAGATTCAACTTTATGCTCGTCAACCCTCATTGTCTTGATGCCTTGAGGCTCGTCAGTTTGCTGTGCTGATGATATTTTGGATGTTGGCACCATTGAGATTATTTTCTGTTTGGTTAATGCAGAATCCAAATCATCTTTAGTTATCTTGCCTGACTCTAAAAGAATCTGCCCCACAGGTTTTTGTGCCTCAAGTGCAGAGCTTAAATCCTCCTTTTTTATCTTACCTTCTGAAATAAGTATTTCACCGATTTTTTTAGGCTCCCCAAAAAATTCGCCCATAGTATCAACAATACTGTTCACAATATCAGAAAACAACAGACTTACACTTTGAATATCTTGTTCTGGAGCTATTTTCTCAATATTTAAGAGGGAATCTGAGGCTATCTGCTCTAAAGATTTATGACCAACAGTTGAAGATGCTTTTATAAGATCCTTAAGTGTCCGTTTTATGGAGTTTAGAAAAATAGGATCTGCGTTTGAATCTGAAGCAGTGAACTTATCCATCAACTGAATCAAAATAGCCTTAAATTGGAGGATCTGTTCAATATAGACCTCGTTAAGCTCTTTATCTTCTATAACAAATTGGGATTGCTCTGTTAAATCATCAGAATCCGCACTGCTGCCATCTTCTGTTCCGCTCTCAATATCTGCTCTCTGCAAGTCAAGATAATATTTTATCCGTTTATAAAGCTGACTTTGCGAACGGATATTTTTTTCTGCCTCAATATCTGCAAAAGCCCCTTTTATAAAATCTACTGATTGGAGAGCAAGCTCAACAATATCTTGAGAACGCTCAAGTTTTTTTAATCGTAAAAGATCAAGAATAGACTCAAACGCATGGCTAAAGGTTACTAAATCTTTAAATCCCATTAAATCAGAATCGCCTTTTATATTATGTACCACTCTAAAAAGCTCATCTAAAGCAGATACAGTACCTCTCTCCTCATATTCCATAACCGCTTTTTCTGCAGTCTGGAGCATATCAAGAGAGCCTTCTATAAACTCTGCCATTGCCTCTTTGCTTCTTATAATATCTTCAAAAGAGTCTGAACTTGATTGTTTTGACTCTCCAGCCTTATTTTGATGCTGAAAATAGGATGCTTGTTTAGAATCAGCAGGATCAGATATTTTTTCTAAAAGCTCTTCAACTTCAATCAGCTCCTCATCAAAAACAAGATCATAAACCTCTTTTAATGTCATTGATGTTGCAACATAGATAATTGGGTCAAGATAGAGTTGAAGAGGCTCAAAATTTTGAATCGTTGGAACAGGATTTTCCTTTTTTAACGTAACATAATAAATAGATGAGGCTTCATAAAGATTTTTAAGAAACACCAAAGGATCATAGCCGTTCTCAAAATGGGCAGATGTGTATTTAAGCGTTATTTTAAAGATATTATCGCCATTTTCTGCCCTTTTAAGAAATGAGTCATATACATTGTCAGGTATTGAACCTTTTTTGATTGAAATACTATAACTTGTGCTATCCTGCTCTTTTTCTGTTTGCTGGGTAGATTGAGAAGGTTCTGTAATATTCTGAGGCTTTTCCTCTCTGTCTGATGCATCATCATGGGAATCAGCTTGAATATTTTTATCTTTTTCTAAACAAGCTGCAATTCTATCAATAAGCTCATAGTTAAGCTCTGGAGTCCCGCCGTCAGCACAGATATCAATCATGCTTGAAATTTCATCAGAACCAGATAGAATCACATCAACCATATCTGGGGACAAAGAGAGTTTGCCATCACGTAGAGCATTTAAAAGCCCCTCTAAATGGTGTGTAAAATCAGATATGACACCAAGCTCAAACGAGCCTGCACTTCCTTTAATTGTGTGGATACCTCTAAAAACAGAGTTGAGCAGATCGCTGTTTTCAGGGTCTGCTTCAAGTTTCAATATATCATCAGAAATGTTTTCAAGAATCTCTCTTGCCTCTTGAAAAAACTCCAGTCTGAAATGGTCTATGAAATTATCATGTGTCATGTTTTTTCTGATTCCTGATTTTATATTTGTCTTAATTCAAAAATATAGCCTGTTATCCTATTATTTTACTTACAACTTTAAGCACTGTCTCAGGCTTGAAAGGCTTTACTATCCAAGCCTTTGCTCCAGCCTCCTGCCCCTCTTTTTTCTTTGAATCTTCACTTTCAGTTGTGAGCATAACTATGGGAAGAAATTTATATTTAGGGTCTTGCTTAAGGCTCTTTATAAACTCAATGCCGTTCATGTTCGGCATGTTTAAATCTGATATAACCATGTTGATCTTATGCTCTCCAATCTTATCAAGCGCATCTTTGCCGTCGCACGCCTCAACAACGTCATACCCAGCACTTTGAAGAGTCATAGAAACAAGACCTCTCATAGATTTTGCATCATCAACAACCATTACTGTCTTTCCCATATCTTAAATTATATTCCTTAAATTGTAGTTTTCAGCTTTTTGTTTTTTTAGATTTAGTTATCTTTTTACTGTTTTTCGATAATTTTTTTGGCAGAGACGCAATCTCTCCTGCATCTTCGGTTTTAGAACCTTCTTTGTGTGATTCAAAATTTTCTACCTCTATCTTTTTGAGACCGTAAAGCCTGCAAACATGGTCAAAAATTTTACTCTTTCCTGTGGTATTAATAGATATATTTCTCTCTTGAGCCTCTTTTACAAGCGAGTAGATACATTGAAGATATGCAGTATCCAACTCTTTAAGAGCATCAATGTTTAAAAATATCTTGTTAATATTATCTGGAACAGCCCTTAAAAGGTCAGTGTCTGCTTCAACATCAATAATTGTGCACTCTTCGCTAAGGGTTACTGTCAGTGTTTTATCATCTGAGGAAAGTTTCATCTGCTCTCACCTCCCATCAGAAGTTTTATGTGTAAAATCAGTTTGTTTGGAGCAACAGGCTTTACAAGATAGAGATTAGCACCAGAAGCATATCCCTTTTGCCTGTGTATCTCCTCTTCTTGAGTTGTGAGAATTATCACAGGCGGACCATCTGGCTCCTGCTCGCGGTACTCTTTAATAAACGTAAGACCGTCCATATTCGGCATATTGATATCACACAATATAAGGTCATAACGGTGGTTTAAAACCTTTTCCAAAGCCTCAATGCCGTCAGATGCACCATCTGCCATAAATCCTTCTATTTTAAGGATATTCATGTGAAAGCTGCGGACAACTGGAGAGTCATCTACAACAAGAACTTTTTTCATTTTAAAACTTCTCCTGATATCTTACTTATAATATACAAAATAGCCACCTTTGCGTTTTACGCGGAAAGCGGTCGATATTCTGCTCATAGACTCGCTTGCACCAAGAAATATGTATCCGCCTTTATTAAGGGCAATGTAAAACTGATCAACCAATTTTTTGCGTGACTCATCATCAAAATATATCAAAAGATTACGGCAGAATATAAAATCAAACCCCACTTTATTTCTAATCTCATTTGTTTCAGATAGATTGACATGCTCAAACTTTACCATGTTTCTGATATTTTGGTTTACTTTAAAAGTTCCATCAGGCATCTTTCTAAAAAACGCTTCAAGATATTCAGGAGGAACATCTCTTAAACGGCGGTGGTCATATACGGCAGAACGTGCTTTTAATAAGATATTCTGATCAATATCACTTCCAATTATCTCAACACTCCATTTATCTATATCCTCTATCATAGCATGAAGAATAATTGCTAAGGTGTAAGGCTCTTCTCCGCTTGAGCAGGGAGCTGACCAGATTTTAAGTTTTCGGTCATTTACTGCTCTTTTCCTCTCTATAACTTCATTAAGTGTCTGCTCTGCAAATGCTTGAAGCTGTGGAAAATCACGAAAAAAATAGGTCTCATTTACTGTAAGCAGATTGACTAAATATTGAAATTCGATTCCATTAGGATCCCCAAATCTTAATATTCTTATGTAATCAGAAATAGATTGGGCACCTGTAGCTTCAATCCTTTTGTTTATTCTTGTATTTAAAAAATAGAGTTTTTGAGACTCAAATCGAATACCTGTCTTTCGGTATATAAACCCTGTCAATATCTCAAACTCATTCATGTTCATGGAATATGATATTTTTTTCTGCATATTCAGGCTGCTTTTCAATTATACTGTTTCTAACAGGCAGTGGTACAGTATTGCTGCACATCTGCGGTATTTGGAATTTGTTGTGGAAAAGTTTTAAATATTTGTTGAATAAAGCTATCACAAACCAAGATCATCACAAAGTGCCAGCAGGCTCACATCTTTTGTTGCTGCCTTTATATTATCAATCATCTCTCTGCCTTCAATGGTCTCTGATTTTGAGAGGAAACGGAGACCAGCATTTAACATTAACGGCTCTTTAATAAGAAGTCTGCCCATATCAAGATACATCTTCTTATTAAAAAAGAGAATTTGCTCGCCATTTTGATACTCATCTAAAACAATTTCAGCAGCAGCATAACGTACATTCTCAGCCATCTCGCTATCTTTTATTGTATCTATTATAAAATTTTTTATCTTGTCTTCATACAAAATAGAGCTATCTCTTTTGCTCATATCTTGTATTGCTGAAACAATATCTTTTGAGTATGTTTTCTTGCCGTGTAAAAATTCAACTATTGCAACGATGTTTTCAACTGTGCCGCATTTAGCAGCAAGTTTTATAAACTCTGGCAGAAAAACAGGGTGGACATTTAAAATATCAACATCTGCATTTACATCTTTTTGATCTAACGCATTATGGCTTAAAAAATTTATTGTATCTTGGATATTTGTCTGATCTCCGATTTGCAAAATTGTCTCTAAAGCTGCTGTAATAAGCATCGGGTCTTTTTCATTTTGCAGCATATCCAGTATATCTTCAACGCTTTGGGTATCATTTAACTGACCAAGATATTCAACTGCTGTAATCCTGACATTGATTGAAGGATCATTTAATCCAGCACGAATAGCAAGAACAGCCTCTTTTGCACCAGATCGAAAAGCATCTTCTTTTGATCCGATCTGAAACAGCGAGTCAATCACAAGTTTTCTTACCTCTCTGTCTGCATGATCAAGCAGGGAAGTTAAAAACGCAACGCCATCAACCCCTTTTGTTCCAAATACTGTTACAGCAGCATTGCGAAGGTATGCGTCAGGATTTTGAAAAAGCTCGAACAAAAGAGTAAAAGCCTTTGTGCATGGCATCAATTTAAGAGCATATACAATGCTGTCTCTAACTGCCTGAGATGTTTCATGCTCTAAATGGCGGACAAGAGTTTCAGCGTAAGTATCTGCTTCATTTACATAGCCGTCTGTTTTATCTGAATTCGGGCTGTCTTTAAGGGCAATAATATCTTGAACAGCATACAACCTTTCTGACTCTTCTTTACTACTTAGGGCTTTTATTATTTTATTCATCTTCTAATCTCTTTTATCTATCTGAAATTATAGTATTTATATTCAGAAATTCTAATTTAGATTTTATTTATTTATCAAAAATCTTTTTAATCTCTTCAAGAAGAGTCTCAATTTCAAGTTTGGTTATATGGGCATTTGCCCTCATAAGCCTTGCACGCTCTTTCATGCCGATATCTCCTATTGAGGAGTAGATGACAACAGGAGTGCCTCTTCTTGAAGGGTGCTGTCTGATATGACCAAGAAGAGCCAATCCGTCTTTTCGGGGCATCTCAACATCAGCTATAACCATGTCAATATCGTCATTTTTATCAAAAAGCTCTAACGCCATCTGACCATCAACAGCTTCAATAACCTTGAAATTTATCTCTTCAAGTTCAAATGCAAGCATCTGCCTTACTGGGGTTGAATCTTCGGCAATAAGGATTGTTTGTCCATCTCCTTTCCATTTTGCCTCTCTATCAGACGAATCAGAGCCTTTTAAATCTGAACCATTATCATCAATGCTTGAGCCTCTTTTTTTACCTTTTTTTCTCCCTTTATCCTCTTTTATAGATGGAGCAAGTTCAAGCACAATCTTTTCATAATCAACCAGCAGCACATTATGCTCTTCGCTTGGACGTGCAACGCCGATAATATAAGGATTGTCAAGAGTCCATAAAATCTCGTCAGCTCCCACCACCTGCTCCCATGAGAGTGTTAAAACCTGTTCCACCCTGTCAACAAGAAGCCCTGTTATCTCATCAAAAAATTCAGTGATTATCACTCTGCTTTTACGATTTTCAGAAGCAATTCCCAATATCTGTCCAAGATCAACAAGCGGAACAATTTTATCATGATCTTGGAATAGACCAACAACTGATTCGTGTGCAGTTGCTCCTGGTCTTGCCAATTTTTCAGGGCAGTCAAGAATGCGGCTCACCTTTAAAATATTGATGCCGAGATGGAGTTCTCCAATACCGTACTCTAAAATTTTAAGTTCATTGGAACCGCTCTTTAAATATGCCTCTGGCTCTTTGAATGTGCTCATTTTTATCTCTTTATTTTAGTTATTTCAGTATTTTTATGGTCATGTTACTCAATATTATCAGAATCTTACCATATCCGCTTTACACCAACGTAATAATCGAATATTGCATCACTGCTCACTACTGGAACCATCTCTACAATCGATTGGGCAATAATCAAACGGTCAAACGGATCACGATGATGATATGGTAAATCTTTAATTAATGCAGCATGTGCAATAGAAATGGGCAAAAGAGTAAAATTATTAATATCAAATTGGCTATTCCAAAATTTTCTAAAATCTTCGGGCAACTCATATTTGCCTAAGCTGATCTTTATGGCGATCTCCCAAATGCTTGCAGGGCTTACAAAAACAAGACCATCTGTTTCAGTGATTTTATTTAATGCCCTGCTGCTTAATCTGGAATCACCTAAAACAAACCATAGTAAAGCCTGAGTATCCAATAATAGGTTCACGACATATATTCCTTAAAATCATCTAAATGGGTCTCATCTTCTTTGATTATCTTTAGAATCCCTTTTGCACTGCCTGGTTTCCGCTTTTTTTTTAAGGTCATTTCACTCTGTTCAGGTAATAGAACAACCAACTTAGCAAACTTTCCGTAAAAATGTTGAAACGACTCTGGTAAATAAATGTATCCTTTTTCATCAATAGTTGTCTCAAATTCTATGGCTTGCATTAAAATATCTCCGTTTTAAATTTAATTTCATTGCTGCAATAAAAGACAACCCCTCTGTTTTCATTTAGATTCACAGCCCCAACCTCTCCACCAATTGCCTCTGCTGCCATTTTACAGAAGGCAAGACCAAGCCCACTGCCCCGCCAATATCTCTTCTGCTTAAGGTTTAATTGGACTCCTATATTAAAAATATTTTCCAACTCACCAGCAGGAATAGATGAGCCTGAATTTTCAACAGAGATAAAATAACTGCTATCTCCATCTTGCTGCCCTGTTTTAAGAGTAAGTTTTATAAAACCTCCGGCATCTGTATGAGATATTGCATTATAAAGGTAGTTTTCAATAATACGTGCAAGAAGATCGCTGTCTGTATGAATAACAGCGTTGTTATCACTTACGTTTTCTATATTTTTTTCAAACCTGATATTCTCATTTTCAGCCATTGGAGCAAAGTTGACAGCTATTTTATCTATAAGCTCAACAATATTGCACTGTTTAATTGAAACATTAAATTTTCTGTTGGCTATAGTGTCATTAAGATCAGCTATCATTCTTTTGGAACGCTCCATTGCATAGCATGAGGATTGAACCAATGAACGGTGGCGTGGATTGTCAAGCGAAAGAGAGCCTTCAATCAGACGTTTAAGCACTCTTGAGGTTATAGTAACCAGTTTCTCTAAATCATGCGTAAGCATCTTTATAAGAAGTTCAAAATCTTTATCTGTCAGAATTTCAACTGTCATCTACCTTACCGCCTTTATGATCTGTGCAGCAATATCCCAGCTCGGCACAACTATTTTTGCTCCGCCACGCTCTATAGCCTCTCTGGGCATGCCGAATACAATTGCACTCTCTTCACTTTCAGCTATTGTCGTGCAGCCTGCACGGGTTATCTCAACCATGCTGTCAGCACCATCATCTCCCATGCCTGTCATAAGAACTCCGACAGTCTGCCTCCCAAAAACATCAAGCACAGATTTCATCATCACATCAACTGAAGGGATAAAAGCGTGATCAGGCTTTGAAGGGGTTCTAACTATAATTTTTTTTGATAATTTGCGATAAAGCGTAAAATGATAACCACCTCGTCCAATATATATGTTGCCAGGTTCAATCTCCATGCCAGCCTCAACCTCAAAACATCTCATTTTGCAATGATCATCAATCCGTTTTGCAAAAGATGAGATAAAATTTGCAGGCATGTGCTGGACAACAACAACAGCAGCGTTCAAATCTTGAGGCAGAAGAGGAAGAACATCGTAAAGAGTTTTAGGACCACCAGTCGATATTCCTATTGCAACTGCCTTAAAATCTGGAAGGTTTGAACTGCTTTTATCCGCTGATATGCCTTGTAAAGCAGATTTACGATTTTTTTTGATTATATCAAGACGTTCTCTTAAAGAACCTCGAGATGGTCTGCTTTTTTCATCTTTTTTAGATGAGCTTATTACACCTTTTCTCAACAGACGATTAAGTGTGCCTGATTTTCCCGCTGCCTTGATTTTACTCTGAATCTCTCTTGCTACAGCTTCAATATTTGTCGAAACAGTTCCTCCGGGTTTTGCAACATAATCAAATGCCCCAAGAGCCATTGCTTCAAATGTTGCTGCTGCCCCCTCTTGAGTCAATGAGGAGACCATAATAACAGGGGCAATCTTATCTGCCATTATATATTGAAGAGCTGTAATTCCGTCCAACCCTGGCATGTTGATATCCATTGTAATGACATCAGGTTTAAGCTCCCGAGCCTTAGCAACAGCATCTTCTCCATCTCTTGCAATTCCTGCAACAGAAAGTTCAGGATCGTCTTCAATAATTTTTGTCAGCGACCGCCGCATCAAAGCAGAGTCATCGCATATCAGAACTCTTATATTTTTCATATCACAGCTTTGTGTCTATTTTTATTCTTTACTGGTTTAAGGCAAGATTTGACAACTTCTGAAAAGTTGCCAAATCTAAAATCAAATCTGAAATGCCTATATTTACAGAATACCGATTTAACGCTTACTCTGCTATCGCAAGTTTTCTGCCTGACGACTTTGAAGGAGCTGCTTTATCTTCAAAGCCTCCTACCTTTTTATCACTCCCGCCAGATTTTGCCATCTGTTTAAGATGTTTAAGCTCTTTTTGATCAAGAATTTCTGAGACATCTAAAAGCACAATCATTCTTTTTCCATCGTTGATCTTGCAGATGCCCTGCATCAGACGGCTTGTTGAATCTTCAGTAACAATAGAAGGTGTCTCTTCAATATCCTGCTTGGAAAGACGCAATACCTCATTTACCTGATCAACCCTTAAACCAGTCTTTGTACCGCCTATATCAACAATAATTATGCGTGTTCTGTCATCAGCTTCTCTCTCTTCAAGATCAAACAGACGTCTGACATTTATCACTGGAATTACATTTCCTCTAAGGTTTGTCATGCCGTCAATAAAATGGGGTGCCCTTGGAATATGGGTAATTTCAGATATTCGGTTGATCTCTTGAACCTGCATTATCCTTATTCCATACTCTTCGTTGTTTATCGAGAAAGTTACCATCTGCTCTTCATCAATGCTCTGCTGTGCAATAGATTTTCCTTCGCTCTTGCCTGTTTTCAGCTCATTTGCTGAACCAGATTTCATATCAGAGAGCATATCCATTGTCTCTTCAGAAACAACGGCAGACTCGTCCATAATCATTATAAGACGATCTCCAGAATCGAGCTTTGCAACGCTTCTTATCTCTTTTTTGCGTGATGCTGCCATTGCAGGGGTTTTGTCAATCACAGACCTTGGAATTCTTAAGACCTCATCTACCCAATCAACAAGAAAACCTATTGTCATAGATTGGCACTCAACAACCATAGTTCTTTGGTCTTCACGAATATGGGCTGCCATTCTATTTTTTAATTCTTGAATCGTGCTTGCAACAACGTTTGACAGAGCATTAAATTGATCTATAACTTGGGACAGATCGGCACTATAAAGGGCTTCATCTTTAGCACCTCCAATCTTAGCAGCTGAAATCTTGTTAAGAGAGACTCCTGATTCAACAATCTTTTTTCCTAAACTGTAAAATTCAGCACGTTCTCTTTTTAACCTTTTTGCAACTATTTCAAGCTCTACGCTTGAAGTGTTATAGCTCTCTAACCATCTGCCGAATGATGTTTTCTTAGAATCAAAAGTTCCAGAAAATTTTTTGCCAGACTCAAGAGAGTTCAAAATATCTGATGCCCATCTTTTTTCGCTCTCAACTGCCTGATCAAGCATTGATTGACGCTCAGAAATAAGAGTCGGAAGCCCTAAAAGCCTTCTCATGTCAAGTATCGGCAGAAGGTGGTTTCTTATTGTAAAAAGCCCAAGCACATAGTCAGGCACATTAGGAACCGCACTTATATGGCTGACTTTAAGAATTTCACTCACCTTTGCTATGTCAAAAGCATACTCATCATCAGCCACGCGGAAAGAGACAAGCTGCTCCTCTTCTGACACTGAATCTGATTTTGATTTATCTGAATCTGATTTAACTGAACCAGCAGCAGCCTGTTTTGATGATATCCTGCTCAAATCTACTGCAATCAGCTCATTTAAGTTGAGCATCATTATAAGACGCTCGCCCTTGTTCATCTTTACAACGCCTGTCAGAAACTCCCTGTCAACCCCTTTGCACACTGCTGGAGGAGGCTCGATTGCTGTCTCTCTTATTCTCAAGACTTCTCGAACATTATCCACAAGCAGGCTTGTCTGAACCCCGCTGCTCTCAACCACAAGAAGCCTTGTCTGGTCTGTAACATCCTGCGGCTTCATAGAAAAGCGGAGACGGGTATCAATGACAGGAAGAACGCTTCCTCTTAAATTGCATATACCGGAAACAAATGCAGGGCTTCTTGGAATAGGAGTGATATTCGGCAGACGGACAATCTCTTTTACATTGTTTATGTCAACTGCAAACTCCTCTCCTGAAAGCTGAAACACAACGCACTGCCCCTCGTCTGAAGATATCTGGCTGTTGTTTGATGAAGCTGACATCTGTGCGTTTGATGCTGTATCTGCATTTAAAGGGTTCTGTTCCCGGACTGTATCAATGCCAGCCATAATCAGCCTCCCATGTTCTGCATTTCATCAGCCTGACTCGCTATATCCTCAATTGCCTCCATAATCTGCTCCATGCCTTTGCTGCCCTCTTGTGCAGCTTTAGAAGCCTCTTGTGCAACTTTTGATGCCTCTTCTGCACCGTTTGCAATATTTTCAACAGCCTTGTTTGCCTGCTCAATAGCAGCAAGAGATTCAGCAGCACCCTGGCTTATCTCTGCAATTGCCTTTCTCACTTCATCCATCTCAACTTCAATAACGACAAGGCTCTCTGTTGTCTTTTTTGAATTTTCCAACTCTCTGACAGCTATATTTGCTGCCTGCTCAAGGTCTCTTGATACAGCATTAATCTGAACCTGCATATTACGAACCATATCTTGAATCTTTTCTGCATTTTCAGATGAATCATTTGCAAGGGTTCTTATATCACCGGCAACAACAGAAAAACCTCTTCCAAATTCGCCAGCCCTTGCTGCTTCAATAGAGCCATTTACAGCAAGCATGTTGGTCTGCAGGGCAACATTTACAATTTTTTCAACGATTTTATTTATTCTGATTGTGCATTCATCCATCTTTTTTACATTGCCGACAGATACTTTTGAAGATTCTGCCCCTTTGCCTATATTGGCAATAAGCGTATCAACATTTGTTTTGTTTTTTATGACAAGCTCTTTTATATCATCAATTCTCTTTTCTGAATCATCAGACTGTTTAGCCATAGCTTGTGATGCTTTTTCTAAACGCTCGCCAAGCTCTTTGTTTGCATCAGCAGCCTTTGCCTGATTTTGAGAACCTTTTGAAATCTGCTCGATTGCTGTCATAATCTGAGCCGCAGAGTTTCTTGCCTCTTCAATGCTTGCTGACAGCTCTTCTGCTGCAGCAGCTACCTCTTCTGCCGATTTCTGGCTGTCAGTTGAGTGCTTTAATGAATCTGTAAGCTCTGCAAGGTCTTCAGAGGCATTCTGCATTTCAGAAAAAGCCTTGTTCTGCTCTTCAACTCCTTTTGTTGCCTCTTCTGCCGCACTTGACTGCTCTTCTGCATTGCTTGCAATATCTTCAGCACCGCTTAAAAAATTTTGTGCTCCTGTTTTTGTATCTGCTGCATTTTTTGCAATATCTTTGCAGGCATCGACAAGCTCTCTTACATCACCATCTATTTTACCAAGGTCTGATGTTATGAGCTTTGCCTTTTCAACCTCTTCAAGAGAGTCTTTTGTAGAGATTTCAATATCTCCTACAACCTGCTGAACCTGAGATTGAATCTCATCTACAACGTTGCGGATATCACGGGCGCTCTTTTCAGAAATTTCAGCAAGATTTCTTACCTCATCAGCAACAACTGCAAAGCCTCTGCCATGCTCGCCGGCTCTTGCTGCCTCTATTGCAGCATTTAAGGCAAGAAGATTTGTCTGGTCTGCAATCCTTACAACTGCCCCGACAATCTCTCCTATCTGATCAGAGCTTTTTTCAAGCTCTTTTATAAGATTTGTCGAATTTTTATTTGCCTCAGCACTATCCATAACGCCTTTAATCAAGGCATCAATATCACCGGTAGTTGAACGGATAAGCTGCATCAGATTTTCTCCTTTTGTAAGAGAATCCTTTGCCCTCCCATCTGCAATCTCTGCACCTTTTAATATCTGGTTGATTGCAGCACGGGACTCTTCTGCTCCTGCTGACGACTCTTCAGCAGCTGATGATATCTGCTCCATGTTCTTTGCAAGCTGCTCTGAGGCTGCGGCAGCTTCAGCCAATGATGATGTCATCTGTTCAACTGCTGTTGCAAGACGCTCTGCAATTGCCTGCTGTCTTGCAAGAGTTCTTGCCTTTGCCTTATCTTGAGCCACCCTTTTGGCATGTTCTCTTTTTACAGTCATGTCCTCTTCTGCGGCGGCTGTTTTTGTTGTGATTCCTGTTCTCATGCTTTGCGGTTTTGCAAGAGTTTTTGCCATGTTGTTCTCCTAAAATAAAGTTTATAATTATTTTACTAAATACTTCGTTTTATAATTATTGCATCAACTTTAAGCAATAAGCTTAATCTGTATTGTTTAACCTGCTCTTTTAATAAAAAAACTTCTGTTTTTATGCTGCTATTGCTTCTGATTGTACTCCTATAAAAGCAAACATATCTCCTGCATATATATCAATGTCGTTGACATGCTGCTCAAAAGGCTTTGGAATAGGGATAGTCTCACCTTGTTCTTGCAAACCTCCTATGTGAAAAAAGATGGCTTCTCTCATTTTATCTATTGTATCTTCAATCGTTTTACCCGCAGCCGCACATCCTTCTAAATCTGGACTGTAAGAACTATAATTATCAGCTCCTTTCTCAATGATTATCAGGTAGTGTTCCATAAATTCTCCTTTATACCAACCCTGCTTGTTTTTTAATCGATTTCAATGTCTTAGGATGAAGCTCATCATCATTATCGCCAGCAACAGTAACCAGCCCCTTTTTTACATGATGTTTAAATTGATGATGACTGCCTTTTATTCTGGCAAGATACCACCCATCATCTTGTATAATTTTTAATAGTTCCTTTACTTTCATATTAAATCATCTGTTTTTTTTCTATTTATACTTAACTTCTGTTAGTAATGGTAATTGCCTTCTCTTCTCCCGTATCAATATCAAGTGCCGTAACTTCAAGAATGCCGTTGCCGTCAATAGTGAAAGTAACCTCAATATTGGACTCATATTTTTTCTTTGACGAATCAATTGACAGCTCAAACCAACCCAGTGAAACTATCTGATCTGATTCTGTTTCAGCCATGCCCATACGCTGCATAACATTAATCACAACTTTTTCCTGGTTATCCATTGTGTTTGTAACAATATGAGAAACATCAATAGGGTATGAACTCCCTTTTGGAATAATATTGATAAAATTTCCCTCATCATCTTCGATTCCAAGATCATGAGGCGTGATATCATGAAACTCTATATCTTTTATGCTTCCTTCCAAAATTCCTGCAAGAAGCCCTGCTCCTCTTGCAACTGCCTCATCTGGATTAATATTTCTTTTTAACTCTTTTTCAATTATTGCTCTGTTCTCAATTGATGTCTTATTCTCGTTTAATAAATTGTTCTCTGCTGATGCGTTGCTCTGATTTAATGAACTGTCTAAACAGACCATATCTTTCACAAGTGATTCTAAAACAGGCAGCCTTGTGCTTCCTCCCACAAGTATTACAGAGTCAATCCAGCTGTAATCAATCTTTGCATTTTCAAAAGTCCGCCTGATATGCTCTGAAATCTCTTCCAAAACAGATGATATTAAATGCTCAAACTCATCTCTTGCCAGCGTAACATTCAGATGAATCGGACCTTTAGGCGTTACTGTGATGTAGGGGATTAAAATCTGTGTCTCATTAGCTGATGATAGGTCTATCTTTGCCTTTTCCGCATTAATCAGAAGCTGCTGAAGTGCGATTTTATCATTTTCAAGCTCAATGCCGTGCATCTGTTTGAACTCTTCTACAATTTTATTAACAAGCAGCCTGTCAAAGTTTGAGCCGCCTATTTTAGTTGAGCCGCCAACCCCTTTTACTCTGAAAATCTTATTTTCATAAGAGATAAGGGTGATATCAAGAGTTCCGCCTCCCAAATCAACCACAAGAAGACGGGTATCTTTATGGTTGGCAAATCCATAAACCAATGCTGCTGCTATTGGCTCATTCAAAAGTTTAAGAACATCAAGTCCTGCTTTTTGTGCTGCAAGAAGAGTGTCTTCTCTCTGGCGATCATTAAAATATGCTGGAACTGTGATTACAGCCTTTGTTACAGGATACCCAAGGTAATTTTCAGCACTTTTTTTAAGATAGGCAAGAATCATGCTCGATACGTCAACAGGCGTATAGATTTTGTTTAAAATATTGTATTTTCTATCTGTTCCCATTGAGAGCTTGACAAGAGAGACAGTCTGATCAGAGTTGATAACAGCCTGATTCTTTGCCATCTGCCCGACTATAATATCTCCACTCTCTTTAAAATGAACCACAGAGGGAGTCATACGCTCTCCTCTCTCATTTGGAATAATCCGCGGGCTTCCGTTTTTGATATATGAGACCAAAGAGTTGCTTGTTCCAAGGTCAATGCCGATTACTGTAGAATTTTTTTCTGTTATTTTATCTGTTTTCATCTTAAAATTCTCATTTGAGTAAAATACAATTATAGAAATTTATATATTTTAGATAATCTATTTTTTTAAAGATAGTAATATATCAATATTTTGCCGCGCAATCTCATTATCAGGCTCTTTTTCAAGCACCTGCTCAAGTATATCTAAAGCCTTTTTATTATCTCCTATCTGGGAAAGTGCTACAGCAAGATTAAGTTTAGCCTTTATATTGTTAGGTTCAAAAGTAAGCAGGGTTTCAAAAAACGCAGATGCACAACAATATCTCTCTTGCTTCAGTTCATTAACACCTCTTTTAAAGAGGTAGAGACTAATCTCTTCTAACCTACTCAATTTTTCCTCTAAAATGGCAATTTTTCCACTTAAATAGGAATTTTCCTCTGAAATGGGACTACATGGAGAGACCAGAATGTTTTTCTGATTAAGCAAATCTTCAAGGGTAGTTCTTTTTAGAGATTGATGATTATCTGTTTTTACGCTCATATTAATTCTTCCGCTCTTTTTCTCCATTAATCTCTATATATTCTATGTTATGGTTTTAAACATTTTATCTTGACTAACCATCTGAAATGTTTAGTCTATATTTTCAATAAATAGAGCTAATGATTGATAATCTTCTGCACCAATACTTTCTGGAGCATATTCAAATATTGAGCTGCCATGACCCGGAGCCTCTGCTAAAGCAACATTTTGGCGAATCGGAGGGGTTAGTCTATCTGCTCCAAAAGTTTTAATAATATCTGAAGCTATCTCTTTTGTGATACGGGTATTTTTATTGTAAAAGGTAGGAATAATGCCACACAGCTTTAGCTCTGGATTCCATGTTGCATTTATCTGATAGATAAGACGCGTCATCTCTGCAAGACCTTCCATTGCTAAAAAGTGCATTGGCATGGGAATATATGCCTCCTTTGCTGCAACAAGTGCTGATATAGATAAAATTCCTACTGAAGGAGGTGGATCTATAATCACATAGTCAAATTCTAAAGCATTAGTGTGGAGTATCTCTGCAAGATAGAGTTCATCGCCTGAAAATTTTGGAGCACTTATTTCAACAACTGATAGATTACGCGATGATGGTATTATATATAATGAACTATTTACTGTTTGAGAGGATAGAAGAACTTGTTGCACAACATCTTTAAAAGATGCCTTCTTATTTAGAAGATGGTAGATATTTGGACGATCAGGATCAGGATTTATATTTAAAGAGAGTGTTGCATGTGCCTGAGGATCAAGATCAATTAAGAGTACTTTTTTACCTTTCATGGCAAACAGACAGGAGATATTTACTGCTGTTGTAGTCTTGCCGCACCCCCCTTTTCTGTTAGCAAATACAATATACCGATTCATCATATCTTTACTCTCCAACTCGCTTATGCTTCCCTACATTTAACAGATCGTTGTGAAGCATAAGCATCTCTCTTTGCTTAATGATACGGATAAAGTTCTGAAGGATACTTATTACATATTTTCTCTCTTTTTTCCAACATACTATATATCTTGGTCGTAATTCAAGAGCAGTTGAAACCATCGCTGGATCTTCATTATATATTATTAACAGAAGATAGATATCTCTTAAAAAAGCTTTATTATCTATAATAATTTCAAGTTCCTTGCTATCTTCAATAACAAAAACAGCTCCCACAATATCATATACCCCTTCTTCAAGCCGTTGAATAAGATGCTCTATTATATGAAAACATTCAACTGTTGCCTCATATTGATGTTCAATAATATCTGATAAAGAGAGTTGCATCATCTCGCTACAGACTTTACTATTAACTTTATACCTATTTTTTTCAAGCCCTGCATTTTTCTCGTAGTATATAAGCATTATTCAATCCATATAAAAATATGACCTTATAACTATTTATAATTTTAAGCCATTTAGTTTTAATTCATGATAAATATATCTAAATGAGGACGATATTAATAGAAACAGAAAACGACAAGAATCATAATAGATAAAACTGCATAATTCATACCAAAGATAGTATGTACAAAGAGATTTAAAGATATGGTATCAGGAGGGAAACACCTTTGTGATGTTATACTTTTTGAGGAGACGATAAAATTGTGATTTGGCAACCCCAGATATCTTTATTGCCTCTGCTGTATCTCCTTGAGTAAACTCGATAAGTTCTTTTAGATAACTCTCTTCTGCCTTAGATATTGCATCTGCACGCACTGACTTTATAGATGGGATAGATTTTATGTTTGAGCTTACTTGGTCTATCTTTTGTATAATATTGTCATTTTTTTCTATCTGTTCAAACGTAACATTATAGAGATACCTCTTATTCTCTTCTGTTTGGAGAACAGAGCGTTTAGAAGAGATACTCTTTTTTATAATATAAGCTCTAATGTCTTGGGGAAGGTGATCTGGATAGATAATCTTTTCATCAGAAGTTAAAATAATTTTTTCAAGTACATTGTTTAGTTCACGAACGTTGCCAGGCCAATTATATATCTCTATTGCCTCAAGAAACTCATCTGAGCAGCTCCTTTTCTCAAGATTGTGTTGAGTGCATATCTGTTCAATGACAAAACGAGCAATAAGTGGTATGTCTCCATGACGCTCACAGATAGGTGGAAGATATATAGGAAAGACATTGATTCTGTGAAATAGGTCTTCACGAAAAAGTCCTCCCTTTACCATCTTTTCAATATCTCGATTTGTGGCACAAACTAATCTAAAATCAACTGGAATATGCTCTTTGCCTCCAATAGGTCTTATTGTGCGTTCTTGAATAACTCTTAAAAATTTTTTCTGAACATCTAAGGGTAGCTCTCCTATTTCGTCTAAAAATAGAGTCCCTTTTTCTGCCTGTTGGATAAGACCCAATCGCTCTGTAACAGCTCCTGTAAATGCACCTTTAACATGTCCAAACAAAATACTCTCAATAAGGTTATCAGGAAGAACAGCACAATCTACCACAACAAAAGGGTTATTGCTGCGTTGACTATGTCTGTGAAGCTCGTGTGCAAAAAGCTCTTTCCCTGTACCAGAAAGTCCAATAATAATTACATTGATGTCACTCTCAGCAGCTTTTAGCATACTGTTTATAGATTTAATTACAGGTTTACTTGAGCCAATGATTGTTCCAACTACATTTTTTCTTGAAACACTCTCTTGATTTTTATCAACAACCATAAGTGCTCGATCAATCAACTGGCTCAATTCTGAAAGAGAAAACGGTTTTTGTACATAATCCCATGCCCCTTTCATAAGGGCATTTTCAACAGGTTCAGTCTGATAAGAACCTGTAATCATTATAACTAAGGGGGGCGAGCGTTTTTCGACTATTGTTGGAATAAAGTCAATACCATTGCCGTCTGGCATATAGATATCAAGAAATACGATTTCAAAACGCTCATGTTCAAGAGTATCTTTAGCTTGCTTGATACTGCTCACAGTTTTACATGAATGTCCCTGTTTTGAAATTTGAATTGACAAAAGACGCTGAACCGCAAGCTCATCATCAATAATAAGAACATTTGCCATATCAAACTATATCTCTATAAAATTTTTATCTTTTGTAATCAAGAATCTCTATTTCAACCCTTCCTATTAACCCCATAATATCCAACTGCATACTCTGACTACCAGAAGAAAATGCAATATGTGTTACATCAGCCGGAATCTGGTTAAAAAGAGCATCTACAGTGATCCATCTACCTAAAAAAACAGAATTCCAGGCGTGATAATAGAAACTGCCGTTTAAATAGACAAGACCAGCCTCAATTTTTGCGGGTATTCCTATAGCTCTACAAAAAGCTGCCAAAAGTGCTGCATGTTCGTTACAATCCCCTACCCTATTCTCTAATGTTGATAAAGCATTTGGAATTGATAACACTGGCTGGCGTTTTATATTTTTCTGAATCCATTGAACAAGTTTCTCAACTTTTTCAAGAGGCTTCTTAGCACTATCAATAGCTTTAAATGCAAAATTCCTGATTTTGTAATCATAAGACTGAACAAATGCATCAGACTCTTTAAAACGATTATCAATTTTCGCCAGAAGATCTGAATTAAGTTGTTGTGGTAGTTTCTGAAGTGACTCTTTTGTAATCGTTATTACGTTACTTTGTAAAGAGTCATTAAGGTTGCTTAGTGACTGTCTTCCAAAATTTAGATCAATATCTAAATCATCAATACCTGAAATTTTTAGAGTAATCTCTGTTAGACTTTCAGGTTTATCAAGGATTTTATTGGACTTAACAGCAACAAGAGTAGTTAGATCATCGCTCTGCTCAAGAGGTGTGCCTTCAAGTGCACCTTTTTGATCCGTCTTTATAGTAGTTATCCCTAAAAGCCCTTGCTCCTTCAAAACCTGACCCTCTTTATCAACCCATGCAAACTGTTTTGCACCTTTAAAATGTAAGGAAAGCCGTTGTGTAGCAATATTTTTACCATTAATTTCAATTACTTCTTGCTCTTCTACTTTTACTGTAGCAGGAGCCTGTCCAAGTGTTGATGGATCAAATACAAAGAGCACCATCTCCTGCTCTCTCTCAAGTCCTGATGCCAATGTGGCTTGAATAATACCTGATGTTAGATATGGACGATTTTCAAGGGGAATCTCTATAACTTTGGACTTTTTATCCATAAAGGTGTCAGCAGAATCTCTATTTATCTCATCACTGCTTTTAACATACATGGTATTATCCTTTATCTCACCGATTACAGAAAAATTAAAACTACCTGAAATAATAGTAAAATCAAAATTTTTTACTGCAAAATCCATATCTGTTGTACTTTTAGACTCAACGCGAATATTCTGAGCCATGCCCATTGTATTTATCTTCATTAAAGTTTGCTCATGAATTCTATAGCCGTTACCCATATTTTCCAAAATACGATGAGTAAAACCTATTTTTTTGAAATTTTGGAATATATTCATCCACGACTCATCAGACTTCAAAGGCTTGTAGCTCCAGCTCACTTTATCGTTAACAGTTCTAAATGTACCTGTGTAAAACACAACTCTATAAACCATAAGTGAGCTAAAGAGCATGAGCGAGATTAACGCACCAATCCAGAATAGTCTGTTTCTATAAAGTTTCATATTACAATTCACACAAAACTCTGCTCAAGAGCTTTAACAAGAGTATTCATGTGTGCTTTTTCTGCTTGAGCCAAAGAGTAAAAAGCCTCTTTTATAGAGTCCTCTTCTGCCCGTTCAGACATAACTCTGTAAAGATCAAAAGCCCTGTACTCCATTGAGATGGCTGTCTCAAGGATATCAACTGTCTGCTGCTTGGTTCTCTTCTCTATTAGTTTTATTATCTCTTCAAAAGTAGCACCACCTTCAAGAATATCACCCTTAAGGTTCTCATAGATCTCTTCAAATGGCTCTGTGTCAATAACGATTTTCTTTAAATGGGAATAGATAAGTCTTGCATGTCCAAGTTCGCCATCTTTTACACTTTTCATCACTTCACTTATATTATTGTTTGTATTAGATGCTCTGTCTGAGAAAAATTTTTTAAGCACATACTCATAAAATCTACAAGCTCCCTTCTCAAGATTGATAGCATCTATAAGTAGTTGATCTACACTCTTATTTAAATTAAAAGTTTTAAACGAAGGCACTCCTTCAACAGTGAATCCATTCCAGCTAAGTATTCCACCTTCAAGTGTATATATCTCTTTTCCAGCTTCATTGAAAAAATCTGCTGTTAAAGCAGCAGCTTTAGAGCGAATACCACTTCTACAATAAAATATAATATTTTTTTCAGGCAGCTCTTCTACCTGCTCTTCAAACTCATTTAAAGGAAGAAGTATAGAGCCAGCAATATGTGACTGTTCATATTCAGAAGGTTGTCTAACATCAATAAGAAGATAGCTCTTCTCATGCTCTTTTTCTCTATATTTACGCAACTCCTCAGCAGTCATTATTTTCATACCAATCACCTATAAATAACCTAATAATGGATAATAAAAAGAAACTTGCTCACGCACCTCTCTTATTATCTCTTTCCAGAGGTAAAAAACTCTATCTAAGAATATCTTCCATAACTTCATAATGATCAAATGGAGGCATAATGCAAGCACCTCTAAAAAATTCGTTTGCTATTGCAACCATCTCTCTTGCATTCTCTATCCCTTCTGCAATAGGGTCTTTTGTACGGCTCATCTTTTCTCTTAACCTCTCGGGCACAGAAATACCAGCAACACGATTATGCAAAAATTCAGCATGGTTAAAAGTTCTTAAAGGGAGAATTCCCATAATAATTGGAATCTCTATATGTCCTGTTGAAATTGATATTGTTCTTGCCATATCTCTGTCATAAATTGGCTGAGTAACAACAAAAGAGGTACCAGCAGCCACCTTTTTTTCAAGCCGTTCAATCTCTTTTTCTAAACCATTAATTTCAGGGCGAAAATCAAGGACAGCACCGGTTATCATATTTGAACTATTAGCCAGTTCAATTAGCTGAAACACATCTATATCCTTGACATCTGAAGTGAGTTTACGCTCTTCAAGTGACACAAAGTCCCCTGTTACAGCAAGAACATGATTAACTCCAAGTGCTCCTGCACCCCAAAAGGTCGATTGAAGACTTATTCGATTATTGTCCCTTGTGGTACAGTGCATAATCGCAAATTTACCCGTCTTCTGCTGGATAAGTGAGCAAAGTGCCATTGCAGACATACGAGGCTTTGCAACTGGATTAGATGCAACACTAAATCCTGTTATAGGCAGCTCTTTAAGCAAATCTAAGGCAGAAAGAGTCTCAGAAGGATCAGCCCCATGAGGTGGAACAACCTCTACTGTGATTACAAAGTTTTCAAGGTTAATAGGTGAAACTGAGGCAGAACCGCTGTTGCAAAAAATGCTACTTTCTTTCATAATACGAAAGCCTCCTATTAAGAATCATTTATTTAATTGAGTTTATAAGTTCCGTTCTTCTACTCTCTTTTGCCAACTATGTAAGTGTTATTTTAATATGAATTATTATCTGATTTCAGTAAAGTGTTTTCATACCATCTTATGATGATTAATAGATTATTATAATTGATAGATTAAAAAATATTTTGATGTTAAAATCGTTTTTAAGTTAAAATAGGAATGGTTAAATAACAAGATGTAATGTGTAAAGTTATACTTAAAAAATTTGGAGCTGTATAATGTTAAAAACCCAAAAAGAGCTGTTAGATATATTATCAACAATTGGCGTAACATATAAAAATCACGAACATCCACCTGTCTATACTGTCGAAGAAGCAGACCTTTACCATGAAGGTATTGAAGGAGTTCACAGTAAAAATCTCTTTTTCAAAGACAAAAAAAATAACCTATTTTTAGTAGTTACTCTATCTGATAAACAGATTAATATAAAAGATGTAGCAAAAAAAATTGATGCTAAAAGTCCATCCTTTGGTAAACCAGAACTTCTTGAAGAGGTTATGGGGGTAACGCCGGGGTCTGTAACGCCATTTGCAGTTATTAACATAAAAAATCACGATGTTAAAATCGTTTTAGATGAAGAGATGATGGAACATACTCTTCTTAACTTTCACCCTTTAGTTAATACTGCGACTACAACTATCACATCAGATGATCTGCTCAAATTTATGGATTATTGTGATAAACAACCCCAAATTATAAGGCTTTAAGCAGTTATAAATTTATATAATTGTTCATAAATATTAGAAGAATAAAGCACTTCATAGCTATTTTTTTTAATAAAAAGGAGGGAACAGCATGACCGAAAAAGTGATTCAGTCAACAGATGAAATACTCATTATTCTATGTAAATCGGTTCAAAAAGTTTTGATCAAAGCATCAGGTGAAGAGGTATCTTTTTCTCCCATAGTACAAAAAATAAGTAAAACATGCTTAAAACCTGATATTAGCTGTTTCACCATATTTGAAGGAGGGTTATCTGGACTTCTTGTAATGAATTTTACAGCAGAAGCAGCAATGGAGATTTATACAAGTTATATGATAAATATGGGAATGCCTAAGGAGGAGCTATCTATTTTGCACACATCAGATGATGTTGCAAATATTTTAGGTGAACTTATGAGCCAGACGATGGGACGATTTCAGACTGAATTAAGACAAGAGCTTCAGGTATCTATAAAGCTGAGTCTTCCTAAAATGCTTGTTATTAATAAAGATGTTGTAATCTCAATTGACACAAAAATTGAGACCCCTCAATTTAGAAGAGTTTCGTTTGAAACTGAAAATCATCGTCCATTTTTCCTTGAACTTGGTATTGAAAAAACAGAATTTGAGACTCTTTTCCCATTTGAAAAAGAGAAGGAAGAGGATATAGACGATATTCTTATTGCTGCACAAAATAAAAAGCGATTGACAGAGAAGATGAATAGAGAATCTGCTTTTAAATAATAACTGATAGTTTTATATGGATTATTGCTTATATTTTACCCGATCTTAGGTTCTCTATCTGGAATATGATATGATATTAAACTGTAGAGACGCATGACCGTACGTCTCTATAGTTACCTTATTTGTTGATTAATAGAGCATTTATCAAGATTTTATGGTTGAAAAATAGCGTTCCACAAGTTTCTCTGCAAGCCCTGTATAATCTGCTGGAGTCAGGTGTTTCATCTTCCCTTTAAATTCAAACGGAACCTTATCAAGACTATTTACAAACATCTCAAGCTCCTGCTTTCCAATCTTTTGCCCTCGTGTAAGCTCTTTTAATCTCTCATAAGGGTTATCCTCTCCATAAACTCTCATGGCTGTCTGAAACGGCTCTGCTAAAAGCTCAAGATTTGTATCCAAATCGTGAGCCATTACATCTTTATCAATAGCAAGTTTACTAAGACCTTTGATGCTATTTTTAATACCAATCAGATAGTAGCCAAAAGCAGAACCAAGACTTCTCAAAACAGTACTATCACTCAAATCTCTTTGAAAACGTGATTTTTGTAACTTAACTGCAAGATGCTCCATTATTGAGATTGAGATCCCCATATTTCCTTCACTGTTTTCAAAATCAATGGGATTAACCTTATGAGGCATAGTGGAAGAACCGGTCTCCCCTTTTTTAAGCCGCTGACGGAAATAACCAAGAGAGATATAACCCCACATATCTCTATCAAAATCCACTGTAATAGCCGCAGACCTTACCATTGCATGGAGGATAAATGATAGGTGAGCATTTGGGCTGATTTGGGTTGTAAATAGAAGCGGTTTAAGATCAAGATATTTTTTAAGAAATCTCGTGCCAGCCTCAATCCAGTCAATTTGAGGAAATACAAAGAAATGTGCATTGTAGTTGCCTGTTGCACCATTGATCTTTGCCTCTACTGACACCTCTTTTAAGATATCAAGCTCGCGGCGAAGACGCCATGCAAAGTTCACAAACTCTTTGCCCGCTGTTGTTGGAGTAGCAGGTTGTCCGTGAGTTCTTCCCATCATTGGAATAGATTTATACTCAAGAGCTTTTTCTTCAATTTTTTCAGCTAACTCGGAAAGATACTTTACAACAACATCCTTGCCACTCTTTACCATAAGTGCATAAGATATATTGTTTATATCATCTGAGGTGCAGGCAAAATGTACCCACTCCATAATATTATACAATCCAAGTTCAACTAATTTATCTTTTATGAAATACTCCACAGCCTTTACATCATGGTTTGTTCTCTTTTCTATCTCTTTTATTTTCTGTGCGTCAGAAGCACTAAAATTTTCTAAAATAGATTGAATCTTACTACTCATTTCGCTTTTATTTAGCTCTAATTTATCTTTTACAGATGGCTCTTCTCCTGTTAAACCAGATGATAATGCCGCCAATTTTAAATCATCAATGATAAATTTGAGCCACTCAATCTCTACATAAACTCTATGGCGGATCAGACCATATTCAGAAAAAATATCTTTAAGCTCTGTAGTCATTTTGTCATATCTGCCATCAAGTGCAGACAGTGCTTTTAAAGAAGATTCCATCTTTAATCAATTCCTTTCCATATCCTTAAAAGTAAACAAGTTTTTATAAATTTTGCCTTAAATATTTATAGGTTAGTTTGTTGCCAAACTTAAATTACTACAATTAATCATAAGTAGTAGAGGTGAAGCATGCTTCACCCGTACTACTACAATAATAAAGATCAATTTATTCCTGCTTTGAGTATAAACATAATTTATCAGAAAATATTTGACAAAAATAGCCATTATCTAATAATACTTTAAACTAATAATGCCACGATTTTTAAGATACCTCATCTTTTATCATGTCTAACATCATGTCTAATTTTACTTTATTAAACCGAGTAATTTTTTAATAAAGGACCCAAAAAATGTCCATGAACTCTGAATCAGACTCAAACCAAGTTATTTTTTCAGATGAAACGCCACAGACACAAGATAACATTTTTAGCCAACCATCTGAAACTATTTCCGAAAAATCTTCTATAGAACCCTGGAAAATACTTATTGTTGACGATGAAAAAGATGTCCACTATATCACAGAAAAAGCTCTTGAGAACTACTTATTTCAGAAAAGAGCTCTCTATTTCCTTCACAGCTTCTCTTCAAAAGAGGCAACAGAGATAATCAAAGAGAATTCTGATATTGCACTTATACTGCTTGATGTAACTATGGAGAGTGATGATGCAGGACTTCAACTTATACATTACATCAGAAAAGTTCTAAATAACAGTATTATACAGATTGTCATAAGAACTGGTCAGCCGGGACAAGCACCTGAGCAGAAGGTAGTTGAGGATTATGATATTAACGATTACAGGCTCAAGACCGAACTTACATCGCAAAAACTTCGTACACTTGTAACAGCATCACTTCGCTCTTTTGAGCTAAAATCAAAGCTCAAAAAAGAGCTTGAATATCGACAGATGGTAGAAGTATCACTTCGTGAGAGCAGGGAGCGTTTCAGAGATATTGCTTTGAGTACTGGTGACTGGATATGGGAAACAGATAAATCAGGCATATACAGTTATATTTCTGACAACGTTGACCAACTTGTTGGCTATACTGCTTCTGAACTTATAAATAAACACTTTTCATATCTTATGTCGTCCGAAACAGTAGAACATGCTTTAAAAGTAATTGAAGAGAAAATTGCTTCGGGTTGCCAATATACCAATATTGAAATCATAAAAATATCCAAAGATGGTAAAAGTATCTATCTTCTTACAAGCGGAAAGCCCGTACACGATGAAAATGGAATAATAGTAGGATATCGGGGTGTCGATAAAGATATTACTGAAATAAAACTTGCTGAAAAGGAGAAAGAAAAGCTGCTCTTTAACCTTAAAGAGTCTCAAAGATTGGAAGCGCTTGGTACGTTAGCAGGTGGTATTGCACATGATTTTAACAATATTCTTGGCTCTATTCTTGGCTATGCACAACTGCTTCAGATGGACTCTGGTGGAAATGAAAAGAGTATGCGTTATACCCAGCAGATAATTCATGGATGTAATAGGGCAAAAAATCTTACCTTGCAGATTCTTGAATTTAGCAGACAGAGAGAATCACAAGGGGCACTACAAACTCCTGTATTAGTCTCTTCAATGCTTAAAGAGAAGATAAAGCTGCTTCATGCCTCTATCCCTGCATCTATTAAAATTACAACTAAAATTGATAAAGATGCTGGATATGTTTTGGCATCTCCTACAGATATCCATCAAATAATCATGAACCTTGCAACTAACTCAATGCAGGCTATGGAGAATAATCAGGGCAATATTACAATTGAAATCCACAACATCACCCTTGATCACTCCAAAGAGCTGCTTACCCAAGAGATTGGCATTGTTCAAGGAGAGTATGTATCAATCTCAGTTGAAGATGATGGAAGGGGTATGTCTCCAGAAACAATAGAAAAGGTGTTTGATCCCTATTTTACAACAAAAACGGGTGGAGATGGAACAGGACTTGGTCTCTCTGTAGTACATGGAATTGTGAAACGGTGTCACGGTGGTATTAAATTAGATAGCAATATCGGTAAAGGGACAAAAATAACTATCTATTTTCCCAGACAATTTCCTGAAAAGAGAAAAACAGTTACAGATGGAGAGACAATTCAGATTGGGGAAGGCAAAGTACTTTTTGTTGATGATGAGCAGATGCTTGTAGATTTAGGAAAGATGATGCTTGAAAAGATAGGTTACGAGGCTTTAGCAGTTAAATCTTTAAGAAATGCTCTTGAGATTCTTAAAAAGAATCCTGATGGTTTTGATATTGTTATTACCGATCTCACCATGCCTGAAATACAGGGGATTGAACTTGCTGAACAGATAAAATCAATACGCCCTAACCTTCCAGTTGTTCTTGTAACAGGCTTTAGCGATATTACCACAACAGCAAAAGCCAATGCCTCCTGCATTGATGCTGTATTACCCAAACCACTATCAATTAACGCACTTGCCATTACACTTCAAAAATTTATTCCCAAAAAAATATAAAGACTCTTATCTCTTTTTTTTATTTCGTATATTAAAATTTTTGGGCTGTGATTATATTTACACTCCTTACCAAGGATTACACTTTTTAAAAAGACTTGACAAATTCTCTTAATTTGGAGAATGTTGTTATTATAAACTAAAACAATGTTTTGTTAAAAAATTATAATTCACTTTTAATTACATCTATTTTTTATCTATGGAGAATATTATGAAACTTCTTAATCCTAAAACAGAAACTTTTGATCATCTTGATCCAGAATCCAAAGAGATCATGTTAAAAACTATCAACTTTTTTGAAAATAAGGGTAAAGAGAAACTTAAAGAAGATTACCATAATAAGGTCTGGTATGCTGATTTTCTTGAATTTATAAAGCAAGAGAAGATATTTTATAAACTTCTTACACCATCAAAGTATGGTAAACAAGGGTGCAGATGGGACACCACAAGAAACTGCGATTTTAATGAAATACTTGGATTTTATGGACTTCCATATTGGTACACATGGCAGGTAACTATTTTAGGTCTTGGTCCTATCTGGATGGGAAATAATGAAACCGTTAAGAAAAAGACAGCTGCACTTTTAGAGCAAGGAGAGATATTTGCCTTTGGACTTTCAGAAAAAGAGCATGGAGCAGACCTCTACTCAAGTGAAATGACACTCACTCAACTGTCAGAAGGAAAATACGTTGCAGATGGTGGCAAGTATTATATAGGTAATGCCAATAAAGCTGGTCTTGTCTCTGTATTTGCCAAAGATTCTGAGACCAATGAGTATGTTTTTTTCACGGCTGATCCAAAACACGAGTGTTATGATTTGGTTAAAAATGTAGTAAGCAATCAATCATTCGTTGCTGAATTTGGACTTCATGGCTATCCTGTAACAGATACCGATATTCTCTCAAGAGGTGAACATGCTTGGGATTGTGCCCTTAATACTATTAATGTTGGTAAGTATAACCTTGGCTGGGCATCAATAGGAATTTGCAGTCATGCTTTTTTTGAAGCAATAAACCACGCATCAAATAGAAACCTTTATGGAAAATTTGTAACCGATTTTCCTCACGTACAAGCACTAATGACAGATGCTTTTACCCGCCTAATAGCTATGAAGCTCTTTGCAAGAAGAAATTCAGACTACATGAGAAGTGCTGCTAAAGATGATAGACGCTATCTGCTATATAATCCTCTTACAAAGATGAAGGTTACAACTCAAGGAGAAGAGGTGATAAATCTTATGTGGGATGTAATTGCAGCTAAAGGGTTTGAAAAAGACACCTATTTTGAGATGGCTGCCATTGATATTAGAGGTCTTCCAAAACTTGAAGGCACAGTACATGTAAATATGGCACTGGTAGTGAAATTTATGGCAAATTATCTGTTTGCACCTGCTTCAATGAGAGATATCTCTATAATAGAAGCTCCTGAAAATGACGATTTTCTTTTTGATCAAGGCCCAACAAAAGGACTTGGTAAAACAGTATTTCATGATTTTAATAAAGCATATTCAAGTATTGAACTACCCAATATTACAATTTTTAAGGAACAGATAGCTGTTTTAAAAGAGATGCTTATGGTTGCTCCACCTGAAAAGCATCAAATGGGTGATATAGATTTTCTTTTGATTCTTGGAGAGCTTTTTACAGTTGTAGTTTATGGACAGTTGATAATTGAAAACGCTGTATTAAGAAATATTGATAATGATATTTTAGATCAAATTTTTGACTTTATGATAAGAGATTTTTCAAAATATGCACTTCAACTCTACTCTAAGAGCAGCAGTAACCAAAAGCAGATGGAGTTTGCCCTGAAAATGATCAAAAAACCACAACTCAATCCAGAGCGATTCAAAAGAGTTTGGGAAAACTACGTGTTATCATTAAAAAATAGATATAATATGAACAAATAAAAAGTTGACAAACCATCAAAAGGTAAAGTATTTTAGATTAAATTTTTTTCATGTTATGCAATAAAAAAACAGCCACTTAAGGCAAAAACGGTTTTTTTAAATATTTAACCATTTTGCTTGTGGCTGTTATCATTTTTTATCAAAAATATTAACCTGCTTGGAGGGAAAGTCATGGCATTAACCAAAACTGATATCACAGAAAAAATTCAACAAAATCTAAATATCTCGAGAACCACTGCATATAATATAATGGAAGATTTTTTAAAAATTATCAAAGAGAGTCTTACAGATGGTAATGATGTTATGATAAGCGGATTTGGAAAGTTCTGTGTAAATGAAAAACAATCCAGAAAAGGGAGAAATCCTGCAACTAATGAGGAGATGAATCTTCCTGCAAGAAGAGTTGTAACATTTAAATGCTCTGGAAAACTTAGAAATCTTATTAATGGGGAACCTGCATAGCAAATTGCCATGATACCTGAAGGATAAGATTTGACAACTTTTACTAAAGTTGTCAAATCTTATCCTTCAATTTGATCAAATTTTCCTGTTGCCTACAAATTCTATCATTTATTCTCTTTTATATCCTGAAATCTAAATACAAGCTCATCTTTTGCAACCATTCCAAGCTCATGTCTTGCAATGTGTTCAATATAGCTAATATCACTTTTAAGGCGGTTGATTTTTCTTTCAAGAACTCTGTTAGCTGCATTTATAGCCTCATTTTCCTCTATTATAGCTTGCTCTTGTAACCTTAAGTTGTGAACGTCTATAAAACCATTCTTTCCGTAGAGTATCAAAAACACCAAGATTATCATTATAGAAATAGATGCAAAATATACTGTCCGTTCCATCACATATAGAATCCTTTTTTTAACTATTTGACTTACGTTTACTTATATCTTTCCAATTTAAAAAGTGCAGTTCAGGAGACTTAAAGATCAATCCTAAAAACCCATAAACAACTATGCCAGACAATATACAGACCGAAACACCAAACAGCAATTTTAATTTATCTGTAAATATCTCTAAAGGACAGAGGTGTTTAGCTCCCATATAAACAACACAATACATAATAAAAGATAAAAGGGATGAACGTATTGCTGTCTCTTTAATTTCTCTCCAAACTAAAGAAAATTTAATAACAGAAAGACCTTTTAACAAAAAAGCAAGATTGAGAAAAGATGCCACTGATATAGAGATGGCAAGCCCATAAACTCCAATTTTTCCCATTAGAGCAACAGATAAAATAATATTTGACGCTATTGAGAGCACACCTCCTACAAGCGGAATTTTTACATTATAGATTGAGTAATAGCTTAAAACAAATATTCTCAAACCTGAAAATGCCACCATTCCGGTAGATAAATAGAGAAGCACCGTAGCTGTACCATAAACATCATTTATGGTAAAAGCACCTTGATAGAAAAGAAGTGCAATAATTGGTTCTCTTAATACAAGCAAACCTACCATAGAGGGGATAATCATAAACAGAATAATTCTAAGGCTTTGGTTAAAAAGGGTAGATGCTTTATCAGTTTCAGAGGCAGCAATAGCTATTGAAAGTGATGGAAACATAGACGTTGATATTGAAACTGCAAAGAGTGCAAGCGGAAACTGAACAAGTCTATCTGCATAATAAAGATATGATACACTGCCTTGAGAAAATGTTGATACCATACTTGATGCCATAAACGTAGCCACAAGCATATTAATCTGGCAGGGGGCAATGCCCAATAAAACTGGTATCATTACTTTAAAAACTCGAATTATATCAGGGTGAAATAAGATAACTTTACCTTTAAATCTAAATCCTTTTTGGATCATAAATGGAATTTGGATAGCAACTTGAAAAAAACCTCCTATTGTAACTCCCAATGCTATAACAATTGCTGGCTGTGCTGAAGATGTCGCAAAAAAAAGAGCAAAAAAAATAATAGTGATGTTAAGAAAAATAGAGGCAAAGGCAGGTGCTGCAAAATGCCCCATTGAGTTTAATATAGCCATACAGATTGACATAAAAGATACAGATATCAGATATGGCATCATTATGTTTGTAAGTATTATGGTTAAGCCAGACTCTGCAAAAAATAGCTCTGTAAATAAAAAAGCTAATAATAAAAAAAACAGACCATATATTGAAATAAATACTAATGCACTCCGTGCCATATCAAAAGCATCTTGCTTTCCTTTTTGTGTCATAACTGTAGTAAAAACAGGTATAAAGGATATACTAAGTGCTCCATCCGAGAAGAATTTTCTAAAAAGGTCGGGCACTCTAAACGCCGCAAAAAAGGCATCACTATAAAATCCCGCACCTAAAAGCATTGCTACAACAGAGTCTCTTGCAAAGCCTAAAATACGGCTTATAACCATCAAAACTCCCAATGTTCCAGCATCTTTTATCATCTTTATATCACAGTGGTAAAAATTCTCTTTATCAGGCAGATGTTCCAAGTTTTTATCATATTGTTGGAGCAAGGAGTTTTCCCTTGACAAAATAGTTCAATATACAGTAAATTCATATACTTTAAATACATGTTCTAAAGTATATACTTAAAATCAAATACTAATAACATAAAAAAATAATAACAATAATCAATCAACAATAAAAAAAGTAAGGAGTAAGACAAAATTGGCTAATCATAAATCTGCTATAAAAAGAGCTAAACAGAACGAAGTAAAAAAACTTAGAAACAGAGCAACAAGGTCTGCTATGAAAACAGCAATAAAAAAAGTATATGAGGCAAAAGAAGAGGGTGCTGAGAATACTATGGAGATTTTCCAAAATGCACAGTCTGTTATTGCAAAGGCAGCAAAAAAAGGAATTTTACATAAAAATACTGCTGCACGTAAAACTTCAAGACTTGCCAAGCATCTAAATAAAGCTGCACAAGAAGTATAAATTTTAAATGTTTAACTTATTTGATTTAAAATTAATTGAGTTAATAATATTGTAATTCTAAAGAAGGTTTCAAACAGCCATATATTTATTGATTGTTTGAAACCTTCTTTGTTTTTACAAAAAGCCCTTTATCACTCTCTATAAATCAAAAGTTATCACACATCTGGCTTACAACCCTTCTTGCAAAGCGGTCTGCAACTATCTTTAAAGTCGATTGCACAGCTTTCTCATCTACCAAGTTTTCGTGTGTAACAAAATAGGATTCACTTTCAGTAAAATTTCTTAATGAAAATAAAATATCTCCATTTTTGCTCTTCATTTCAACAGTGACAACTGCATTTAGTCCTCTATTATACACAATATCTTTCGATGTTCTTGCCAAAGCATCAAATGAGATAGAGACAATGGTTCCGATTATCACTGCATCAGCATTAGAGTTATTATGCAATCCATTTTTTTGTAATATACTATTTTCTGCTTCTAAGTTAGGCTGCTCTTCTGGATTTATTATTTTAACGGCACTGCTTTTCATAAACTCTTCAATCAAGATGTTAGTAAAAATTATTTCGGCACCAACTTGTGAACTTTTATTTTTAAAAACCGGAACAGATATGCTCTTGATATCACCTGATAATTTAGCTCCTCCTTGCAAAGTATAACCACAGGAAAAGAGTATTATAGTGCAAAATAGAGCTATCAACACCGCCAAAATAGGTTTAGTTCTCATAAATTCATCAGATAACTGTTTTTATAACCACATTTAAACAATTTTAACATCAGTAGAGACACACAGCAATGGGTCTCTACTTTCACAAAAAACTCACACAAAGCCTTTTTCATATCAAATCTTATTGATCAGACAACAATATTGACCAATTTTTTCCTAACAACTATAATTTTTTTGATATTTTTCCCCTCTATATGTTTTTGAACTATCTCGTCTGCAAGGGCTGTTTTTTGAATCAGCTCATCACCGCTGTCTGCACCAATTGAGAACTTAGACCTAAGTTTGCCGTTAATCTGAATTACAACCAAAATCTCATCAGAGGCTAAAGCATCTTCCCTGTATGATGGCCAGCTATGCTCTGTTATGCGTCTGCCAGATTTAAAACCACAGGCAGCTTCAGCCATAAGCTCCCACACCTCTTCTGCAAAGTGGGGAACAATTGGAGAGAGAAGTAAAATAACATGCTCAATGGCAAATAGTGCAACAGATTTAATCTCATCAGAAGAGTTTTCATTCAACTCAATGCTGTACATAGCATTTACAAGCTCCATAACAGCACTGATTGCAGTGTTGAAATGAAAGCTGTTTTCAATATCTTCAGTAACTTTTTTAATGGTTTGATGTGCTTTTGTATAGAGTTTCTTTGCATCACTATCAGAAAGTTCTGATAAAGCTCCTGTATATGGTTTTACATCAGAACCTTTTGTCATCTCAATGCATGTTGCAGCGAGACGCCATACTCGGTTTATAAACCTGTAACACCCTTCAACTCCATCATCATTCCACTCAAGCCCTTTTTCAGGAGGGGCAGCAAAAAGGCAGAAAAGACGGGTTATATCTGCTCCATATTTATTTAAAAGATCATTTGGATCAACTACATTTTTCTTGGATTTAGACATCTTGATCACTCTGCCGATCTCAACATCTTTGCCGCACTTTTTACACGCTGCCTTTCCATCAGCAAATTGAGCCTCTTCTGGAAAGATATAACCATGTTCAGGGCATTTAAGAGTCTCTTTTGATACCATTCCCTGAGTTAAAAGATTTGTAAACGGCTCTTTAAAATCAACAAGTCCCAATGTGTTTAAAACCCGCATAAAATAGCGTGAGTAGAGCAGATGCAAGATTGCATGTTCAACTCCGCCGATATATTGATCAACAGGCATCCAGTATTTTACAGCCTCTTTGTCAAACATTGCAGTATCACAATGAGGGCTGCAATATCTTACAAAATACCATGATGATTCAACAAATGTGTCCATAGTGTCAGTATCACGCCTTGCATCACCTTTGCTGCACTTTGGACATATTGCCGTTTTGAAAAAATCGAGTGTAGGAAGAGGAGAGCCGCCATTATCAAGCAGATGGGCATCTTCAGGCAGAGTTATCGGCAGCTCTGATTCTGGAACAGGAACAACTCCGCAGCTTTGGCAATGGATCACAGGAATCGGCGCCCCCCAATAACGCTGGCGGGAGATGCCCCAGTCGCGAAGCCTGAAACTTATGGTCTTTTTTCCAATCCCTTCACTCTCAAGCCAGCTGGTTATATCCTCCATTGCCTCAACATTGTCCATGCCATTATATCTGCCAGAGTTTACAAGAGTTCCGGGTTCAGGGCAGGCTCGGGTCATGGCTGCGGCGTCAAGAGCCTCAGATTCCCCTTTGGGCTGGATAACAACAACAATGTCTAAGTTATACTTTTTTGCAAAATCAAAGTCTCTCTGGTCATGTGCTGGAACTGACATTACTGCACCAGTTCCGTATTCCATCAAAGCAAAATTTGCCGTGTAAATCGGCATGCGTCTTCCATTTGCAGGATTGATGCACCAAGCACCAACAAAAACACCCTCTTTTTCATATTTTTCAATCGAAGAAGCTGATCTCTCCTGCCTTGATATTTTATCAACAAATGCAGCAACTGCACTCTCCTGTCCAGTTCCTTTTGATAGAGATTCAACCAAAGGGTGTTCAGGTGCCAAACACATGAATGTTGCACCAAAAAGCGTGTCTGGTCTTGTGGTAAAGACCTTTATATGCTCATCTTTTCCCTCAATTTTAAATGAAATTTCCGAGCCTGTGCTTTTGCCGATCCAATTTTTCTGCATCACTGTAACTTTTTCGGGCCACCCGGGCAGTTTATCGCAGTGTACCAGCAGATCATCAGCATAATCTGTAATTCTAAAAAACCACTGCCACAATTTCTTCTGCTGCACCAACTCGCCGCACCGCCAGCATGCGTCCGCCTCTACCTGCTCATTTGCAAGAACGGTCTGGCAGTGTTCGCACCAGTTGACATAGGACTCTTTTCTATAAACCATATCTTTTTCAAGCATCTTTAAAAAAAGCCACTGCTCCCATCTGTAATATTCTGGCGTGCAGGTTGTAACTTCTCTATCCCAATCATAGGAAAAGCCCATTCTTTTAAGCTGGCTTTTCATAGTGCTTATGTTCTGATACGTCCATGCTGCAGGGTGGGTTTTATTGTCAATGGCAGCATTTTCAGCGGGCATGCCGAATGCGTCCCAACCCATCGGGTGGAGGACATTGTAACCGTTCATTCTTTTATATCTTGCCACTACGTCACCGATAGTGTAATTTCTAACGTGACCCATGTGGATTTTACCGGAAGGGTAGGGAAACATCTCCAGCAGGTAATACTTCTTTTGTGATTTATCCTCAGATGCACGGAAAATATTATTTTTCTCCCAATATTCCTGCCATCTGGATTCTACTTTTTCAGGATTGTAACGCTCTTCCATCATAATATACACGCCTCCAAAATATATATTTGAGATATTTTAGTTGTAATTACAGGTGAAGAATTACTTGAAATCATGGGTTGATCATGGTTCTATATGTAAAAATAAATTACCTGAAATGACAAACTTAATAAATTTAAAGTGAAGATAAATGCCACAATCTACTTTAAATAGCAAGTATGAGAATCTGCGGTCTATAGTAAAATAGAAGGCAAATAAAGATATGATCAAAATAAAATTTATATATTGGCAGGAAGAGGATATGTTTTTAGGATATTTAGATGAATTTCCTGACTATGTGACTCAAGGGAAGTCATTGTGGGAAAAAAGTTATTAATATTGACAAAAAATTTAAGGAATTGCGTAGAAAAATCAGTTTTATTAAGTAATTATTCATAAACGGAGGATGCAAAAACAGGCATTGAATGACAAGAAAGATATTGATTAATGCACTCGATTCAGGTGAATGCAGAATAGTTACAGTCAAAGACAACAAGTTAGAAGAGTTGCATCTTGCAACAGATGCAAGAGAGATAACTCAAGGTAATATTTATAAAGGTACAATCACAAGGGTTGAGCCAAGTCTTCAGGCTGTATTTGTTGATTATGGTGCTGAAAAACAAGGTTTTTTACAGCAACAAGAGATACACAGCGACTATTTTATGGATAATGATTCTGGCAATAGAACACTGAATCATATTGTAAAAAAAGGGCAGGAGCTTCTCGTACAGGTCATAAAAGACCCAATAATGCACAAAGGGGCTATGCTCACTACATTTATATCGCTGCCGGGAAGATTGTCAGTGCTTATGCCCGGAACATCTACTCGTGGCGTATCAAGACAGATAAGCTGTGAAGAAGAGAGAAAAAGGCTTAAATCACTTGTCGAAACAATGAAGCTACCAGATGGCTTTGGATTAATTGTAAGAACTGCTGGTAAAGATGCCACCAAAACTATGTTAGCAAATGATCTTAAATATCTTATGAGGGTATGGAAAAATATTAGCGATAAAAGCATAGAGAGCCCAACACCTGCTCTTTTATATAAAGAACAGAATCTTGCTGTCAGAACGTTAAGAGATTACTTTACTGCAGAAGTTTCAGAGATTCTTATAGATGATGATGATGTTTTTAAAGAGGTAAAAGAGTTCATAAAAGTTATTGCCCCAAAACAGCAAAGTATTGTCAAACTTCTTAGAGGAGATACTCCAATCTTTTCAAAATATGGGCTTGAAGATCAGATTGCATCTATATTTGAGACAAAAGTACCCCTAAAATCTGGCGGGGCAATTGTAATTGACCAGACAGAAGCTCTTGTTGCCATTGATGTAAATTCAGGGAAATCTACAGGTAAAAGAAACATTGAACAGACAGCTTTTCACACTAATATTGAAGCTGCAGAAGAGATTGCAAGACAGTTAAGGCTTCGTGATATGGGTGGGCTTATTGTTATTGATTTTATTGATATGAAAGAGACCCGACACAGAACTGAAGTTATGAAAAACCTCAAGGCTTTCCTAAAAGCAGACAAGGCAAAAACAAAAGTTGGTATTATCTCTAAATTTGGACTTTTAGAGATGTCTCGCCAAAGAATTAGACCGTCAATTACATTTGGCAATTTTACTACCTGTCCCCACTGTCAAGGACGTGGCATGATCCACTCTGTAGAAAATCTTGTTCTCTCATTTATGCGTCAACTCAATCTTAATACAATTAAAGGTGAGGTTAGAAACGTCACTGCAACTTTACCAAAAGAGATTGCAGATTATATTCTAAATAAAAAACGTAAAGAGTTGGTAGATTTAGAGAATAAACGTAATATGACAGTATCAATTATAAGTGATCCCACGATGATCTGGGGTAATAGCGATATTGTTTATAATAAAATATGATCTAAACCATAACATAATGCAATTTATCATCTCTATATTAATGATACTACTTAGATCATTATTTTTACCTTCTGTATCTCACTACAGTATAAGATATAAAAATGCTCTGTCTTGACATAGCCATCTCTTTTGTGTATCTGGAACAGTTCCAACTTGTAGTTATTAGGAGTTATTTAGGATAATTTTCTTTATTAAAATTTATGGAGGCACTTTTTATGATTAGCACAGCTTATGCAATGGGAGAAGCCGGAGCAACAGGTGCACCGGCAGGTGGTGGCTTTACAGCTTTTATTCCCCTAATTCTAATGTTTGTAATATTCTATTTTCTATTGATAAGACCACAGCAGAAAAAGGCAAAAGAGCATCAAAATATGATAAACAACCTTAAAAAAGGGGATAGAATTATAACATCTGGTGGAATACATGGTACTATAACTTCACTTGGAGATACTACACTCTCTCTTGAAATTGCTGAAAATGTGAAAATAAAAATAAATCGAGGAAATGTTGCAGCTTTGAATCAAAAACCACCTGCTCCACAGAAAGTAAAAGAGAAAGAGAAGGCAAAAGAGCAGAGTAAAGAAAAAGAGCAAGAGTAAATAATTATAAGCTAACAATGAGTAATTTTACAATAAAACCAACTGTTAATAAAAACAGGAGTATTTTAGATTGAAAATGTTTACATGGCGGGGAGTTACTAACATAGTAGTATTAGTAAGTGCATTTATTTACCTTTTGCCCACCTTTAATGCTAACATCTGGCCTCATAAAAAGATAAATCTTGGGCTTGATCTCCAGGGCGGTATGCATTTAGTTCTTGAGGTTCAGACAGAGAAAGCGGTTGAAACTACCATTGAAAGAACAATAGACGAGCTAAAACAAGAGCTTAGAAAGAGAGATATAAAACATCTTGGAATATCAGTAGGTGTATCAAGTGGTGTAATATCATCAAGTGAAAAGAGAAACATAACCGTTGAGTTGGAAGGGGATGATAATCTTAAGGGCTTTAACAATATTGTCACAGAAAATTTTAACGACTTTGAGATTCTATCAACAACATCTGACAGCAATAAGCATAAAGTAGTGCTTTCACTCCCTGAAGAAGAGTCTGCTAATATACAGAAGATGGCTACAGAACAGGCACTTGAGACTATAAGAAATCGTATAGATGAATTTGGTGTAAGTGAACCTGATATCAGAATACAAGGTGATAAAAGAATTCAGGTTCAGCTACCTGGAATCAAAGATACAAAGCGTGCCAAAGAGCTAATTGGAAAAACTGCAAGACTCAATTTTCAGCTTGTTGATGAAAATGGTGATGTTGAGGCAGCAGTAAAAGGTACCATTCCCCCTGGAGATGAGTTACTCTATGAAATTCAAGATAATGGAGCTGGAAACAAAATACCTTTTTTGATCCAAAAAAGAGTACTTCTTGATGGTAGTGCTCTTACAAATGCAAGGGTAGAGATAGATTCCCAATTTAATGAGCCTTATGTAAGTATTGAGTTTGATAGAAAAGGTGCTCGAATATTTGAGAGAATAACAGGGGAAAATATAAAGAAACGGCTTGCTATTGTGCTTGATAATAATGTCTATTCTGCACCAGTCATACAGGATAAAATAGCTGGGGGAAAGGCAAGAATTACTGGAAATTTTACAATGGAAGAGGCAAAAGACCTTGCTATTGTCCTTAGAGCAGGAGCTTTGCCAGCACCAGTAAAAATTATTGAAGAGAGAACCGTAGGTCCAACACTTGGAGCAGACTCAATTAAGATGGGACTCATGTCTGGTTTGATTGGATGTATTATTGTAATCGTATTCATGGCAATATACTATCAGAAAGCTGGATTGATTGCTAATATAGCTCTAATTGCCAATATGGTTCTTATTGGCGGTGGGCTTGCTGCATTTCAGGCGACCCTCACACTTCCCGGTATTGCTGGTATTATTCTCACTATTGGTATGGCAGTTGATGCAAATGTGCTAATTTATGAAAGAATAAGAGAAGAGATTGCGTCAGGCAAAACGCCTGTTGCAGCGGTAAATGCAGGTTTTGAGCGGGCAGCGTTAACTATATTAGATGCAAATGTCACCACACTAATTGTTGCAATCGTACTTTTCCAATTTGGAACAGGACCTGTTAAAGGGTTTGCAGTTACCTTAGCTTTAGGAATTGTATCAAGCCTTTTTACTGCACTGATACTATCAAGAAGTATTTTTCAATACTTTGTCTCTGTACGAAAGATAGCAAGATTAAGCATATAGATGGCACATAACAAAAATAGAATTTATCAGCCATTTATAACCATGAAAATCATAATCTATTTTTACGGAATTAAGGAATATAACATATAATGCAGTTTATAAAACCTGATATTAATATTAATTTTACAGGCAACAGGGTAAAGGCATACATCTTCTCTATTGTCCTTATTATAGTTAGCTCCATCTCCCTTGTAATACATGGAGGTCCTAATTATGGAATTGATTTTGCAGGTGGAACACTTATACAGGTGAAGTTCGACAAGAATGTCCCTATTGAAAATATACGTACAGGACTTAGCACAATGGGACTTCAAAATGCCTCTGTCCAAAATTTTGGAGAAGATGGCGAGAATGAATTTCTAATCAGGGCAAGCAACTCTGAGTCAACCGGAGGTGAACTATCTCAAGCAGTTACTCAAGCATTAAAGATATCTACCGGTGCTGAATCAGAGATCAGAAGAGTAGAGATGGTTGGTCCTCAAGTTGGACAAGACTTAAGAACGCAAGCTCTTCTTGCTATCTTTTACTCTCTTCTTTTTATAACTATATACATCTCTGGTAGATTTGAAATGAAATGGGTACTCTCTGGCATAATTGCTGGTGCATTAATGTCAGGAGTATATTTTTTATCTCTGTTCAAAATTGGAATACCACTATTAATTGCAGCAGCTATTATTATTACTATAGCTCTATTTTGGTATATGAATCTTAAATATGCTATGGGAGCTCTTGTTGCTCTAATTCACGATGTTGTGATAACAGTAGGTATTTTTTCTATACTGAATCTTGAGTTCTCCCTTCAGATCATAGCTGCTCTTCTTACCATAATCGGTTATTCTTTAAATGATACAATAATTGTATTTGACAGAATAAGAGAAAATGTAACACGCTCAACCAAACTACCTTTAGAAAAAATAATTAATAAGAGTATCAACGAAACTTTAAGTAGAACTATTCTTACTGCAGGTACTACTTTAATGGTTCTTTTAGCTCTATTTTTTATGGGTGGGGAGATTATTCATAACTTTGCATTTGCCATGATTATTGGCATTGTTATTGGTACTTACTCTTCAATTTTTATTGCAAGTCCTATATTAATTGCATCGTTGTCTCACGAGAAAAAACGTTAGTATAAAAAATGGTATCTATATGAAACAGATTTCCAGACTCTCTCTTTTTGGTTCCCTTTTTTGGGGAGTTTTTTTAATGTCATTAACTCTTATTTCAATGACATCATGTTCAACTATTGAGCCTTCTAAAAAAACAGAGTCTATAGAAGATAAGTCTGGAAATTTTGTAAAGAATAAAAGTTCTAAAGATATTGAACAAAGGGTTGATGAACTATATATAAGATTGCAGAAAATAGAGCAGATGATTGGTCTTAGTGAGCCTAATAAGAATCAGAATATAGAAGAAGAGTATTTAGATGAAGAGCTTATCGAGCCAGACGAGTCATCATCTTCTGGCTTATCCAACTACAATAGAGAGGCTAATACTTTATCTTACTCTAATTCTCCATCAGATGAGAGTTCTCTATCTTCTCCTGAAGCCCAATATAAAAAAGCAAGAGAGCTTCTACTTGGAAAAAATTTTAGTGCTGCAGAAAAGAGTTTTAGTGAAGTTGCACTAAAATACCCAAATCATCAACTGGCAGTTAATTCGCTTTACTGGATGGGAGAGTGTCGGTACTCTGTTAAAGATTATCAGGGTGCCATCTCAATTTTTAAACAGTTAGTAGATAAATATCCTGATGGTAGAAAAGTGCCTGATGCTCTTTTGAAAACTGCATACTCGTATCTATCTATTAATGATAATGACAATGCCCTTGAGTATCTCAAAACTGTTGTAAGGAAGTTTCCATTTTCACCTGCTGGAGAAAAAGCTGAGAAAAAACTCCAATCTCTTAGGTAAAAACATTTAATCAAATAGCCTGTTAATTGAATAGTCAATATATAAATGTCTCAGACAATCTACAACTATCTGCCCTGGTTTATACTCAAAAACATTCCCGGAGTTGGGAATATCTTATATAGACGCCTAATCCAAAAATTTGGTTCTCCGGAAAATGTTCTAAGTGCCGATCAGCATCAGTTGATGACTATTAAAGGCATGAGTAGTAAATCTCTGTCTGCAATATTAAACCCTGCTTTTAGAAACGCTCCAGTATTAGACGATCTAAAAAATGAGATAAGAGAGATTGAAAAGCGTGGATTTAAAATTGTTACAATGGTTGAAGATAACTATCCCAAACTGCTTAAACAGATTCCTGATCCACCTCCATATTTTACATACATAGGTTCACTTGATACCCTTAATGACGATAGTATCTCCACTCCATCTATTGCAATTGTAGGATCACGAGAAGCTACCTCTTACGGGCTTAATATAGCAGAGACACTTGCATACAATTTAGTATCCAATGGATTTGAAGTAGTAAGTGGTATGGCTCTTGGAATTGACACTGCTGCACATAAAGGAGCATTACGGGCACAAGGAAGAACAGTTGCGGTTCTTGGCAGTGGTCTTGCTAAAATTTATCCATCTGAAAACAGACAAATGTTCTATAAAATAGCAGATAGTGGAGCGGTCATTTCAGAGTTCAAAGTCCAATCTGAACCAGAAGGGCACAATTTTCCCATAAGGAATAGGATCATAGCTGGTATGTCATTAGGTACAGTTGTGGTTGAGGCTGCACAAAAGAGTGGCTCTCTTATCACGGCACGCCTTGCAGCAGAGTATAATAGAGAAGTGTTTGCTGTGCCAGGAGACATAAACTCATTTAAGAGCACAGGAACTCACTCACTTTTAAAACAGGGTGCAAAACTTGTGGCAAACTATATGGATATTGTTGAGGAGCTAACCTATATACTCAACTTACGAGTCTCTTTTACAAAGGATAATAAAGACCTTAAATCTTTGAATAAAAATACCCTTCATAAAGAGCAGTTACAATTTAAAGAGAAAGAGCTTTTTGAAGATAAGGAAGAGAAAACTGATAATTATCAAGATGCGGTTCTAAATATACTTCAATCGTCATCTTCTCCAATACATATTGACAAAATTATTGAGCAGTCTGAGCTTGATACAGGCGGCATAACAGCAGCACTAATGTCTCTTGAACTTATGGGGTTAGTGAAGCACTATCCAGGAAAGATGTTTTATAAAAATTAACTTTGTAATCCCCAATTTGCTGATAAATTGGCTCTTTTAATATATATCTTTTTATTATTAGCTATAAAAAACAGTTATCATAATCTTTGCATAATAAAAATTTATAAGTATAAATCTAATTGCAATGGCTTTAAAATGTTTGAGGAGTAAAATTTGAGTAAACCACTGTTAATTGTTGAATCCCCTACTAAAGTCAAAACACTTAAAAAATATTTAGGCAACGAATATAATGTTGCGGCTACCTCTGGTCATATCAAAGACCTTCCGCAAAAAGAGCTTGGTATTGACATTGAAAACAACTTTAAAGCTGAATATTTAAACATAAAAGGTAAATCTAAAATAATTCAAGATTTAAAAAGTGCCGCTGGTGCTACTGAAACTATCTATCTTGCACCTGACCCTGATCGTGAAGGAGAGGCTATTGCATTTCATACTGCTGAAATTTTAAAGAGAAAGGGACGAAAATTTTATAGGGTTCTTATTCATGAACTTACAAAAAAAGGTATTACTGAAGCATTAAGTCACCCCACGGATCTTAATATTGATAAGTATGAGGCGCAGCAAACCAGAAGAACACTTGATCGTTTGGTTGGATATCAGATATCTCCACTTTTGTGGAGACGTGTTCAAGGAAGTTTAAGTGCTGGGCGGGTTCAGTCAGTTGCTGTAAAAATTATATGTGATCGTGAAAGAGAGATCAGAGCTTTTGTGCCAGAAGAGTATTGGACAATTGCTGCTTATCTACTTGCAAAGACTTCTCCTCCTGCCTTCTGTGCCTATCTTGTTAGACATAAAGGTAAAAAAATATCTATTTCCAATGAAACAAAAGCATATCAGATAATAAAAGAGCTTAAATCGTCAGAGTTCATAGTTGATAAAATCGCCATAAAAACACTGACTAAACAACCTCTTCCCCCTTTTATTACAAGTAAACTCCAGCAAGATGCCATAAATAGACTAAAATTTTCTGCTAAAAAGACAATGTCTGTTGCACAGCAGCTTTACGAAGGTATTGAAATTGGCACAGGAGGTCCTGAAGGTCTTATTACCTATATGCGTACAGACTCCACACGTATCTCTTCTGAAGCTGCAACAGAAGCTCTAACACTTATAGAAGAAAAATTTGGTGTTGAATATACAATGGAAAAGCCAAGGTTTTTTAAAAACAAAAATAAAGCACAAGATGCCCATGAGGCAATAAGACCTACATCAGTTTTTAATACTCCGGGTAAGGTTCAGCCATATTTGACACCAGATCAATTTAAGTTATATGATCTTATCTGGAAAAGATTTGTTGCATCCCAGATGGCTCCGGCAGTTATTGATCAAAAAAACGTATCTATTGCTGCTGGCGAATACACATTTAATGTGGGCGGCAATAGTGTAAAATTTCAAGGTTTTATGGCACTCTATTCTGATACTGATGATAAACCAGATGAAAACAATGGAGATATACCACCAGAGAGTCGTGAAAAATCAGCAGAAAAAGAGCGTAATGTTATTCCAGAACTTGAAGAGGGGATGAAATTGGATACAAAAAATATCACTCCAACTCAGCACTTTACTAAACCGCCTCCAAGGTTTTCAGAAGCATCATTAGTCAAGGAGCTTGAAGAGAATGGAATTGGAAGACCAAGCACTTATGCAACTATTCTTTCAACTATACGAGATAAAGGTTATGTTGATCTTGTAAAGAAATATTTCATTCCAAATGAGCTTGGCTTTATTGTCAACGATCTTTTAGTGACATCATTTCCTGAAATTCTTGATGCAGCATTTACAGCACAAATGGAGAATAATCTTGATAATATTGAGAATGGTACACGTAAGCCTCTTGAGGTGCTTAACGATTTTTATGCACCTTTTAAAGAGAGGCTTGCCAGTGCATTAGAAAATATGCTTAACGTAAAAGGTGTTGGAATACCCACAGACCTAAAATGTCCGCTTTGCAATAAACAGCTAAATATTAAGATAGGAAAAAACGGACACTTTATAGCTTGCACAGGATATCCTCAATGTTCGTTTTCAAGTAATTATACCCGTGACGAAAAGGGAACTATTCTGATTTCTGATAGTGTTGCAGCATCAGACTTAACCCCAGTCAAAAATTGTGATAAATGTGGGAAGCCAATGGTTAAAAAAGAGGGTCGTTATGGGGAGTTTCTTGCCTGTACAGGTTATCCTGAATGTAAAAATACAGAGTCAGTCTATATGGTAGAACCTGTTAAATCAACTGATATCCAATGCCCAGTTAAAGGTTGCACAGGAATGATTGTAAGTAAAAAATCTCGGCGAGGTAAAGATTTTTACGGATGTGATAAATATCCTGACTGTGACTTTGCATCATGGGATAAACCCATAAATAGAGAGTGCCCTAAATGTGGGTCTCCTTATTTAGTTGAAAAAGAGACAAAAAAAGATGGGCTTATAGTTGCATGTACAGTTAAAGAGTGTGGTTACAAAGAGTCAAGATGACAGGCTACAAAGTGTGACAAAATAGAATTTGTAGTAAGTCTAAGCAACGGAGCTTCATTTTTACAAATATCCATAACATATCTACATCTTGTATGAAATCTGCACCCTTTTGGAGGATTTATCGGAGATGGTATCTCGCCTTTCAAAATTATCCTTTTACGCCGAGCTTCAGGGTTTAGCACTGGAATTGCGGATAAAAGAGCCTCTGTGTATGGATGTTTTGGTTCGCTGTATATTGCGTCTGAATCTGCCATCTCAACAATCTTCCCAAGATACATAACAGCAATTCTATCCGAAATATGACGAACCACTGCAAGGTCATGAGAGATGAACAGAGAAGTTAACCCCATATCATTTTGAAGTCTTAAGAGCAGATTAAGTATCTGAGATTGGACAGAGACATCAAGAGCAGATACAGGTTCATCACATATCAAAACTTCTGGTGCAAGACTTATTGCACGTGCAATTCCTATACGCTGACGCTGTCCTCCGCTAAACTCATGCGGAAATTTTGTCATAGAGTCTGGTGAAAGTCCCACTCGCTCAAGAAGTCTTATAATCTCTCCTTTAATTTGATCTCTGCCATATTTTATGTTTCCACCAAAACGGTTGTGAATAATATACTTCTCCTGAAGGATTTCGCCCACAGTATGACGGCTATTTAGAGATTCAAAAGGATCTTGAAATATCATCTGCATCTTGAATTTGAGATTTTTACCCTCTCCGGATGCTCTCTCTCTATTTATGCTTTCAACCTTTGAGATATCGTGTCCATTAAGCCTAACAATACCGTCAGATAGAGGATATAGCCCCATAACACATCGTCCAAGTGTTGTCTTTCCGCAACCTGACTCGCCAACAAGCCCTAAAGTCTCACCTTTTTTTACATAAAAAGAGACATCATCAACTGCATGGACAGCTCCCTTTTGGCTCAAAAATATTCCCCCTCGCACTGGAAAATATTTTTTTATTCTCTCTACTTGAAGAGTCGGAATTACATCACCTTTATCAATCAGTTTTTCTTTATTTTCCATAAATTACTTGAATATTTACTCTCTTTTTTTAATAAAGCTCATCAGATGACACGAGACAAAATGGTCGTTATCCAATTCCACTTCAGCAGGTTGAAAATCTTTGCATATTTCCATAACATGTTCACATCTATTAGAGAAACGGCAACCTGACGGCATCTCATCTAATGAAGGTACACGACCTTTTATTGTCGGTAATATACTCTTTGGGACTCTGTTAAGAGTTGGAATAGAATTTAATAAACCTTGAGTATAAGGATGGAGAGAATTCTTAAAAAGATCAACAACTCCTGCACTTTCAGCAACTCTTCCTCCGTACATAACTACTGCATTGTCGCAATTTTCTGCAATAACGCCAAGATCATGGGTTATTAAAATAACAGACATTCCCATTTGCTGCTTTAAATCGTTTATCAAGTCAAGAATTTGAGCCTGAACTGTAACATCAAGAGCAGTAGTTGGTTCATCTGCAATAAGAATATCAGGCTTTGATGATAGAGCCATGGCGATCATAACACGCTGACGCATTCCGCCTGAAAGCTCATGGGGATACTGATGTATAACTTTATCAGGGGTTGCAATTCCTACTTGAGTGAGCATATCAATTGAGGATCTCTCCATCTCGGTTCGACTCATATCGGAAAAATGTAGCTTATAAACTTCATTCATCTGCTTCCCTATTTTATGTACAGGGTTTAGAGCCGTCATAGGCTCCTGAAATATCATTGATATCTGTCTGCCTCTGATTTTGTACATCTGGCTCTCTTTAGAGTTAGATTTACCCATCAAGGGTACAATATCTCTTTCTTTAAATCGTATAGCTCCAGACTCAATTCTACCAGAGGGTTTTGGCAACAGCCCCATAATTGCAAGAGCTGTAACACTTTTTCCACAACCAGATTCACCGACAATACCAAGAGATGTCCCCTGTTGCAGCTTGAACGATACTCCATCAACTGCCCTGATTCTGCCGTTTTCTGTCTCAAATGAGACTATAAGATTCTCTATTTCCAGTATCATTTATCCCTTAGTTCATTTCAGGCGTAGGTTAAAAACATCGGCTGACATCTTAGAAGTTCTCTTAAATTGAGTTATAACTGTACCGTAGAGACGGATGCCGTGTGTCTCTACAAATATAAAAAGCTCAATTAAAAGAGCTAAAATTGATATCTATCAAATGATATTAGATATTAGCATTGTGGTTAAATTGACGCAACTTTGAATCTGATAAAAGCGTTAAAAAGAGCACCCTATTTTTTCTTGACTCAATGAACCTGTAAAAGTATATAAACAAAAATCAATTAGTTATTTTATTTAGCAGAGATTTTGAAGTATAGTGGTGTTATATTTTTCAAGTATAGTGTGGTGTTCTATTAAAGTTCTATTTTATCAGGGTAATTTTAGCAACAAGTTGTTCCTTAGAGTTTTTTTATTAATACATAATTTTTTAAAGGGAGATTTTTATGAAAAGATCGGTTAAATGGATAAGCATTATTACACTATCATTTTTTGCACTTGCATTTTCAGGATTTGCAATTGCAGCAGACACAATAAAAGTTGGCGTGGCTGGTGCACACAGCGGAGACCTTGCCTCTTATGGTCTTCCGACAGTTAATGCTGCTAAACTTGTTGTAAAAAAGATCAATGCAAGTGGCGGAGTTCTTGGCAAACAGGTTGAACTTCTTGTTGAAGATGATGTGTGTAAACCAGAAGTTGCCGGCAATACTGCAACAAAATTGGTTTCAGACGGTGCTAATGTTGTTATAGGACATATATGCAGCGGAGCTACAAAGTCTGCTCTTGGTATCTATAAAAATGCCAATATTATAACTATCTCTCCATCAGCAACAAGTCCAGATTTAACATTAAGCGGCGAATATCCAAACTTCTTTAGAACAATTGCACACGATGCAGTTCAGGCTCAAGTTCAGGCAAAGTATGCAGTTGAGACTCTTAAAGTCAAAACAGTTGCAATTCTCCATGATAAAGGAGATTACGGTAAAGGTCAGGCTGAACTTGCCCAGAAATATTTTACAGAAGCCGGAGTTAAAGTTGTTCTGTTTGAGGGCGTAACTCCTGGTGCAGTTGATTACTCTGCAATAGTAACCAAAGTGAAAAGCAAAAAGCCTGAACTTGTAATCTGGGGCGGATACCATCCAGAAGCATCAAAAATTGTTACTCTTATGAGAAAGAAGAAGATGGATACAATATTCATGGGCGGTGATGGCATCAAAGATGATACTTTCATTAAAGTAGCTGGACAGTTTGCAGAAGGTGTATATGCTACTGGTCCAAAGGATATCTCACAAAACCCGCTTGCTATTCAGGCAAAAAAAGAGCATCAAGATGCTTATGGTTCAGACCCGGGCGCATTTTATGACAATGCCTACTCAGCAACTCTTGCAATCTTAAATGCAATTCAAAAAGCTGGATCAACAGATTATGCTGCAATTATAAAAGCTCTTCAGACAGAAGATGTTGAAACTCCGCTTGGAAAGATCAAATTTGACGAAAAAGGTGATGCCACTGGTATTGGCTTTTCTGTCTATAAAATTGACAAAGGTGTGTTTGCTGAACAGAAGTAGCCTCTTCTTTTATTAATCTTATCCTCCCCCCTCTCTAAATGTGAGTATAGTAACAAATTATTAGAGAGGGGGATTACCCCGCCTCTTTTTAAAAAAGCAGGAAAACTTATGGATTTTGAATATTTTACACAACTTTTTTTTGGTGGATTGACCAGAGGAAGTATTTATGCCCTTATTGCCTTAGGATACACTATGGTTTACGGCATAATAGAGCTTATAAATTTTGCTCATGGCGAAATTTATATGATCGGTGCTTTCACGGCTCTTATAGTATCGAGCGTCCTTACAATGATGGGTATGCCTGCACTTGCAATAGTAGTTTTAGCCGGCATAGCAGCAATTATTTATTCATCTGCTTACGGCTACACTATGGAAAAAATTGCCTATAAGCCTTTAAGAAATGCTCCAAGACTCTCTGCTCTTATAAGTGCGATTGGAATGTCTCTTTTTTTACAAAATTATGTTCTTCTTGCACAAACCTCTGATTTTCTTCCATTTCCAAGTCTTGTTCCTGATTTTAAATTTTGGGAGCCATACTCTCACATTATTACATCTCCAGAACTTATGATCCTTTGCACCACAGTAGTTGTTATGATTCTTCTTACCCTGCTTATAAAGTTTACAAAAATAGGTAAAGCCATGCGTGCAACATCTCAAGATCAGATGATGGCATCTCTGCTCGGCATAAATGTGGATCAAGTTATCTCTGCAACATTTGTTGTTGGCTCTGCAACTGCTGCTATTGGCGGTGTATTGATTGCCTCCCACATTGGACAGATTAACTTTTATATGGGATTTATTGCCGGTATAAAGGCTTTTGTTGCAGCAGTGCTTGGAGGAATCGGAAGCATTCCGGGTGCTGTTATCGGCTCATTTGTTTTAGGTTGGACAGAGAGTTTTTTTACAGGGTATATCTCAAGCGATTATGAAGATGTTTTTGCATTTATCTTTCTTGTAGTTATTCTGATATTTAGACCATCAGGGATACTTGGAAGATCACAGACTCAAAAGGTGTAACCATGACAGCAACCAATGAAATTAAAAGATCAATTATTGCATCATTATGGTTTATGTTTCTTACATTTCCTATAATGGTTATAAAGGTAAACACCGTTACCAACTCCATTGAGTGGAGGTGGCACAACATGGTGTTTGTTGGAGTAGGTGCATTTTTTCTCTCGATGTTGTGGCGTTATCTGCTCAAAAGAAAAGAGGCTGGACTAAAAAAAGAGAAAGCTGCTGGTCTGACCATTGTTCAGCGGCTTTTAAATGAAAAAAAATTTGCAATTCCAAGCCTTTTGATAATAGGAGTGGTAACTGTTCTTTTTCCGCACATCTTTTCTATGTACCAGACAAACATAATGATATCTGCCCTGATCTTTGTAGTGTTAGGACTTGGGCTGAATATTGTAATTGGTCTTGCAGGATTGCTTGTTCTTGGATATGCAGCATTTTTTGCAGTTGGAGCATACTCTTATGCTCTTTTAAATCTTCACTATGGTGTGGGTTTTTGGGCAGCTCTGCCGATTGGAGGCGTGCTTGCTGCTCTTTTTGGCATTCTTCTTGGTTATCCCGTGCTGAGGCTTAGAGGAGATTATCTTGCAATTGTAACGCTTGGTTTTGGTGAAATTATCCGACTTATTTTGGAAAATTGGAACGAGTTCTCTTTTGGTCCGAGCGGTATTAAAAATATTCCAAAACCTGGATTTTTCGGCATTGAACTATCAATGCAGGCAACAACAATTTATATTTTTTACATAGTGGTTTTCTTAGTTATTTTCACAATCTTTGTAATCAACAGACTTAAAAACTCAAGAGTTGGAAGGGCGTGGGTTGCACTAAAAGATGATGAGATTGCATCTCAAGCAATGGGCATTGATAAGGCAAAGACCAAACTTCGTGCATTTGCCCTTGGTTCTACATGGGCTGGCATGGCTGGAGTTGTGTTTGCTGCAAAAACAACATTTATAAATCCTGCAAGTTTTACACTCTGGGAATCTATCATCATTTTATGTACAGTTGTGCTTGGTGGAATGGGTTCAATTGCAGGTGTAATTGCAGGTGCACTTATTTTGATTCTTCTGCCAGAGTATATGAGAGATTTTGGCGAGTTTAGAATGATAACTTTTGGTGCAGTGCTGATAATTATGATGATTTTTAAACCAGGCGGTATGGTTGAAGATATCCGTAAAGCATACAAATTTGAGAAGCGATAATATGAAACCAATTCTTGAAGTAAAAAAGATGACAATGGATTTTGGAGGGCTGCGTGCAATTGACAGCATTGATCTCTCCATTGAAAAAGGTCAGATTGTGGCTCTTATAGGTCCTAACGGTGCGGGTAAAACCACTTTTTTTAACTGCATTACAGGTATTTATACTCCAACATCAGGAGATATCTATATATCCCAAAATGGAGATGAGAAAAAACAGGAGCGGATAAACGGCTTAAAACCCAATATTGTAACTCGAAAAGGTCTTGCCAGAACTTTTCAGAACATACGCCTATTCACATCAATGACAGTGCTTGAAAATGTAATGATTGGGTGTCATGCAATTACAAAAGCTGGAATTATGGGTGCAATATTTAGAGGTGCATCTACAAAGGCTGAAGAGAAGATTATTGTTGAAAAGAGCTATTCAATACTTGAAAAGATAGGTCTTGCAAAGTACGTTGACGAGCTTGCAATTAATCTGCCTTATGGTGCTCAAAGAAGGCTTGAAATTGCACGGGCGCTTGCTACAAACCCATTTCTTCTTCTGCTTGATGAGCCGGCTGCCGGCATGAATCCTCAAGAGACAATGGAGCTTGATGAGCTGATTCTTAAGATTAGAGATAGAGAAGGGATATCTATTCTGCTGATTGAGCACGATATGAAACTTGTTATGAGCTTATCTGAAAAAATTTATGTGGTTGATTACGGCAGAAAAATAGCTGAAGGTACGCCGGAAGAGATACGGAATAATCCTTTAGTTATCAAAGCATACTTAGGAGAGGCAGTTGATGATTAAATTTTCAATCCATCTATATCTTAACTATTTATTGATAAATATCTGTGGGGAAAAAAGATGCTTAAAATAAGAAACGTTCAGGCATTTTATGGCAATATTCAAGCTCTTAAAGATATCAGCATGGATGTTGAAGAAGGAGAGATAATCACCCTTATCGGTGCAAATGGTGCTGGAAAATCAACAACCTTGATGACAATCTGCGGAGTTGTTCCAGCAAGATCAGGTGAGATTATATTCGAGGGGCAGCGTATCAACAATATGCCGACAAATAAAATTGTGGCTCTTGGCATTAATCAAGTACCTGAAGGTCGCCATATATTTCCATATCTTACAGTTATGGAGAATCTTGATATGGGAACATTTTTGAGAAAAGATAAAGATAAAATCAAACAAGACCTTGAGTATATTTTTACACTTTTCCCAAGACTTGCAGAGAGAAAAAGTCAGGCTGGAGGAACTTTAAGCGGCGGAGAACAGCAGATGCTTGCAATATCAAGGGCAATAATGACCCGTCCAAGGCTTCTGCTTTTAGATGAACCCTCACTCGGACTTGCCCCTATTGTAACACGCCAGATATTTGATATCATAAAAAAGATAAACAAAGAGAATAAAACCACCATCTTTTTAGTTGAACAGAATGCAAATCTTGCCCTTAAGGTTGCAGACCGTGGATATGTAATGGAAAATGGAGTTATAACCATGACAGACACAGGAAAAAATCTTCTGTCAAATGAAGATGTAAAAAAAGCATACTTAGGGATGTAAAATAGACTCTTTGTTGGGACTATATCCACTTCTGATTAATAAAACTCCATTTTTACGGTAAAAACAACATGTCAAGATTAGTAGCAGCCTTGCCAGACAACTCTATAGTCGAGTTTGATCACGGCTCTTTTGACGATTGGTGCGTCTATCTAAAACAGCCTGAACTCTCTCGATATGCTCCAAAAGATACCCAATATTTTACTATTCTTAAAGAGTTAAGCTCAATTTATGGAAACCAGAAGATATATGATGATTTTGTAAGAATATACGACATTACCACCTCTGAAATTGACAGCAATGTTATAAAAACTATAATTGAAATTTCATTAAACTACTGCCAAAACACGGATAACAGCCATAAAGATGAAATTTGCAGATGGTTTACTGTTATCTATGCTGGTATGGTGGCAGAAGAGAACAAACAGAACGCGGTTTTAAAAAAACGGATAAAAAGATTAGGCGTACATCAAGTTCTTATAGATGGATTAAAGCCTGTTTATGCAGCAGATTTCAGCCGCGGCAAAAAGTGGAAAGAGCTTGATGCAATCTGCAGGGAAAAGGGGTTTTAATATGAGATTCAGCTTAATCAAAATAAGAGAATTAATAAATAGAGCGGTTAATTTTATAGAGATATCGGTTAATATTAAATGAACAAGGCAAAGCCTTTTCTAAAATGGGCTGGAGGAAAAAATCAACTACTCAAACAGTTTGAAAACTACTATCCAGAGGAGTTACGTAACGGTAATATTAAAAAATATATAGAGCCTTTTATCGGAGGCGGTGCTGTCTTTTTTGATATTATACAAAAATATGATATCCAATTCTCTTACATTTCTGATGTAAATCCAAATCTTATTTTAACATACAGGGTCATTCAGCAGCGACCTGATACTTTATTAGAGCGTTTAAATAGATATCAGAGAGAGTATGACGGCTCTGATCAAGAAAAACGCAAAACTCTTTTTTTATCAACAAGAGAGCTTTTTAACTCAACCCAGCCTCAAATTAATCACCGTGTAATCAATATTGGTTATAAAAAATTATCAGATAACTGTATAGATGCAGCAGCACAGCTTATTTTTTTAAATAAAACCTGTTTTAACGGGCTGTTTCGTTTAAACTCAAAGGGTAGATTTAATGTACCTTTCGGCAAATATAAAAAACCAAATATATTGGACAGCCAAAACATACTATCTGTCTCTAAGATATTGCAAAAAACTGAAATCATGCTCTCTGATTATAGCTGCTGTTTTGATATTGCAGATGAAAAGACATTTATCTATTTTGATCCCCCCTATAAACCTATCAGCAAAACTGCAAATTTTACCAACTATGCAGGCTTTGAATTTAAAGATACAGAGCAGATTAAGTTAGCTGCTTTTTTTAAAAGAGTTGACATTGAGAAGAGATCAAAATTAATGTTAAGCAATTCTGACCCTAAAAATGAAAATCCTGATGACTATTTTTTTGAAAATATTTATCAAGGCTACAATTTACACCATGTTTATGCTAATAGAATGATAAACTGCGATGCTAAAAAACGGGGACAGATTAGAGAGCTTGTCATAACAAATTATTAACATTGGATTGACAAAAATATGGATATTAGATTTAAAAATGGAATAAAATCAGGAGTTAAACGAGGATTATCAGGATATATCTGGCTATTAAAAATTCTCACTCCAATATCATTTGGAACGGCTCTTTTAGTTTATACAGGCTGGCTTTATAAGCTCGATTTTATAATAGAGCCTGTAATGGGCATTCTATCTCTTCCATCCTCTGCTGCCCTGCCCCTTATAATCGGACTGTTTACTGGAATTTATGGTGCAATTGGAGCTATGGCAGCTCTTCCTTTAACAGTTGAGCAGATGACGCTGATTGCAATATTCTTGCTTATATCACACAACCTTATTCAAGAGAGTATTGTGCAAGGACAATCTGGTTTAAATCCATTTGTTGCCGCGGGTTTCAGGTTAGTTGTATCGTTTATTGTTACAGCAGCAGCATCTTTTATTATTGATCCTCAAAATGCTGTATTACCTGCTTCTATAGCTGCCAACTCTTCGGCAGCTCTTGCATCTTCGTCTGGAGTGGAAAGCGTTCATAAAACTCTGCCTTTTATATTAATGCTGAAAGATTGGTCTATAGATTTTGGATTGCTTGCATTAAGAATCTTCACAATAATCATGCCTCTTATGGTTGTTATGGAACTGATGAAATCTTTTGATCTGATACGCCATATTGTAAAACTCATATCTCCTATTCTTTCAATTATGGGACTTAGCAGAGCAACAGGAGTGCTGTGGCTTACTGCTGCCTGTTTTGGTCTTGCTTATGGTGCTGCTGTGATTGTTGAAGAGACCAGTACTAATACCTTTTCAAAAGATGAGTTGATACGCCTTCAGCTCTCTATTGGTATAAACCACGCTATGATTGAAGACCCTGCCCTATTTTTGCCGCTTGGCATCCTTCCATTCTGGCTTTGGATTCCACGACTTGTAGCTGCCATTCTTACAATCTATATCGTTCATATTATCAACCTTGTTAGGAAACTTCATGCTCAAAGAACTTGCCATAAAAAACTTTGCAATCATTGATGATATAAGAATCTCTTTTTCACAAGGTCTCTCTATCTTAACCGGTGAGACAGGAGCAGGTAAATCAATTATTATTGAGGCTGTAAATCTGCTTCTTGGAGGTCGGGCATACGCTGATCTTGTTAGAACTGGAGAAAAAAATGCAGAACTTGAGGCATTTTTCCTGATATCAGATAACTCTGCTGCTGCCAGCATAATGAGAGAAAATGATTTTGATCCATCACAAGGTCTTAGAATCAGAAGGATTATATCGTATAACGGAAGGCACAAAATATTTATAAACTCCCAACCCTCAACTATACAGATGCTTAAACTTGTAACTGAAAACCTTGCATCAATATCAAGCCAGCATGCCCATCAAAATCTTTTAAATGAAGATAACCATCTTGATATTATTGACTCTTTTGCTGGTACATGGACGCAAAGAAGAGACATTCAAGCTATCTACAACGAGCTTGTTCCGCTGGTAAAAGAGATTTTAAATCTTAAGGCAAATATAGATAAAATATCTGAAGAGAACGAGTTTTTAAGATTTCAGATAGATGAGATTGAGCAGGCAGATATAAAACCTCAAGAAGATGAGACTCTTGAGGCAGAAAGAAACAGGCTTAAAAATGGTTCGCATATTTATGAATCAATGCAGTCCGCTATAAATGAGATATACTCCAAAGACGGCTCTATTTTAGAAAAACTTGGAGCAATAAAATCAGATTTTGATAAATATGGTCAGATAGATAAAGCTCTTGAAAAAAGGGCAGAAACTATTGGACGAACCATGTTTGAACTTGAAGACTTAACAGATGAGTTGAGAAGATTGTCTGACGCTATTGATCTTGATCCAGAAATATTAGAGCAGACTCAATCGCGTCTTGATCTTATACAAAAACTTAAAAGAAAATATGGCACGCTATCAAATAGAGCCTCTACCATAGGAGGCTCTACTGCCGGTACTCTTGAAGCTCTCTTCACAAGACTTGAAAAGATGAAAGAGAAAATATCTGCTACAGACAACATTGAAGAGAAGATTGAACAGATGGAAAAACGTGCTCACGATCTCTCTTCTAAAATTGGGCAGAAAGCTGTTAAACTATCTAAAAAAAGAGAGCAAGCAGCAGTTGAGCTTGCAAAACTTGCTGAAAATGAGTTGAGAGAACTTGAGATGGAAAATGCAAAATTTAAAATCTCATTAAACAACACACCTGTCATGAGTGAGCCTCAAAGTAATTCTCACGAGATCTCTGCTGATCTCGATAATTCTAATGCTCTCCAATCTTCTGGCAATACTGCTGCTATATCTGAGATTGATGCAGACTCTTCCTATATTGACGGCAGCTCGACTTTTTTAAGTGTAAATGGTTTAAAAATCTATCCTACTGGTATTGATCGGGCACTATTTTTAATGACTCCAAACCCGGGCGAACCTCCAAAGCCGCTTAGCAGAATCGCATCAGGCGGAGAGCTTTCAAGGGTTGTCCTTGCATTAAAGGCTGTTCTTTCTGAAAACGAATCTTATGGGACATTGGTATTTGATGAGGTTGATTCAGGAATCGGAGGCAAAACCTCTGATAAGGTGGGAATCAAACTTAAACGCCTTTCTGAAAAATATCAGATAATCTGCATTACACATCTTGCTCAAATTGCAAAATATGGCACTGCCCATTACAAGATTGAAAAACAGGTAAAAAACAGCCGCACATCTACAGTAATAACGCCTCTTGTTAGAGATGAAGATAGGATAAAAGAGCTTGCAAGAATGATGGGAGGAACCAATATCTCGCAGGCAACTTTGGATCACGCTGCCGAGATGTTAAGAAATGAATAAATTAGTTAAAACTTAACACAAACAGTTTTCTCTTCTATGAGTGATAGCCTATTTATAGTAAATATTACCAACGATGCTGTTTAAGCTCATATCTGTTGGTCTGCTTGTTAAACTCCTCTCTGAAGACAAACCCTTCACAATCGCTATTTAGCACCTGTTTATTATATCTAAACTGAATTACAGTTCCAGCGGGTAACATTGTATGTCTTATATCAATTTCAGGTATTTCCTGCTCTTTTTTGTATATTGCCATTATACGGCTACTAAGCTCTTTTTGCTCTTGCTCAAAGCTCTTTTTTCGCTCTTGATATATTTTAATTTTTTGAGAATTTTGCATAAAAATAGAGCCATACTTATCAACGCTTACCTCATACTCTTTCTCTTTTTGTCTCTTCATAACACGTAGCTCTGATATTCTATCTAAATCACTTTTTGTTCTCTGGTTTTTAGAAAGAGCTTTGATCTCTTGATCAATTGCAGCAATATCTTTTTTCTCTATTTTTTCAAATAGCTCACGTGAGTTTTCTTGAATCTCTTTAATTTTAATATCCAAAATTTCAATATCACTGACTAACTCCTCAATTTTCTTTTTATAAGCTATTGTTTCAATAGAATCTCCAACAATAAATTTGCACTGTTCTCCTACTGTAACTTTTTTTAGTATTATTTTATTTTTGGCACGAATAATGGAAAAAAATATTTTTGCATCACTTAGTCTGGATATATCGTCACTTGTAATTATGGAGTGATATACTTTATTAAAAGCTCTTTGTGTTTCATCTCTATTTAACTGAATAACTATACTCTTTTCGCTTGTAATTACACTATTTTCAAGAGATTGAACAGATACGTTCCCTTTGGAGATAACCTCTCCGTTTATAGTATCGTTAAAAATTATTACATCATCGGTAGTTGTTACCTTACCATTAAGATATGTTGATTTTAGTCGCCGACTTCCTAACACAACACCACTGTGTATTGTACCATGAATATAAAAATCGCAATCAAGATGGGTTGGTAAGTGTTGTGGCACACTATCTGGAACGATATTACCATCAATATGGATCATAGATGAGACAGATAAAACTCTGTTTTGAGAAAAGTGGGGAAGCCCATCAGATGCAGCTACAAAGCAGTTATCATTGCGAGTGACATTTTCGCCTTTAATAACAGTAAGTGGCGTTACCATTGAGGGTGCAACAAAACAACGATTGACATTTAGACCAGATTTTCCTTTTATCTTCTCAAAAGTAACTAACTTAGTACCTTTTAGAACTATAGAGGATAAAACTTTTTCAGGGCTCAACTTACCAGAGTGGATGTTGTGTTTAGCATCATATATCAACCCTTTAGTATCAAAATGGAATTTGTACTTCATTTGAGCAGCAATAGGTTCATCACCTTTTGCAAGCAAAATGGTCTTTCCCGGTTTAACTTTATTGTTAACCAAACTTTCAATAGCACTATTGATACGCCCATAGCTCACCTTTTTATTATAAAGCCAAATAACTATATTATCCTTTGTCATAGTCTTAGGTACTGGCTTTAGAACTTTGATATATGCCTCCACTTTGTCGTTTGAATAGGATAACTCAAAATATTGCTCTATCTCATTAAAAAGCTCAATATGGGAGTTTGTAAGATTTAATCCAAATTTAAGATTAAGTCTTTCAATTTTGTATTCCATCTGTTTTTTAACGATACGTTTTCTATCTCGTTCAGAAAGCCCAAAATCTTGGACTAAAATATCTCCTATCCAGCGAGGTTTTACTTTTTCGGTAGGTTCAGCTTTAGACTCTTGGGATTCTACCTGTTCGCGATATGCTTTTAACTCTTTACTCTGAATCTTCAAAGCCTCAACAACCTTATTCTCATCAAGAAGTTTTTCCTTAAGAATAAGGGCACCAAACATCGCATTTTTTTCCTTTTCTTCTATAGAGGATTGACCAACCTCCTTAAGTGTATCTTCCCAATCCTCTTCTAATACTCTATTTTGAATAATGAGAATTTCATTGCGAGTTTCAGGAGTTATATGTTTTTGTTCAACCAGAATATCTCCAATAATATGATTTTTACTGGTCCTTTTATACCTTTCTGTCTGCTCATCAAGAGCTTTGTTTACAATCTCCTGAGTTGTAAATTCGTTTGAAACAGCTATCTCTCCAAATTTACGATCTTGGGCTTTGATCTCCAAATGCTCTGCACTGCTGTGGAGGAACTCTAACTGGGATTCTTGTATAAGACCTGATTCTAAAAGAATATCATCAATATTTTTTTGTGATGATGATAGATAGTCATTAGTTATATCTTTTAATATCTTTGAAAAGGTATCTTGCAACTTTTGAGTTGCTTGCTGGATAGAGACTAAATCTTGCTTTTGGAGTTTTAACTGCTGAATAGTGGTGTTTTTTGCAAATTGCTGGGCTAACTTTATGATAATTTGATTGTATTTAAAAAGCTCCTTATTGATAACAGGCTCAATATCTTTTAACGATAAAGATGGGAAGGATTCAAACAGCTCCTCAATTGGAGTTTGTATCCCTTTGCTCAACTGATCATCTAATATATTTTTAACCTGATTATAATCTTCCTTTAAAATACATTTATGCTCTAAAGCGATCTTTAATTTACGTCTATTGTATTTGTATATAGAGTCTGCCTTTTTTGTTTTATGCTTTTTATGTTGTTTAGGCTCTGAAACCATATCACCACTCTCCACCGACAATAAAATGATCTCTTCCATAATCCTGAATTTCAACATGGTAACTGTTATTCTCAAAATATGAGAAAAAGTCTCTTGCTTGAGCAAATCCATATAGCGTTACTGCAATATCTATCCCATTGAGCGAGTTTAATTTTTCTATAAAATGTATATCAATTGGAAAGTCTATATTTGCAATCATATAAATAATATCAAGCAGTTTTATAGAAGATGATACAAGCCTTATCCGAAATGTTAATGGAATTTTCCAAATAGAGTCAAAGTTCCACAAAACATCCATAATTTGAATTCTATTGAGTATATACTCTCTATCTTTTTTATATTTTTCACAATACTCTCTATGAAAAGAGACTCCATCTCTGTTTAACAGTGCAAGACATGGAACTGAACCCGGAAGAGGGTTACAGCACTGTGAAAATTTATGGATGTCACGTTCAATCTCTGAGATCTTCAATATAAACCTGTTAGAAACCTCCTCTTTTACTTTAAGCTCATCATCTTCACTCTCAGTTTGCTTTACCAACCTTTTTGGTTTATGAAGATGAACCTCTGCAATCTCCCAAAGAACCTCTCTTGGCATATCTATTGATTGCCCTACATTGGTAAATAACCTATCAATATCTTCGTATCCTTTATACATAAGAAAATAGGACATAGCGCTGCTTTTAAAAAGCTCTTCTGTTAAACCATGAGATGCCATTGCCTGTAACATAATATCTCTGCCTATATCTTTTGCAAAAAGATCTCTCTTCTTCTGGAGTTGTCTGTTTATTGCACTTCTTGCTTTTGGAGTTTTACACCTACCCTCCATATCTGCACTAATCTCAATTGGTTCATTTGAGGTTATAATCTCTACAACATCGTTATCCTTAAGCATATATGCCCTGCTTACAATACGATTATTAACTCTTGCACACTGGCATCTATCACCAAGACTGCTATGAACTTTATACGCAAAATCAAGAACAATGCTTCCGTATGGCAAATATTGAATGTGACCTTGTGGTGTATAAACAAATATCTTCTCATCATCACTTAACTGGCGAATCATATTTTTTCTGTTTACAGGTGAACCTTGATACTCTCCTATATTTTTTAAGATATCTGTTATACCTTTTCTATACTCTGCTGTATTTTCAGGCTCATCCCAATGGAGAAGCAACCCTTTACGAGCAACTCTCTCCATCTCTGTAGTTCTAATTTTTATCAAATATCTTTTATCTTTGTGAGAAATTCGTAAATGGAGACTCCGATATCCGCTGGCTTTTGGATTTGCTATATAATCGCGAATAGTTTTGGGCACAAGAGAGCAGACACTATTTATCATACCCATCGCAGTGTAGCAGTGTAAAATTTCATCTGTGTCCATAACTACAGTAAAGTCAACTAAGTTTTCAGCATTATCAATATCAAGAGTCCCTTTTTCGCACGAGTAGAAGGCGTAAAGGTTTTTTAATCGTGAAGTAACAGTAATGTCAAAATTAAATATCTTTGATTTTACATCAGAAGAGTCTGAGAAATATCTATTTAACACATTATTATTTAAAGGGTTTAATACGCTTTCAAGCAACTCTTTGACCTCATTGATCTTTGTTGAAGTTTCTTCACTCCTTAGAATAGAAAGAAGTTTTTTACTTTTACTTGGAAAACGCTGTCTTATAGCAAGATCAAACAAAATGCGCTTGACAGAAAAAAGTCCCAACTTTTCGGCAAGAGGACCATAGATCTCTATGGTCTCTTGGGCAATACGATGACGTTTATGCTCCTTAAGAGAGCTGATAGTTTGTAAATTATGAATTCTGTCTGCAAATTTTATAAGAAGAATTTCAGGATGTCTGCTTGCCATTAAAATTAGCTTTTGATAGGTCATATCTTTGTTAATACTTTGATCAAGGCTCATCATCTTTAACTTTGTACAACCATCTACAAAAGCCGCCACATTTTTACCAAATTTCTTTTCAATATTGAATGTTGTCAAAAAGCTGACATCCTCTACAATATCATGTAAAATAGTGGCTGCAATAAGCTCTGGGTCTTTAAGTTCAAGAGTTCCGGCAATAATCTCTGCAACAGCAATAGGATGGTTAATATATGGCTCTCCCGATTTTCTTACCTGACCTGCATGATGCTCAAAGGCAAATACAAGTGCATCAAAAACTAAATTACGCTTACCATCATCAGTAGATTGACAACAGAGATCAACAACATGTCTATATTTTTCCAATGGAACAGCTTTTCCAATCTCATCAATGAAATTTTTTATATTTTTCACAACACACATCCTTATCTGCTCATTGTTTTAACAGCTATAAGCCTATATTTAAAAAAATCTATACTGGCTACCAGCTTAATGATAGTGAAAAAAGTTTGTTAAAAAGATCAGAATAAGAAGAATATCACTAAACCCTACAATGTCTCTATATACAGCATGGCACTCCTTCTCTTTTTAAACAGAAACAATACACATAATTAGAATAAAAATAAAGACGTTCTGTCCTATCCCCAATAGATAGTACCATTTAAAAGTAAAGACCAATCCAGCATATCGGAAATTACTGATCCTAAATAAAAATCCCCTACAATTCGTACCTAAAAGTAGGTGAATTGTGGGGGATTAGGATTTACATTAATGCGGTCTTAAACTAACTGTCTAAAGTTTAATTCTCTAAAGTCCTATGATTTAGATCAAAATTAACCTTTATTAAGATTCAAATAAAAAAATATCTTAATTACTATCCTCTTACCTCTTCTTTAACTGTTGCAGCAAGTTTAAAAAGAACAGTCAAAATAAGAAGTCCCGTTGCAAGAACACCAAGACTTATAATCACTTCTTGCACAGTTGGGATATATTCAGTTACGTGATGCAAAGGGTTCGGCACAAATCCACCTGAGATCATTCCAAGACTCTTATCAATCCATGTTCCAATAAAAATCATAATACAGGTAAATGGAAGAAGTGTCTCATTATTTCTAAATGTTGGAACAACAAGAAGAGCAATGCCGATGAACATCAATATCATTGACGTCCACATCCAAGGAACTAACGCTCCGTGTCCATGAAGACCAAAGAAAAGATACTGAATGTGAGACATGTGCCCTGGAATTTTGCTGTAAAAGACAACAAAAACTTCGCAAAAGAAGAAGAACACATTGGCGATCAAAGCGTAGCAGACAATTTTTGAAAGAGTCTGAATAGCTTCCCAGCCCGGATCAAATTTTGTGAATTTACGAACAAGGTAGCAAAGCAGAATCAAAAAAGAAGGACCTGCTGCAAACGCAGATGCTAAAAACCTTGGAGCCAAGATTGCAGTAAGCCAAAAACCTCTTCCGGGAAGTCCGCAGTATAGGTATGCAGTAACTGTATGGATACCAATTGCAAATGGAATTGAGAGATAAATCAGCGGTTTTGTCCATGATGGTGGCTTAACCTGATTCCTCTCTGCTTCCAAAACTTTCCAACCAATAACAATATTAAGGAACAGGTAGCCGTTAAGAACGCACATATCCCAAAAGAGCATTGAGTTTGGTGTAGGATACAATAGCACATTGAGCATTCTTACAGGTTGCCCTAAATCTGCTACAATGAACATAAGACACATGATTAGTGAGGCTACGGCAAGAAATTCACCTAAAATGGTGATTCTGTGAAATTTCTCATAATCATGCAGGTAGTAGGGGATAACAACCATAACACCTCCAGCAGCAACACCAACAAGAAAGGTGAAATTTGCAATGTAAAATCCCCAAGATACATCACGGCTCATGCCCGTAATCATAAGACCATTCATAAACTGGTCAATATAGAGTGCAAAAGCAACTGCCATGACTGTTAGCAGAGCAGCTAACCATATCCAGTATTTTTTGCTTCCTTTAATAGCTATTTCAAGCATATTTCACGCCCCTCCTACATGATATAGTAAACAGAAGGCTCAGTTCCAAGCTCCTGCTTACGCCGGATTGCATAATTTTCTTTCAAAAGTGCCCGTACTTCAGATTCTGGATCTTCCAAATCTCCGACAACAATAGCACCTTCTGATGCCTCAACACATGCCGGCTGCAAGCCTTTCTCTAAACGTTCTGCACAAAGATTACATTTTTCGACAACACCTTTAGAGCGAACTGGAAATTCAGGATTAATTGTTTCAATAAAAGGTCTTGCATCTCTGAAGTTAAAACTTCTTGAACCATAAGGGCAAGCTGCCATGCAAAAACGGCATCCAATACAACGGTGAAAGTCCATTATAACAATCCCGTCTTCACGTTTAAAGGTTGCCTTTGTAGGACACGCCTGAACGCATGGTGCATTTTTGCAGTGGTTACAGGTTACAAGAAATGGAAGAGATTTAAATTTATCAGCAAGAAACTCATCTTCCATTTCAGGAAAAGCATATTTATAATGCTCGTCCCATATCCACTTTATCTCCTGCATCTTTTTTGCAGGGCGAGTATTGGGGTATTTCTCTTCATCTGGCTGAAGATCAAAATTTGGTATATTGTGAGCATTACGACAGGCTGTTACAACACCCTCTACAACCTCATCGGTGATCTTACTCGTATCAATTACCATACCCCAACGTTTGGCTGTAAGTGCATCAGGATTTTGTACTTTAACTGGAAGAGAACTTGCTCCACCACTTGATGCAACAGAAACAGCCTTTATTGCTGGAGCTGCACCAATGGCGACTGCAGATAGTCCTGCTGCCTTGAGAAAGCTTCTTCTACTCTTTTTAAGAAAGCTTTTTCTGCTTTTTTTCATTGGGTTACCTCCTTAGGGTCTGTATGGCACTCCCAGCAATAGGGATTCACAGAAGCATAGTTATGACATTTATCGCAAAATTTCTCTTTATCAACATGACACCCCATACAAGAGTCTTCACCAGTTGAGAGACTCATATTAAAAGATTTGCCATTTGCAGCTTTATAAACTCTCTTTGAATCTCTTACCACGGTATCTCTCCACTCATCAAGAAGGGACATGTGGTTTGCTCGCATGTCATATTTATCAAGAACACATTTTTTTGCAGCTTTTGCTTTTGCCGACAGCTCTGCCTCTGGTGCAGCATTGGTACCACCAATGTTAAACCAAAATGGAAACAGGGCAACAATAACAAAAACCGCAAGTCCTGCAATGATTGCATTTTTACTCATCTTCTTCCTCCTCCATACCGGGCAGTGGATCACAGCGAAGGTCAGTCTCTCTCTCTTTCTCACCGGGTAGAATCAAAGCATTACCAACCAGCTCATGGATACCACTAACTGTGACACCGGGAACCCAATACTCCATCAATGTTGAAAGGGCAGCTCTGTCAATCGCACAGATTGTTCCAAGTGTATTGACGCCAAATTTATCGTGAACATATTTAACTGCATTGGCACGGGGTAACCCTCCTGCCATTCTAAGTTCAATATTTTCACCAGCATTAAGACCAGAACCGCTGCCGCAGCAGAATGTCTGCTCACGAATGGTGTTTGGTGGCATCTCAAAGAAGTTATCACACACATTTTGAATCACATATCTTGGCTCGTCAAGAAGACCCATACCTCTTGATGTATTGCATGAGTCGTGGTAGGTCATAATACGATTTGCATTTCTACTCTTGTCAAGCTCAAGTTTGCCGTGTCTTATGAGATCTGCTGTGAACTCTGTGATATGAACCATTTTTGTTGACTTTGCATTTTCAAATTTGGTTCCAGTAATAGGATTTACCGGCTCTTCAAGAAAATCTGCAGGACCGTTCATAGTATCCATATATTGATGTATTACTCGCCACATGTGACCGCACTCTCCACCAAGAATCCACTTAACGCCAAGACGTCTTGCCTCTGCATACATTTTAGCATTTAGTCTCTTCATGGTCTCGTGTGATGTGAAAAAGCCAAAATTTCCGCCTTCAGATGCGTAAGTGCTCCATGTAACATCAAGACCATATTTATCTTTCAAGTATTTGAAAAGAATCAGATAACCTTGACAAGTGTATGTTCCGGGATCGGCAAAGACATCCCCAGAAGGAGTTATAAAGAGAATATCAGCACCTTTTTTGTTGAACTGTGGCTCTACATTAACACCTGTGATCTCTTCAATGTCATCAGTAAAAAACTCAATCATCTCTTTGAAGGCATGAGGCTGAATTCCAAGGTGGTTACCTGTTTTATAGCAGTTTGATACTGGTGTAGCAATCCAGTCAATATTCAGTCCTAAAAGATTTAGAAGCTCTCTGCCCATTATTGTAATCTCAGCAGTATCAATACCATAAGGGCAAAACACTGAACAACGACGACACTCTGTACATTGAAAAAAGTAATACCACCACTCTTTTAGCACATCTAATGTCATTGGTCTGCCACCAGAAAGTTTCTCTCCACCGGGTATCATCTTGAGAATCTTGGCTGCTTTAGTAAAATCGTTTCTGTATACAGAACGTAAAAGCTCGGCTCTGAGAACTGGCATATTCTTAGGATCGCCGGTACCAAGAAAAAAGTGACACTTGTCGGCACAAGCACCGCAACGAACACATATATCCATGAAAACTTTGAATGTTCTGAATCTTTCAAGACGCTCTTTTATACCATTGTGGATAATCTCCTGCCAGTTTGCAGGCAGTTTCCAATCGTCATCAACGGGATTCCAGGCTCTTGCATTAGGCAGTCCTAAAGTCTCAACGCTTTCAGGTTTTGCTGCATAACAGTACATCCCGGGTCTTATCTGAACAGGAGCATCCATCCAGTTGCCACAAGAGGGGGTGTGATCTATCTTGTCTAATAGCTCATCAGGTTTAAGTTCTTCAGACATCTATTACGCCTCCTTATCCACTGGAAGTCCAGCTTCTATCATTTTATCTCTGAAGTGATCCTCATACTGCTCATAAGTATGAACATCTACAGCGTAGTTCCAGGGGTTAATGTGTCTTTTTGCACGGGTATTATTTGCCATATTTCTTGTTGGGCTAAGGAAAATTCCGCCAGCATGCATAAGTTTGCTCATGGGGAAATAGGCAAACAGCACACTTACCATAAGAACGTGAGCATAAAAAAGCCCGCCAACTCCGGGGGGAATAACAGGATGAAAGGTGACAAGTCCCATTGTAAACTCTTTTACACCGGTGATGTCAACTTTTGTGAAATACCTCATTGCAATACCAGTAGCAGCAATTCCGATAATTAAAAACAGAGGAAAATAGTCGGCAGCAAGAGAGATATAGCTCACCTTTGCATCAAAGATTCTTCTTGCAAGCAAAAATAGTGCTGCTGCAAGAAGAACAATACCAGAGACGAAAACTCCGGGAAGACCAATCTGAACAATACCATCAAGATATTCAACAAATGTCAGGCAAGCTGGCACTGGCTCCATAAAAAATCTTAAATGGCGTATTATTACCACTAAAAATCCATAATGGAATGCAAGTGCACCTATCCATAGAAAAATTTCCCATGAATAGGTAAGTTTGTTGTTTTCATCTCTGTTGAATGCTGCTTTGGTATTCCTGAAAAGAGATCTGAATAGAAAGATCTCAAAAAGCATACGGATAAAAACTCCTAATGCTGTATCAGGGTTATCAATGCGATTCTGTTTAATCCATGGAAGCGATTTCTGCTGTCCGCAGGTTGTGGGAATTCTAAATGGAACTGCAGAGTTTGCCCACCCCATAACGCGGTTTACAAAGCCATAAATAAAGACAATGACCGCAAGATAGGGAATGACAATCCCAAAGAACCACTCAAGTCCGGCTCCCTCAACCCCTGCATAAGCCAACAGAAAGAGCAGGAATACTCCTGCCAGGGGTAACATGTACTTTTGATTCATATTCCAACCACCTCACAATTTTTCGGTCATGCTAACAGTAGTTGATAAAACCAGATATTTATAAATAAAACTATGGATAATATATCTCCCTTTATTATCTTTATCGTATAAATAACTGACCCTATCTGTAAAACACTATAAAACAATGACCTGATTTAAGATTTGCTTGAGCCAATGAGTTCCGACTCAGTCAGCTCAGTTACTAAACCTGCCCTCTCAAATGCACTGTGTATCCGTCTTTTGGCTTCAGTTGCTTTTAAGAGGAATATATTTTCCCTACACTTCATAAACCTATTAAATGCTGCAAGAGCAACAAGATCAATTACATAACTAATATGATTAAGATGCTGTTCCTGTTGTTCGAGAAGAGATAAAACTATACTCTTTAATTCAAATATAAATAAAATAGCTTGTGATGCAGAAAAGTTTTGTACAGCTCTGATACGAATTATAGGATCAAGTGCGTTTTCGATCTTATTTTGACTCAAATCAATCTTATTGGCTGAATAGTCTTGAAAATCCAAGTTTGATGTCATATCTATAATCAGATTAAATGTATCCTCAAGACTTTGCATTGTCGCACTTCCTACTGGATTATCAAATCTGTTTTTAGATTTTTTTAAGAATTGGGCTGTATCTTCAGGGTATGAATTTACGGCTGATTCAAACCACTTTTTTAAAATTTCCCCTCTGTTAAGTTGAAGCTTTTGAGCAATATCCATCAATTAATAATTCCAATTCATCATTATAATTGCATATAAAAATATTATTTAAGTAGTCAAAATAAAAACAGTTAAGTATCTCACAATTAGACCATTTAAGAGTATCTATAATTTAGATTGACCATATAAATAGATTAAAAAACCATATTCCATTTAACCCTTAGGCGATATAACCATACTATCATTTTATGTCAAGGATAAAAGCAGTTGCGTTATATCCGTATGTTCAATCTCCAAAGGGCTTTATTGAAATATAGATTTATCTTTCAGTTATAATTATGTCAAAGATAAGAGGGGAATATCTTCCATTGAGAAGAAGTGGTTTATTACCTTAAATAGCATAAAAGGGTCTTTGGATCCGGTGATTTCTCTGATAGCGTGCATCCCAAGAGTTGGAGCACCTATATCAACGGTTTTAATGCCAAGAGATGAGGATATTGCAGGTCCTATTGTGCTGCCACATGGCATATCGCTACGCATAACAAATGACTGAAGCGGGATATCAGCATTTTTGCATATATAGCGAAGAAGTGCTGAAGATTCGCAATCAGATGCGTATCTTTGAGAGGCATTTATTTTTAAAACAGGACCGTGATTCAAAAAAGGAGTGTGATTTGAATCATGCAATTCAGGATGGGCTGGATGGACTGCATGGGCATTATCTAATGATATCATAAAAGATCTGGTTGCAGCTTTACTTTTCTGTTCATTATCTGGAATAAGCCTTGAAATAACAGAGCTTAAAAAAGAGCCTTTAGCACCAACAGCACTATCGCTTCCTACCTCTTCATGGTCAGTGCAGACAACAAAACAAGGTGCAGCAATCCCATCTTGTGAAGTAGTGTCGCTATCAGCAGAATAAACACGAACAATACTTTTTAAGGCTGCATGGCAAGATAGGAGATTATCAAGACGGGGGGCAGAGATAATCTCTTGATTAACTCCTGTAAAAAAAGGGTGATGTGCATCAGAAAAAATCATATCAAAATCAAGCAGCTCTTTTATATTAATGTTTGAGTTCTCCTTAATAACCTGTTCAAGTAGCATTAACCTGAATGACTTAGCGATGGGTGAGCTCGTATCTCTATATGTGTTTACTGTTTCTAAAGATTCAGATTGAACATTATAGTAAGAGTCGTTTAACTTTGCGTATGATTTAATTATAGGGGGCAGATCTATCTGAGGATTTATAACTCTTTTGGTGTTTGCCTCACGATCAAGGTGGATTGCAACTGATGGAATAGTTGCTACAGGTGCATCGTAATTGACAAGTAAAGTTCTAATAAACTCCTTTCCGTATTCACCAACTCCTGCAATCTTGTCAGACTTCTCATCTTCGATATCATCAGTGACAAGCACCGTGACTCTTCCCGCGAGATTTAAGCCTCTGTCAAACCAGCTATTAAGAAGAGCACCGCCATACACCTCAACGCCAAGACGGACAATCTGTTGATTGTTAATTTCAGGAAAGGGTTTAATTTTAAGACACGGACTATCTGTATGTGCTCCCACAAATTTAATTCCAGTCTCCCAAGGACGATTTTTTCCAGTAAGAAATGCAATAATAGAAGAGCCGTTACGGGTAACAAAATATTTTGAGTGTGGCTTAATAATCCAGCTTTCATGCTCTTTAAGCTCAATAAATCCATTATTAGAGAGAGTTCTCGCCATATTTGCTACAGCATGAAATTGGGTAGGTGAGTTTTTTATAAAGCTAAATAAATCTTCATTATATTTATAGTAATACATTGTTCTACTCCCCAAGTATGGATTCTTCTGTTCATGTTATCTTCTTTTTGCTCTTTTAAGTTAAAAATTGCTATATTGTGCTCTTTTCTACTCTATCAATAAATTTTGTAATAGTATTTATAACAACATCAGGAGAATCTTGATGAGGAGAGTGACCACAACTATCTATAAGTAAGGTGTGAGCTTCACCAGAAGATTTAGAGGTAATTGAGTTTACCTGTTCTGTTGTTCCATATTGATCAGCTTTACCCTGAATTACAAGCAACGGTACATTAATAGATGGTAAAAGATACTCGATATTCCAGCTTCTAAACCAATCACTTAACCATGTAGATGACCACGCATTAAATATCTCTTCTGTTTTATCTCCATGCAACTTAAAAAGACCTGATAGCTTACCTGCTGAAAAAGCCTCATTTGCCTTAACTATACCATCAATAGTAATCTGTTCTACGAAAACATGTGCAGCTGCTGTAACAATACCTTTTAGATAATAAGGTTTCTCTGCTCCATATATAAGACTTATACTGCCACCATCAGAGTGACCAATCAGGAAGAACGGCTTATCAGGAATAACAGCTTTAATAACTTGAGGAAGTTCATTGAGAGCGTATTCGTGAAGATAATGAACTGTCCTTTTGCGATTCAGCGATGAAGATTTACCATATCCTCTACGATCATAGGCAAGACCAGGACATTTTGTTTTGGCACAAATAGACCTATGAAAATCTTTATACATCTGAACAGACCCTAAACCTTCATGAAGAAAGATTAAATAGGGTTTAGATTTATCTCCTTCAATTAACTCATAGTAAACTGTATGTTCCTTAGATAATTCAATATTGCTCATCTATCATCTCCAATAACAAGCACTTCTCTTGGTTTTGAGCCATCTTGGGGACCAACAATTCCCTCTTTCTCCATTGTCTCAATTATTCTGGCTGCTCTGTTATATCCTATTCGTAAATGACGCTGTACACTTGAGATTGATGCCTGTCTTGTTCTTGTTATAAGAGCAACAGCCTCATCATATTTTTCATCATAAAATTGCTCATCGTCACTCTCTCCATTATCTTCTGCTTTTTCGGTTATATCTTCCACATAGTTTGGTTGTTGCTGCTCTTTGAGAAATGCTGTAACTCTGGCTATCTCCTCTTCTGATACGTATGCACATTGAATACGTTGAAGCCGACCTGTTCCGGGTGGTAAAAAGAGCATATCGCCATTGCCAAGAAGTTTTTCTGAACCATTGGTATCTAAAATGGTTCTTGAATCTATTTTTGATGAGACCTGAAATGATATTCGGGTTGGAAAATTTGCCTTAATGATCCCAGTTAACACATCTACAGAGGGTCTTTGTGTTGCCAAAATAAGGTGAATACCAGCAGCACGTGCCATCTGTGCAAGACGTATTAAAGCCGATTCAACATCACGGGAGGCAACCATCATAAGATCAGCAAACTCATCTACAATCACAACAATGTAAGGTAACTTCGTCAGACTATCTTCGTCTTCAAGAAGATGATCTGAAATAGTCTCATTTTCGCTATTATATTCACTAAGCAATGCTGCCTTATCTCTGCTGCTACTATCATTTAGAGGCACTATCTCTTTGTGTTCAACCATCTTATTGTATTGAAGGAGATTACGTACACCGCATTGTGCGAGAAGTTCGTATCTTCTCTCCATCTCTTTAACAGCCCAAAATAGTGCGTTAGTAGCTTTTTTCATGTCTGTCACAACAGGAGAAATAAGGTGAGGAATTCCGTCATAGACAGAAAGTTCAATCCGTTTTGGGTCAACCATTATAAACTTTACCTCGTCAGGTTTTGCTTTATACAGAAGACTTATAATCATGGAGTTAAGCCCTACGCTCTTTCCTGTTCCTGTGGCTCCTGCAATCAGAAGATGGGGCATTGAATCCATTGCTGCTGCAACAGGAGTACCAAGAATATCTCTGCCAAGAGCTAACGTAAGGCGTGAATTTGATTCAACAAATTCACGAGATGAGAGCATCTCTTTTAAGACAACAATCTCTCTCTTATCGTTGGGGATTTCAATTCCAACCACATCTTTTCCGGGAATTGGTGCAACAATTCTTATACTTAACGCACTCAAAGCTAACGCAAGATCGTCAGTAAGATTGACTATTTTGCTTATTTTAACCCCAGATGCTGGACGATACTCAAACGTTGTGATTACAGGACCTGGAAGTATATCGACAATTTCGCCCTTTACACCAAAATCTTTAAGTTTATTATCAAGAATCTCAGCTTTATGTTTAAGATATAGCATATCTGGACCGGCATTTGTTTTTGCTTTATCGTTGAGGATTGAAAGCGGAGGAAGTATAAAAACACCATCTTCTTTTTTGATGCAATCCTCACCTTTTTCTTCAGAACTATTTATTATATCTTGCTTTTTATGGTGTCTTGTCTGTTTGAAAAAAGTTCTGTTTGGGGATTGAGCATCAATAGCCTCTTTATTTTTATTTTCTGTAAATACTCTAAAAGTATCTGTAGGTTTATCTGATGTTGAAAAATCTGCATCTGAAATCTTATTATCTGCCATAGTATTGTTAAAAAGATTAAAATCGTTCTCTTTGAACTTATCAAAATTCGATTTTAACGTTATTGCTTTGAGATCGAGTTTGATATCTGACAATCTATCCAAACCAGTTTTACTCAGACCAGCTTTAGTAAGAGTGGTCAAATTTTCTTGGCTTAAAATTCCATTATCCTTTATCTTTCCTCCAAATTCCATAACTAAATTATGAGTCTCCACAGCTTTAAGACCTACAAATTTAAGAAATATAAAGATAAAATTACGAATTATAATAATCAATTCAGATACAGATATACCAGTGGCAAACACAACACCAGAAAAGATAAAAAAGAGAAAAATGATAGCGGAACCGGCTGTATTGGTGTATTTAAGAAGAAAGTCTGAAGTTGACGAGCCAATCAAGCCTCCAGATGAAATATAACCACCGCGTATAAAGAGTTCTTCTCTGATAATAGATAATATCCCAGCAGTGCCAAACATAATAATCAGACCGCCTACAATTCCAACCCCAAGCTCTTTACCGCTTTTGCCTTTTAAATACCAAAAAGATGCTAAAAATAGAAACATTGGAATCCATAAAGAGGCAATTCCAAAGATATCTACCATTATTCCTGACAGATGTGCTCCTATAAGTCCAAAGAGATTTTTAATACCTTCGGACGCAAAAGATTGGTGGTTAATAGATGGATCAAGTGGGGAGTGAGACAGGAGGCTAACCGATGTCAAAACAAGGAGAAACAGAAGCAGTATGGCTATAAACTCTTTTTTCATACCTCAATTATAATTGGCACAATAACAGGTCGTCTTCTGATAGTAAAAAAGAAATACTGTTTAAGAGCCTTTTGAAGGCGAGATCGAATCTGATCAACCCTTGATTGGGAACCAACTTCAATCTCTTCAACAATCTCTAAAATTACACACTGGGCATCATCAACAAGGTAGCCAGTCTCTGCTCCAAAGACAAAACCTTTTGAGATAAGCTCAGGTCCATATAGCACAATTCCAGTCTCTTCATCAATAATCATAGATACAACAACAAGACCATCTTCTGAGAGATTTCGCCGCTCTTTTAGGACACTTCTACCAACATCTCCTATACCTTTACCATCAATAAGAACTCTACCGCTGGTCACACTTCCTGATATTTTACCAATAACTGTGTCACACATAAGTTTAATCTTATCTTTATTTGAATAGGATTTATCCTCACTTTTATCAATTTTAAGATCAGCAAGATCAAACTTAGACAATTTCTCGAAAGAGACAATATTTCCATCTTCAACTAAAAAAACATGCTTTCTTGGAATTCCAAGTTTTTCGGCAAGCCGTGCATGAGTGACTAAATGGCGATATTCTCCATGAATGGGAATAAAATATTCAGGATGGGTAAGGCTTATCATCAATTTAAGCTCCTCTTGACAGGCGTGCCCTGAAACATGAACAGGGGCTATCTTGTCGTAAACAACCCGAGCACCTCTGCGGTAAAGGTTATTGATAATATTTGATATTGCTTTCTCGTTTCCAGGAATGGATTTGGAGGAGAGAATAACGCTGTCACCTTTTCTTATGTTTACCTGTTTATGGAAGCCGGTTGCCATTCGAGCAAGTGCAGACATTGGCTCTCCTTGACTTCCTGTGGTGATAATAAGAATCTCTGAATCATGAAGAGAATTTACTTTTTTAACATCAATTATAAGGTTTTCAGGATATTTAAGGTAACCAAGCTCCTTTGCAGCTTCAACTGTCTGCTCAATACTTCTACCGTTAAATACAACTCTACGGTTTGTATGTAAGGCAATATTTATAATCTGCTGAATTCTAAAGATATTAGATGCGAAAAGTGCAATAATGACTCTGCCTTCACTTTCAGAGACAATCTGGGCAAGAGCTTCACCAACCTTCTGATCTGAATCTGTATATCCTTCACGCTCTACATTTGTTGAATCAGACAAGAGAGCTAAAACACCCTGTTCACCAAGACGGGCAAAACGAGATATATCAGTAACATTAGACTCTTCAAAACAGTGGTTGATTTTAAAATCACCAGTATGGACAATAAGACCAACTGGAGTTGTGATTGCAAGAGCCACCCCATCAACTGTGCTGTGGCTCACCCTTATGAACTCAATTTCAAATGGAGCAATAGAGATAGTCTCCCCGGGACGCACCTGTATAAGAGGAGCAGTGTTATGGAGATCAATCTCTTTTAGCTTATTTTCAACAATTCGCAAGGTAAAGGCGGTTGCATAGACAGGGATAGATATCTCTCTGAGTAGATAGGTTATTGCACCAATGTGATCTTCATGGGCATGGGTCAAAATAATTGCCCTTACCTTCTCTTTGTTATCACGCAGATACTCCATATCAGGAATTACAATATCAACTCCAAGCATATAATCTTCGGGAAACATAAGCCCTGCATCAATAATGAATATGGTGTCATCATATTCAATAACCATCATATTAAGACCGATCTCACCAAGACCGCCAAGAGGTATTATCTTCAGCATGACCTTTTAAATTTCTCCGACTTTTGTTCTATCTTTTATTGGTTATACCATTTCTATTTTAAACTGCCCCTGATTGAGATTAACTTTCAAATGACTTACTCCTTAATTGAAAGGGTTTATCAACAGGGTCAAAACTGAATAAGATTGGTATTAGATTACAATATCAAGAGTATTTAGTATGCCATCAACCATATCCATAAGCCAATCTCTCTGTTTGCTGTCTGCATATCCCATACAATCACATTTTATATGCTTTTTAATTCTTACCAAGAGTTCGCAAGAGAGGCGTCTTTCATCAAGCTCAAAAGCAAAATAGTATGGCTGGCATTGTGTGTGGGATTTTTGCAATGGGCTTAGAATTGACTGGTCTATCTCAACCCAGTAAATTGTTCCAAGTGATGGCTGACCAAATCTCTCATCAAAATACTTTTTTAATCTCTCATAATCATAGGGACTTAACCCATCTATTACATACTGTTTCATAATAAAATTTTGAATATCACAATTAATTGTTATGTTGCAACATTAAAAAAACATTGTTTACTCTCTGCACAATGCTCTTAAACTTTGCCTTTTATATTACCATAAAGTGGCTGCTTTACAGCACACTTTTCTTTTGGAGGATTAAAATAGCCGTGCCTCAATTTTGGGAAATCTCTTTCAAGCTCTCTTATTATCTTCTCCATACCAAGTGCAGGAGTCACTCCACCAGCCTGCTCCATTATCCTAAGATAGCTTAAAGGATCATAATTCATGTTTCTCCACTGAATCATGTTCACACAATATTGTGAAAGGAACTTTTTAAGTGCTGTAAACTCCATCTCTGAATCAGTTACACCAGGGCAATTAAGATAGTTAATAGAAATAAATTTATCTTTTTTAGCGGCAATATCAATACTTCTTATAACATCACTATATCTGTAGCTTCGCGGTCTAAAATAGGCTGTGTAACAGGACTCTCTAACAGAGTTAATGCTAACACGAATAGAGTCAAGACCAGCATCAAATAACTTAGATAGCTTATCTGGCATACCAGCATTTGTATTCATATTTAGAGTTCCAGCGTCAGTTTTCTCTCGTACAGACCTTAAAGCTGGTTCAATAACATGAAAAGAAGTTAGTGGATCACCTTCGCACCCTTGACCAAAACTTGCGACACTATCCTTTACTTTAATCAGGTGCTCTAAAGCAACCTCTTTAATCTCTACAGGTTCAGGAATAAATGTTATCCTATCTTGACATGCCATAAGGTTATTTTCAACCTGCAGTGAGATACAGCCAAGGCAGTTTGCATTACACACTTTTGATGTCGGTATTGGAGCTTCGTATCTTCCTAAAAAAAAATTTTTTGCAGCGGGACAGCCATAAATCAAAGCACATTTCTCAAGGTGACGCATAAGCCTATTTTTAGGATACTTGTTCCTCATATCCTCCACACCTGCAACAATCCCTTCCTGTGGCATAAGCCTTAAATCTTGACGAGGTTCAGTGTCAACACATATTGCCGCAGACATAAATCCGCCAGTTTTTGTTGCGTTTGACAACCCATCTTCTTGGTAACTACTATTATTTCCTACATCTGACCATCCAACTGCTCCATAGGAGAATAGCGGGAGAAAAAAATTTTTATCGCAATGTTCGTAAGCACAAAAATATCTGTTCACATACCCCGGAGAGTTAAATACTGCAACTGGAAATATCTCCTCTCCAGGCTGATATGGATTATCATGCAAAACTTCAAATCGTCCTCTATCAAAGCTAAATACTAACGGTTTTGTATTAGGAAGCATCATCAGTTCGCTGCCGTAAGGCATATCAACAACCTGACTGTAAGTCATAAGAACAGGTTCATTGCCACTCATTCCAACTGCCCCATAATCTTCAAGCTCAAAGATATCTCCATTTTTGTTTGAAACTACTGCATTTAAAGGAAGATAACTATTTGAATTATCAGTTATAATAACTTTATTATTTTTTGAAGAAGATGCTTTTATCTCTTCTATCCGACTCTTTTTCTTGTGGGTATTTTTTCTATTTTTCATAATTTTGCTCAGATTGGAAATTAAGCTTGGAGGTGGCAGGAGAGTTAAGTAAATAGAGCATTTTGAATTAAATAAGCTCCAACATTACTTTAAAAAAATTTATCAGTAGGGATATAGAATATTCATCCCTACTGATAGGGCATAGATGAGGTAATGGCTAACTATTTACTATGACAACCATTACAGTTAGTTGGACCATAAGCCTTACCTGATAATTTGTAATCTTTATGGCATTTAATGCACAGCTCATTCATAACTTCTTTTTTCTCAAGCTCTTTTTTATTCTTTAAGTTTTTAATAACTCCTAACTCCTGTGGAAAGATAGAGTGACAAAGATTGCAGTCTTTAAGTCCATCTTGATGTGCTTTATGAGGAAAATTTACAGCCCCTTTAGTACCGCCATCAACAGTCAACTGTTCAGCACCTCTATTTTCTGCTGCAATCACAACTGTAGCTACAAAAAAGATAATTACTGCAATTATAAGTAAAGGATTTATTCTCTCTATTTTTATCATACTTTCACCCCTTAAAGCCATCTCCAAAAATTACCAATTTTCCCCAAGTAGTTCAAAATATCCTGAATGCTTTACACATGCAGGGCATTTTTCTGGAACACTTTTCCCTGTATGAATATATCCACAGCCAAGACATCTCCACTTTTTCTCATCTTCACGAGCAAAAACTTTATTGTCAGCAATATTGGCAGCAAGTTCCCGATAGAGTTTTTCATGCTGTCTTTCAGCAACAATAATTGCATCTAAGGTATCAGCAGCCCGTTGAAATCCCTCTTCAAGAGCAATCTTTGCAAATCCAGGGTACATCTCTGTATGGATATAGTGTTCAAGGTCTGCTGCAGAAAGAAGGTTGGCTTGAGTATTCAAAAGAACACCAGCGGGAAACTTCCAGTTGATCTCAAGCTCTCCACCATTAAAAAACTTGAAAAATCGTAAGGCATGTTCACACTCTTGATCAGAGGTCTCCTGAAAAATCTTTGAAATTTGGATAAAACCATCCTCAATTGCACGCTGGGAAAAAAATCTGTATCTGGTGCTTGCCTGAGCCTCTGCTGCAAATGCTGTGAGCAGATTTTTTGCTGTTCTGCTCTCTCTGAATTTCACCATAACCCACCCCCTTTCTTAAATTATCTTCTACTCTTCAATAATAATTGCCTGAGCACCACACTCATGAGCTGCTTGACGAACAATAGCTTCAAGATGTTTTGGTATAACATCAAATTTTACAATTGAAAGCAGTTGATCTTCATCATATTCAAATACTTCTGGACAAAGGTTATTACAGTTTCTGTCACCCATACACTGTTTGGTAATAGTTGCTTTCATTTAAAAAATCTCCTTTTTATGTTCTGTTATAAATCTTAAGATAGGCAGATATGCCTAAACACAAAATGAAAAAACTTAATTTTTTTAATAAACCATACTCAAAAACATTATCTCTTTTATATGTCAGACTCATAACAGTCAAACAGAAAGATCAAAAAAATATGTAATGTGACAATTTTTTTGAACAAAAATAGAGACGCACAACAATGCTATGCGTCTCTACAATATTGTAATGAAATTGTTTTAAGTAATAGATATACATCAACTCTTTAGCTCTTGAATCTGTCCAAAAAAATCAAGCGATTCAGGGTTTTTGAGAGCATCTTTATTTTTAACCTCTTTTCCATCAATCATATTTTTAACTGCAAGTTCAACCTTTTTCATGTTTAGCGTATATGGAATGTCAGGAACTTGAATTATCTTTGCTGGAACATGACGAGGCGAGGCGTTTTTACGGATATCACTCTTGATTTTGTCCTTTAATTTATCATCAAGTTCAAATCCCGGAGTCATAGTGACAAACAGAATAACTCTAACATCGTTATTCCAATTTTGCCCAACAACAACACTATCTGAAATCTCCTCCATCTGCTCAATACGTCTGTATATCTCCGCAGTGCCTATTCTAACTCCTCCCGGATTTAGTGTGGCATCAGATCGTCCGTACATGATAACTCCGCCTCGCTCTGTAACTTCTATAAAATCACCATGGGTCCAGATTCCCGGATAGCGGTCAAAGTAAGCTGCATGATATTTTGAGCCATCAGTATCGTTCCAGAAATAGATAGGCATTGACGGAAATGGTGCGGTGCAGACAAGTTCTCCTTGCTGCCCTACAACAGCTTTTCCATCTTCATTGTATGCAAAAACTCGCATTGCAAGACCTCTGCACTGCAACTCTCCTGAATAGACTGGACCCATTGGATTTCCAAGAGCAAAGCAGCCATTAAGATCAGAACCACCTGAAATAGAGGCAAGCTGTAGATCAGATTTAACCTCCTCATAGATAAATTCAAAATCCTCTTTTGAAAGAGGTGAACCTGTTGAGAGAAGAGCTCTCATAGAGCTAAGATCAAACTGCTGTTTTGGTTTTACACCAGCATTTTTAAGAGCCGCAATGTAACCAGCACTTGTACCAAAGACCGTTATCTTTTCATCTTGTGCCATCTGCCACAAAGCATCAGCAGCAGGATGAAACGGATTTCCATCAAAAAGCACTAAAGTTGCACCCACAGAGAGAGAACAGACAAGCCAATTCCACATCATCCAACCGCAGGTGGTAAAATAGAAAATAGTGTCCTCCTCTTTTAAGTCTGTATGGAGCATAAGCTCTTTTATCTGGTGCATCAAAACTCCACCAGCACTTTGCACCATACATTTTGGAAGTCCTGTGGTACCTGACGAATACATAATATAAAGAGGATGGTCAAAAGGCAGCTGTTCAAATTCAATTTCACTTGGACGTGAATCTTTGAATTTATCAAGCAAAATTGCATTTGGAATAGATTTAATATAGGGGTCTTCTTTTGTATATGGAATAACTACAACCTTCTCAATTGATGGAAGCTCTTTAATTATGCCCGCAATTTTTTCCAAACTATCCATCTGCTTGCCTTTAAAAAAGTAGCCATCAGCGGTAAACAAAATCCTTGGTCGTGTTTGACCAAACCTGTCAAGAACGCCTTTTATACCAAAGTCTGGAGAACATGATGACCATACTGCACCAATACTTGTAGCTGCAAGCATTGCTATTATCGATTCTGGCATGTTTGGAACAAACCCAACCACTCTGTCACCCGGCTTTATACCATGATTTTTTAATGCCTGAGCAACTTTTGAGACTTCGTTATAGAGTTCCGTATAGGTTAAAGTTCTTCTTATCTTATCTTCGCCACGAAAAACAAGGGCTATATTATCGTTTCTAAACCTTAACAAATTCTCTGCAAAATTGAGCCTTGCACCTTCAAACCACTTTGCTCCCGGCATTTTTTTAGGATCATCTATCACACTCTCAAAAGGTTTTGACGAGCGAATTTTAGCAAAATCCCACATAAGTTTCCAAAACTGTTCAATATTTTCTACAGACCACTGATAAAGCCCATCATAATCAGAAAAAGATTGTCCATAAGTTTTGTTTACAGTCTGCATAAAACGGTACATATTGGTCTGCTTGATTCGCTCTTCCGATGGCTTCCACAGGCATTTTGCCATGATCTGACCTCCCTGATAATTGCAGTTTTTTATTTAAATCGAGGATTATTAGTTCACTTTCTGCAAAAAATTGATTTATAGATTCCAATTTACTTATAAAAACAGAAGTTTACAGAAAGTTTAACAGGTATTATCTGATATTACTCATACAAGACAGCAAGAATTGTAGCCTTTCCCTCTTTCGCCTTTATAAGATGCGGGGTTGTAGAGAGGTAATAGGCACTATCTCCCGGGGTTAACTCATACTCTTCATCAGCTATTTGCAGTGCTGCAACGCCATCTAAAACATATATAAACTCTTCACCATCATGCACAGAGACCTCTTTTACAGGATTCTCCTCAAGCTGAACAATAAGTGCCTCCATGTGCCGTCCTTGAACCTCTGGTGCAAGGCTCATGTAAGAGTAAAGCTGTTGATTGCCCTTTTGAGAAGTAGAACGAAATACAGGTTTTCTATCGCTCTTGCGAGTTATTGAGTATAGCTTTGAACCAACACCAGAAACTAAACGACCGAGTGCGCTATCTAAGGCTTTGGAAAGTTTCATAACAGTTCCAAGCTGCGGTTTTATAACTCCGTTTTCAATATCTTCGAGTCTCTCTTTTTCAAAACCCGTAAGATTTGCAAGCTCATCAATTGATATTCCCTTTTTCTCTCTTAACTGCTTGATTCTTATTCCAACATCTTCCACATCAACATTGTCACTATTTTCAATGTTTCCTGTCAAATCTTCAAAATAATCTACATTAATATGCGGGGTTTTCTCATCTTTTTGCATTACGCTCTCCTTAAAGTTATGCGTTATTTATTGTCTCTATTTAACCTAACAATACAAATTAGTTGTAACTATAACGACCATGCCCTGAGAGACACAACGAACAATGAAATTGTAGAGATACACAGCTTTGCGTATCTATTTTGACATACAATTTCTATATTTGTGCTATCACAAGCATCTCATAATCTTCAGTTGACAATTTATCATTGCGACTAACCACTGTTTCATTTTTATATTACCCTTAAATTTTCGATATCTTAACCGCTATATTACAAAGCACTTATAAAAGCAAACAGACCAAAACCTGCAATTATTACACCTGAAACCCTGTTGACCCATTGCAAGCCATAATTAGTAAATCTTTCTCTAAACAAGCCAACACCAAGACTTAAAATAAACCACCAAGCAGCAGAACCAATAAAAACACCAGAGATTAAAATTGTTGCTGATATATAGTTTGCCTCACTACTTGCTAAACCCAATCCAGCAAATATTGCAGCAAATGATATTATAGTCATTGGATTAGTTACAGTTAGAAAAAATGTCGAAGCATAAGCCCCAATAAGACCTCTATTATTTTTTTTAACTAAAGCTGCATCTTGAGCAGGTTTTGCCAATAAGGTTTTAACTCCTAAATAGAATAAGAAAAGCCCGCCAATAATACGTAACCACATCTGCTGACTGACAAGAAAATTTGAGATAAAGGTAAGACCAAAACCAGCAACAGCCCCATAAATTGCATCTGCGCTTGCTGCTCCAAGACCAGAAACAAGCCCATAGGATCGACCGTCAGATAATGTGCGGCGTATGCACAACACCCCAATTGGTCCAACTGGTGCTGCAATTGAAAAACCGATTATGATCCCTCTTAATAAAAATGGTATATCCATTCAACCTCTGAAATTATTTTCAATATATTCCATTACCTTTTCTAAGTTCATAATCTCGCTATCTTCAATCTTTTCATCTTTTCCAATATGTTTATGAAATGGAAAAGTGTTAGTATTCTGGTGATGTGGTGCATTATCCCAACGTAACTTGCATTAATCATTATCTTTTGCAAATACTATTGGCATCATCACTCCTCCCACACCCTATCAATCATCTGCTTTATTTTCAGATCTGCTCCCTTAAAAACTCTGGTGCAAAATCAGCCCCATTACTCCAAGAGAGCGTATGACCTTCTAATGTAAAAGATTTAAACACTGCTTTATCTTTTAACGGCTCAAACACTTCTCCATAAAGCTCTGGCGACAAATCAACCTCACCTTCTGCACCGTCATTAAATGAAAGCCAAACCTTATATTCATCAATATATTTTGCTTGTGTTACATGGATAAACATAATTTTACTCCAATGGTTCTATTTTTGATAACGGTTTTCTGTTAATTACAGCATTCCAGTTAGCCATCAGCTCCTCTTTATGCAAAACATACCAATCAAGGACAGCTATTAACGCTCTTCTTGGAAATCTGCCTGTTACAACTCCTGTCTCAATATCTACGGTTATTTCATATTCCCCATATTCAGCATGAAAATGAGCAGGAGCGTGTTCACGCATATACATTCTAATCACTATTCCAAGAAAACGACTTATTTCAGGCATTTTTACTCCTCTTTCTTTAAATCCTTGATAGCAGATTCACGAATATTAATTTGCATTTTTCAAATACTCATCAAAAGAGATGCTTTTCTCGTTTCTGGTGGCTCTCAATAGCTCAAGGTCTTGAATATCATCATGAGTATTTATATGAGAATGTTCAATAATGTTTATAAGCTCTTGTGAAGCATCTGCATGGTATTCATTTGGAATTAAATTTAAAAGATGCCTTTGTTTTTCTTGTGTCATTAGCGGGAGCATCTCCTTTTGAGCTTTAGCTGTCTGTGGCTTACTTATGGATTTTATCTCTTGTAGTTCTTCTATGCACATAGTTTTTCTCTTTCAATCTGCTGATACGATAAATCAGGAAGATTAGCCGATTGTCGAGCATGTTCTATTGTCATGCTGACAAGGTTGCCTTTGTGGTCTAAATCTATATAAACATTTTCTGAAATTTCTTTAGTCTCTTCAATTTGATTTTCAGAAAATTCAACAAGAGCGGTATCTGTATCTGCAAAATATTTTATTTTCATGTTTTTTTCATTCCTCTTTGAAGTTTCTGTCAAAAAAAGCATTATGAACAGTTTCACCATCTTCCAGCAAAATTACACGAAGATATTTTTCTTCAACTTTTATCCACTTTCTTATTCTGCCGTCAGATTGAATTACAACATGAATCGGAGAAACAACAGCCTGTTCAATCCATTCATCTTTTATTCCAATTCTGTCACCTCTTGTTCGAGTATGAAGAAAGTATTGAGTATATTTCATTTTTACTCCTCCCACACCCTATCAATCACCCGCTTTATTTTCTCTTCATAGATTTTTATCAACTCACGGCAGCCGTCAACTGCTTTGCGTTCAGCTTCAATTTTAGCGACTATTTCCTGCTGGATTTCAAGTGGTGGGAGCGGGATTTCTATATTTATAAGAGTTGATTTAGTTACGCCTTGAATCGTACTACCTTGACTCGAATTTTTAAATATTTGAACTTTATCAAACAGAATAGTTAAAAGGTAATCAGGAATAATTATATTCTTTTTTATTATTAACCCTTGAGAATCTTGACTGATACAAATATCAAAATCATTCAGAAATAATTTGCCTAAACCAACACGAGTTACGACAATGATATTACCTTTAGGAATTAAATTAGTTGCAGAATTTGTTATTGCCTCTTGAGTTATAAATCTTCTTGGTTTTGCAGTTTTTATATCTAAAATATCAGCACTTGTAATCCAAGGTATATTGCCTTTATAAAAATCTTCGTTAGCTGTAGATGGTGTTCCACCGCTTAATATATTTTCACACACATCCCCCAACCTCACCATCTCCCACTCTGGATTAATCTCAATCTGCGGTTTCCAACTATCCACAACCTGACGTGCACCGTCAATGAGCTTCTGGTATCCTTCGATTTCTGAAACAATTTCTTGCTGAACTTCAAGGGGTGGGAGGGGGATTTGAACTTCCTTAATTTCTTTTAAATGTAAATTAGGTACTCCTATACCCTGCAATCTTGAATTAAATTGTTTTTTCACATTCTCGCTATTAATCATTAATAATAAATAGTTAGAATTTATAACGGTTTTAGGACGTAAAAGGCATAGGCTAACATAAATATCAAACACAATATCTTTATCAACAATAGCTGCAACTCCTGTTGTACCATTTTTGGCTAAAAGTATATCATTACGTACGGGAGCAATTCTTTTAGATAATTCATTATGCAACTCTTCAGAAATATATTTAATATTTTCCCAATCTATTTTTCCTGATGTAACATTTTTTGAAGATAAAAATACAATCCCGCTTTCAGAATAAGTAGGCGTTTGATGAGTTCCATCAGTTATCTTCTCACACACCTCCCCCAACCTCACCATCTCCCACTTCTGTTTTCCTCTCCGCTCAACAGTTCTGTATCTCTCACCAGTAAGGTTGTATTCCCCATTTTCTGCAAGGCGTTCTTTTTTGACAACCAAAGCCCCGCAGGGTTTTTCCTCTGGTTTGAAGGTGTCAAGCGATTCAGAACGCACAGCTTTTATGTAATCAGAAATCAGATTAACAGCATCAGGCAGATCGCTTCCAGCCTGCTCTTTTCTTTGTGCACCAAGTCCAAAGCCGTCATTGTCAATTTTTACAAAAAGAATTGAATCGCAACGTTTGGCAAGGCTTCTGTCCATCAAAAGAATTGATGTTTTGACTCCAGAATAGGGATTGAAAATACCAGCAGGCAGCGAAACAACCGCATAAAGATAATTTTCAACCAGCATCTTTCTAAGCTGTTTGTATGCTTTGCCGCTCTGAAAAATAATGCCCTCTGGCACAATCACGCCAGCCCTACCTTTATGAGTTAAGTGTTCTGCAATATAATCAACAAATAGAACTTCGCTTCTTTTACTTTGAACAGAAAATTTTTTATGCGGAGAGATTCCCCCTTTTGGCGACATAAACGGCGGATTTGCAAGGATAACATCAGCATATTCATTCCAGCGGTCTTCGCTTGTTAGTGTGTCATATTCTGCAATTTGAGGCTGGACAAAGCCGTGCAGATAGAGATTTACAAGAGATAAACGCACCATATCAGGCGAGATGTCGTAACCTTTGAAATTGGTTAGAAGTTTTTTTCTCTCTTCAGTTGAAAGAAGGTCACCTGCAATAATGTTTCCTGCAATTTCGTTTATATTTCTATTTTTTGTGTTCTGCCTGATAATATGCTTGTAAGAAGAGATTAAAAAACCAGCAGTTCCGCAGGCAGGGTCAAGAATTGACTCATGTTTTTGAGGATTTATAACTTGAACCATAAAATCAATAATATGACGCGGAGTTCTAAATTGTCCTGCATCTCCTTGAGAGCTTAAAACAGACAAGAGATATTCAAAAGCATCTCCAAGTCTTTCAGAGTGGTCATAACTAAATTCATTGATGATTTTTAGAAACATTTTGAGTGTTTCAGGGTCTCGATAAGGCAGATAGGCATTTTTAAATATATCGCGGAAAAGCTGGGGAATATTTGGATTTTGGTTCAGCTTGACAAGTGCATCACTGTAGATTGCAAGCATTTCATAGCCGCCGATGCGGGGATCAAATATCTTTGACCATGCGTACCGTTCGTATTCGCCGCTGAAAAAGCTCGCCTGCCCGCCCATTTCAACAGATTCTTTATCCATGTCGTCCATAAATTTATAGATAAGTGCAATGGTTATCTGCTCAACCTGACTTTTAGGGTCTGGCACTTTTCCGACAAGAATATCGCGGGCAGTGTCTATTCTCTTTTTTGTTTCTGTATCAAGCATTGTGTATCCAATCTATAGTCATTATCTTTTTTAGCAATCTCTTTTTTATTACTCCATTACAGCAGCAAGTTTTATATTGCTCTTTAGTAATTCATTTACAATTAAAGAACGATCAACATCTTTTTTTAAAGCAATTTTTTCTATAAAGTGATCAACTTCTTCATCAAGATATATAGGAATGTTTAATTTAATATCTGGGCGATAAAATTTCCCTCTTTGACCTTTTGAAAAATCATATTCTTTTCTCATATTGTTTCTCCATATTCTTTTATCTCTAAAGCCTCACGCTGCAAATTTGTTAAGCGTTACAAAATCTTTAATATATTCTGGTATTGCTTTTCTCAATTCTGGAGGCAGTTGTTTAAAAGCCTCGCCATAAGGGGTTACATTCAAATATGAAAAAAGCCCTTTATCAATAATATCTCTGAACTCTGTGTCAAGGATATATGCCCTGAATACTGTTTTTGCATAATCAAAATATTGAGATTTTGGCATATATCGGCTGTCAAATTTATCAAACTCTTCATTAAGCAGCTCATCTTTTGATTTAAAATATGGAATAATGCCGAAAATCTTTTCAATCATCTCACGCATTGATATACGGCGGTCAACATGAACGGACGAGCGGAGCTTTTCAAGAGTGTAATAATCTTCAGGTTTATCAAGAATATTTTTTTCAACATAATCAAGAAGCTCTTCCCATTTTCCAGCTTCAGCCTGCTGTTGCAAAACAGGGTGTTCGATGATTGTTTGTTCAAATTTCTCAAAATACATCCTGTCAATCTTCATTCCCTCAAGACCAATTAGAGACTCCTCTATTTTTGTTATGCTGTCTGGAATTGAACTCTTATATGTTTCAGGAGTTGGAGGAGGCTCGCCAATATATCCGCCATAGCCGTTAGAGCTTATTTTGGGAACTTTCAAGATTTCGTCATAATTGAACTTCTCTTCAAAATATTCACAGTTTGCAAAAAAGTCGAACAGCTTAAAATGCTCTTTTTGCCTCTCTCCAATTTGAGCCTTTATTTGAGGGTCTATAAGCTCTTGGGTAAAATCGTGTTTTCTCGTTCCTCTGCCTTTAATTTGAATAAAGTCAGTTGGTGAAAATATGGGACGCATCAGGCAGAGATTTAAAATATCAGGGCAGTCATAGCCTGTTGTCATCATGCCGACAGTAACAGCTATGCGGGTTTTGCTTGTCTTATATGATGGATTAAAGTTACATGTGCCAGAAAGACGGTTATTTGTAAAACTGCTTGTAAACTGCTGTGCTTCGTCAACATTTGAGGTAATCTGCATTGCAAAATCAGATTTGTATCTGTTTGGAAACATGACATGAGCCATTTCATTTAATATCTGGGCAATTTTTGCTGCGTGATTTTGAGATACGCAGAAGACTATTGTTTTTCCAATCTCCCCGCTTATTGGATCACGCAGGGCATTTTCTAAAAAGAGACGGCAGAAAAGTTTATTTGTGTTGTCTGAAAAGAATTTTTTTTCAAAGTCTCTTTGAAAAAATGTCTCTTCAACATCTTCTTTATTCTTTTGTCCATCTACTCGATCATTTTGTCCATCTTCTTGATTCTTTTCTCTATCTATATGATTTTGAATTATGATTGAATAACCTTTATCTGATAAGAGCTGCGTTGTTATCTCTGTTCTTGCATCAACTACAATTGGATTTATAAGAAACCCATCTTTTACGCCGTCAAGCAGAGAGTATCTAAAAGTTGGCTCTCCGTTTTCACAGCCAAAAGTTTTGTATGAGTCAAGCAAAAGCCTCCGCTCAAGCTCTCTTGGGTCATTTTCTCCAAGTTTAGCTGCATCTATCTTTTTTAGGTAATCTTTAGGGGTTGCGGTTAATCCCAATTTATAGCCAATAAAATATTCAAAAACTGCACGGCTGCTACCTCCAATGCTTCTGTGTGCTTCGTCAGAGATTAGAAGATCAAAGTCATCAGGAGCAAAAAGCCGTTTATATCTGTTTTTTGCAAGAAGAGTCTGGACAGTTGAGACAACAATTTCAGCTTTATGCCAGTCATCACGATTTTTTTTATAAATTAAAGTTTTATAGTCGTTTTTAAGAACTTCATTAAAAGATTTATATCCCTGCTCTTCAAGCTCAATGCGGTCAACTAAAAACAGCACCCGTCTTGCATTTCCTGTGCGTAAAAAGAGCTTTATAACTGCTGCTGATACAAGCGTTTTTCCTGTGCCTGTTGCCATTTCAAATAAGAATCTATCTTGTCCTTTACTGACAGCCTTTTGAATCGCTTTGAGAGCATTAAGCTGATATTTTCGTAAGAAACGGAGTTTGTTAATATTTATATAAGTTTTACGTACCTGTTCATTTATAGTAGATGGGTCAAGGTCATATTTAGAAAAAGATGGGTCAAGTTTGTAGTCAGGCTTTTGAGTTAAAGCAATGTAATCTTTATAAATTAATTCATTAACAAGCTGCTGTTTATCTGGTTTAAATCCTGAATAGCTTAATGCAGTTTCAGGTGATGGAAACCTGCTGATGATGTTTGGGTTGCCCCGCTCTAAATCCCAAAAATAGTGGATATTTCCGTTTGATAAAATGACAAATCGGCAGTTTTGAGATACTGCATATCTTCTTGCCTGTTCTTTTCCAAAAAGAGGATTTTTATCTTCAGCTTTTGCCTCAAGCACAATAAATGGATAGCCGTCTTCATCAAGCAAAAGAAAATCAATAAAGCCGTTTTTGGTCTTTTCAAAATCTTCACCAAGTTCATTCATGGCATTTTGAGTAATTTTGACATTGTTTTCTAAAAGGATATTAGCTTTAATCTTTCTTTTAGAACCATTGCTGCTATTCGCACCATCACTGCCATCTGTTTTGCTGTTATCTGTATCAAAAAAACGCCAGCCCGACTCTTCAAGAAGTCTGTTTATTTTGATTCGTGCTTTTGCCTCTTTTTCTGCCATGATTATTTGTCTAAGTTCATTCTATAAATGTGGGCATCGTCAATAAAAACACCGTTTATAGTGTTTTTTGAGACTCTTTTATTGGCAATAGATTCATCTGTAGATATAACGGATTTGAAAAGTTGAATTAGCTGGTTATCTAAATCTAAGGCACTAATATCACTTAAAGAGATAACATTCTCATCAGGGTTTAAGTTTTTATTGGCATCAACAATACGTTTATAATATTGTCTTGGTCCTTCTTCTTTTACTAAGGGCGAAGCTACAATAAATTTCCATATTTTTTCTTCTGGTAAAAACATCCAAAAAGCTGCTTTAACTTGGCAATTAGATTCATCTAATTTTTTTACTAAATCAGCTCCAGATAAAATCATCTGATCAGACAATAGTTCTGTTACAAGTATTTCTTTAGCCATGATAATATTCCTGATTCATTATCTGTAATTGCTTTATAAAGGTCTCTTGATTTGTTCTCTTCAATAAAAGATTCATATCTTGACACTTCTGACCAATCTTTAGCAACAGCCCAATTTAATTTGAAATTCTCATCCCGCTCTTCCTGCTCTTTTAATTTCTGCTTTAATCCAGCAACTCCAATTAATTCTGAAAGATTATGAGTATGACTTGCATTTGCAAGCCGTTTGTCTGGAAAATCAAAAGCTCTTACCTGTTTTGCAATACAGGCTTTTAATGCACACTCAAGAGCATATCCAATCAGATAATATGCACCTTCAAAATATTTTGACTTTAAAAGAATATCTGCTTCTCTTACTCTAATTTGTACCAATTTTTCTAACTCTGACTTATTCATACAAAAACCATTTAGTTGAAGATTATATTGAAAGAGCATTCACTCATTATTCTTACTATTTGTCAGCCCGTTTGTTGGATCGCCTTCAGAGAGCATCTGACGTAAGATATCACGAGATTCAGCCATTGGAATAATACCTTTTATCTCTGCTTCAAGCACAGTAACTCCGTCTGTTTTTGTAATTGTTATGTCTGCTTTTGCTCTGCCTTTTTTGTCTATCTCTACGATTGTCCAAGTGCATGTAATGGTCTCACCAACATAGACTGGTGCTTTAAATTTAAACTTCATACCAGAGGCTAACCATGCGATCTGTCCGCCTATTTCAGTAATCAGGCTTGCAGTTAAAAGTCCATGACAAATTGGAGCAGAAAATTTCTTAGCTTTAGCAAAACGCTCATCAAAATGGACTGGATTGTAGTCTCCTGAAATTTTGGCAAAGAGAGCAATGTCATCGCAAGTAAAAGTTCGTGAGATTGTAAATGTGTCGCCAATTTTAAGCCCTTCTGCGGCTTGTTCTCTAAAATTTATCATCTGTTATATTCCTAAGAAGTATTTTGATAAGCACTTTATTACGTTATTTCTAATTAGATAGGCTGCAACTCTTCAATTATAGTTTCTGGTGCAATATCTTGTTCATTAGGCCAAGTTACAGCACCAAACAAAATGCCGACTTGATTAAAATAGGAGATGTTTTTAAGTTCTTTAAAAACTCCTTTGTTTAAATATGGACGAACATCAAATATCCCTTTTCGACCATCATCTATTTCAACATATAATTTATAATCAGGTAACGGCTTGACTATTTTTACATCCCAATACATAAAAACATCACAATGGATCAATTTTGTATGGATTTTCTCCGCTTTACGTTTTGCGTGTAAAAATTTTTCTCTAATTCACAAAGAAGAATAAGGATAATAGGTTTTATCCAAAGCCTGCTCTAAAGTGTATGGGCAGCTTTGCGGAAAATCAGATTCAAAAAGTCCTGTCTCTAAAGCAGCGTATTCGATAGCATCAGCGTAGGCATCGGTTATTTTCTCTTCAATTTGATATTTAAGGCTGGGGCTTGTTTTTAAGAGTGATCTAATCTGGCTTCTCTGCTCAATAATCGTCCCTTTCCAACTGCTGGAGCGGTGATCTGGCTGAAATTGCCATTTTAGCAGATGAATAAACAGGATTTTGAGTCTATTTATCAATTCTCGATGCTGGCTTTTGCTCATTCCTTCCAATTCCTCAGCAATATTTTCAACATCAATCTCAGACAATCTGCCGCTTCTCAACAGGCTGACATTATGACAAAGCCATGAGTAAAAATCCTGATTATATTCGATTGATAAATTATCCATAAAAATAAAAAATCCCTCTGTCTGTGAAACTTTATGATTTAAAATAGTCCAATAAAAATAGCGTATAAACACACTCCTGTGCGTATCTTAACGATTCAAGTCTTTTTGTGGCTACGTATCTTTTAGTATGCAAAAAGCTCTTGCAAGCAGTTAATTATTTGGAGTTGAAGGCTTTTGTTAATTATACCAAGTCGTTGAATTAATCTTGATTTATCAACAGCTCTTATTTGATCCAATAGTATCAATCCATTTTTGCCTTTTACACTACATGGGATTCTTGTTGGAAATTTAAATCCCTTTGATGTAATTGGAGCTACAATAACAGTTTTTAATGCAGACATCTCATCAGGAGAAATAACAACACAAGGTCTTGTTTTTTGAATTTCAGAACCTTGAGTCGGGTTTAACTGCACCAGCCAAATATCAAACCTATGAATGTTTTGGTTTACCATTCCCAATAACCTTCATCGACCAATGGTGCTTCTAACCATTCCATATCTTCATTATCTTCATTATTTGATGACTGGAGCTGATGAGCTTTATCAAATTGTTCTTTCCAGCCTTCTCTTAGTTTTTTTACGGGCTGAATCAATAGTCCATCGTCAGTTACTATAAATTTCAGCTCTTTATCTCCCAAATGGGCTTGCTCAATAATTGCCTTTGGAATTCGTATGCCTTGAGAATTGCCTATTCTGATTAAAGTTGTCATTTCTGCCTCCATATATGGATTATGTAATTACTTTATAACCACGTATGGATAATTGTCAAATCGTAATTAAGGAAGAATCGGGGCTGACTATGACACATTTAAATTATTTGTATTAAGACATTATCCCCTTAGTTTTTTTTCAAAATTTCAAAGAAGCCTCTTTCAATATTCTTTGGGTAGGCTCACTGAACCAACAATCAAGGAAAGTTTCATTTTTGGATTTGAAATTTTTTTGATATCTATTCCTTATCTCCTCAGTATAATATGATTTGATTGCTGAAAACGCCTGATTTTGAAATTCAGATAGTGCGGTTGCTTTTTCGATTGCTTTCTGGAGTAATATCTCGCCTGAATATATCTCGTCAATCAATCCAATTGTCTTTGCTTCTGCAAATGAGATAAAATTACCGCTATAAACCATCTCTTTTGCCAATCTTTTGCCGATGATCTGTCTTAAAAGAATATCAGCCACATAGGGAGCTGGAACTCCCAGTTTTATTTCATTCAGACCAATCTTTTTTGTATCTGTTCCTGCAAACCTGTAATCACAAGTTAGAGCAAGAACATTACCTCCTGCAACTGCATGACCTGACAATGCACATACTGTCGGTAATGCAATTGTAGATAAATCAATAATAAGCTCATTGAAGCTATGCCAGAACTCTGACATTTCAGTTCTATCAAAATTTAATAATAACGGAAGATCAAGACCTATTGAAAAAAACTTCGCACCTCCGCAGAGAATAATCCCTGCAACATCATTTCTTATTTCATCAATGTTATCAGTTAAATCCTTGAGCAAAGAGGGATTTATTGAATTAGTCGATCCGTTATTTAAAGTCAGAACAGCTATATTGTTTTCAATTTCGGTTATTACTGTCTTCATTTATTTTTTCCTTTCGAGTTTTTATTAATTTGAATAAGAGGTGAAACTATAATTCAAAACACTCTATGCTCCAAAACAGATAGAATAGTAGAGACCTACGGCTCTGCGTCTCTACTATTCTATTTAAATCCTACCACCCATCAGGCAGTTTTTGATCTGGTTTTTCTCCAAGTTTCTCTTTTAGTTTTGCAAGACCCGGGCGGGCATAGTGCATGTGTCCCTCTTTTAATGTTCTGCCGTTTATCATGGCTTCGCTCCTGAGACGCTGCTTCATTGTTCTTTCAAGCTGCTTGCCAAGCCATAGAACTCTATCCACGTCCCAGCCATGCTCAATGCCCATCTCATCAACCTGAACTAAGGTATCTTCAAGGCATATAAGCCCAACATAACGGGGATCCTTGTAGTAGTATTCGCCAGTCCCCTTAATTGGACGGTCATCAAGGAAATTTGCAGGCTGTCCACCAAGACCACCGAGTGTTGCCTCAAAATTTGTGATTCCAGCCTGAAGAGCTGCAAGAACAGAGGCAGATGCGACCCTTTTAGTCTCATGAAAATGGGCAATGTGCAAATTAGTATCTGGAAGCTCATCAAGCACCATTGAAAAATAGCGATAAACATCAGGAGCAGAAGCACTACCGTCATGGTCAGCATGTTCAACATCATGTGCACCAATATCAAGCCAACGTTTAGTGAATTTTACAGCATCTTTCATATCAGTTGCTCCGCCAATCGGGCTTCCCCAAATTGTGCTCACCGTTCCGCACATCTTAATTCCAGCATCATTACATTTTTTGATGCAACGCTCTGCCTCTTTCCAGTAGTTTGGCAAAGTTGTGCCTGAATTTGCATAGTGGTGCTGCTCTTCAGTTGATACCATCATAAGAATTCTATCAGGACCTATCCCCTGTTTTTTAAGCTCAATTGCCCTGTCAACTGCTGGCTCTCTGATTGTTATGGCTGTAAAGCAAATATCATCAACATTTATACCACGTTTGGTGCATTTCTTTTTAAAGAGATCACCCTTTACATATTTAAGAAGCTCCTCAGCATCGCTAAACTGAGGCATTGATATAGGATTACCAAGATTTGTAACCTCTATATAACGGCAGCCTGCAAAAATAAGCTCCTCAAGGTAAAATTTCTTTGCCTCTGTTGAGACAAATTTTTCTGAGTGTTGAAAACCATCTCTTACAGTAATATCACCGATAGTAACCTTTTTTGGCATTCTTGGGAAAATTTTCCACATATCATATTCAGTCATTTTAAAATCTCCTAATGGCTGTTTTTTTCAGCACTTATAATTTAAGTTTTATTTTTATATATCCGCATATAGCAGACCACACTAATTTTATCCCCTCTATTTTCCACCTTATACTCAGCAAGGTCGTAAATTGAATTTATGATATATTATCAAATATCATAAAAGATTAGTTTCTATGGATGCCGCGCGCTGCATTCATAGAAAAAAAAATCAATTTATTCCCGCTCTAAGTATAACTTATAAGAGGGGAGGTTAAGTTTGCTTCTCTCCAGTTATAAGAAAAGAGCTTAAGGTGGAGTTAATGTCTAAAAAAAGCTACTACAAAACTACATTTAAAATCTAAAGTTTCCAAATGATGGTTCACCAATCTCTTTTAACAAACTCACCTCAAGAGCCATTCCTAACCAATCGCGTATTTCAGAGAACTTAAGAACTCCGTCATTTAAAAGCCTTGATGCACAGAAAAATGGATGAGCTTCACCATCATACTTTGCAATCATCTTCTCCTGAAACGCATCTTTCTCCTCTTGAGTCATTGGTTTACCGCTTCCTTTACGCTTTGCCTCTTCAATTGAGAGAAGAACTCCTCCAGCACTCTTTCCGCTCATAACAGATGTTCTTGCTCTCATTGTTATAAATAGAAAGTGGGGACGATAGGCTCTTCCGCACATTCCATAATTTGCTGCTCCATTGTCAGGACCTATTACAAGCTGAATTTTTGGCACTTGGGCGCAAGATACAGCACGAACTAAGTTTGCACCATATTTACCAATACCAGCATGTTCTGAGTCTGACCCCACCATAAATCCCGGAGCATTTTGTATAAAAAGTAGTGGAATCTTCTCTTGACTACAGCGAACAATCCATTCGGTTGCCTTTTTTGCAGCCTCATGGAATATAATACCAACCCTATTTGAACAGAGAACCCCAACTGGAAAACCTTTAATTCTGATCTTGCCAGTGAGTATGTTATCTGCTCTGCCATTTGCATAATCTTGCTTATACTCCTGAAAAACGCTACCATCAGCCATACACTCAAGAATTTGGCGTGCATCAATACCCTGATGAGGAAAAATAGGCATATAATCGTAAATAGAATCAAGCGGAATAACAGGCTCTTGTTCTTGATATCTGTGCAGATTGATTGTCTGAGGTTTTTCTAAAGATAAGATATCACGAACCCTTGCTACTGCCTCAGCCTGATCATAGCAAAGGTGATCAGCACCTCCTGATATCTGTGTATGAACCGCAGCACCGCCCAAATCTTCGGCAGAGATTGTCTCACCAGTTGCCATTTTGACTAAAGGCGGCCCAGCAAGAAACGAAAATGACTGCTGGTCAATCATAATAGACTGGCACGCCATAAAAACAATATAAGCACCGCCGGCAGTGTTGCCTCCTGTACTCATTGTAATCTGCTTTAACCCTTTTGCCGACATCCTTGCCATGTTGTAGAAAATCGTGCCAAAATGCTGGTCATCAGGGAAAACATCTGCCTGCATTGGAAGAAACACACCGCCTGAATCGCCGATATAGACAGAGTTTATGCCGCATTGATCAGCAATTGCCTGTGCTCTCATGTGTTTTTTTAGTGTAATTGGAAAGTATGTGCCAGCCTTAACCCTTGAGTCGTGCCCCACAATCATTGTCCAGTTGCCGTGTATTTTGCCAAGTCCAGTTACAATACCTGCACACGGTACATCATCAACTCCCGGGTAACCCATGCCGAAGCCTGCAAGTTTAGAGAGTTCAAAAAAGGTTGTACCAGGGTCTATCATGTCTTGAATAAGATCACGAACAGGACGCTTATTTTTGGAAGCTAAAGAATCAACCGCTTTTTGTCCGCCGGGCCACACTGCCTGATATTCACGCTCTGCAAGCAAAGCCTCTTCATTTTCCCAGAATGTTCTGTTTTCGCTCATTTTTTTATTATATCCTTATTTGGCTTTCCCTCTCACCTTGTTAAACAGCTAAAGCATAAGAGGGTGAAAAGTTTAACAGATTATCGTCCCTTATAGACAGGTTTGCGTTTTTCTCTAAATGCGGTTAAGCCCTCAACTCTATCTTCAGTTGGAATGGTTACTCGATAAGCATTAGATTCAATGGCAAGACCAGTTGCCAAATCGGCCTCAACGCCTTGATTAATCGCATACTTTGCCATTTCAACGGCAATGGGTCCAGTTTCTGCTATCATATCTGCCATTGCCATACACTCATCAATAAGTTTTTCTGGTTCGCAGATTTTATTAGCAAGTCCGATTGATAGAGCCTCAGCAGCATCAACTCTTCTTCCTGTAAAGATAAGCTCTTTTGCCTTTGCAACTCCTACAACTCTTGGAAGCCTTTGAGTACCTCCACCGCCAGGGATAATTGCAAGGCGTGTTTCAGTTAATCCCATTACAGCAGCTTTGGATACAATGCGTATATCAGATGCAAGGGCAAGTTCAGTGCCGCCTCCAAGGGCAATTCCGTTAACTGCTGCAATTACTGGTTTGTTTAAATTTTGAACTGATGTGAGAAGATTTCTAATTGTTAAGATAAATTTTTTAACCTCATCTTGAGAAAGCGTTGCTCTCTCTTTTAAATCTGCACCAGAACAGAATGCCTTTTCTCCAGCACCTGTTATAATAACAGTTCTAATCTCTGATCTATATTGCAAAGCATCAACCGCATCTCTTAAAGCATAAAGCATCTCAAAGTTGAGAGAGTTCATAGACTTTGGACGGTTAAGAGTGAGTATTACACTGCTTCTTTTTTCTTCTTGTATGAGGACGGCTTCGTTTTCCATTTTTTATTCCCTTTTTTAAATAATCCTTAGCACCCAATATACCTTGAGATAACAATCCTCTGAACCTCTGAAGTTCCTTCACCTATATCAAGAAGTTTCTGGTCACGGTAAAATCTCTCAACATTGTACTCTTTCATAAGACCGTAACCGCCGTGAATCTGAACAGCATGATTTGCAACCCTTCCCATAAGCTCTGAACAGTAGAGCTTTGCCATTGCAGCCTCTTTTTCAAACGGACGCTTCTCATTTCTTAACCAGCACGCCTTATACATAAGATTTCGGGCACACTCTATCTCCATTGCACAATCAGCTAACTTAAACGCAATTGCCTGAAATTTAGATATCGGCTGCCCAAACTGTTTACGCTCTTTTGCATATTGAAGTGCAAGATCGTAAGCTCCTTGTGCACCGCCAAGACCCATTGCACCAATTGAGAGTCTTCCGCCATCAAGAGTTTTTAACATCTGATGAAATCCGTCACCCTGTTTACCCAATATATTCTCTTTTGGCACACGGACATTATCAAAATATAGTTCGGCTGTGTTAGAGGCTCTCCACATCATTTTTTTGTGCATGGGAACTGCTTTAAAACCCGGAGTTCCTTTTTCGACTATAAAACAGGTGTATTCTGGTTTTCCATTTGCCTTTGTCCCAGTAATTGCCTGAACAGTTACCCCAAGTGTCATTTCACAAGCTGCATTTGTGATAAAAATCTTTGAGCCGTTAATAATCCAATCATCTCCATCTTGAACTGCTGTGGTTTTGCTGCCTCCAGCGTCAGAACCAGCGGTCGGCTCTGTTAAACCAAATCCCCAAAGAGCCTCACCTCTGCATAACTTTGGAAGATATTTCTGCTTTTGCTCTTCTGAACCAAAGTAATATAATGGTCCTATGCCAAGGGAGTTACCAGCAGCAACAGTTGCAGCCTGAGAGCCGTCAATTCTTGCAACCTCTTCAACCGCTATGATGTATGATAGATAATCCATCCCCTGACCTTCATACTTTTCAGAGACAAACATGCCAAAAAGACCAATTTCTCCCATCTTGCGGGTCAATTCAGGAGAGAACTCCTCTTTTTCATCAAGTTCACCAGCAATTGGTGCAATCTCTTTTTGGGCAAAATTTCTTACCTCTTTACGGATCATCTCCTGCTCTTTTGTAAGATCAAAATTCACCTTGTATCCTCCTTAAAGTTCTATAGTGATAACTCTTATTTTGGGGCGATCTGGTTATATTTTCAGGAATATTGTTTATTACAAATACTATTCCGAACGAACGCTCAGTCTGTTTTGTGATAGATATATATTTGTTGAATTGCATTTGTCAAATAATTTTTCCAAATTCACATATTTTTTTGAACAGTCAAAATTTAAAATAACAAAGTTGACCAATGGCTAAACAATATTGGAGGCTATTTTACTATTAACATCACTACTTGACATTGAAAGATAAAGTCTGTAAAACTCGAACTCACTGAGCGGTCGTTCGGTAAATATAAAATGTAGTATATTGACCTAATATGGTTAATAAGAGCTAAATTTAAGCAACCGGTCACAATAATTATGAACAGCAACACAGGTGTAACCGTGAAAAATAAAATAACTGCCAATCTTAATGCTGAAGGTGTTCCAACTCAGATTAAAAATCCTGACCTTGTAAGGGAGCGAAGAAGACAGATAGTTGATGCAACAGTCCACCTATTTGTAGAGCATGGGTATCACAAAACAACAACGCGCATGATTGCAAGAGCTGCGGGGTTTTCTATAGGCTCTCTTTATGAGTATGTAGGTTGCAAAGAGGATGTACTCTACCTTGTATGCGAAGCGATCCACGGAGAGGTTCAAAGAGCTGTTGAAGAGGCGTTATCTGGCTCAGGCAATGGCAGAGCAACACTTGCAGAGGTGATACGTGAATATTTCCATGTATGCCACCTTATGAATGATCATATACTTCTTATGTATCAGGTAAGCCAATTTCTTCCAAAACAGTGGAAAACTAAAGCATTAGAAAATGAGCTGAGAATAACCGATATTTTTATCAATGCTCTTATAAGACTTGCGGGAAAAGGAGATATACCAGAACTTGATCACAAAACAGCATCTCTTGTTGGTCACAATATCTCTGTACTTGGACAGATGTGGGCATTTAGAAGATGGTATCTTTCAAAACAGTTCTCAATAGATGAATATATAGAGTATCAGACAAAGTTTATTCTTGGTCTTGTTTTTCAAAATGGTCAGGTAAAGGAGCCACAGACTTTTTAGATTAGATAGAAGATGATTATAAAACTTTACCTAAATTCCTAATCTATTCAAAATTATAAAACAGGATTTTTTATGGCAACAGTAAGGAACATATCTCCTCGTACTCCATAAGAACCAGCTCTGCCCATACCCGCAAGTCTCAGTTGAGTTCCGTTTTTCACCCCGGGCGGGATATTGACATTATAAAGTCTTGTATAAAATCCCCATGGGATATTTACTAACTTTAAGGTTCCAGAGATTGATTCCAGAGAGGTGATTTCAATAGTCCCTGCAAGATCAAGGCTATGCTCAATTGGTTTTGGGTGGATATTTTGAAGTTTGGGGCTGGTTTTTCTTGCTGTTAATGCTTTGAGCTTATCCTCAACAACTGGAGCAGGAGGAGGCAGCTCTCCCCACATTTTGACCATAGCCATACCAGCAATGAATCCACCAATATGTGCCCACCACGCAATTCCTGAAGCTCCTCCACTACCAGCAGTTGCATTAAAAAACTGCATCAAAAACCAAAAACCAAGAAATATAAAGGCTGGAATATCAACAAACCATGGAATAATAATTATAGGAATAAGGGTTAAAATTTTTGATTTAGGATACAAAATAAAATATGCTCCCATTACTCCTGCAATTGCACCGCTTGCTCCAATTGTTGGAACTTTGGAGAGTGGATTTAAAAAAAAATGGAGAAGCGCAGACGCAACTCCACAGATTATATAAAATCCTACAAAACGAAGAGTTCCAAAATGTTCCTCAACATTATCTCCAAAAATATATAAAAACCACATATTTCCAATAAAGTGCCACAACCCTCCATGTAAAAACATATAGGAGAACATGGAAAATACCATATCTAAGAAAGAGAAGTGGATTGATATCTCTGGAACAGTAAGTTTTGCAGGAACAAAGCCATAGATGTAAATAAAAGCATCAAGCTCTTGACCCATTCCTATCTGTACAAGGTAACAAATACTATTTAACCCTATTATGATATAGGTCACAATCGGTATAGAGGATGAGGTTATGGTATCTCTGATAGGTATCATTTAAGTAGTCTCAGAACATGATTTTTTGTAAGAAATTTCCTCAGCGACTTTAAAATAACCATTGCTGCATCTTCAACATCAATTAAGTTCTTTGTATTATACGGCCTATCGTTAATAAGCTCCTGACAACAAGATTGAAGTAGTTCAAAATTGCCTGCATCAAGTCCAAGTTTGACCTTTATAGTATCTGCAAGTGAAAAATATAACGAACCAATTTGGCTCTCATTAGAGTTGGCAATAATTGATCTTGTTCTTAACTGCATTGTATCTGCAAGAAACTTTACAGCCTCATCAACTGTTGAACAAAAAGATTCAGGTTGCCTATGGATAAGAATGATATCATCAGCTCTTAGCTCTTCTGGAGAGCTCTCCATTAGCTCCATATAGATAAATGTCTCAATTATAGATTTAACAGACCTGTATATAAATGGGTCATGACTTGCCCTTGGCCCAGCCACATTTAAGACTTGTATCCCATTTTCAGATACAAATTCATGAAGAGTAACAGCTCCTTCAAACTCATCTATATCCATAAGGTTGATATGACACCAAGGTTTACTCCGTTTTGATGCGATTTTTTTAGTCAAAAGAGAACCCCCAGTAAGTATCCCATGTGACACAATAAGAGTTCCGTCAGACTCAATAATATTTTGTTCAGTTCGTTCAGGATAACTAACACTATCTGTTTCAGTTAGCTCGTAATAAGCAGGAACTGTGCCATCTTCTGCTTTTCTTCCAGCAGGAACCCAACCGCCATGGTCTATATTAAACTTTATTGCGGTGTCAAGAGCTGCTCTATCTGCTCCTGTCTGACCACCTGAAATAATTTTTTTTAACATACTTGTCCTGTATTTAATATATTGTTTTGTGACATTGTATTCATAACATATTCAATAACTCTACTTAAACGAATTTGACTTGTTATCAATTTTTGGTGATATTATCGTAATATCGTGCAATAATAATAAAAAAATAGTCTTTTATAAATTTTTTATTCACGAAAAATTTAGCACATTATCGAAGTTAGGAGAAAAGTCTTTAAAATGAGTGTATATGGCAATATGGAAAACTTAATACTACAATCCAAAAACCTTAGTTTAACCCCTTTTTTAAATGAACTCACGGCTCTTATATCAGCACAAAGAGACATACTTAGCAACCCCAAAGGAAATCCTTTAAAATATACATTGGCAATTGAGAGGCTACCTCTAATATCTGCCTCTTCCAAAATTTTGGACAAACCAACTGTCTGTGTAGGCAGCAAAGATGATATCTTGGTGATGGATCAAAAAGATAAAGTTATTTCAGATAACCCTTGTTTAGAGAGATCTGATAAAAATAGTTTAGATGATACTTTAAACAAATTTAAAGCAAATTTGATGGAACTTGCACCTTGGCGAAAGGGACCTTTTAACCTCTTTGGAATAGAGATCGATTCTGAATGGCAGTCTTGGATAAAATGGAACCGTTTTATTGATAAAATTACTCCTCTTGAAAATAGACGTATTTTGGATATTGGCTCTAACAACGGCTATTACATGTTTAGAATGGCAGAATATAATCCTAAGATGGTTCTTGGTCTTGAGCCTCAATATGCCTTCTATTTTCAATATCTTGCCCTTCAAAAATACCTTAACTTAAACAATATATTCTCTCTGCCAATTCCATTTGACGAATTACCATTAATAAGTAACTATTTTGATACTATTTTTTGTATGGGTGTCCTCTATCACAGAAAATCACCTCTTGATATGCTAAAAAAGATAAATGATTTAATGAGACGAAAAGGAGAGTTGATCTTAGAGACCTTAATCATAGAGAGTTGTAATGACAATGAACATATCTGCCTGTTTCCAGAAGATAGATATGCAAAGATGCGTAATGTCTTTTTTATTCCAACTCTTAAAGTGTTAGAATCTTGGCTAAAGAGAACTGGATTTGGAAACATCAGATGTCTTGATATATCAAGAACAGAGTCTCAAGAACAGAGGAGAACTGAGTGGATTCAAACTGAATCTTTGACCGATTTTCTTGATTCTAAAAACCGGTCAAAAACTGTAGAGGGGTATCCTGCACCTGTCAGAGCAATTGTCTCTGCCAATGCTCTATAAATTTATATAGAAAAAGATGCACTGTTTTAAGAGAGGTTATTGTAGTCAAGTGAGTGCAATATCCTCTCTTGTTCATCTAAAACCTCATTTAATACAGCTATATTTGTCATAGGATTCATAATTACACTGCGTAGAACCACTACCTCATCATTATATCCATGCTCTTTATTTAGTTGCTCTCCCATTGAATTATAAGTCATTCTGGTTCTTGATACAAAACTTCTACCAGATTCACGCTGTTTCCGCTGTATTGTGATATTTATTTTATCGATCTTTTCGCTAATCTCTCTTTTTTTCTCTATATCTGCTGTGTGGAGTTCCCTTTTTAGCTCCTTAGGAACCATTCTGTATGTAAGGATATTAAGCTCTGGCTCTGTAATAAGTTCAAATAACTCCCTCTTTTTTATCTCATCAGCAAATTTTTTTGCAGTCTCAATTCCATGATCAATCATCAAAGCGTAACCTTTTGTTCCCATAATTTTTAGTGCACTATCAAGAATTAAGGAGTTTGCCTCTCTTGACCCTTCAAGTGTTTTTATCCCAAGATCAACACTGCCCTGACGATTCACATAGTTTGAGTGGTAGGCAATATGGTTCATAGCAATTGGATCACGAAAAAAGACCATTCCACAGGTCATAGGCATAAAGAACTGTTTATGACCATCAATTGTTACAGAATCTGCGCGTTCAATACCTTTCAGTTTATGAGCATATTTTTCCGAAAGCATAACAGGACCACCCCAAGCTGCATCAACATGAAAGTTTATCCCATGCTCTTGACATATATCAGCCACATCTTCTAAAGGATCAATAATGCCGGTTTCGGTTGCCCCTGCAACGCCAACAACAGATACTACTCCAATTCGACCCTCTTTTTTTATCTGCCTGATTGTTGAAGATAGCTTACCTACATCCAAACGGCATTGAGCATTAACATCAACTGGAATAACATTCTTATTGCCAATGCCTAAAATACCTCCAGATTTTCTCAAAGAGAAGTGTCCTCTTTTAGATACCAACAGCACAGCTTTATCTAATGAGTATGCTTTCAATGCGTCTGCAAAACCCTCAGCTTCAATCCCGTTAAACTGCTCAATTGGTTTGAAAAAACGGTTTCTTGCAACCCAAAGTGCAGTTAAATTTGCAGTTGTTCCACCAGTTGTAAAAGAGCCAAGAGAGGTATCAACATCTTGAACATGCTTACAATAGAACTCATCTTCAAGCCTTGCACTTTTATTTAAATTGAAGTCATTATTTTTTGTAAAATTTTCATTGTATCCATAGATAAGCCTATGAATTTTTGCAAGCACCTGTTTCTCCAATACAGAGAGCACCTTTGAAGTTTCAAGTTTAATAACATTTTGATTAAGTGCTGCAACAATGGCTTTAAGATGTACCATAAAAAAAGGTATAGCTGCTGTCATGTGTCCTACAAAATAGGGAGATGCAACATTAACAGCTCGTGGTGCAATCTGAAAAATAATGTCTGAGATAACATCAGCAAGCCTCTTTTCAGGCTCAGGGTTTATAATTATATCTCTAAAGTTTGCTGTCAACTCTTTGAGACTTATCTCCTCAGTAACTCCGACATTGCGGTTTATAAAGTCATGCAGACCAAAAAGAATCTGTTCCATGTACTTTACAAGAATCTCTTTGCAATCATCGTCTTCTGGTCTTATAAATATTCGCTGAAGGCGTTCCCAGTCTGCAACCAATTTTAACGTTTTATTAGGTCTATTCATTAAAATTCATCCAATCACTGCTTTTAACTGTTTAGGCTGTTAATTACTAAAACTTATACGATAGCTATTACAATTTATAATTTTATATAGAGGAAAAATTAGAGATGGAATCTTATCAGTTTAACGACCATATTGAAAGATGCAAATGGGTAGGAGATGATGAAATGATGATAAAATACCATGATCATGAGTGGGGAGTTCCAGTTTATGATGATAGAGTTTTATTTGAATTTTTAACTCTTGAAGGTGCGCAGGCAGGCTTAAGCTGGCATACAATATTAAAGAGAAGAGAAGATTATAAAAAGGCGTTTGATAATTTTGATCCTCAAAAGGTTGCATCATATTCACACGTTGAAATTGAGAAGTTGCTGCAAAATAAAAATATCATAAGAAATAGAAAAAAAATTGAAAGTGTAATTAATAATGCACAAGCACTACTTGAAATAGAGAGTCAATATGGTAGTTTCAGCATATACCTATGGTCATTTACAGAGGGAAAGATCATACAAAATAGCTGGAGATCTCATCTTGAAATTCCTGTGAATAGCCCTGAATCTCGTACTATGAGCAAAGAGCTTAAAAAAAGGGGATTTAAATTTGTAGGAGACACTATATGCTACTCTTTCATGCAAGCCGTTGGAATGGTTAATGATCACACAGTTAATTGCTTCAGGTATAAGTAAAAGAAGAGGCACGTAACATAGTGTCTCTCTTCTACTTAGCTTGTATGGTACAATAACTATTTACAGACAAGTGAGTCAAGTGGAGTATTGTCACCTGTTTTAAATTTACCTACCATAGATTTCAATTTTGATGATAGTTCTGAAAGATTTTGAGAGCTTGAATCAAGTTTTGTGCTTAAGCCAGATATCTCTGAGGTGTATCTGTTTACCTCTGCAATATCTTTTGCAATATCACCTGAAACAGAAGAGCTTTGTGCCACATTTTCATTTACATCTTGAATACCAATAGATGCTTGAGATATGTTTTCTGCAATCTCTCCTGTTGCAGAAGACTGCTCATCCATAGCTGTGGCTATATTTTTTACAATATCATTAACCTTTCCAATAACCGTAGAGATTTCAGCTATCTCCTTGACGCTACCATCTGTAGAGCTTTGGATATTATTTATTTTATCCTTAATCTCTAAGGTGGCAACCGCTGTCTGCTTTGCAAGCTCTTTTATCTCATTTGCTACAACTGCAAACCCTTTACCAGCCTCTCCTGCTCTTGCTGCCTCTATGGTTGCATTGAGAGCAAGAAGATTTGTCTGTCCTGAAATCTCTGTAATTACTTCAGTTACTCGTGTTATATCCTTTGCAGCTTGTCCAAGTGTATTTATACGCGCAACAGCATCTGACGATTTTGTTACAGCTTCGGCAGTTATTGTACGTGCCTGCTCAGAACTAACTGCGATCTCGTTTATTGTGTTGGTCATCTGCTCTGCAGCAGCAGCTACAACGTTAATATTTGAAGCAGCCTGTTCGCATGATGAAGCAACAGAGTTCATGTTTGCACTTAGTTGCTCTGCGGCAGCAGCAACTGTTTGTGCTCTATCAGACAGCACAACAACACCATTAGACATTGTGTTTGAAATAGAAGAGAGATCGCAAGCAGATGTATCCACAACCTCAGTATTACGTGAAATATCACGAATAATGGTCTGGAGTTTTTCAACAAAAATATTAAACCAACCAGAAAGCTCGTCAATTTCATCATGTAATTTAGTTTTAACAGTCAGCCGTTTAGTTAAATCTCCTTCACCCTGGGCAATATCTTTTACCATTGCCACTGTCTTTTTAATCGGCTTTGTTACGATAAAATGGAGGCTACAGAGGATAGCAACAATAAGAGCAATTACAATCGCCAAAGAGGTTATAATTTGAGAAGTTATTGACTCTTTTATGTTTTTTGCAAAAAGTTGGTTAAACTGTTCAATAGAGTGTGATGTCTGCTCTTCTCTCTTCTCAATTGCCTGCTTGATAAGCTCTTTAGTAAAGTAAATTCTAACTGTCCCAACTTTCTCATTATCGTGGATTGCGTCTCCTGTAACAGAAAGCGATTCGTCCAAACTAATTTCAGTTGGTATCTCTTTGCCTGTGATAATCTCAGGACTATACCATGCTGCTGCAAACGGATTATTATCAACATCCAATACTTTTATTGCGACAATGCCATCTATCTTAAGATAATTTTCAAGCAGAGCAGCAAGTCCTGCTTGATCAAAATTATAGATAAAACTTTGAGTAATACCTCTGCATATCTCTAAGTTGACGGCAATGCTATTTATCAAAGACTCTTCTGCTTTTAAAGATTCTGCTTGAAGAGATTTTTGCTGTGAGTTCTCAAAATCAGATACAATAAGACGAGACATTGAAAGCTGAAGGTTGATAGAGATAAGGCTACTTACTGTTAAAAGAATAAGTACAATTATGATACACGGGATAGAGCTCTTTAGTGCTATTCCATAATTTTTTCTATTCTCAATACCTATACCAGTCTCTGTCTTAAAATTTGCCATATCAAATTCCCCTCCTAAAATATTGTTTATTAGTTTATATAGTTATCTGTATAAATAATCTTTAGCCTTTTTTCCACCTTTGAAGTTTCTCAAATGCTCTTTCAGTTGCATTAAATATATCCAAAAGCCGAACAGGTTTTTTAAAATAGTCTTCAAAGCCAACACTTTTACACTCTGCTAACTCAAAATGCGATGCATATCCAGTAATAGCATAAGCAATAGTAAGAGGATTACGTTTTATAATTTCTCTACAAAGCTCTACACCTGTCATATCAGGAAGATTAAGGTCAATAAACATCACAAGAATTGTATCTTTATCAAGCAAATCAAGAGCTTCAGAAGGGGAGTTAGCAGTAAAAACATTGTACCCCTTAGTACTAAGTGCGGATTTTAATAATAGACAGATCGACTCTTCATCATCAACTACAAGTACTCTCTTATCAACCATGTGTCTCTCCTATCTCTTAACAACGTTATTACAGTTTGTTGTTCACTACGTGAATAATAAATCTATTTACACTTCATATACATATTTCTTAATACCAATTGCAATATATATTTTTTTATAATATCTGTTTATAAATTATAAGTTTACTTTGAGACAACTTAAAAAATATGAAGGAGTTATTGAAAATGAATTTCAAAGATATGGCATCTAAAATTGGAGTTGATGAGGCAGATTTTAAGGAACTTTTAGAGATGATGGTGGATGTCTCAATAGCAGACATTAACAATTTTGAAACAGAATTAGCTGTTGAAAACTACATTGGTGCAGCTATGGCAGCTCACTCTATTAAAGGTGCTGCTGGTAATCTTGGATTAACAGATATCTTTACTGTTGCAGCAGAACTTGAAAAAGGTGCAAAGATGAGCGATAAAAGTCAGATGCCAGAAAAAATAGCCTTTCTTAAACAGCAGTTGAACAAAATTTCAGAAGAGTTAACTAATTAGGAGCTAAAAACAGCTCTTCTCCATTCATAGATGTTTTACAAGCTACTTCATATAAAGGGATATCAAGAATTTCTGATACTGCAACTGCAACTAAAAAGATATTACAAGGCTCATTCCAACCCATCTTAAATAGTTTATTTGAAAAGATAAAATCGTGGATAGTTAATTGGATTTCACTATCTTCAAGTAGCGTAGATAAAACAGAATATTGAGGAAGAATCGCAGGACTATCTGTCTCAATCAAAAGTCGATTTAGAGAGACTGCTTTTAGTGCTTTTTGTACCTTCTTGTTATTTTTGTTGGTAACTGATCCTGAAAAAGAGATATACAAACCATAACTTTCAAGCAAAGGAACAATATCTGCAGGACCCGAGTAGGAGTGAATCACACCTCCTTGTTGAAGTTTTCCCATCTTTTTTAGTATTTTAAGTAGTACATCCCACCCTTTACGAACATGGATTGAAACAGGGATTTTTCTCTCCCTTGCCATACCCATCTGTGTTTTAAAGATTAACTCCTGCTTTGTATAATCTACATTTTTAATAACATGATCTAAGCCAATTTCTCCAATAAACGCTCTTTTAACTCTACAGAACTGACTAAAATGTGAATTTACGCTATAATAGTTTTTTTCAGATATTTTTGTGTTTAAAAACTCCATATCAAGATATCTATCAAGCTCATAGAACCATTTTTCAGAAACATCCTCTACAAACCAAGGATGAACTCCAAAGCATGGCAGCACGTTGCTATATTGTGAAGCAATACGTCTAACTTCTTGCCAATCTGACTCCTTTGTTCCGCAACAGACAACTGCTCCGCCTCTGTTGTGTTGCCATCTTTCCATTATACCTTTAATGTCCCATGATATTTCAGGCTCTTGAAGATGGCAATGAGCATCAAAAAAGTAGAAATCTTTATCCTTATCAAATTTATCTAAATTTTGTTTAAGCAAGTTCACTTGTTTCATGTCCAAGTTTTCTTGTCATAAGTCTCTCAATTGCATGAGCAGGTGTACTGTTTTCGTATAAAGCCTTATAAACTTCATTGATTATTGGCAGCTCAATACGAAGTTTTTTTGCAAGATTATAGACAGATTTTGTGTTTCGTACCCCCTCTGCAACTGTAAGCCTTTTATCTTGTATCTGCTTAATTGTCATCCCCTGCCCTAACTGCTTTCCTACAGTGTAATTACGGCTTAAATCTCCTGTGCAAGTTAAAATTAAGTCACCAACACCAGAAAGACCTGAAAAAGTGTGAGGATTTGCACCCATCTTCATTCCAAGCCTTCTGATCTCCACAAGACCACGGGCAATAAGAGCTGCTCTTGTGTTTAATCCTAAGTTCATACCATCTACAAAGCCTGCTGCAATTGCAATTACATTTTTCACAGCTCCACCAATCTCAAGACCAATTGGATCATCATTTACATAAACTCTAAAATACTCTGTAGCAAAAATATGCTGAATACTGGTCGCAATATCAATATCTTTTGCAGCTACACTTATGGCTGTAGGAACTTTTTGAGCAACCTCTTTAGCAAAACTTGGACCTGATAGAACAACGATTTGATCCTCATTCAACAAGGGGATTGACTCCTTAATAACCCCCATCATAGTAAGGTATGTTCCATCTTCAATCCCCTTAGAGGCTGTAATCACAACGGTATCGGGCGAGATAAACTTAGATATATCAACCGCAACTTGGCGCATAGTGTGAGATGGAACTACAATAAGAAGAATAGAGTTAGAGAGAACAACCTCTTCAAGATCATTTGTAGGGACAATATTTTTTGAAAGTTTTATACCCGGCAAAAATAGTCTATTCTCTCTGTACTCAATGATATCGTATTTCACTTCAGGTTCATAAGCCCACAGATCAACTCTATAACCTTTTTCAGCCAGCAAATTAGCAAGGGCAGTACCCCAGCTTCCAGCTCCAACTACACCTATTCTTTCAACTTCAACTGTTTTGGTACTATATTCCATTATAAAGACCATCCATTATTTTTATTTTCTTAAAGTAGTGCCTTGTAGTTAAAACACCCAATAAATTGAGTTAGCTTTTCTCTTCACTTTTTTCGTCCATCATGCTTATTCCCTCCATCAACAACTTCATAAAATGTCCAATAGCCTGCTTGTTCCTATCTCTTGGGGGAAGAGCTGATGTGTATGTAAATCGTCCTTCACTCTCCATCAATATTTTATAAAAAGCCTCTTTGTCAGAGTCCTGTTTATACTGCGCACCAACGACCTCTCCGTTACGAAATGATATTGTAGCATTACTATCTAAAAATCTGAAAGCAATCATGCCTGTTTTTTGACCCATATTTAGCATCTGCAAAAGCTCAGGAATATTTGTCTGTGCAATAGAACCAGTAAGCCCAGATTGCAGATATTCACTCTTTGCAATATCTGCCTTTTTTAGGCGATTGGAGAGCCGTTTGCTCAAAAGCCTTGCAAAGTACATCTGAAGAGGCGGGTATTTACGCAGCATCAATATAAACTCTTTACCATCAAGATAGAGTACTCTTGTTGTTTCAAGTACTTTTATGGTTGCATTTACAGGGTCTCCACTTATTAAACTCATCTCTCCAAATACATCTTCACTCTCCATTGTATCCAACACAACTCCTTGCTCATCAATAACCTCAACCTTGCCAGATACAATTATGAATAAGTTTTTACCAGCTTCCCCTTTTTGGATCACAATCTCACCGGGTTGATATTCTCGTAACTTTAGAAGAGTTATAACACTTCTAATTTCGTTATCATCCAACGATTGAAACATAGCATAACCTGCAAGTACTGAGGTCAATTGCTGCATATCTTTTTCAGGCGAGTTATCATTATGGAGTTGGGCTTGTAGTGGCTGTACAGTTTGAACAAAATCAGTAGATTGAAATTGGCTTTTTGCAAATAACTCTCTTATCTCTTTTAGCTCATTGGCAACAGATGAGATACTTTGTGCAACTTGAGTCAAAAGTTGATTTGTCTGAAAGATTAGCTTTGTCGTATCAGATAACTCTTTTGACTCATTTTCATTTTTTTGCTCTTCTTGTTTGTCAGAGGAGCTGTAATCCACTACTTTAGGTGGAAGAAGTTCAACCTCTGATTCATCAGTATCAGGTAGGGAGTAGATACGTTGTGCTGTAGAATCAGGTAGTGTGGCAGACTCAGATGGTTTTGCCATCAATGGATCAGGTTCGCTCTCATAATTAGATACTCCTTGTTCTAATACACTCTTTTTTCTAACCCCTGTTTTTAATGTTCTGGTAAAAAAGCTAAGACACTTTTCCCAAAATGTCTCCATCGTAAAGCTAACTACCCCCTCTCTCTCTTTTCTAATGAGGTTTTGGGCAATATTTTTAATACTCTTAGAAGCTGAAGTATTAGGATAGAGTATAATAAAAGGTTTCTGCCTTGATACAGCAGAAACAACATTTTGATCTCTGCCTAATACACCAATGGGTATCAATTTTAATCCTAAGTATTTTGTAGTGGTTGCCATAAATTTACCCAAAGCATTTTTGGCACTCTGGAGACCCGGTGACTGATTGATAACCACCATCACAGAATTTTTAAACCCATTTAGTGTAAGGATTTTAAGAAGAGAGTACGCATCAGTAAGTGATGTTGGATCAGGCGTGATGATAAGCATTAACTCTGATGATGCAAGACAAAATGAGATTACATCTTTAGATATACCAGCAGCAGTATCAACTATAAAGTAGTCATAATGATCCAGCTTTGAAAACTGGTTAATAAGCTGAACAATCTGCTCAGGGGTAAGATTAGCCATCTGTTCGATACCTGAACTTCCGGGAATGATATCAATACCTTCATAGTTTTCAACAAGAATCTCTCTAATATCTTTTTGGTGAAGTATTACATCTTTCAGATTATATTCAGGGTAAATTTTAAATAGTATATTGATATTTGCAAGACCTAAATCAGCATCAAAGAGGCACGTGCTGTATCCAAGTTCAGCTAAATGGAGGGCAAGATTTGCACTTATATTTGTTTTACCAACTCCTCCCTTACCGCTTGTTACCGTGATAACTCTTGTCATACATCTCCCTCTATATTAAAATCTCTTAAAGCATCAACATTGAATAACCTTTAGGATTAAATAACTTTTAGGGTTTCTAATACAAAAAAACTCATTTGTAAATTCAGATTATACATAAACCTTATCAATTCTAAGGTTAGATTTCAGTATCAATGATTAATAATGTTTGTTATATCAATTTAAGCATGGTGCATAATTTGGAAAAAAATTATAGCAAAGTAGAATTAAAAATTTTTCAATAGGCTCATAAGTAATGTTTGAGAATCGGAAATATCGATCAAAATCAAGAAGAGAGGGGCTTGTCTGTTTTACTGTCACAGCTAAAGAGACAGACCTTCATATACAAGCTACCTCTGATTTATCAAAGATAGCCTTGACAAAGATGCTTCAACTGCGTGATTTTGTGGAGTCATATATAGAAATTCATCCAGAGTTTAAGATATCTTTTACTCCTTTAGAACCTGTAATTCCAGCTATCCCTAAAATAGTTAGAGATATGATAGATGCTGGAAAAAGAGCAGGTGTAGGACCAATGGCTGCAATAGCAGGGGCAATTGCACAACATACAGGAGATGAGCTTTTAAGATATTCATCAGAAGTGATTGTTGAAAATGGAGGAGATATATTTTTTAAAATCAACTCTGATATGGTCTTTGCAATATTTGCAGGGAAATCTCCTTTAAGCATGAAAGTTGGAGCACGTATTGCTCCAACTAAGTTAGGCTCTGGTATGGCAATTTGTACATCATCTGGAACAGTTGGTCATTCTATAAGTTTTGGTAAAGCTGATGCAGCCACTGTAATTGCCAACTCATGTTCAATTGCAGATGCAGCAGCCACAGCTCTTGGCAATATAGTGAAGCAGGAGTGCGATATTGAAAAGGCAATAGAAGTTGGACAGCATATTGATGGTGTTAATGGAGTTATTATAATTAAGGGAAAGCGACTTGGAGCATGGGGAGAGTTTGAACTTGTAGGTCTTTAGCACCTAAAGTTTTCTAAATCGACTAATCTTTGCGTTGTCTAAAACTGCAACTGTATTATCTTTATACAAAAATTAAGATAGGATCTCTTTAAGATGAGAAAATTGGTTATTGATATAACTGACTGTGTTTTATGCGATATCTGCATAGATATGTGCCCTAAAATCTTTGTAAAAAATCAAGCTGGATATATTGAGATAGTAGAAAATCTCACAGACGACATTTTACAACAATTTAAGGACGATATAGATGACGTTATAAAAAGCTGTAGAGGAGATTGTATATCATGGGAATGAGAAGAGTTAAACAGCAAGTTTATGAACTTCTTTTGATGAGTGATGAGAAAAAGGCGATAGAGGAGCTTCTTAAAATCCCTCCAGCTCAATCAATAAATCCACTTTTTTCATTCATACAAAGTACTAACGAACAGATAAAATGGCGTTCTGTTAGGGCGATGGGGAAAGTTGTGGCACAGATGGCATTTAGCAATATTGAGTCTGCAAGAGTTGTAATGAGGCGACTTATGTGGAGTCTTAACGATGAATCTGGAGGTATTGGCTGGGGTGCCCCTGAGGCTATGGGCGAAATAATGGCTCAAGATAAGAGGCTTGCTGATGAGTATTATAAAATCCTTCTCTCCTACATAGATGAAGATGGTAACTTTCTTGAACATGAACCTCTTAGAAAAGGGGCTATTTGGGCGGTAGAACGTATATCAAAGAGATATCCAACGCTACCTATTTCTCTACCTTCTACCTCTTGAACTTACTATGGGTTCTATTTTCATCTCATAAAATTGTATATCTGGATTGTCGTTATTCAGAACCTGATAAATTTTTGAACTTCTAATATCACTTGCTGCTTTCATGGCGCAGCGAGGTGCTTTAATTTGAGTTCCAGCAAATAATAACCCATGAACTGTTACACTCGGAATATCTCTTTTTAAAAGCCCTCTTGTTTGATTTTCATACCATTTTTGAAACTCATTTCTCTCTTTTATAATTTTATGTATCTGTATATTAGCAGAAGTTACCTTTATCTGGATTGACTTTGACTTTGCTTGACTCTTTTCGTGTTGATAAAATAGCTTGTTTATAGTGTCACTTACCTTAGATATATTTTTATCAAGTTCAACTGCACGCTCTGTTATATGCTTTTTTACAACCTCACTTACAGCACTTTTGATTCCTAACAAGGCGTTCTCTTTCTCTGTTAAAAGCCCCTCTTGAATTTTTGACATATCAGATAGAGTGTTTAGCTGCTCAAAAATCTTTTTCTCACACTCTTTTTGAATACCCTCAAGCTCTTCAAGCCTCTTTTTCTCACTGTCAATCTGCTCATTAAACTTATTAATCGCATCATTTGCGTGATCGTCAGATCCCGGGAATAGACTACATGGAGATGAGGTTTGGCTGCCAATCTCTTTTGCTTCAATCCCTTTTGCAGCATGAATTAAACTTGCAATAATTCTACCCCTTGAAATTAAAACTTTACCACTTGTTATAATAGTGCAATCAATAATCTCCTTTTCAATAACCACATCACCACGAGCAGAGACAACACTCTTTTTCATTGATTGTGCAACAAGAAGATTTCCTCCAGATACAATATTTGCATTGATAATGTTATTTTTAACAATAATGTTATTTTCAACATTAACCTCTCCTTCGTCAATATCATTAACAGTTAGGTTATCAGCCTTTACAGAAAAACCGGGCAAAAGAGTTCCTGTTACATTAACATCTCCACCAAAAATTATGTTACCAGTTCTAAAATCGACATTACCATCAACAGCTTTTTCGTGCATCACACTTATTCTGCCACCAATGGTCAAATCTGGTCTTCCATTAACCTCTGCTGTAACTGTCAATCCATCCTTAGATATTGCCGCACCTTTTCCAGCACTAAGTTCTACATCAAGAGCAATAGGAGCTGGAATCTCTAACCCTTTAACAGTACTCCCTTTTATAGGCTGTATAATAGAGACTTTTCGAGCTAAAACAGTTCCCGGGGTAACATTAACTATCTCTCCCCTATCTCTGTAATCAAATTTGCCTGATGCAAGCTCTCTACCAAACCGTGCATTTTCATCTTCAAAAAAGTATTTTATTGTGGCATTACGTCCGGGTTTTACAGCTCTACCTCTTGCAATAATAAATGGCTTTCTATTTTTTGTTGATGCTCTTCTAATAAAAAGTTCAATATCAATATCATCTGCCAAACCATAAATTATCTGGTGGGTTCTAAGTAGATACTTTAAATTTTCAGGATTCATATCAACAGGCATTTTACCCACAAGCCTTATTTTTGCCTCCATTTCATCAGCACTTATAGTTAATTCAAAGCATCGTCTATCTCCGATAAGAAGGAGTGTATCTCTTTTTTTATCCTCTATATTGCTGCTTTGGGTCAAATTGGAATTTTTAGAAATTACAGAGTCAATAATATCTGCCTGATTATCTGAAATTATGGAGTTAGCAAGCATAATATCTCTTATCTTTTTAATCGTAACACTCTTACCAAAATCGATAAGTTGCTCTTCTAAAACATCTAAAACCTCTTGCTCAGTTACAAAATTTTTATCAATAGCAATTTTGCAAAATAGTTTATCAAAAGCCCTCTGCCTGAAGAAGAGTTGCTTTTTCTTATTTAGTATGATCTTTTTTTCTACACTATCAAATTTATTACTCTCTTCTCCGGAAGATTTACTATCTGACTCGCTTTTTAGTATCTCTTCTCTTTCAGAGTAGGTCATATCAATTATAATTGAGTCTCTTTGCTCTTCTGTAATAACATTCTCACTTACAAGAATAGAGCCAATAAGGCGACATATAGATGTTTGAGCAAACTCTTTTGATTGGATATCAAGACACCTTTTTATATCAGTTAGACTGACTCCATACTCCTTTACAGCGATCACTCCAAAGGATTTACCCATTGTTCTACGGGAGGCTGCAATAAGTTTTCCCATATCTTCTGAAGAGATAAGCTCTTTTTCAAAGAGTATATTTTCAAGAGAGACATCTCTACCTGCTTGTCGAGCACTTTGAGTTGCGGTCATTGCAGATTCTAACTGCCTACGAGTGATAAATCCATGATTCAATGCTATCTTTCCAAGGGTCATGTCATTACGATAGTCATTAAACTTTTTAATATCTTTTTGCATAATATTGAGTTCACAACATTCAGATATTTTAGGATAAATATCGATCTCTCTTAACTTTTCAGGATATTCAGAAGCGTAATGGACAACTATATCTAACTCATCAATATTCCAAGGTTTGCTGATAAATCTATGGGCTATCTTCTGGTTTAGTGCTGCTGCAACGCTCTCTCTATCTGAATATCCTGACATAAGAACTCTTATTGCATCTGGGAGAGTATCCATTGTCTCTTCAAGCATCTCAATACCTGTCATCTTAGGCATTCTCTGATCTGCTAATATTAAGAAGATATCATCTTCATCTTTTCTGTTAGCAATAAGCTCAAGAGCCTCTGTACCATTAGATGCAGAGAGTATATTATAACCTTTTCGAGACAATATCCTCTCTAAGGTTTTGAGAATTGAGTTTTGATCATCAACAATTAGTATGGTTTTGTTTGTTGTCATATTGTGCCAATTCCTTAAATCTTCCATTACCAACCATAATTCTAATTTTGGAGATTGTATTATGCTATTTTTGGTAGTGGTCAAACCAGTTGATAAAGTAGATTTTATAGCCGAGCGATAAATCGCACGGCTAAGGAGTTTAAGAAGAGTCCACTAAAGTGGAATATAATAACGGTCGGCTTTGACTAACTTATTTTACTTTAGCTAAGAAATTTATTTCAGGGCTTTCTATTTTCCATTATTGTTTTCAAAATTTTGAATCATAATATCTCCAAGCTCTTTAGAACGGTTGGTAGCAGATTCAATAGCATTAATAATTGTTGTTCTAAGTCCGCCTGCTTCAAGAGTGTGAATGCCTGCAATTGCAGTTCCTCCGGGTGATGTTACTCTATCTTTGAGTTGTCCTGGATGCTCTTTTGACTCTAAGAGCATCTTTGCAGCTCCTAAAATCGTTTGGCTTGAGAGCAAAAGGGAATCTTTTCTTGAAAGCCCCATTTTAACACCAGCGTCAGCCATAGCATCAACAATCATAAATATATAAGCCGGACCACTGCCACTAAGTCCTGTAAACGCATCCATCAAAATATTCTCCTCTATAAATACACTTATACCTACAGAGTCGAAAATTGCTTTTGCAAGCTCAATGTCTCCATCCTCTACATATTGACCAGCAGCAATTGCTGTTGCACTTGCTTTAACAAATGCACATATATTTGGCATTACACGAATAAGTCGAAGCTCCTTACCAAGACCAGATGCAATTGCAGCTAATGGTACTCCAGCAGCAATTGAGATAATCAGTTTTGAGCGATCCAACGCAGATGCTGTCTGTTTGAGAACTTTACCAAGAATTTGAGGTTTAGTTGCATATATAATTATCTCTGAGCGTTGAGCAACTTCCATATTGTTAGTTGTGGTCAACACACCATATTTTTCCTCTATCTCCTTCAAAGGCTCTTTGCGAACATCTGAACAGATGATATTTTCAGGCTTAGTAGCCTTTGACATAACAAGACCGCTTATTAGGGCTTCTCCCATGTTTCCACTTCCAATAAAACCGATTTTTTTATTTTGCAGCATGATTTGTTAACTCCTTAGAGCCTGTTGAAAATTATATGTAACAGGTAAATTGATTAAAAAGAAATATACTTTAAATGGATTAATCTAAAAAAGTTAATTTTATGACCATTTAGAGTATAAATGATAAAATTAGCCAAATATAGTAGCGATTTGACATATAAGCAATGGAAAATAATATAATCTACTAACAGGCTGTGAAGTCATCTTATCGACAGTTTTGAGCTTTACTCTCTTCAAAGTTGAGTATATCTTCTGAACCAGAACTATAAATCACTCTTAAAAACCTTAAATGCTAATTATAAGTCGCTTTTTAGCTTCTTATTTCCTTGACACTTTATGGTTGTGCTACTATATCAACTATTTCTCTATTAAATTGATAAAACATAGATAATATATCGATATATTCAGACATAGTAGGCATAATAAAATTATGAAAAAACCAAATATTTCAAGCATAAGAAACATAGGCATCATGGCACACATAGATGCTGGTAAAACAACTGTAACTGAAAGAATTCTCTATTATACTGGTAAATCTCACAAAATAGGCGAAGTTCATGATGGCGAAGCTGTCATGGACTGGATGGAGGATGAACAAAACCGTGGGATCACCATTACATCGGCTGTTACAACCTGTCAGTGGAAAAATGCACAGGTGCAAATTATAGATACTCCGGGACATGTTGATTTTACCATTGAGGTTGAGCGAGCTTTGCGTGTTTTAGATGGTGCGGTCGGAGTTTTTTGTGCAGTGGCTGGTGTTGAACCTCAATCTGAAACTGTCTGGAGGCAGGCTGACAAATATGCAGTTCCAAGAATTGCATTTATAAACAAAATGGATCGTATAGGTGCAGATTTTTATAATGCTGTTGAGATGATCCATGAAAAATTAAATGCAAATCCTCTGCCTCTTCAGATTCCAGTTGGCAGTGAAGACTCTTTTACAGGAGTTGTTGATCTTGTAAACATGAAACAGATAATATGGGATGATGACACGTTAGGGGCAGAATTTTCTGTATCTGATATTGACGATTCTGATTTAGAGATAGTTCAAAAGGCAGATGAGTACAGAACAAAACTTCTTGAGGCAATATCAGAATTTGATGATAACATAATGGAGAGATACTTAGCTGAAGAGGAGATTCCAACTTCTGATCTTATCAAAGCTATAAGAAATGCAACAGTTGGGCGAAAAATCGTACCTGTTCTGTGTGGCACTGCCCTTAGAAATAAAGGTATTCAGCCTCTACTTGATGCTATAAAAGATTATCTACCAAGCCCAGTAGATATTCCACCAGTCAAAGGGACTCACCCACATACCCACAACACAGTTGAATATCCGCCGCAAAAGAGTGCTCCATTGTCAGCTCTTATCTTTAAAGTCTCAATGATTGAGGGAAGAAAACTCTGTTTTCTCAGAATATATAGCGGTAAAATGGTTGCTGGTGAAGATGTCTTTAATCCATGGTTAAAGAAAAAGGAGAAGCCATCTCGAATCTTTCAGATGCACGCAAATAAAATGGAGCGAATTGAAGAGGCATCGGCAGGAGATATTGTAGGAGTTATGGGGCTTAAAGACTCTTCAACTGGAGAGACATTATGTTCTGCATCTAACCCAGTACTACTTGAGAGAATGGAATTTTATAAACCTGTTATCTCAATTGCCATTGAACCTAAAAGCCATGCAGATCAAGAAAAACTTGAAGATGTACTCAAAAAATTCACTATGGAAGACCCAACCCTTGAGGTAAAGACAGATGACGATACAGGTCAGATAATTCTTTCAGGTATGGGAGAACTTCATCTTGAAATTATAATCAGCAGAATGATAAGAGAGTTTAACACCAATGTAAATATGGGAAAACCACAGGTTGTTTATCGTGAGGTTATGGAGTCTCCTTCTAATGGTCACGCCATTTTTGAGAGAGATATTGCTGGAAAACCCCATTTTGCAGAGCTTGATATAACTCTCAATCCTTTAGAACGTGGAGCAGGAATCAAGTTTACGAATAGTTTAACTAAAGAGACGATTCAAGGTTATGTAGAGAGTGGTCGTAGTGCGGCAGAGAGCCGTAAGAATGCTGCCTCTGGAGGTGTAGATACACTAATCTCATCAGAGTTTATTGCTGCTATTGAAAAAGGGGCAAAAGAGGCTCTTGAGAGCGGATTTCTAAAAGGTTACCCTGTTGTTGATACAGAGATTGTTGTAAAAAGGTGCTCTTTACGAGATGGACAAAGTTATCCTCTTGCATTTTCAGTGTGTGCATCTATGGCGTGTAAAGATGCAATGGAAAAAGGTAAAATGTCTCTACTTCAGCCTATAATGGATGTTGAAGTTCTTGTTCCTGACAACTACATGGGTGAAGCTATCTCTGATCTTAATACAAGAGGCGGTAAGATTGAGTCTATTGCTCCTAAGTCAAATATACAGGTTATCAAGGCAACTGTACCGCTATCCAAGATGTTTGGCTACTCAACAGCTTTGAGATCAGCAACTCAAGGTAGAGGCAACTTTACAATGAAATTTTCACGTTTTGGCAGAGCATAAGAGATTTATAATTAAATATGAAACTACTTAGGAACAACTCTAATAATTATAAAGGGGTTTTTATATGGAAACTGGATGTTATACAGCATTAGCAACACCATTTACATCTAATGGTGAGTTAGATACCGAAGGTCTTGAGCAACTTATACAATTTCAGATTCAAAATAATATAACTGGCATACTTGCGGCTGGAACTACTGGTGAAAGTCCAACACTTCAATGGGAAGAGCACAACAGATTGGTTGCTGCAATTGCTATAGGTTCAAAAGGAAAGTGTGTTTGTATTGCAGGTGCAGGAAGCAACAACACAAATGAAGCTCTTGAGGCTGTAAAGCACGCTGTAAATTCAGGTGTTGATGGAATTTTAATGGTTGATCCTTATTATAACGGACCAAGCTCTCTTGAAATACGCCGTGAATATTATGAACCAGTATTAAAAGCATTTCCAGACACAGAGTTCATTCCATATATAATTCCGGGAAGAACCGGCACTCAACTGCTGCCCGAAGACCTTGCAATATTAAGCCGTGAATATAAAAATATAAACTCTGTAAAAGAGGCAACCGGCAATATTGATAATATGAGAAGAACAAGGATATGCTGCGGAGACAATTTTAAAATTTTTTCAGGTGATGATGCAATATTACTGGATATAATGGTTGATCCATCAATAAAGGCGTGCGGCGGTATCTCTGTTATCTCAAACATTGCACCAAAAGCTCTTACAGATATGGTAAAACTTCAATTAGAGGGAGATATTAAAGGAGCACAAGCTCTTAATAAGGCTTTATCTCCTCTTCTTAGTCTGGTTACTGTAACCACAGAGGAGCAGACTCCTTACGGTATGGTAAAGTGTAGAGCAAGAAATCCTCTTGCTCTGAAAACCCTTATGCAGCTTCTTGGTATGCCGTCAGGTCCTTGCAGACAACCAATGGGAAAGATGACCCAAAAGGGTCTTGATGTTGTAATTGAGGCAACAAAAAAGGTGCAACAAGAGAGTCCTGAGATTTTAGAACCTCTTGCACGCTTTTTTGATGTTGATATTGATGCAAGGCTTGAAAATCCTGAATTTAGGAAAGATCTCTGTTATAATTAAATTTAATGTGGGGACAGAACACTCTGTTGTGTCCGTCCCCACACTCTTTTGCTATCTATTATTTTACGCCTTTTACACTCTATGTTACGCTATATCCTGAGGCTTGACATTAATCTCACCCTCTTTAAAGAAGATCGATTTTAGCCACTCAAACCCAAATTTAAGTAGTTTTATATCATCGTTTTTCATCTCTTCAACCAGCTCTTTATCAACTGGGAACCTTTTTAAAAATGTGCTTTCAAAGATGAACTGCCTGAACTTATCAATATTATAACATGCAAGAAAAAACATCTGCTTACTCTGCTCAGATAGTTTTATGCTCATTGGAATGGTCTTTTTTCTAACAATAAGATCAGTCCAACCTGCATTTATCTCGTCTCTGATATTTACCCCTTGATCTTCTCTCCACTGTGCAACTGTCCACACCTTTTTCTCTTCAAAACCAAGGCAGTGAGACTCTTTTACTGTAAAGAAAAATGCGTCATCACTGCTTATATCGCCCCCCTTGTTAAGCTCACTTGCATAGCTAAGAGAACCCATTCCAAGAGGATAGTAGCGACATGCTGATGGTCTGAAAGGGTAAATCTGGCATCCTTCAACATCTTTTACAAACGGGCATGACTTTTGTCCATCATCAAGTTTTTTGAGTATAACAATCGGTAAATCTCCCTTTTCCAGAAGCTGTACCTCTGTATAGATTGATAGAAACTCTTCAGATGTAAGACCAAGCTCTTTTCTCATTGTCAAAACATCATAGGGTGTGAGCATGATATCAATTCCTCTGCAACACTTTGTAAAACATTTTACCCCTTTGTGGCATTCAAATTGAAATTTTGTATTGTATCCCATCTGTTCAGGAATAATTTCCGAAGTGCTCTCACTTTTTTTTATACTCTCCATTAATAATCGTTCCTTTATTTTAATTTTATAATCAATATTGCTCTATCTCTCTTGCATTGAGACATTTTTTATAGTTCAGACTACGATATCACGGGCACTATAGAGTAAAGTTGGAAATAAAGTCAATCTCAGTTTCCTAAAACAACACGCATCTGACAATGTTCGCAATCAAAAAGTAGCTTGTAGTTATATTTTCCATCTGTCAGTGTGAGTGGAGGCTCAATTTTCAACTGCTGTTTCTCTTTTTTTAAACACGCTCCAATCTCACGGCGGATACAGTATTTAGTGATCATAACTGTTTTTCTATATGGATCACCCCCTTTTTCAAAAGCCTCTTCTAAAACCGCTGCACCATGTTTTTCATAAAACTGCTTAGCATATTGATTGAAAACATTGGCTTTATAATCAAGACTCTTATCAGGATAGATAGGAGAGGTACTGCTATTGGGTTTGTTCGCCCTTTTCTCTACTTTATACTCTTTTGTCCTCAATAGGGTGAGCTGCTCTAAGGCATCTCTTCTTAAACTATTTAAAAGGCTTTTAGGTAAAAAACCAGGTTTAGAAGTATTAATGCAACACTCTTTCACCTCAAAAATAGTATTTCCTGTACTTGTAAGTTGAGCTCTAATCTGCTCCTTAATTTTATCAAGCTGTTTTGCCTCATTATATGGAACTTGAATAGTTGAAACCACAGAAAATCCATCTTCATCTGTAACAGTTAGAGATATATCTCTAACTGTCTGATCAAAGCTCATAGATACACCTATTTTGCGATAAGCAGTCTGCCTATCTATAAGTTTTAAAAATTGGTGATCTCTATTACGAAATAGCCTAACGCCTACACTTAAGCCGTCCATATCGTTTGGAAAAATATCCCCATTTACAACACGCTCTACCCTAAATCCTTTTAATACACTATATTTAGAGATAAAGCAGATTCCATCACCATTATGTAAAGTTTTTCCTGAAATACGAATGTATCTTTTATCTATATGGGTTATCTTGCCAACTTCAGCCCCTATAGACTTTGGGGTATCTATGGCAGCTTGATGTTCAATCTCTTTGGAATTAAAAAGAAAATAACGGGTATAACCACGATTAAATGTCTTTTTAATGTCTGGAATAAAATTAAGATGAGTCTCTCCAGAGCTTTGCCTTTTGTAGCCATTGTAAGTTTTAATAAAGTTGTCAATAGTTTGTCTATAGGCTGCAACAACATTTTTAACATACGCCATATCTTTATATCGCCCCTCAATTTTAAACGATGTAACCCCTGCTTCTGCCAACTCTTTAATATTATCAATTAGATTTAAATCTTTTAAAGATAGAAGATGTTTATTGGATATAACATCGCCTCCTTTTCCATCTTTTAACGTATATTTAAGACGGCAAGGCTGTGCACACTCACCTCTATTACCGCTTCTTCTACAAGTTGCTTGACTAAGATAACATTGACCACTGTAGGAGACGCATAAAGCACCATGAACAAAGCATTCAAGCTCAATTTTAGTTTTAGCTCTAATCTCTATTATTTTCTGGAGACTCAGCTCTCGTGCAAGAATAACTCTGCTAAAACCAACATCTTCAAGAAATTTAACCTTTTCAGGGGTGATATTGTGGGTCTGTGTGCTTGCAATTAGAGGAATTGGAGGGAGTTCTGTTTCAAGAAGTCCCATATCTTGAATTATAACTCCATCTGCTTTTGCCTCATAAACCTCTGTAATTATCTTTACTGCATCTAAAATTTCTGAATCAGTAAGAATTGTGTTGAGTGCAAGATAAACCCTTGCATTGAATTGATGTGCATACTCAATCAGTCTAAATATATCATTTAGGCTGTTTCCTGCATTCTTGCGTGCACTAAATTTTGTAGCTCCAATATATACTGCATCTGCTCCATGCTCGATAGCAGCTTTACCAAGCTCTAAAGTGCCGGCTGGTGCTAACAACTCCAAGTGCTTATGGTTATTTTCAATCTCACTTAACATCTCTTTTCTACCTTATCTGACTTAAACTTATCTTAAATTTTCAAAATATTCCTTGACATATATGAGCTATTGCTTATAATAGTTATTAGCATATACTTAAATGTTTAGTATCCATAAAGTAAATATAACAGCCACACCTAAGATGCACAACTAATTATGAAACTAATAGAGACACACTTCTGTGATTCTATGTCTTTATATAATAAGGATAATTGATATGATAGTCACTGTTGCAAGTGGTAAAGGTGGAACAGGTAAGACAACTGTTGCCGTAAATCTTGCAGTTACAGCAATGGAAGAAGCCAAATCACTAAAATATAATGTTGAACTTTTTGACTGTGATGTTGAAGAGCCAAATGCCCATCTTTTTATCAAACCAGACAATATTATAACCCAAGAGATTTCAACCATGATACCTGAGGTTGATATGAATTTTTGTACACTCTGCCAAGAGTGTACAAAAATATGCAGGTTCAGTGCTATTACCATGATTGCCAAAAAGATAATGATCTTTCCAGAGATGTGTCATTCATGCAAAGGGTGCAGTATGGTTTGCCCTACAGGTGCTATAAAAGAGGGTTCAAGAGTTCTTGGCTCTTTGCACATTGGTCAGAGCAGCAGAGGGTTTAATCTTACATGGGGAGAACTTAAAGTTGGTGAAGCAATGTCTCCTCCATTGATAAAGAAGGTTAAAAGCAAAATTGACAAAAACATGGATAGACTCTCGATTGTTGATGCTCCACCCGGGACATCGTGTCCAGCAGTTGCAACCTTGAGAGACTCTCACTTTGCACTGCTTGTAGCAGAAGAGACGCCTTTTGGACTAAATGATCTCACACTTACAGTTGAAGGTCTTAAAAAACTTGGTATTCCTATGGGAATTGTTATCAACCGAGTAGATAGAGATGAGAAATCTGTAGAAAATAGTGGAGAAGTTACATACAAAAAAGGTCTAATTGATAACTATGCAGAGTTTGAAAAGATTGAGATTATTCAGAGAATTCCATTTAGTAGAGAGGCTGCAAAGGTGTGTGCACAAGGACGATTTTTGGTAGATGAACTTCCTGAAATGAAAGCTCTTTTTCAAGATATCTACAGCAAACTCATAAAGATAGTCAACAATCAAAGTCTCAACAGAGAGCAAAGGGAGGGGATGGTAAAATGAAGGAGTTAACAGTTATAAGTGGTAAAGGTGGCACTGGGAAAACCAGTATTACAGCCTCTATCGCCTCCCTTGCAAAAAAAAGAGTGGTTATAGATGCTGATGTTGATGCTGCAAATCTTTTTCTTACACTTGAACATCAGGTTATAGAGACTCAACCGTTTAAGGGAGGATATAAGGCTGAAATAGATCCTGATATCTGTATAGGGTGTGGAGAGTGTCTTAAAAGATGCCAATTTGATGCAATATCTACAAATATTGAAAACAGAGCTATATCTGAAAAATCTGCTACTAATAATACAATCGGTAAAGTCAAAGATGAAGCGATAGATAAATTAACAATTGACCCAATTTTATGTGAAGGGTGTGGAGTATGTGCCTATTTTTGTCCAGAAGATGCAATCTCATTTGAAAGGCAGATATGTGGAGATAAATTTATATCAACAACAGAAAACGGACCTATGGTTCATGCAAGACTTGGTATTGCAGAGGAGAATTCTGGGCTTCTTGTAAGTCAATTGAGGCAACGAGCAAGGCAGATAGCAAAAGAAGATAATATTCCGTTAATTATTACAGATGGTCCGCCCGGAATTGGCTGTCCTGTAATTGCATCGATTAGTAATGCAGATGCGCTACTTATTGTCACAGAGCCAACACTATCTGGTATCCACGATATGCAAAGAGTTATAAAACTTGGCAGACAGATGAGTGCTCAAATCTATATTTGTATAAACAAGGCGGATTTAAACCGAGAAGCATCTGAAAAGATTAAAAATTTTTGCAGTTCCAACAGTATAAAATTTGCTGGTGAGATTCCGTTTGATAAAGATGTTATTGAATCACTGAGAGTGGGAAAGAGCCTTGTAAGCTACTCTGAAGGTCCAGCATCTCAGGCAGTTAAAAATGTGTGGAAGAATGTTGAGTTGTTTATGAAAGATACAATAGAGCGTTTAATCTAATTTTATGTTTTTATAGTCTCTATAGTTGCATTACTATCTATGCCTCACATGACCATATTATTTAAGAATTTAAGAAGAGGAGATTAAAAATGAAAGTAGCAATATCATCAAGTGGAACTACCCTTGAGTCTGAACTTGACCCAAGATTTGGAAGAGCTTCCTATTTTTTGATTGTTGACACAGATACCTTTGACTTTGATGTAAAACCAAATGATCAAAATATGAACCTGCCTCAAGGAGCAGGAATTCAAGCTGGTAAAACAGTTGCAGATTGTGGTGTTGAAGTTTTAATCACAGGAAATTGCGGACCTAAAGCATACAATGTTCTTGATGCAGCAGGTATCAAAATTGTTACGGGAATTAACGGCACAGTTAGAGAGGTTGTGGAGAAGTTTAAAAATAACGCTTTTCAATATTCAAAAGAACCAAATGTTGAAGGACATTGGGTTTAGAATATCTAAATTTTTAATATGTATAAACTGATATAATTTAACTTAAGAGTTAAGCTAAAAGAGAGGATTTTTTATTATGAAATTTGCGATTCCCATGGCAATGGGTAAATTGACAGCACATTTTGGACATTGCAAAGAGTTCTGTTTTGTCACCACAGATAACGATAAAATTAAAACTACTGAAGTTCTTGAACCCCCTCCTCATGAACCCGGTGTACTTCCTAAATGGCTACATGATCATGGTATAAATGTTGTTATTGCCGGCGGTATGGGGCATAAAGCTCAAGAGCTGTTTGCTCAAGCAGGAATTAAAGTGGTTACAGGAGCACCAAGCGAAAATCCAGAAGTGTTAGTTACTACCTATTTAGCCAATACTCTTGTAACAGGCGAGAATCTCTGTGGTCACGATCCTGGCTCACCTTGCAACCATTAGAAAAAAAGGTGGGGGAGGAACAACCTTAGAGATTTAGAGAATTAGTAATATTTAGAGGTAACTTATTTATAGTTCTTGGAGATTCGTTCCTATTTGCACGAATCTCCAACATGAGGCAGAAAGACAGTAAAGCAAGTACCTTTATTTAGCTCACTTTGTACGTAGAGAGCACCTTTTAGGTGTTTTACAATCCCATGAACTACAGACAGTCCAATTCCAGAGCCATGCCCTACGGGTTTGGTTGAGAAATAGGGATCAAATATCTTTTCTAAATTATCAGGGGCAATTCCATTGCCATTATCATAGATTGTTATAGCTACATACTTACCATGAACAATAGATTCATACAAATTGACTATACTATCTCCCCTTAAGTTTAAACTACTATTGTCATCAAGCTCATCCACAGCTTTATATATTGCAGCCAAAGGATTTTTATCTTTCATTGTAACAGTTTTAACTATAATCTGGATAGAGCCAACTATCTTTGACTTTTTTGATATCTCTGTGTTTGCCAACAGATCGTATGAATTCCCCAATATTGCGTGGGCAGCGTTTATAACAAGATTAAAAAGAACTCTTTGAATTTGAGATGAGCTGGCACGAACAACAGAAGTATCTAAATTACTATTAAGGTAGTCAAGTTGAATTGACTTTGGAAGCATGGCTTTTACAAGTGAAATTTGTGCACGAATTGCTGTATCAATATGAAGGTAGGTTATATTCTTATCTTCCAAATCATACTCGTCAATATCAGATCGTCTGAAAGTAGCAATTTCGCCAATTATATTCTTTGCATTATTTGCTGCTTGTTGGATGTCTCTAAGGCAGCCATAATGAATTTCATTAGCCACAATATCAGACATAAGAAACTCAGTATTGCCAAGAATAATAAAAAGATAGTTATTGAAATCGTGGGCAATCCCTCCTGCCATACGTCCAATTGCCTCCATTTTTGATTTCTGTTTAACATACTTTTCTCGTTCGGTAAGCTCTATATTGAGTTTTTTTAAACTTTTATTAAGCTTTTCAAGTTGATAATTTGCAACTTTTAGCTCTCTGTTTTTCTCTTTAATCTGCTCTTTTCTAATATTAAGGTTTGTATTTTTTATAACAGTATCAGATTCATCTTTAATCTGAATCAATGCCATCTTTTTAGAATATCTGTAAGATTGAACAATACACGTTTGACGCATTCTACCATCAGAAAAACGTCTGTCGTCAAGTGGTATAATCCATTTGTGAAAAGCCTGTGACAATATTATTATAGAGTTCTCTTTAATAACCTTCTCTATAATATTCTGAATTTTATACACATTATTAGAATCACTCTCTCCAGAACCATAGAGCATTTTAAGATTAAAAGTCTTTCCTACTTCCCACAGTCGTTTGAACTTTTCTGGTAATCTCTTTAGAAACCATCTATTTATAAAAATTAAATCTAAGGAGTTATATACAAGAATAATGCCCATATCCAAGTCATTATAGGATGTTTCAAGACTTTGTCTCTGTTGCTCACTTATCACCATTACTTTTTATCTCCTTTTTTGTCATTATCGTCAAAAAAGGTTACATCATCATCTTTTTTTTCTTCAGTTGAAGTAGGATCGTCAAAAAAAGTTACGTCTCCATCA